>NZ_JAHKPW010000065.1:0-16467 GCF_018860755.1 Colwellia sp. D2M02 | reverse complement strand
TTACTTGCAATAGGCCAGCTATTGACACGAAATTGCCTTGCTTATCCTATGGAAAAAATAAAAACTATCAAGCTAGTGATTCAGAAGATAATTTTTCTTATAATTCAATTTTTTAAGCATCTCTTAAACCGAGTTCAAGTTAGATAATAAATACTCGCTTTTAACGCAAAATAAGTTAATGCCTTATTTTATGAAAATAGTGCATTAACTTATTATTGATTAAGCTGCTAGTAAGTAATTATTCGCCTTGCTCTTGACCTGAACGGTTTAATAAAAACTGCGTTAGCATACTTACTGGGCGCCCAGTTGAACCTTTGTTTTTTCCACCACGCCATGCGGTGCCAGCAATATCTAAATGTGCCCAATTGTATTTTTTGGTAAATTTAGATAAATAACAAGCCGCTGTTATGGTACCTGCTTCTTTACCACCTAAGTTGGTAAAGTCTGCAAAAGGACTCTCAAGCTGTTCTTGATAGTCATCCCACAATGGCAAACGCCATGCTCTGTCACCACTTTGCTCTGACGCATTCAATAATTCATTCGCCAGTGGGTTGTGGTTACTTAATAAACCTGTTGCGTGTGCGCCCAATGCGACAACACAAGCACCAGTTAGGGTTGCTACATCAATCACTAATTCAGGATCGAAACGCTCAACGTAAGTTAAAGCGTCACATAAAACTAAGCGACCTTCAGCATCGGTATTTAGTACTTCAACGGTTTGACCCGACATAGTGGTTAAAATATCACCTGGTCGGTAAGCGTTACTACCCGGCATATTTTCACAGCCAGCTAAAACGCCGATAACATTAATGGGTAGCTGTAACTCTGCTAATGAGTGCATAGCGCCTAATACGCCCGCGGCACCACCCATGTCATATTTCATTTCATCCATACCTAAGCCTGGCTTTAATGAAATACCACCACTATCAAATGTTAAGCCTTTACCTACAAGTACTAGCGGTTTTGAATCGTCGCCAGCACCATTGTATTTAATAATGCTCATTTGCGATTCGTTTGCTGAACCACGGCCTACCGCTAAGTATGAACCCATACCTAACTCTTCCATTTCTTGCTCGCCAACAATGGTTGTAGTTACATTGTCGTAGTCGTTTTCTAAAATTTTTGCTTGTTCAGCTAAATAGGCTGGATTGCAAATATTTGGCGGCATATTGGCAACGTTTTTACAGGTTGTTACCCCTTCAGCAATTGCTAGTGCGTGTGCTATTGCGCGTTCACCAATAGGTAACTCACGGCGAGTAGGCACTTTAAACGCCATTTTTCTTAATGGGCGACGTAATTCGGCTTTACGTGTTTTCAAACTATCGAAGGTGTATAAGCTATCTTGAGCCGCTTCAACCGCTTGACGAATTTTCCAGTAGATATCACGACCTTTAACGTGTAACTCTGATAAGAAGCATACAGCTTCCATGGCACCCGTTTCATTTAGGGTATTAATTGTTTTAGTAATAATTTGACGGTATTGACGTTCGTCTAGTTCACGTTCTTTACCACAACCAACAAGTAAAACACGTTCACTTAACATGTTAGGTACATGATGTAGTAATAACATCTGACCTGATTTACCTTCTAAATCACCTTTACGCAAAAGGTTGCTGATGTAGCCTTCGCTGATTTCATCTAATTGCTCAGCGGTTCCGCTAAGTCTGCGAGGTTCAAAAACACCAACAACAATACAAGCACTATGCTGTTTTTCTGGGCTGCCGCTTTTTACACTGAACTCCATGACTTTTCCTTTTACAATTGAATTTTGGGGAAACTAGCAAGTTTATTTGCTTTAACTTGCTAAAATAAGTAAAAAATAGCACTCTTGTCTATTCAATCTCTATTGCTAAGGGCTATAATTATAGCCGCATTTATCAATACTTCTTAGCTACTGACTTTATACTTTACTTATGAAAACGACAAGTTTACTTAAAAATTGCCAGTATGTCAGAAAAAAACTAAGTTTTTATGGGATCTTTTTGTGATCATTTTTCGTTATTTATTAAAAGAAGTGGCTAAAACCCAACTCGCGGTTTTTTTAGTCTTAATGACTATTTTCATCAGCCAAAAATTTGTTCGTTACTTAGGTGACGCGTCAGACGGTAGTATCCCGGGTCAACTGGTAATGACCTTTATCGCACTTAAAGTGCCAGACTTAGCAGGCATGATGCTACCACTCAGTTTATTTTTGGGGGTGCTGCTCGCTTATGGCCGTATTTATGCTGATAGTGAAATGACCGTATTACATGCTTGTGGGGTAAGTGAGTGGTATGTGGTGAGAGTCACCCTAGTACTTGCGTTTATTACGGCGATTTTAACGGGAATTTTTACCTTGTATTTAGCGCCAATGGCGTCTGAATACCAATATAAAGTACAAGAAGAACTTGCCGCTGACTCTGGGCTAAGTGCTTTAGTTGCAGGCCGATTCCAACAAACAGGTAACCAAGATGCCGTGGTATTTATTCATGATAAAAGTCGTGAAAATAACAGTTTCAATAAAGTATTTGTTGCACAACTGCCTGATGAAAAAAATAGTGAGCACAGTATTATTAATGCCAGTTTAGTGTATTCGTCACAAGGGCAAGTATTTGAAGATGAACTCGGCTCACAACGATTAGTGCTGGATAATGGCACCCGTTATCATAGCGACCCAGTTACCAATGAGTTTCAATCAGTTAATTTTGATAAATATTATATTCAAATTAAAGATCAAGAAGTTGAGCACAAGCATCGTAAGCTTAGTGCCTTAACCACCCAGCAGTTATTAACAGAAAGTACCCCAGAGTTAGAAGGTGAATACCGAGCAACAATACAGTGGCGTATTGCCTTTCCATTAGCATGCCTTATTTTAACCTTTATTGCGGTGCCGCTAAGTGTAGTTAATCCTAGGCAAGGTAAGTTTGCGAAAATGTTGCCAGCATTAATGTTGTTTTTAGGATATTTCTTATTATTAACCGCAATGCGATCGAGTATTGAAAAGGGAGTTATACCCAGTGAGGTAGGCTTATGGCCAATTCATATTAGCGGCTTATTTATGGGAATTATGCTCTTAATGAAAGAACGTACTAGTGGTCGGAAAATAAAAGCTAGACTGCCGAAAATGAAAAGAAAACAGCGTGACGACACGCTTAACACTAAGGTTAATTAATGCGTATTTTAGATTTTTATATTGGTCGCGTTATTACTTCAACCACTTTTATTACCTTAGCGGTTTTTGTTAGTGTCAGCGGCATTATTAAGTTTGTGGAACAAATGCGAGCGGTTGGTCGTGGTAATTATGACTTATCCCATGCCGCCTTATATGTGCTGTACGCTATTCCTCGTGATATTGAAATATTTTTCCCAATGTCGGCGCTAATTGGCGGCTTAATTGGTATAGGTATGCTGGCGAGTAACAGTGAGCTGGTGGTAATGCAGGCGGCAGGCTTATCAAAGTTAGACATTATTAAGTCGGTAATGAAGACTGCGGTATTACTTATTTTGGTTAGCATGGCAGTAGGGGAGTGGCTAGCGCCAAGCGGTGAAGCAAAAGCGCGTGAAATTAGAGCTCAGGCAATATCGGGAGGCAGTTTAATCTCCTCTAAAAATGGCGTCTGGGCGAAAGATGGCGATTACTTTGTCAATATTGGTGAAGTACAAGACCAAGGTAAATTGAAAAAAGTACAGATTTATCGCTTTAATGAGCAATTGAAACTTGATAGTTGGCTGTCGGCGCAAAGTGCAGTGTACTTGGGTGACTCATGGCGACTCACCGATGTTATTAATACACAAGTTACAGCAACGGAAGTGATTACCGAGCAGTTAGACGAGCAAGTTTGGCAGTCATCACTAACACCTAAAAAGCTAGGCGTGGTTACCGTAACGCCAGAGTCATTATCGTTACGTGGTTTAATTGATTACCTTGATTACTTAGAAGCTAATGCGCAAGACCCTAGCCGTTACCAGCTCGCTTTTTGGCGTAAAATAATGCAGCCATTTACTGTTGCCGTGATGCTGTTGGTAGCTCTGTCTTTTATTTTTGGTCCGTTGCGCTCTGTTTCTATGGGTGCTCGCATCATGATGGGCGTATTTACAGGATTGTTGTTTTTTGTTTGTAATGAAGTGTTAGGCTCGTTAAGTTTAGTGTACCAACTTCCCGCATTATTTGGCGCTACAGTTCCTAGCTTGTTATTTGTAGGTGGTGCCTGGTACGTTATTAAGAAAAAAGCGGTGTAACCAGCATTTATGCCACAAGGAGGAGGGAGCGTTAACTCGTGTTAGGGTTAACTAAAGAAGATAATCAATATTTTAGCTGGATTAATTGCGCTAATTTCTTTATATTTCAACGCTAAAATTTTTTGTTATTGATGCTACGGCGTCATTTTTGAAAAATAATAACGGTTTACGTAACAACCGTACAAACAACAGAAGCGAGGATGCTGATGCTCACCAAGGATCCGGTGAACCATACCACACCATATTTTTTTGCCAATAATAATAGTTTTGAAACACCAGAGCCCCAAGAGCCAACACTTCACTTCGCTTATCTAAGCCGAAGTCAGTTATGCTTGCTGCCAAAAAAACTGCAACGTTTATTAGTTGATAATCAATACGGCGTACTTGATAAACATCAAGTAACCACATATCGCTACAATCCAGCCTGTCAATTTTGGGCTAAAACGAAAACTTGGCAAAAAGTAACTTACAATCAATTTAAGCAAGCAGAGCAAGGTCTTGCTATTTATCCTAAAAAAATTGATAACACACCTAAATATGCCGGCTCTACCGCCAATAATGCCATAACAGGTAATGCCTCATTAGCTCAAGTAACTAATAGTAGTCACCCTGCTAGTAATGTAGCGACACCTGCCAGTAACTTAAGCCAAGCGCAAACAGACTTTTTGCAGCAGCGAGCAGAAATGCTGCGACATCAATATGCACAAAATCAAGCGCAGAGCCCAACAGAGCAAAGCTATTCACCTACGGTAAATATTTACAAGCCTGAAATTAATAGCACTATGTTATTAAAAGCGACTCATCAGGTGCGACAAAATTTTATTTATCATGTTTTGCAAGCCTCTGAAAACGTAGAACAACTCGCACAGTTCTACACTGGCTATAAAAATGCTAATTTAATTTATGATTACAACCTAGGTTGTAGCGAGCGTAACCCTGCACCAACGGGCACTAACCTATTAGTGCCGAGTGGTTGGAAACTCAACATTGAAGGTGGTAGCACTAACAGTCGCAGCGTGCATATTCAGTGGCAAGGGCCAACCAGTGGCGAAACCACGATTCAACTTGAAAAAAAGCGTCCCGATGAACTGTCATTTTGGCAACATTACATTGTAGTAGAGCCTGGAGAGTACACCGTAGCCGTTAATGCAAGTGGCGCTGTAGATACTAGCGCCTTTACCATTGAAGAGCCTACTTTTGCCTACGAAATTGAATTACTCGACGAACTAGGTGAGCCGCAAGCCAACATGGGTTACAACATTCGTTTACGCAACGGCCATGTTATTACCGGTCAACTTGATCAAAATGGCTATGCCAATGTCTCAGGCCCTGATTTTGAAAACGCCAAAGTCAGCTTTTTTGAACTCGCCGATCACGATTGGTCTGTAGGCAATATTACCTAAACTCAGCTAAAGCAATTTAGGTAAGTAAAATATAAGGATATATTAATGACACAGCAACATACCGTCGCACAAGGCGAAACACTGCTACGCATAGCACGCCAATATGGTTATAAAACCTCAACCGCCTTGTATAACCACCCCAGTAATGCTGAATTTAAAGCACTACGCCCTGATCCTAATTTAATTTTTCCGGGCGATATCATCACCATACCCGCTAAAAAAGAAAAGTTTATGCCACTACGTGCTAGTAGCATCAACACCTTTGTCGTACAAAACGAAAAAGAATATTTTCGCTTAAAAGTGTTTTATGAAGATGGTCGCGATATTACCGGAAAACGTATTGTACTTAACATTGGCAGTCAAACTATCGATACAGTGTTACCGACAGACGGCTTAGTTGAAGTTGAACTAAATGAAAATGATACGCTTACTGCCCAGATCGATTTATACCTTAAAGAAGGCGAAACCACACCCAGTAAAAGTTTTACCGCACAAGTGGGGGAGTTAGACCCAGTTGATACACTTTCAGGCGTGCAAGCGCGTTGTAATTTATTAGGGTTTGACTGCGGTAAAGTTGATGGCATTAATGGCGCAAAAACTAAAGCGGGTGTCAAAGGTTTTCAGTTTGTACATGGCTTAGAAGTAGACGCCATAGCAGGAAAAAAAACTAAAGCTAAATTAAAGCAAGTATACGGATATTAATAGCAGGGAAATAAAATGAACGCAGCCACTAATAACTTAGCAATGGCGGTTAACAAAACCAACAAATTGATAGTAGGGAAGAAAGTAACGCCCATTTACCCCGTACGTTATGCTTATGCCAATTTTTTTGAAGAAACATTAAGTAACAGTGCCATTCCCGTTGAACTATACAATTTACTCTACGCAAGAACAATTAAAGAGGGTCAAGGTTATATTGTTCGTTTATTACGTAAGGGTTGGATTTACTTATGTGACGACGATGACCCGGCTTCTGACAAATTACATATTTTTAAATATGAAAAACGTAAAGATGAGAAAGGAGTAGCATCAGAGCATTTTATTAAATATAAATTTAAAAATGGTATTGATGCATCGCAAGGTATTGAAATTGATACAAACAACAAGTGCGCATCATCAAGCGACGGTAGCTATGGATTTGTCTTTGCTAGCGAAGACGTTAAAAAAGTCTCAATTGTTTACACCGAGCATGAATTAGCACTTGATATTATTGACAAAATTCAAAGTGATGTAAATTTTCGCCGCGAATGTATGCAGCTAATTGACTTACAACAAGACCAAGGGCAAGACTTTATTCCGGTTACAGAGTCTAATTTATGGAAGTTAATTGAAGATTATCGAGATAGGAAAGATCGATTTTTACAAGTACAAGCCAGTGAAAAAGCTAACCAAGAAGAATTAAACTTAGAAAATTTAACTACCGAGCACTCATACGAACTTGACGCAGATCATATTTCGTTACGCATTAATCATACCTTACGCTTTTCTGAAAAATCTAAAATTGTTGCATTATTTGACCCAGTGGGACGACAAAAAGATATTGCATTGGCACATGCTCAGCTTTGCATTTTACAGCAAGCCGAGTCAGCACAAAATGTTTATCCATATACAATAGGCTCCTTCGTACAGGCACTACGAAGCAGTAAAGATGAAGAGATTAAAGAAGCCTTAGCAGAAAATATTAACTGGCAAGAGCACGGCAACTACTGGCAAGAAATGGATGAAAACCAGCAAAATTATTTAGCACGCCAGCAAGAGTTTGTTGATTTATATAAAGCATTTATGGGAGCTGCTGAACATCAAAATCAAGTAGGCAGCTTAAATACCTACTTAAAGAGTTTTTTTGCAGAGCCAGAGCAAAATGCTGAACAAGAAAATGAGCTTGTTAAATTGTGTGATGTGTGCACTGATATGTTTGCCGGAATGTTAGCATCAGAACCCGGAAACAAAGCCCTTGAAAAATTATTTATTGACGGCGCAGAACAAGCCGAAAACAATGACAATTCCTCACCAATGGCTATGTTTTGGTATCATTTTTTAAGACCCATCATCACTCAGCCGCAAAAGGGTACCGACTTTACCGCAAACACTTTACAGGTAATAGACAGGCTTATGCTCAATATAATGGCCCCTATTATTTCTAAAGTGTATTCACCCACTAAAGTCAGTATGGACTACGCAAAAAAATTATTCGGGTTAAGTGCAGGAGCAGGGCTTAACTATATTGCCAACAAAGTAGTGCCAGCCATTTTAGGGGTGTACGGTGTACAAATACTTGATAAAAAAGTAGCCCTAACCGAGCAACAACTAGAGAAACTAATAAATAAAACTATACGTGATGCAAATTTAAATCAGCATTTACGAGTTAGCAACCCACAAACTGCTGAGCGTTATGTCGGCAGTGCCGAACGTAAAATTAAGGTGGCGCAAACGGCATTTGACTGGGTAGAAGCTATAAAAGATGCAAAGTTACCAACACTCATTACCTTATCTGAAATTAAAGTTGATGCTCGTAATTACAATAACTATGCGTTTGTACACAGCCCTTACAGTAACGCCAGTAAAATAGCGATTCTTGTTGATGGAAGTTTTGCTGGGCTCAGTGCTTATTTTAATATTGCTGCAATGAACGATCTTATTCATCAGAATCGTCTTGATAGCACTAACCCACTAAAGAGTCATTCAACGTTTCAAACGGTCATGACCTGGACTAGTATTCTATCGGCTTTAACCGTTGATATTGCCACCATTGGTAGTGACACAATTAAAATGGGGCATAAGGCGGTTCAAGCTCAACCTAAATTATTGCAGCCCAAAGCCATGCAAGCATTAAAGCCACTGGCAAAAAATTTAAACAAGTCATTGGGGGTGTTTTTAGCTGGTAAAGCCACCACACGGCTTATTTTAGTAGCTAACATAGCGGGTGCGGTTAGTTCAACCATGAGTGCTATAAATGCCTTTAATGTTGGCAGTGACGAAGAAGCTTATGGGCACTTAATTACCATGGCAGGCTCTGCTGCATTAGCAACACAAGTGATATTTTTTGGCTCTAGTGCACTTTATGCTAGCGGTGTTTCAGCTGCTACAATCGGCGGCGCGCCTGTCAGTATATTATTGCTCATAGGTGGTTTAATCGCTATAGGTGCAGGTATTAGTATGACCTTTATCTTTGGTAAAAATGATTTAGAGCTATTACTAGCAAATTGTTTTTGGGGAAATGGTAGTAAATATGCGTTTTGGATAACTGAAGATGAAAGACCATCTATTAATGATAGGCTCAAAGAAGCTTCTACTATATATAAAGAACAAAGAGTCTCGAGTGCCTATCAAGTTGAGCTGCAAGAGTTTGAGAATATATTTAATCGTCCATCATTAACTCTTGAACATAAAGACGATAAGTCTGACTATAACTTTACCTTACCTAATTTTAGACTAGGTATTTCACAGCTTTACTTTGAAGTAAGAGTTAATAAAAGAGTGTTGTCTGATGGCATCATCAAACCAAATACTCTCAGTAATAGCACTAGCGACTTTAGCCCATACGTAACCGTGCGTGAGGTTGATTTGCAATTAACCCAAAGCTTAAAACAACAGTTCAATGCCATAAAACATACCTTTAACTCAGGGCTTACACAATTTACCTTAACCCTTGAACATGAAAAGGAGGTTTTTTTATATTGGTATTACGAGCCATCACCAGGAGCTATCGTACCCAAACGCTATTTAGTTGAAAATCAATTGGTTGATGGGGCTATTATAGGCATGCTTGATGATAATTTTATGCCTGAAACGCATTAATAAAAGAGGTTTTTATGGCTTTGATTAAACACCATTATCCAATACCTTTAGTAAATAAGTTGAAAGCGCTACTTAGCTTTCAACTCACTAAAGAAGCGCCGCCACCCAAACCGATAGTGTATGTAGATAAGCATCTTTGTAAGCTTAGTAATAATTCAATGAAAGCCCGTAATATGGGACTGATCCCATTGTTATTAATTATTTTATTTACTACATATTTAAATGTTGATGATTTCTGTATTGGTTGGGAGAAAAAGGAGAAGTCGACACAACACAAAATTAGATTTTATAAACGTGAATATGGCGAAAATTACTTTGTATCTCCACAAGTTCACCCTATAGATAAGCGAAATTACGATATGTTAGACGAAAATGGACAGCTATCATTAAGTAATTATATGCATTATCGTTATTATACAACGGCCAAAGTTGGCGGTACTTATCGCCTTAAAAAAGACATTTCATTTTTAGTTTTTTACGTTATTACCATTCCACTTTTGTTGTTCTTTATTATTCGTTTTAAACGCCAAGCACCTATGATATTCGATCGAGATAAACAAATTGTCTACCTCTGGTACAAAGGCAAGGTACGCGCCCAGCACTTTCAAGATTTACGGGTTTATGAAGACTTTCAAATGATGCGTATTCAGATACGTGGTTTTGATAAACACAACAACATGCAATGGGCTAATTTTATGGTGCAACCGCGCCATAACCCTTATTACAACGGCAGTGATGCGTACGAGCCGGTATTGGCATTTATATGTCAATTTATGGAATATGGCCGCGAGCATGTTATGCCACAGCATGAACAATGGCAATCAGATGAAAAACCCTTTGCATTTTTTGATGATGAAAAACCAAAAGACTTTGAGCAGCAATTAAATGCGGTGTTAACACATTTATCAGAAAACGACACCGACATTCCGCTAGATAAAGACAACTTGCCTATTCCTCCAGCATGAATACGGTTAAATAAAAAACAATGCCTTTGATAAAACACCATTACCCAATACCTTTAGTAAATAAGTTGAAAGCGCTACTTAGCTTTCAACTCACTAAAGAGGCGCCGCCGCCAGCACCGATAGTGTATGTAGATAAGCACCTGTGTAAGCTTAGTAATAATTCTATGAAAGCCCGTAATATGGGACTGATCCCATTGTTGTTAATGGTGTTATTTACTGCATATTTAAATGGCAATAATTTATTGAAAAGCTGGAGTGCTAGAGAGAGTTCAACTATTGATAGCGTTGAATTATATAAAAAAAAATATGGAGAGGATTATTTTAGTAGTATAGAAGTGAATCCAATACACTTAAAGTGGTATAACTTACTAGATGAAAGTGGTGAGTTGACGTTTAAAAGCTACTTGTATGCTCGTTACAGTAAAAAACATACAGCTTATGGAAGTTATTTTTACAAAAAAGACATTTCATTTTTAGTCTTTTACGTTATTACCATTCCACTTTTGTTGTTCTTTATTATTCGCTTTAAGCGACAAGCGCCAATGGTGTTTGATCGTGATAAACAAATTGTCTACCTCTGGTACAAAGGCAAGGTACGCGCCCAGCACTTTCAAGATTTACGGGTTTATGAAGACTTTCAAATGATGCGTATTCAGATACGTGGTTTTGATAAACACAACAACATGCAATGGGCTAATTTTATGGTGCAACCTCGCCACAACCCTTATTACAACGGCAGTGATGCGTACGAGCCGGTATTGGCATTTATTTGTCAATTTATGGAATATGGCCGTGAGCATGTAATGCCGCAGCATGAACAATGGCAAACCGATGACAAACCCTTTGCATTTTTTGATGATGAAAAACCAAAAGACTTTGACCAGCAGCTTAATGCGATATTAACGCATTTATCAGAGAATGATACAGATATCCCGCTTGATAAAGACAACTTGCCTATTCCTCCAGCATGAATACGGTTAAGTAAAAAACAATGCCTTTGATTAAACACCATTATCCAATACCTTTAGTAAATAAGTTGAAAGCACTACTTAGCTTTCAACTCACTAAAGAGACACCGCCGCCAATACCGATAGTGTATGTAGATAAGCACCTTTGTAAGCTTAGTAATAATTCTATGAAAGCCCGTAATATGGGACTGATCCCACTATTATTAATGATTTTATTTACTGTATATTTAAATGTTGAAGATCTATGTGGTTCATGGCAAGCAAGAGAAGACACGACGCAGCGTAGGGTTAAACTTTATAAACAAGAGCATGGAGAGAATTATTTTTCATCTTCTAACATTCACCCTATTCATAAACGAACCTACGATATGTTAGATGAGAATGGAGAGCTATCATTAAGTAATTATATGCACCATCGCTATTATACAACTACCAAAGTTGGCGGTACTTATCGCCTTAAAAAAGACATTTCATTTTTAGTTTTTTACGTTATTACCATTCCACTTTTGTTGTTCTTTATTATTCGCTTTAAGCGACAAGCGCCAATGGTGTTTGATCGTGATAAACAAATTGTCTACCTCTGGTACAAAGGCAAGGTACGCGCCCAGCACTTTAAAGGTTTACGGGTTTATGAAGACTTTCAAATGATGCGTATCCAGACACGTGGTTTTGATAAACACAACAACATGCAATGGGCTAATTTTATGGTACAACCGCGCCATAACCCTTATTACAACGGCAGTGATGTGTACGAGCCGGTATTGGCGTTTATTTGTCAATTTATGGAGTATGGCCGTGAGCATGTAATGCCGCAGCATGAACAGTGGCAAACCGATGACAAACCCTTTGCATTTTTTGATGATGAAAAACCAAAAGACTTTGACCAGCAGCTTAATGCGATATTAACGCATTTGTCAGAGAATGATACAGATATCCCGCTTGATAAAGACAACTTGCCTTCTGCCAGCGGTATGGATATCAGCATGAGTATGCGCATGAAAAGAGCCTTGAGAGGTGATAACAATAAGGCCCAGCATAATAACGGGAGTGAGTAAGTTATGTAATTGTCACTTACTCACGAGCTTTTGTATAATCAATCACTATTAGCTTCAAGCGATAATACGACCACTTCAGTAGTGGTTAATCGGTCTTGTAAGCTCAGTTTGTTTTTTCGATCAAATAATACGGTAATATTGCCCAAACCGAATAGGGTTGTTAATAAACGTTTAATTGCTGTTTTTGAGCTGATCAGTGAACCGTCAAGATTTTGTACGCGTAAACGCCAGGCTCTCATACCAAGTGTTTGTCCTTTTCGTGACCAAAAGTAAATGAAAAAGCCACAAACCCAAGCTACTCCCCAGCTATTAAAAGCAATGCGGTACATTACATGTGAAGCGTTCCAGTCTATATCAAAGTCATTACGAACAATATTAATAAGGCCAAGGTGATCAAGCAAAACAAAGAGTGCAACGCAGACATAACCAGATAGCATAAATATCGCAATAATAATTAGTAAATCATAAACCCAGGAGGCAAAGCGTCGGCGAAATCCTGCGCGCGGGAAAGACTCAGTTATAGCATTTTCCATGAAATCTCAATTTAAATGAAAGTGAAAGGTTTGCGCTAGTTTAACAAAAATTATCTTAATTGAGTATCTTCCTGAGCTAGCGTAAAATGGTTTCTTTTACTGTTATCGATTATTGACAAATTGAAGGATAAATATGTCTACTGCATTTTCAGTACATGGCGCGAAAGAGATTACTGTTGAAAATAATATCATTACTATTCGTAGTGTTGGTCCGTGGAATATTGAATACTTTCACTTATTACATCAAGATCTAATAGCAGCAGTGACATTGGTTGATTTTAATAACTATGCCGTACTGTTAGTTCCTCTGGGTGAAGCAATAAGTGTTGCCGAGGCTTTAGATTATCATGTTGCCTTTTTAAAAAAAGGTAATACTAAAGCGGTTGCCATAAACTTAGCAGGTAGTGATGTACCTAACTCGACCAAAAGTTTATGTACAAAAGCTTATGAGCAAGCGGGGTTGAATTTTAAATTTTTCACCTCAGACGAAGAAGCTAAACAGTGGTTACAAGACATACTTAGTTAGTGTTTACTCAAAGGTGATTAGGTGTACTGACTGTTTTCGATATTGTGGTTTTTTAATGGATATAAATTAATGCGTTTTTTACTCTTTTCGGCTTTATTAACCCTTTCTTGTACAGCATTGGCAACCGAGGCTGTAAAACACTACGAACATGCCTTACAGTTATTAAATGAAGATAAACTAGCTGAAGCTGAAATTGCGGTGAAAAACAGCTTACAGCAAGATTTAGATTACTTACCTGCGCGTTTATTACTCGGTAATATATTACTAAAAACGGGTAACTTAAAGTCGGCAGAAAAAGAGTTTGAACAAGCTAAAATTCTTCATGCCGACTCTTATGCGGTTACCATGTCGTTGGTTGAGGTAAAATTATTACTCGATAAAAATGAAGAGGCGTTAGCCTTATTAACAGCGCAAAAACATTTAAATACTGATGCGCAATATTATTACTTTCAAGGTAATGCTTATAAAGCCTTATTAAAGTATGACCTGGCATTAAGCGCTTATCAGCAAGCGATTAACATGCAGGAAAATAGCGCGCAATATCACACCGCTTTAGCTGATTTGTGGTACCGCAATGAAAATACCGATAACGCCCAACAGTCATTAAATAAAGCCTTACTGATTGACGACACTTATATTCCAGCTTTACTACTTAATGCTGAACTTTATAAAAAACTTAATCAATATCAGCAAGCTCAACAGTTTATTTCTTTAGTACTTTCACTTGATGAACACAACAAACAAGCATTATTTTCACAAGCGGGTTTATATTTAGCACAAAATGAATTGGCGTTAGCGTTAGCGATAACATTGAAGTTACGCGAAAGCTCTCCTTATGACCCTTATGCTAAATTATTGCATTCTTCTATTGTTGCTCAGCAAGGTAATACTAAACAAGCTCGCATCATTTTATCAGAGGTTAAGCAGCAACTATCGGGTGTAGATAATAGACATAAAGACGATCAAGACGTTTTATTACTGTCAGCAACGGTAGATTTCATTAATCAAAACAGCCACTCAGCTAAGAAACAGTTTGTGCGTTACCTTGACTTATATGGTGAAAACTCAAGTGCTCGCCGTTATTTAGCCATTCTAGCGCTAAGAGAGCAAGACATTGAAAAAGCGCAATTTCACATTGAAAAAGCATTAGCAAAAAATAGTAATGATGTTGAGATGTATGTGTTAGCGAGTGAAATTTATCGTCAAGCGGGCTTGTTAACTCAACAGTTAACGTTATTGGAAAAAGCGAATAAGAATTTTCCAGATAACAAGCGTATTAGCGAACATTATATTGCCAGCTTATTAGCTAATGAGCAGCAAGAAACGGCCCTTGCTGAGCTAAGTAAAACTAACACTAGCGGCAGTGCAACTAATGAAAAAATCAACAGTAGTTTACAAAATAAAACGGTATTAGGTTTTATGCAGTTGCAAGCAGGTTTGTTCGAGCAAGCTCAACAAACAACACAAGCCTTATTAAATGAATACCCTGATAAAGTTGAAGTATTACAACTTGCGGGGGAGTTATCACTTAAAACGCGTGAAAATAGTGAAGAAGCTATTTACTTTTTTGAGCAAGCACTCGCACTTGATGCTAATTTTTCTCCTGCAATATTGTCACTTGCTGGTGTTTATTTACAACAAAAAAAATTGACTGAAGTTGAAAGCTATTACCAACAATTATTAACCATTAACCCAAATAATGCGTTAGCGCTTCAGCTTTATGCCGATTTAGCGGTCAAACAAGGACGCTTTCCATTAGCGATTAAACTATTAACACCTTTGGCAGCTAACAATAATTTTCAAACAGGGCGAGCATTACTTAACTTATATATTGCCACTAAACAGCCTGATTTAGCATTACCTTTATTAACTCAGCTTGAACAAGGTTACCCGTTAAACGAAGCGTTGTTACTCACTAAAAGTAGAATACAAGCTCAGCTAGGCGAACAGGCTCAAGCGCAAAAATCACTTAATATACTGTACGGTTTATTATATGAAGAGCCGAAAAAACTTATTGTATTAGCTGGAGCGCAGCTTGATGTGATGGACGCTAATGCAGCGGCTAAAACGATAGCTCGTATTCAAAGCTTAGAGCAAGACCCTATACCTCCGTTATTACAGACACGGCTCTACATTGCCCAACAGCAGTATAAAAAAGCATTAACTATTATAGATTCGGCATTGCAAGAGAATGAAAATAGTCGATCTTGGTTATCATTAAAAGTTAATGTACTTATCAATCAAGAGCAATTTGAACAAGCAACATTAATTGTTGAAGAGCTTTATCAAGATGAGAAACGCAGAGAGCAATTACAACTATTAGCACAACTATACAGTCAGCAAGAAAAAACAGAACAGTTAATCACCTTACTGGTTAGCTGGTTAGAACATACCCCTAGTGATAAATGGGCCGTTGCCCAGTTAAGTACCTTAGCTGAGATGCAGGGTGATTTAGCATTGGCTATTACTACCTTAGAAAATTACCCAAACTTAGATACTAACCCTGCCTTTTTAAACAATTTGGCTAACTATCACCTTGCAAAATATTTGAAAGAAGTAAAAAAAGAAGTTATTCAGCTTACTTCAGAGCAGCCCAAGGCTGTAGAGTTAACCGTTGCGATTAACCACGCTCAAAAAGCTTACGAGTTGATGCCGTTAAATGCGGCGATAAACGACACTCTTGGCTGGCTTCATGTTCAAACGGGCAATATTGAACAGGGGCTAGGTTTGTTGCGTGAAGCCAGTGCTCGTGATGCTCAAAATGGCGAAATTTATTATCATCTTGCTTACGCTTTAACATTACTTGAGCGTAAGGAACAAGCATATCAGGCATACCAAAAGGCAACTAGTTTATTACCCCAACATAAATTACGCTCTGTAATTAACGAGTTACTAATAAAGATTAAAAGCTAGCAAGTACAGGTAAAATAATTAACGAGTAAACAGTATCTTTTGTTTTAGATTAGGGGCTGTTGATTTTTCGCGGTTAAATTTTGTTCGA
>NZ_JAHKPW010000063.1:41997-42264 GCF_018860755.1 Colwellia sp. D2M02 | reverse complement strand
AAGAGCCAGCGCCAGCAGCGGATGTCACTGATCCAGATGATATTGACGCATTGCTTGATTCGGTTGCTGAAGAGCCAGCGCCAGCAGCAAATGTAACCGATCCAGATGATATTGATGCGCTGTTAGACTCAGTAAATGACAAAGCAGAAGCGGCAGCAACAGAGCCAGAAGAGGTTGCCCCAGAAAAAACTGCTCCAGAAGAAGCTGCGCCAGCAGCGGATGTCACAGACCCAGATGATATTGATGCGCTGTTAGACTCAGTAAATG
>NZ_JAHKPW010000063.1:0-41737 GCF_018860755.1 Colwellia sp. D2M02 | reverse complement strand
AAGCAGAAGCGGCAGCAACCGAGCCAGAAGAGCTTGCCCCAGAAGAAGCAGCGCCAGCAGCGGATGTCACTGATCCAGATGATATTGACGCATTACTTGATTCAGTGGCAGAAGAGCCAGCGCCAGCAGCAGATGTAACCGACCCAGATGATATTGACGCATTATTAGATTCAGTGGCAGAAGAGCCAGCGCCAGCAGCAGATGTAACCGACCCAGATGATATTGACGCATTACTTGATTCAGTGGCAGAAGAACCAGCGCCAGCAGCGGATGTCACTGACCCTGATGATATTGACGCATTGCTTGATTCTATGGATATCGATATAGAACCAGCTCCAGAAGCAGATGTAAGTAATAATGAACAGGCTTCTGAGACTGATAAATCTGTAGATATAGAGAGTGATAACAGTGAATCTGATGAGTCTATTAGTGCTGCTAAAATAGAGCAGTTTACAGAAGAATATGTAGCCCCATTTTTAAATGCAGACTTTGGGGATTTATCAACTGAAAAAACGAACGAAGAGCCTGGTAAACCATTAAGTGATATTAATGACTTATCAAGCGAAGAAGCAGAGTCAGATAATAATGAGCAGCAAATAGCCCAGTTTACTGAAGAGTACGTAACGCCATTTTTGAATGCTGATTTTAGCGATCATACTGATGAAAAATCAACAGAAGTAGTACCTGAACGTAGCAGTGAAAATAAAGCTGAAACCATTGAAGATGATGATTTGGATATTGATGCGTTGCTCGATGAAAACAGCGTAGAGCAAGAAGATGTATTGGCAGATATTGGTGACTCTTTAACGGGTATTACAGATAATGAAATCGACTCAGCAGTTAATCATGACTTTGATGAGGAAATGCTTAATAATCTTTTATCTGAAAATATTGATGAGCAAGGCTCACCTGCGGATGACAACGTTGAAAATGAACTTGGCTCTGATTTTACCGATAAAGACGTATTAGCCAGTTTACTGACGGAAGATAACGAAAGTAAATCAACGAGTGACTCTTCAACAACAGAAATCGAAGATATAAAAGAACTGGATAACGTTGATTTTGATGAGTTGCTTGCCAATATTGAAGAGGAAAACCATAGCCAAGTAGAGGTTAATACCGAAGACGAAGACATTGGTGATAGTTTACTTGATGGTATTATTAGCAATGAAAGTAGTACATCAAACGAGAATCAAAATGCAATCGTTTCTGATAATGTACCTTCAGAAAGTGACTCTTTAACAAAAGAGTCAGCTGAATATGTTTCAGTTGACACTTTATTGTCTCAAAGCATGACGGCAGAAGAGAATAATGAGCCTTATGAAAAAACTAATATTGATGTCGGTTTAGGTGAGTATTCACTTTACGATGAAGATAATAAAGGCGTTGATGTTGACAGTGATAATAGTATGTCAGCCAAGCTTGAATTAGCTAAAGTCTATTTGGAAATGGATGATGCTGATAGCGCGCAAGTTATTTTAGAAGAAGTAATAAGTAAAGGTAATAACGAAGAGCAGCTTACGGCTAAAACATTACTTGAAGGCTTATAATATTAACCATGAAACGGCCTAGCGATTACGACTTTTACTATCAGTCATAGCTTAACGCCTTAAAATAATAGATAATGCGCATCAAAATTAAGGTCCTGTAGAGTTTAGGTGGAAAGTTTGATGCGTTATGCGCTTGGTGTTCAATATGACGGTAAGCATTATTGTGGTTGGCAACGACAAAATAATGTCATAACAGTGCAAGAGAAGCTTGAAAAAGCACTATCTACAATAGCTAATGAAAAAATTGAAGTTGTTTGTGCTGGACGTACTGATACCGGTGTTAATGCGACTAATCAAGTTGTTCACTTTGATACTAATGCCACACGTAAAGATGTTGCATGGACTTTAGGGGCTAATACACATTTACCGCCTGATATTGCAATCAGCTGGGCGCGTGAGGTTGATGATGAGTTTCACGCTAGGTTTAGCGCTACAGCAAGGCGATACCGTTATATTATCTATAATCACCCATTGCGTTCTGCTATTTTAAGCCACGGTATTAGTCATTGGCATCATGAGTTAGATGCCGAACTAATGCATGATGCCGCTCAACATTTAATTGGGCGACATGATTTTACTTCATTTCGTACCGTACATTGTCAGTCACATTCACCTGTTCGTACAATTGAACATTGTCAGGTCTTTAGGCAGGGTAAATATATTATTGTTGATATCAAAGCGAATGCTTTTTTACATCATATGGTCAGAAATGTGGTTGGAAGTTTATTTCGAGTAGGGCAAAAGCAAGAAAGCATTGCTTGGATACAAGAGGTGCTTTTAGCTAAAAATCGTTGCTTGGCTGGTGTTACAGCACCACCAGAAGGATTATATTTTGTCGATGTGGATTACCCTTCACAATTTAAAATACCTAAACAACCACTAGGGCCATTATTTTTATAGGTGCTTTAATGCTTGTGTTTTTATAATATTTTCATTTAAACAACACAGCAGACCAGTTTTTTATATAATATATACCTAAATCTATGGTCTAATATGCGGTTTAAGATCTCCGTAACCACTGTGCTATATTTTACCTAACAATTTATGTTAATTTTAGTGGTAAATAAGTAGTAATTAAGATTTTTTTTCAATGCTGTTTTTGATACTAGTGTCACTAAACATCATTCGTTGCAATAGGCAAAAATAATATTATGAGCTGGATAGAAAAAATTCTCCCAAAAGCAAACTCAACACAAAAACGAAATATTCCTGAAGGGGTATGGAGTAAGTGTTCATCTTGTAATGCGGTGCTTTATAAAGTTGAACTTGAACGACAAATATCGGTGTGTCCTAAATGTGATCACCATATGCGTATTAGTGCACGTAAACGTATCGATAGCTTTTTAGATAGAGATAATCGTTTAGAGCTTGGTGAAGAATTTGAAGCGCAAGATATTTTAAAGTTCAAAGATTCGAAGCGTTACAAAGATCGTTTAAGCGCAGCGAGAAAGTCAACGGGTGAAAAAGACGCCTTAGTCGTTATGAAAGGTGAGTTACACGGTACGCCAGTTGTTGTTGCCGCGTTTGAGTTTGCTTTTTTAGGCGGTTCAATGGCATCAGTTGTTGGAGCTCGCTTTGTTAAAGGTGTTGAGTACTGCTTAGAGCATAACATTCCATTTATTTGTTTTTCAGCAAGTGGCGGAGCGCGTATGCAAGAAGCGTTATTTTCACTAATGCAAATGGCTAAAACCAGTGCGGCTTTAGCTAAAATGAGTGAGAAAGGCTTACCCTATGTTTCAGTCTTAACGGATCCTACAATGGGCGGCGTTTCTGCAAGTTTAGCTATGCTAGGTGATATCAATGTAGCAGAGCCTAAAGCACTTATTGGTTTTGCTGGTCCGCGCGTAATTGAACAAACCGTACGTGAAAAGCTACCTGAAGGCTTCCAACGTAGTGAGTTTTTATTGCAAAAAGGCGCTATTGATATGATTATCGACCGCCGTGAAATGCGTGAAAAATTAGCGCGTTTATTAGCTAAGTTTATGGGGCAAACTAGTCCATTCCCTCACTAGAATTGCACTAAATAAACTCATAAGCATGTCTTGTATTTATAAGGTGGAGTAACAATATATCATTATATTGGCTCCGCCTTTTTTATACGCCTAACTCACCTAAACTTGTTTTGTGCGTCAATAACTAGTTTATTGTAAGTAATGCAAGGCCATTATAGTTAAAAAATAACAGCTTGGTATGAATATATTATTCCGAGTTCAAGCTAATTATAGGTTGTTTTATTAAGTTGAGAAAATACTCATGTCATCATGTCACCTTAACCCCTATCTACAATTTACGCGTTTAGATGAATGGCTTTCTTATTTAGAGAACTTGCATACCAAAGAAATAGACTTAGGTTTAACTCGTATTAAACAAGTTGCTGACATTCTTGCTATCGACTTGAGTTTTGCTACGGTGATAACTGTTGCGGGAACCAATGGTAAAGGCACAACCTGTGCTTTTATGGAGAATGCACTCTTAAGTGATACAACCCATGGTAAAGCAAATAGTGTAGCAGTTTATTCATCGCCTCATATTGAGCACTTTAATGAGCGTTTACGTATTAATAAACGCGATGTTAACGATTCTGCGCTAATTAAAGCATTTATACAAATTGAGCAAGCTCGCGGTACCATATCGTTAAGTTATTATGAATATACAACCTTAGCTGCGTTGCTGGTATTAATGGTTGAAAAACCAAACTATATTATTTTAGAAGTGGGGTTAGGGGGGCGTTTAGATGCAACTAATATTATTGATGCCAATGTTGCAGTTATAACCACCATTGATTTAGATCATCAAAGCTTTTTAGGTAACGACCGAGAAACCATTGGCTTTGAGAAAGCAGGTATTATGCGAGCTAATCAAAACATCGTTATTGGTGACACGAATGCACCTAAGTCGGTTATTGCACATGCTAACTCGTTGGGTGACAACGGTAGAGTTTATCTGCGTAATGATAATTTTTGTATTTATGAAGAAACTTCAACAGAAGCGACTTCCTCTTGGACTTGGCAGTATCAAAGCACATCATTTACCAAGCTTAACTCACCTTTTATACCGCGTGATAATGTTGCCACCGCTTTAATGGTTTTATTGAGTTTAGGTATTAAGCTAAGTACGGCATTTATTAATCAAATAATAGAAAAAACAAAAGTAGCTGGTAGAACAGAAGTTTTTAAACAAAGTAATGGCTGTGATATTGTTTTAGATGTGGGTCACAATCCACAAGCAACACGGTATTTAGCTGGCTATCTTCAAAAAATGAAGCTAACCAAGCCTAACTCTAATCGTAAGGTTTATGCTGTAGTCGCTATGTTGGGCGATAAAGATATTAGTAATAGCCTTTTAGGGCTTAAAGATGAAATTGATTATTGGTACACTAGCGAGCTTAATGTGCCTCGTGCAGCACCGATAAGTTTAATGACAGAAAAACTAAACGCTTTTACTAATAACATCAATTGCTTTGACAATATTGGTGAGGCATTTAGAATAGCTAATGAGCAAGCTAATACTGATGATTTGATTTTAGTATTTGGCTCATTTTATACGGTTGCTGCTATTAGGCAACAATTGCTTATCAATTAGTTTACGGCATCATTGTTGGAGTATATCTTGTCTACACCTTTTAAAAATCGCCTTGTTGGTACTGTTATTGTTGCGGCAGTACTTGTTATTTTTTTACCCGACATATTAGATGGCAAAAAAAAATCTTATCAAGATGACTTTGAAGCGATCCCGCAAGCGCCCGCTTTTTCAGGTGAGAAAACAAGTAAAAGCTTTCCAAATGAAAAGATAACTTATAAACCAGATATTCAAGAAACTGATGAAGTCGCACTTGATGATATTGATAACCAACAAGTACATGCGACAGATGAGGATGTGGTTGTTCTTGAACAATCACAAGCAGGTAACAAGCTGCAAGTGACTCCTGCAAAAATTGAACAGCCAATTACTACCGTTCCGCCTAATGAAAATACTAATGGGTCTGAAGAGCCGAAACGCTTACCTGAAAAAGCGATAGCCAAAGAAGCGTGGGTTATTCATTTAGGTAGCTTCAAGCATAAGAAAAATGTTGAACAGCTATTAAATAAATTAAAAGCAAATGGTTATACGGTATTTACACAACCGATACAAACCAAGCAGGGAACATTAACTAAAGTATTTATTGGTCCTGAACTGATAAAATCCTCTTTAGACAAAAAGTTAATAAGCTTAAAAGAATTAACAGGCGCACAAGGCAAAGTTGCTCGTTTCATCCCTAATAAATAAAATCAAAATTAGAAAAAAGCTAGTTTTTTTTACCGTTATTCTGGTAGAATGCGCGCCTCTAATTTAGAGAACTCAATGAGACACTCAAGTTATGGTTTGGATAGATTACGCCATTTTGGCAATTATAGGCGCATCAACATTAATTAGTTTGGTACGCGGCTTTGTAAAAGAAGCTCTTTCTTTAGTTGTTTGGATTGGTGCCTTTTTTATCGCCAGTAACTTCTATGCTAATCTAGCAAACTTATTTACCAATATCACCGACGAATTCCTACGCAATGCAGCTGCGGCTGCTATTCTGTTTATTACTACTTTAGTGCTTGGCGCACTGGTTAACTATATAATTGGTCAGCTGGTCAGTAAAACAGGGTTGTCAGGCACAGACCGTATGTTAGGTTTGGTCTTTGGTGCTTTACGTGGTGTGTTAATTGTTAGTGCCGTGCTGTTTTTTATGGATGCTTTTACAAGCGCCGAAACAACAGATTGGTGGAAAGCGTCAGAATTAATTCAAGAATTTAAATTGGTTATTGAATGGTTCTTTGAGTATCTAAAACAATCATCAAGTCTTTTAACTTAGTTATACATTACGGTAACTAGAGTTTGATTATAGCTAAGCATTAAGCGGAGAAAATTTCATGTGTGGTATCGTTGGTATTGTTGGTAAAACCCCTGTTAGTCAGTATTTATACGATGGATTAACAGTGCTCCAACATCGTGGGCAAGATGCGGCAGGTATTGTGACTATTCACAATAATACGTTTAGACTTCGTAAAGCAAACGGCTTAGTGAAAGATGTTTTTCATACACGCCATATGTTACGACTTCAAGGTAATATAGGTATTGGTCATATTAGATACCCAACTGCAGGAACATCTAGCTCATCTGAGGCACAACCTTTTTATGCGAATGCGCCGTTTGGCCTATCTTTGGCACACAATGGTAACTTAACTAATGCTGAAGAGTTGAGAAAGTGGTTATTCACTACGGCTCGCAGACATGTTAATACCACATCAGACTCTGAAGTATTATTAAATATTTTAGCTCACGAGCTTCAACAAAGTGAAAATTTAGATTTAACCCCAGAAGATATCTTCTCTGCGGTTGCTAATGTTCATAAGCGTGTTAGAGGTGCTTATGCAAGCGTTGCGTTAATTGTTGGCCACGGTATGATCGCATTCCGTGACCCTAACGGCATCCGCCCACTTGTGTTTGGTAAACGTGAGAATGAGCACGGTGTTGAATATATGGTCGCTTCAGAGTCAGTAGCACTTGATGCCTGTGATTTTGAGTTTGTCCGTGATGTTGCACCGGGCGAAACAATTTTCTTCACTGAAGATGGTAAAATCCATAGCCAGCAATGTGCTGAAAACCCTGTTTATACACCATGTATTTTTGAATTTGTTTATTTTGCTCGCCCAGATTCAACGATGGATAAAATGTCTGTTTATGCTTCTCGTGTTGAAATGGGGACTAAACTAGGCGAAAAAATTGCAAAAGAATGGGAAGACATTGATATTGATGTTGTTATCCCAATCCCAGAAACATCGTGTGATATTGCTTTGCAAATTGCTCATAAGCTTGAGTTACCATACCGTCAAGGCTTTGTTAAAAATAGATATATTGGTCGAACTTTTATTATGCCAGGCCAAGAGCAGCGTAAAAAATCTGTTCGCCAAAAACTCAATGCTATTGGTGCTGAATTTAAAGGTAAAAATGTACTACTCGTTGATGACTCTATTGTTCGCGGTACTACATCAGAGCAAATTATAGACATGGCTCGTGCAGCGGGCGCTAAGAAAGTTTATTTTGCTTCTGCGGCACCTGAAGTACGTTTCCCTAACGTTTACGGCATTGATATGCCAAGTGCCAATGAGTTAATTGCCCATGGTCGCGAGTTAGATGATATTTGTAGCTTAATTGGTGCTGACAAATTAATTTACCAATCTATTGATGACTTAATTAGTGCGGTCCGCTTAGGTAACCCTGATATTAAGACCTTTGATACCTCAGTATTTGATGGTAATTATGTGACTAATGACATCAACCAAGCTTATTTAGAAAGGCTTGATGCTTTACGTAATAATACGACCAAAGAAAGCTCGGACAAAAATGCAGACTCAATACTTGATATGCATAACGAAGGCGCTGAATAAGTACCAAGTAATCATTACTTTCAAATAGCAGTTCAAATAGCAGTAATAAAGTTATTATTGAACGCATAATAAAAAGCTCAACGATATGTATCGTTGAGCTTTTTTAGTTGTTGGGTGTCAACATTAGTTACGCAATAAATTCTGGTCCAAATCCCATAGTCCACATCATAGCGGTTGCCGCCATAAGGGTAACTAATAATACTAAGCCGCAGGTAACCACCGAGCTTGAATAAATAAACCCTTTATCTTCAGGTATATTCATCATTATAGGAACGCCTGAATACAGTAAATATACAGAATAAGCGACAGCAATCATTCCTGCTAAGGCCACAAACCATAGCACAGGAAACAACGCGGTAACACCAACCATTAATAATGGCGTTGCTGTATAGGCTGCTAACTCAAGTGCTTGTACAAAGTCAGGTTTAGCATCAAAGGTTTTTGCCATCCATTGAATCAAATAAGCAAGAGCAAAAACGCCAACAATCAAAGCAATATACATACTTATTGCCATTAACTGAGCACTTTCGGTACTTATTTTTATGGGATCACCTGCACCTATAGTCCAACCTATATGGGCGGTTGCATAATAACTACAAATTGTGGGGATAAGCGCCACAGTTAAAATATGTATTAGGCTATAGCTTAAACTCTCATGACGTTTTTCAATGGTTTGCCATTCTTCTTTAGGGTGGGCGTAAAGCCCCCAAATATGATTTAGTATCATTATAATTCCTCTCGCACGTTAAGTTAGGGAAGTATTTTTATTATTCCTACATCTTAGGTATGAGGGATTTACGGCTATCCGTCAAGCTTTGCTTGTTTTTTGAACGATAAAGCTCTATTGATGATTGTTTTAATACTTTTATGCGATAAAGAATGGACTTAACTATGTTGTGAGAGGTGAGATCAACTTACTTTAATACGAACAATACTCATTATTTCAATATTAAAACCAGCAACTACTTCGTTGTCAGGGTAATAAGTAATATTAACGCGTTGACCTTTTAAACTTTGATAGTTTTTTTTACGTTTATATTTAAAAGGTACATCAATATTGTCTAGCATTAATGTATTAATGATCCAGTCACCACTTTCGCGTTGTACATGAGACAGTACTTTTATGTTTTCAGTGTGCACAAGTTTAGCGTGTTTATTTAGCATCTTTTTTGCTTCACTGGCGCTGGGAGAGTTTTCATAAAAGTTAGCAGGCATAAATTAAAGGCTTTTGTTAAAGGTTTTAAAGGGAAGTTTGATGTAAACACTATAAAGTAAATATTTTACTAGTATCTCAATAAATGGGCTTTTAAAATAGCCCCATTATTGATTAACCCAAAATCGTTTATGACAAATACTGAAAAACTATTGGCACCTATTTTAAGCTTTTTACAATGCCAAACTCCTGAGGCATGGATTGATGAAGCTAAGAAACCTGAAAATCTTCCCATCATATTACGAGATCACTTAGCTTGTGAACTAAAAGCAGGGCAGACAGCCATGCATTTAATACGCAAGTACGCAGTAGATAAAGAAAGCGGAAAAATTTTAGCTGACTGGTTTAAACCCTATGAGGGTTACCTTTATCGTAAAGAGGGAGACTTACAGTCTTTAGCGAATCAAGAGGCAATGTCAAAATCGGTTTTTCCTAAAAGTAATTCAGACTACGGGCAAGATTTGATTGATAAAATGGTTATGCTCATTAAAGAAGAGCTGCATCATTTCTATCAAGTATTAGAAATCATGGAAGGCAGAGACATTGCATTTGAAAATACAACGGCAGGTCGATACGCTAAAGGTATGATGACGCATGTCACTACCCATGAGCCAGAGACATTAATCGATAAACTAATTTGTGGCGCCTATATTGAAGCACGCTCATGTGAACGTTTTGCTAAATTAGCACCACACTTAGATGATGATTTGCATAAATTTTACATTTCACTATTACGCTCAGAAGCTAGGCATTACCAAGATTATTTAGCTTTAGCAGAACAAATAGCAGGTAAAGATATTAGTGAGCGTATTGCACATTTTGGTAAAGTTGAAGCCGAGCTAATATTAAGTGACGATGAAGATTTTAAGTTTCATTCGGGCGTACCAGTTTAATCGCTTAGTTGCTATATAGTTGGTGTATGGTAGTAGTGTCATTAAAGTTTGTAGTAGCTCAGACCTGATCTGACAGTAACCCGTTCTATGTGGCCAAGTGGCTACGTGAGGTGAGCGGCTACTTTAAGTAAATGCTTGGTTAAGTAAAATCATCTCTTGAGGGGTGACTTTAAGCCAAGCTCCTTGCTCGTACCAGTCACCAAGAACAATGCGCTTAGCCTCATTGTTATTAACCGTAATGTTATGTACTGCTGGGCGGTGTGTATGACCGTGAATAAGTAACTGACTTTTGTATTCTTGTAAACAATGAATAACTTCAGTGTCGGTAACATCCATGATTTCTTGCGATTTCATCGCTGTTGCTGCTGCGCTTTTTTTACGATAGTCAGCTGCAATTTTTTTACGTAACTTTAACGGCAAACTTTTAATAATACCTTGCCACCACCAAGTACGAGATTTTTTTCTAAACTTTTGATAAGCAATATCACGAGTGCATAAAGTATCACCATGCATAATAACGGTTGGCTCACCATATAAGTCAATAAGTGTTACTTCAGGTAGTAATACCATATGGGACATTTTTGCAAAACGAGCACCGAGTAAAAAATCTCTATTACCATGAATATAATAAATCTCTGTACCTGTTCGACTTAATGTTGCTAACGCTTGTACTATATCGGCAACAAATTCACTATCATCATCATCGCCAACCCAGGCTTCAAATAAATCACCTAGAATATAGAGTTTCTCAGCTTGAATTGCATCGGTTGCTAAAAAGCGAAAAAAACAGGCGCTGATATCAGGCCTGTTTTCGCTTAAGTGTAAATCAGCAATGAAGTAGGTTAGTGCTGGTTTATTACTTAACGTCATTGTTATATAGAAACCTATTCTACAAGTGCAGATTCAATAATGATTTCATCTTTTGGTACATCACCGTGACCAAACATGTTGCCAGTTTCTACTAATGCCATTTTATCAACAACATCCATACCTTCAACAACTTCGCCAAATACACAGTAGCCCCAACCTTGTACCGATTCACTGGTAAAGTCTAAAAAGTTATTGTCAGTTAGGTTAATAAAAAACTGGGCTGATGCTGAATGTGGCTCTTGTGTACGTGCCATCGCTAATGTACCACGAGCATTGCTTAAGCCGTTGTTTGCTTCGTTTTTAATGCTAGCACGTGTTTCTTTTTCTTCTAAGCCAGGAGCAAAACCGCCACCTTGTGCCATAAAACCTTTAATTACACGGTGAAAAATAGTGCCATTGTAATGGCCTTCTTCAATATATTGTTGAAAGTTTGCTGCCGTTACAGGGGCTTTATCAAAGTTTAATTCAATTTTAATATCACCAAGGGTAGTTTTAAATACGATCATAATGTCTCTGCTCTTTATCAAATGTTATAAATTAACTAATTGTGATAATTGTACGCTAACTTGCTATAAAGTGCATTAGTCTTGATGACCCTTTAGTTTTGTTAGGGTACAATCAACGCTTATTTATTTTTTACCTCATTATATAGGACTCATAAAACCTTATGTTGCAGATATACAACACCTTAACTCGCCAAAAAGAAACTTTTACACCAATTAACCCCGGTAAAGTAGGCTTGTATGTTTGTGGTTGTACCGTTTATGACTTATGCCACATTGGCCATGGTAGAACTTATATTAGCTTTGACAATATTGCTCGCTATTTACGTTTTTCGGGTTATGACGTCAATTACGTACGTAATATCACTGATGTTGAAGATAAAATTATTAATCGTGCTAACGAAAATAATGAAACACCAGAGCAACTTACCGAACGTACTATTGCGGCAATGCACCAAGACTTCGATGCATTAAATATGGCTCGTCCAGATTTAGAGCCAAGAGTGACCACGCATATGGACGAAATCATCTCTATGATTGAAACCTTAGTGGCTAAAAAACATGCTTATGTTGCTGGTGGTGACGCAACAGGTAAGGGGGATGTGTTATTTGATGTATCTAGTTATGCTGATTATGGCAAATTAAGCGGCCAAAACTTAGAGCAGTTACAATCAGGATCACGTGTTGAAATTGATAATAGTAAAAACAACCCATTAGACTTTGTTTTATGGAAGTCGGCCAAGCCAGGTGAGCCAAGCTGGTCATCGCCATGGGGAGAAGGACGACCAGGTTGGCATATTGAGTGTTCAGCCATGAATGCCAAAGAACTCGGTCATCATTTTGATATTCATGGCGGCGGCTCTGATTTAACCTTTCCTCATCATGAAAATGAAATTGCACAAAGCTGTTGTGCATTAGAAACACCGTACGTTAATTACTGGATACATACGGGTATGGTACAAGTCGACCAAGAAAAAATGTCTAAATCATTAGGCAACTTTTTCACTATTCGAGATGTACTTGCTCAATATGATGCTGAAACTGTACGTTTCTTCTTAACCACGGGGCATTACCGTAGCCAGCTTAATTACTCAACTGAGAACTTAACGCAAGCCAGAGCTGCTGTAGAGCGTATTTATACTGCATTACGTGATATTGATGTACCAGCTGATTTTGTTTTAGATAAAAGCTCATCGTACGTTCAACAGTTTTGCCAAGTAATGGATGATGACTTTAATACGCCACAAGCACTAGCGATATTTTTTGAAATAGCGAAAGAGCTTAATGTTGCTAAGGCTGAAAACAACAGTGAACTTGCCCAGCAATTAGCGGGCACTATCGTAACTTTAGGCGGTTTGCTTGGTTTATTTCAATTAGATCCCGCAAGTTTTTTACAAGGCGACAGCGATACGGATGAAGTGGCAACTATTGAAGCATTAATTGCTCAGCGCAATAAAGCGCGCGCTGAAAAAGACTGGGCATTGGCTGATGATGCACGTGATAAGTTAAATGAAATGAAAATTATACTTGAAGACAGCGCAGGTAAAACAACATGGCGTAAAGCATAACTGCTTTTAAGAGCTGATAACAAAAAAGGAGAGTACGTTAAGTACTCTCCTTTTTTGATTTTTAATCAACTAAAAGGATTATTTATTTATCCGATTGTTGACAAGCAATTAGTGTATTTTCTATCAGGCTAGCAACCGTCATTGGACCAACGCCGCCTGGAACAGGGGTAATGTACGCAGCTTTTTCTTTGGCAATATCAAAGTCTACGTCGCCAACAAGTTTACCGTTATCTAAGCGGTTAATACCTACATCAATGACTAAAGCACCTTCTTTAATCCACTCTCCAGGAATGAATGCAGGTCGACCAACCGCTACCACAATAAGATCAGCATTGCGTACTTTTGTTTCTAGGTCTTTCGTAAAACGGTGAGTAGTTGTTACTGTACAGCCAGCAAGCAACAACTCTAATGTCATTGGGCGACCAACAATATTAGATGCGCCAATAACTAGCGCATCTAAACCTTTTGTTTCAACGCCGGTTGAGGCGATTAATGTCATAATACCTTTAGGTGTACAAGGTCGTAGTCCTGGTTGGCGTAATACTAGCTTACCCACATTAGACGGATGGAAGCCATCAACATCTTTAAGTGGGTTAATGTGCTCAATAATTAAGTCTGAGTTTAAGCCAGCAGGTAAAGGTAGCTGCACTAAAATACCATCAATAGTCTCATCATTGTTGAGTTCACTAACTAAAGCCAATAACTCTTGCTCTGATGCGGTTACCGGTAAGTCATATGAGCGCGATACAAAACCGACTTCTTCACAGGCTTTACGTTTACTACCTACATATACTTGTGAAGCAGGATCACTGCCAACTAATATAACGGCTAATCCAGGCGCTCTTTGGCCATTCTCAAGCCTTTTAGTAACTTCTACTTTTACTGAATCTCTAAGTTGTTTGGCAATAGCTTTGCCATCGATCAATGATGCTGTCATAAGTCTTATGGTGACCTTGAAGGTTAAAAATAAAAAACAGGCGTATTTTGCCATAAAGCAAAGATTTATTGTAGTTCTACTTTTCATTTGACAACAACATATATCCTTAACACTTTATTTATTGATTTTTACCGCTTATAAAGGCTTTATTAATTATCATTAATATCCCGAATAGGTACTAGTAAGCAGAGTAGAGGCTAACAATAGAGCGACTTGCTTTAAAAACAAACGAATGAACAATATTTTATAAAAAAGGTTTGACGGAAGGTAATCAACTCGGTAATATCCGCATCCGTTGAAGGCGAGCAAGCTTTTAACATTGTCGGTGATTAGCGCAGCTTGGTAGCGCACTTGGTTTGGGTCCAAGGGGTCGCAAGTTCGAATCTTGCATCACCGACCACTTTTCTCTAATGCTTATTAAAGAAAAGTGTTCTGTAGGTTAATGTGCGCCCTTAGCTCAGCTGGATAGAGCAACGCCCTTCTAAGGCGTGGGTCGTAGGTTCGAATCCTACAGGGCGTGCCATTTATTCTTACAGAGTATCTGGAAAATTGTTATGGTGGCTATAGCTCAGTTGGTAGAGCCCCGGATTGTGATTCCGGTTGTCGAGGGTTCAAGTCCCTTTAGCCACCCCATCTTTTTATTTTTATAAAAAGAGAATATATCGGTGATTAGCGCAGCTTGGTAGCGCACTTGGTTTGGGTCCAAGGGGTCGCAAGTTCGAATCTTGCATCACCGACCACTTCTTAAAGTGATATTCAATAGTAAACCCCTGTATCGGTGATTAGCGCAGCTTGGTAGCGCACTTGGTTTGGGTCCAAGGGGTCGCAAGTTCGAATCTTGCATCACCGACCACTTCTTAATATTCTTTTAGTACTTCATGTTAGCCATTTTTTGGTCATTTATCGAACCATTAACCTACTCATTCTGTTAGTAGTTCCACTTATAAGTTCCTTTAAAACATAACACTTGCCTCTCACGCTAAGCCTCGCTATAATTCCGCGTCATAATTTTAGTAACCGTACATCTTTTTATTAAGCATTTGATAAGTTCTCTTTATCGGTATTTAGTATGAATAGATGTCTATAAAAGCGTTAAACGCTAAGTTTTTGAGGTATTTAAATGCAAGTTTCAGTTGAGACTACACAAGGTTTGGAACGTCGTCTGACTATTTCTGTTCCTGCCGAAAAAGTAGATGTAGAAGTTAAGAACCGTCTTCGTCAGATTAGTAAAACACAGCGTATTAACGGCTTCCGTCCAGGTAAAGTGCCACCGTCAGTTATTCAAAAACGTTACGGTAAATCTGTACGTCAAGAAGTTGCTGGTGAAATTATGCAACGTAACTTTGTTGATGCAATTGTTGCAGAAAAAATCAACCCAGCTGGTCGTCCTTCATTCGTTGCTAAAAGCAATGAAGATGGTAAAGCGTTAGAGTTTGAAGCAACATTTGAAGTTTACCCTGAAGTTGAATTAAAAGATTTAGAAAAAATTGCCATCGAACGTCCTCAAGTTGAAGTGACTGATGCTGATTTAGATGAAATGTTTGTTACGTTACAAAAGCAACATCAAACATGGAAAGAAAATAAGCGTAAAACGAAAAAAGGCGATAAATTAACGCTTGATTTCGTTGGCCGTGTTGACGGTGAAGAGTTTGAAGGCGGTAAAGCTGAAGGTTTCGAACTAGAGTTAGGCGCTGGTCGCATGATCCCTGGTTTTGAAACTGAAATTACGGGTATGAAAGTTGGTGATGAGCAAACAATTAAAGTTACTTTCCCAGATGACTACCACGCTGAAAACCTAAAAGGTAAAGAAGCTGAGTTCGATATCGTTATTCATAAAACTGAAGGCCCAGTATTACCAGAAGTTGATGATGAGTTTGCTAAGCTTTTCGGTGTAGAAGAAGGTGGTGTAGAAGCACTTCGCACTGAAGTTAAAAAGAATATGGAGCGTGAATTAACACAAGCGGTTAAAGCGAATGTTAAAAATCAAGTAATTGACGGCTTATTAGCGGCTAATGAAGTTGATATTCCTAAAGCGTTAGTAGCTCAAGAAGTAGACGTATTACGTCAACAAGCAATGCAACGCTTCCAAGGCCAAATGGATCCTAAAAACTTACCACAACTTCCAGCTGAAATGTTCACAGAGCAAGCAGAACGTCGTGTTAAAATTGGTTTACTTTTAGGTGAAGTAATTAAAGTTAACGAATTAAAAGTTAACGACAGCAAAGTAGATGAGTTAATTGCAACTGCTGCTTCAGCGTATGAAGATCCTAAAGAAGTTGTTGAATACTACGCAAACAACAAAGAGCTAATGCAACAAATGCAAAACGTTGCTTTAGAAGAGCAAGCGGTAGAGTTTTTAGTTGAAAAAGCAAAGGTTAAAGAGAAAAAAGCAAGCTTTAGCGACATAATGAACCCTGAAGCTAAGTAATACTACATTTTTCAGTAGTTTTACATTGACAATAGGCTAAGCAATCGCTTAATTTAATGGCTTGTATGGCAACATACAGGCCATTTTTATTTTTAGAGGGAAGGTATACATTTGTTTAATTCTCAATTTAATTCTCAAAGTGCTCCACAAAACGGCGCAAACATCACTGAAAGTGCTTTAGTTCCTATGGTTGTTGAACAAACAGCTAAAGGTGAACGTTCTTATGATATTTATTCTCGACTACTTAAAGAGCGTGTAATCTTTCTTTGTGGTCAAGTTGAAGATCATATGGCTAATTTGATTATTGCCCAGTTATTATTCTTAGAATCAGAAAGCCCAGACAAAGATATATATCTTTATATCAACTCTCCAGGGGGCTCAGTAACTGCGGGTATGGCAATATACGATACCATGAAGTTTATTAAGCCTAATATCAGCACAGTATGTATTGGTCAGGCAGCAAGTATGGGCGCATTTTTACTTTCTGGCGGCGAAAAGGGTAAACGTTATTGCTTACCTAATGCGAGAGTTATGATTCATCAACCGCTAGGTGGTTTTCAAGGTCAAGCATCTGATTTTGAGATTCACGCTAAAGAAATACTTTTCATTAAAGAGAAGTTAAATCGATTAATGGCTGAACATACGGGACAGTCTCTTGAGAAAGTATCTCAAGATACAGACCGTGATAACTTCTTAAGTGCAGAAGCTGCAGTTGAATATGGTATAGTTGACTCCATATTAGAACAACGTAACGATAAATAAAATTTCAGTGTATACTTAAAAGTAAATAATAAATGGATTTTACTTATTTTTAAATGTTTAGAGGTAGGGCATGACCGATATTAAAAAAGGTAGCGAGAGCGGCAAACTATTATATTGCTCATTTTGTGGTAAAAGCCAACACGAAGTGCGTAAATTAATCGCTGGCCCTTCAGTATTTATTTGTGATGAGTGTGTTGAGCTGTGTAATGACATTATTCGCGAAGAAATTACTGAAATTTCGCCAAAAGAAAACCAAGAAGCTTTGCCTTCTCCTGTAGAAATTCGCCAAAGTTTAGATGACTATGTTATTGGTCAAGATCACGCTAAAAAAGTATTAGCGGTAGCCGTTTATAATCACTATAAGCGTTTACGTAATGGTGACTCTCATAATGGCGTTGAACTAGGTAAAAGTAATATTTTACTTATTGGGCCTACAGGTAGTGGTAAAACACTACTGGCACAAACGTTAGCGCGTTTACTCGATGTGCCGTTTACCATGGCTGATGCAACCACATTAACTGAAGCTGGCTATGTGGGCGAAGATGTTGAAAACATCATCCAAAAACTCCTGCAAAAATGTGATTATGATGTTGAAAAAGCACAACGTGGTATCGTTTACATTGATGAAATTGATAAAATTTCACGTAAATCTGATAACCCGTCAATTACTCGCGATGTGTCTGGTGAAGGTGTTCAACAAGCATTATTAAAACTTATTGAAGGTACTGTTGCCTCTGTTCCACCTCAAGGTGGTCGTAAGCATCCACAGCAAGAGTTTTTACAAGTAGATACTTCTAAAATACTCTTTATTTGTGGTGGCGCTTTCGCTGGTCTTGATAAAGTTGTTGAGCAACGCTCACACACAGGTACAGGTATTGGTTTTGGCGCGGAAGTTCGCGGTAAAGCACAGGAGAAGTCATTAACTACACGTCTTGAAGAAGTAGAGCCTGAAGATTTAGTTAAATATGGTTTGATTCCTGAGTTTATCGGTCGTTTGCCTGTTGTTGCAACATTGCGTGAACTAGACGAAGACGCGTTAATTCAAATTTTACAAGAGCCAAAAAATGCTTTAACAAAACAGTTTACCGCATTATTTGATATGGAAAATGTTGAGTTAGAGTTTAGAACTGATGCTTTGCACGCTATTGCACGTAAAGCGATGGACAGAAAAACCGGAGCTCGTGGTTTACGCTCAATTGTTGAGGCCGTTTTACTTGATACCATGTATGAACTACCAACCATGGAAAATGTTAGTAAAATTGTCGTTGATGAAACAGCAATCAAAGGTGAAACTAAACCAATTGTTATTTATGAAGCGCAACAAGAAAAAGCAGCTTCAGAATAAAAGCGTATGTAGTGTTTATGAGCACTGCATTATTAATAAAAAGAGCCTTTAGGCCAATGCCGATCAGTTAAGAAAATGATCGGTTGACCGATCCAAACGATCATGCAAAATCCGTAGTTAGCTAACTAACTACGGATTTTTTTGTGAATATAGAACAAGCACTACAGATAACACTTGAAGAAAGTAACTGATATCATACTTTTGAAAAATTATCAGAAATCCTCGACCCTGACATCATGAACAAGGCTTTCAACAGGCCGGTATTGCAACCGTTCGTAAGCGAAGGTTACCGCTTGAGGCTGTTTTATGGTCAGTTATCGGCATGGCCTTATTTAGGAAAGAGTCTGTTTGGAATATCGCAAACAAGCTAGACATCATGCTTCCAGGTAAGAATCAACTGGTTGCCCCAAGTGCCATGGTTCAAGCAAGGCAACGCTTAGGTGATGATTCGGTCAAACAAGTCTTCAATAAATCAGCTGAGTTGATGTACAAACAAGAAACGTTTGAGACCTGGAATGGTTTGAATTTATTAGCGGTAGATGGTGTTGTTTGGCGAACAGCCGATTCTCCAGATAACCGTGAAGCATTCTCTTCAGGCAGCAACCAACATGGTGAAACAGCCTTTCCTCAAATCCGTATGGTCTGTCATATGGAGCTTACTAGCCATCAGCTTATCAGCAGTGAATTTGATAACTATAAAACCAATGAAATGAAGTTAGCCGAACGGCTGATAGAACGAACGCCTGACAATTCATTAACTCTGTTTGATAAGGGTTATTACTCTCTAGGCCTACTCAATCGTTGGCGACAAACTGGAAATGAGAGGCACTGGCTAATACCGGCAAGACCTGACTTACAGTATGACATAATCTCTTGTGTCGGTAAAAATGACCATGTCATTGAATTGAAAGCGACAAAACATGCACAAAAGAGTTTTCCCGATGCACCTCAAACCATAAGAGCAAGGTTAATCAGTAAAACAATCAAGGGTAAAAGCTATCGAATATTAACCTCAATGACGGATAGGTTACGCTTTCCAGGCAATGAGATTGTTGAATTATATTGTCACCGTTGGGAGATAGAGCTTGGGTTTCGAGAAATAAAACAGACCATGTTTAATAGTGCATACCACTTGAGAAGTAAGCGTCCAGATATGGTTCGTCAGGAGCTATGGGGTATATTACTCGCCTATAATTTGATACGACGAATAATGACGATGGCGGCTAAAGTCACAGGAATATGGCCTAATCAGTTAAGTTTCTCTAGCAGTTCAATGGCTGTTATTCAGTATTTCTCGTCAATATCGATAATGAGTCCAGGAAACATTCCTATGCATTGGGAACACCTACTCAAGACACTGCGCTTATTTAAGCTTCCAACTAGACGAGAAGATAGAAAATATCCCAGGTGGGTTAAGCCCAAACCATCCAAGTACCCCCATAAAAAGAAAAATGCCAGTCAGCTTAACTGACTGGCATTGGCCTTTAGGCTCTTTTTTTGTTTTTATAAGCGCGTTTATGATGTTTTTTCAATTATCTTGTTGAAAGTATTCATACATACCCCATATAGTTTTTATAGTTTTTAATTTTTACCTTCCTATAAGAGTAGCCAATGAGCAAAGAATTATCTGATGTAGTTGAGATACCCGTTTTAGCCTTAAGAGATGTTGTTGTTTATCCACAAATGGTTATCCCGTTATTTGTTGGCCGAGAAAAGTCTATTCGTTGTTTAGATTTAGCGATGGAAAACGACAAGCAAGTATTTCTTGTTGCTCAAAAAGATGCGGCTATCGATGACCCACAAGCTGAAGACGTTTACCAAACAGGTACAGTTGCCACCATTTTACAAATGCTAAAACTACCTGATGGCACTGTTAAAGTGCTAGTTGAAGGCGTGCAGCGTGCTAAAGTGATTGATTTTGTTGAAACAGTAGAATACTTCAGTGCTAATGTTGAATATGTAACTAGTATCAGTCAGGAAACTGATGATATTGAAGTATTAATACGCTCAGCAATTTCTCAGTTTGAAGGTTACGTAAAGCTTAATAAAAAAATACCACCAGAAGTGCTAACGTCTGTTTCAGGTATTGATGATGCAGAGCAGCTTGCTGATACCATGGCGGCACATATGCCATTAAAGCTAGCAGAAAAGCAGAAGGTACTAGAAATCACTGATGTTAATGTGCGTTTAGAGCATTTAATGACATTAATGGAAAGTGAAATAGATTTACTGCAAGTTGAGAAAAAAATCCGTACGCGTGTTAAAAAGCAAATGGAAAAAAGTCAGCGTGAGTATTACTTAAATGAGCAAATGAAAGCTATTCAAAAAGAGCTCAATGACGGTGATGAAACCCCTGATGAACTAGATCAAATGGCTAAGCGTATTGAAGAAGCGCAAATGCCAAAAGAAGCAAAAGATAAAACTTTAGCGGAGCTACAAAAGCTTAAAATGATGTCACCGATGTCAGCAGAAGCAACTGTTGTTCGTAGTTATATTGATTGCATGATTAATGTGCCATGGAAAAAGCGTAGCAAATTAAAGCGTAATTTAGCACTGGCACAAGAAATACTAGATAAAGACCACTACGGTTTAGATAAAGTTAAAGAACGTATCTTAGAGTACTTAGCCGTTCAACAACGTGTTAGCCAACTCAAAGGGCCTATTTTATGCTTAGTGGGACCTCCTGGCGTGGGTAAAACCTCTTTAGGGCAATCTATAGCAAAATCTACAGGCCGTAAGTATGTACGTATGGCATTAGGTGGTGTTAGAGATGAAGCTGAAATACGTGGGCATCGACGTACCTATATTGGCTCTTTACCGGGCAAGTTAATTCAAAAAATATCAAAAGTAGGAGTTAAGAACCCATTATTCTTACTTGATGAAATTGATAAGATGGCCTCAGATATGCGTGGCGATCCGGCTTCAGCGCTATTAGAAGTCTTAGATCCAGAGCAGAATACCAGCTTCAATGATCACTATTTAGAAGTGGACTATGACTTGTCTGATGTGATGTTTGTTGCTACATCAAACAGCATGGATATTCCCGGACCATTACTTGATCGTATGGAAGTTATTCGCCTTTCAGGTTACACCGAAGATGAAAAGCTTAATATTGCTAAAAACCATTTAGTGAATAAACAGATAGAACGTAATGGCTTAAAACCTAAAGAAATTACCATTGATGATAGCGCCTTAATAGGTATCATTCGCTATTACACTCGTGAAGCGGGTGTGCGTAGTCTAGAGCGTGAAATCTCAAAATTATGCCGAAAAGCGGTGAAGCAAATATTACTCGATAAGAAAGTTAAAACAGTCACAATCAATCAAGATAACTTAAATGAGTTTTTAGGTGTACAACGTTTTGATTATGGTAAAGCAGACGATGAGAACCGTGTTGGTTTAGTTACAGGGTTAGCTTGGACGCAAGTAGGCGGTGAACTATTGACTATTGAAACAGCCTCAGTACCAGGTAAAGGTAAATTAACTTATACCGGCTCTTTAGGTGATGTAATGCAAGAGTCTATTCAAGCAGCGATGACTGTGGTTAGAAGTCGAACAGAAAAGCTGCGAATTAATAATGACTTTTATGAAAAGCGTGATATTCATGTGCATGTTCCTGAAGGTGCAACACCAAAAGATGGGCCTAGTGCTGGTATTGGCATGTGTACCGCTTTAGTTTCTAGCTTAACAGGTAACCCTGTGAAAGCAGATGTTGCGATGACAGGTGAAATAACATTACGTGGTGAAGTATTGGCTATTGGTGGTTTAAAAGAGAAGCTTTTAGCTGCTCACCGCGGTGGCATTAAAACCGTTATTATTCCGCATGAGAATGAGCGAGACTTACAAGAAATACCAGAAAATGTAAAAAATGAATTGTCTATTCATCCTGTTAAGTGGATTGATGAGGTTTTAGCATTGGCGCTTGAAAATGATATTGAAAAATTCAAAATAGGTAAGTAACTTGCTTAATGCTTAGCCTTTTTTGTTGATTTTTTTCAAAAAAGGCTAAAAAAGTAAAAAAAATCATAAAAAAATGCAATTATTGCTTTTCAAACGCTGAAACTATGGTAAGTTAACTACGCTTATGACGCTAGACCCCTTATACACTCTATAATGTGGTAATAAAAAGAGGGATATCTGGAAGAGTAACTTTTTTCTAAACTCGACGCTTGATGTTGCCAGACAAACAATATATTTGTTTTCTGCAACCATTTTACTAAAAGGATAGCGTTGTATAATAACAATTGAAGGGGTATACACTGTGAATAAATCTCAACTAATCGAGAAAATTGCTGCTGGTGCAGACATCTCTAAAGCTGCAGCTGGTCGTGCATTAGATTCGTTTATCGGCGCTGTTACTGAAGAATTACAAAGTGGCGAGCAAGTTGCTTTAGTTGGTTTTGGTACTTTCTCTGTACGTGATCGTGCAGCACGTACTGGACGTAACCCTCAAACGGGTGCAACGATTGAAATCGCTGCGGCTAAAATCCCATCTTTTAAAGCGGGTAAAGCCTTAAAAGACGCTTGTAACTAATCTTATAAAATTTTTTATAAAGCAAGCTTTGATAAAAAAACCACCTATTTGGTGGTTTTTTTTGTTTTGAGTAAAATAAAATAGCGAATTATTTGTATTTAATTGAGGTTGTGCTTCAAGCTAAGCCAGCTATCTGATAAAATCGCGAGAACTAAAATTAAGCCTAGTCTTTTGAGGCGTAAGTAAGAGAGAAAAATGTTAGAAGATATTCGTGAAAAATCGCAGGGATTGACTGCCAAAATTATTCTTGGTTTGATTATCTTAACCTTTGCTGTCGCAGGTGTTGGTAGCTATACCAACTCAGTAGATACATCTGTTGCTACAGTGAATGGTGAAGCTATCACTCAACAAGACTTCAATAAAGCTTATCAAGCGCAACGTAACCGTATGGCACAACAGTTTGGTGAAATGTTTGAAACATTATCAAATGATGAAAGTTATATGGCGAACTTTCGCCAAGGTGTTGTAGATAACTTGATTAATGAAAAATTAATTGATCAAAGTAGTCAGTCATTGGCTATTCGTGTGTCGGATGAACGCCTGAAAGAAACAATTCGTCAAATGCCTGAATTTCAGGTGGATGGTGTTTTTGATAATAATCGCTACTTAGCTATTATCAATCAAGCGGGTTTTTATCAGTCTTCAAGTTTTAGAGATTACCTACGTACTGAAATGACTCGCCGTCAATTAAGTCAAGCATTAGTTGGAACAGAGTTTAACTTACCGTACCAAGAAAAAATGCAGCAAGCATTACAGTCTCAAACTCGTGATATTCGCTTCGCACAAGTTGCAGCAGAGCAATTTAAAGCCGGTATTGAAGTATCAGATGAAGAAGTAAAAACATACTTTTTAAATAATCAATCTCGCTTTGAAAATAAAGAGCAAGTTAAAGTAGATTACATTACTTTAAATGTTGAAGATATTGCGAAAACTATTACGATTTCTGATGAAGAATTAAAGGCTTATTATCAAGACCATATTGCAATGTTTACACAAAGTGAACAGCGTCGAATTTCACATATTCTAATTGAGTTTGGTGATGATGAAGCATTAGCTGAAATTAAAGCACAAGATATCGTTAACCGTTTAAACCAAGGTGAAGATTTCTCAGATTTAGCCAAAGCATTATCTACAGATACTTTTAGTGCTGAAAATGGCGGCGATCTTGAATGGTTAGAGTTAGGTGTCATGGGAGACGTCTTTGATGAAGCAGCTTTAGCACTAAGTAACGTTAATGACATTAGCTCATTAGTTAAGTCAGATTTCGGTTTTCATATCATCAAGCTCACAGATCTTAAAGAGGAAGTTGTACAAGACTTTGATGATGTTCAAGAAGAGCTAAGCGCAAAAGTTAGTCATGATAAAGCACAAGATAGGTTTTTTGACTTACAACAAGAAATGTCGCGTATTAGCTTTGAATACCCTGATAGCTTAGAAGATGCCGCTCATGCTGTGAATGCTGTAGTTCGTACTTCATCTTGGTTATCTCGTACGGGTAATGTTGCACCTTTTGATCAGGAAAAAGTCATTAATGAAGCTTTTTCTGACGTGGTCTTAAAAGAAAACTTAAACTCAGATATTATAGAAGTAAACGATAATATGGCTATTGTTTTACGTTTAAATACTTACCAAGAAGCGAATGTTAAGCCAATTGCTGAGGTTGAAGATGAAATTAAAGCAATACTTGTGGCTCAAAAAGCAACGGATAAAGCACAAAGCACTGTTGATGCATTACTAGCTAGTCTACAACAAGGTAATGATATTAGTGAGCAGTTAACGACGTTAAATGCAGAGTTTGTTGAACAAGCCAATGTAGCTCGCTATAGCCCTCAAATAGACCAAAGCATTACACGTGCAGCGTTCGTATTACCTCACCCAACAGATAGCGTAATATCTGCTTCTACGGTTGCATTAAGTAACGGTGACTTAGCGTTAGTACAAGTGAATAGTGTTCAAGTTAATGAAGCACCGGTAAGTCCTAACTTAGCGCAAGAGCAAACGTCGCAATTAGCACAGTCAGCATACCAAAGTTATGTTAACTCGTTAAAAGTTGATGCTAAAATAACACGTAAAGCGGTTGCTGAGCCAAGCTCTGTATACTAATGAGTTAACGAAGTGTGCTTAGCACTTTGATTAATTATAAAAAAAGCTACTTAGGTAGCTTTTTTTATATCTTTTTTCTAAGACAAATATGCTGAAATAAATATTAAGTCATCGCTTTCAGCTATTTATGTGTCAATTGGAAATTTTGACTCATCATTAATTTCTTGGTCACTTTATGCTTAGGGTGCTTAATCACGTCAATGGTTTTACCTGCCTCGACTACTTTACCTTTTGACATTACCATAACGTCATCACTGAAGTGGCGTACTGTACCTAAATTGTGAGAAATTAAAATATAAGCGAGTCCCATTTGCTGTTGAAGATCGAGCAGCAGGTTTATCATTTGAGAGCGGAGTGATGGATCTAATGATGCTAACGCTTCATCTAAAATAATAACTTGGGGCTGTAAGATAATTGCTCTAGCAAGCGATATACGCTGTTTTTGTCCACCGGAAAACATATGAGGATAAAAGTTCATATGGTCACCTAGTAAGCCCACTTTTTGTAAAGTAGTCCTTATAAGTTGTTTGCGTTGTGCTTCATCAAACTGAGTGTTTATTTTAAGTGGTTCATCAAGCAGCTCTTCCACAGTTAAACTTGGGTTGAGTGTTGTTCCAGAGTCTTGAAATATCATACGAATGTATTGACATCGTTGCTTAAAACTTTGTTCCTTTAATCGCTGACCATTTAAATAAATGCTACCACTACTTGGTGTTTCTGCGCCAACCAGTATTTTAGCTAAGGTTGACTTACCAGAGCCAGCTTCACCGACTATTGCTAAGGTTTTTTTACTTTCTATAGTAAATGAAATCGGTGAAAGGGCGGTAAATTGTTGTTTGTGATACCAGTAGCCTTTTAGCTTAAATGATTTACTAATGTCTTTAACATCTAATAGCGTCGTCATATTAGTAATTATCTTTTCTAAGTGAAGTGGTTAAAGGAAAGTGGCAGCTCACCTTATGTCCATGAAAGTTGTTTACCTTTGGCGCTGTTACACATGCTTGTTGCGCTCGAGGACAACGAGGGCCTAAGCGACAGCCTATAGGTAAATGATTTAAAATAGGAATACTGCCAGGTAGTGCCATTAAACGTGATTTAGCGGGTAGTTGTAAGTTTGCATTAGGGCTGCTATCAACTAGCGCACGTGTATAAGGGTGCATAGGCTTAGCAAATATTTGCTCGGTTGTACCGGCTTCAACAAACTGTCCGCTGTACATGACCGTGATGGTATTAGTCCAGTGAGTAATGTTTTCTAGATCATGGCTAATTAATAAGATAGACATGTTTTTAAGTTGATTTAAACTGGCAAGTAGCCTAAATATTTGTCCTTCATTGGTACTTTCCATTGCAGCGGTGGGCTCGTCAGCAATCAGTAATATAGGCTTTCTGGCAAGTGCCATAGCTATCATTACGCGTTGGCAAATGGCTTCAGTTAATTGGTGCGGGTAACTCTTAATACAGATATTATGTTTCTTAATGCCAACTTTATGTAAAAGCTTAATAACGGCTTCTTTACGCTGTTTTCTTTTTTGCCAAAAAAAACCTTTAAACTGTTTAGTGTCAAGTACTTCATTAAGCTGCTCACCTATTGACGTTGTGGGATCTAAACAACTCATCGGCTCTTGAAATATCATCGCGATATCGCGACATAATATTTGTTTTCTTTCTTCGATTGAAAGGCGTAATAAGTCAATGCCGCGCCAATGAAATCGGTCCGCATTGACATGCCACTTATCTTCTAAGACCCCTATAATCGCTTGTGCTAGTAATGATTTTCCTGAGCCTGATTCACCAACAACCCCTCTAACTTCCCCTTCTTTAATTGAAAGACTGACTCGGTCAACGGCTAATATATTACCGTTGGGAGTTTTCAGCTCTATTGATAAATTTCTAATATCAAGTAGGTTCATTAATTCTCTCTTCGCACTTTAAGCGCATGACGAATACCTTCGCCAACTAAGTTGGTGGCAACCACTGCAAATAGTATTGCCAAGCCGGGCAAATAAACTGTCCATGGTGCAATATAAAAACGCTCTACGCCATTAGCTAGAATAGCGCCCCACTCAGGTAAAGGGATTTGTGCTCCCAAGCCAAGAAAGCCTAAGGTGGCAATATCAAGGATAGCGGCTGATTGCGCGAGAGTTGCTTGGCTCATTATACGTTCAACAATATTAGGAAATACTGAGTAATAAAGCACTCTAAATGGGCTTGCGCCATCAAGTCTTGAAGCCAGTACATAATCTTTTCTAAACTCTTCTTTAACTGCGTAGCGAGTAATATGAATAAATTGCGGAATAAGCACAATAACGATTGCCCAAACTGTATTGGCGATACCAGGTCCCAAAATAGCGACAATAATAATCGCTAGCAACAGTGAGGGAATAGATAAAACCACATCAAGAAAATGGTTTAAAAAGCTTGATTTAAGACCTTTTGTTAAGGCTGATAGTGAGCCAATAACTACGCCAACCACTAATGAAATAAGTACAACGACAAAGCTTAAACCAAAAGTAAGTGAAGTGCCGTACATTAAGCGAGATAGCATATCGCGCCCTAACTCGTCAGTGCCCAGTAGATAACTTACATTACCGTTATCGTGCCAAGCAGGAGGTAGCAATATCATTTCTAAATTGCCCTCTACAGGCGAGTAGGGCGCTAAAAGAGGAGAAAATATGGCTAAGAAAACAAGAAAAATGAAACAACCAAAGCCTAGCATGGCAACAGGAGTTCTTCTAAATATTATCCACAGCTGAATAAATGGTGAGGGGAATACCTCCTCAGTATAGGTTTTTTCACGAGCCATATTTATTACCTCGTGCTAATGGGTTAAGTGCGGCATAAATAAAGTCAGTTAAAATGTGAACAATAAAAATAAAGCAAGATAAAACGAGCAATCCACTTTGAATGGCGGTGTAATCACGTTGATAAATACTTTCAATTAACCAGCGACCAATTCCAGGCCAGCTAAAAATAACCTCTGTTACCATGGCAATGGTTATTAAATTAGCAAACTGTAACCCGACATGACGGATGATCTTTATTAAGGCATTACGGGTTGCGTGACGAAAAATAATTTGTGAAAAGCTAAGTCCTTTTGATTTGGCTGCTCTAATGTAACTTGTTGCCAACACCTCTATCATTGCAGCACGTGATAAGCGTACAAAAATGGTTGTTGGGGCTACGGCAATAACGCAAGCGGGTAAAATAATATGAGCTAATGCGTTGTTAAGTGCTTGCCATTTGTAAGGGCTGTCGCTGAGGAGAATATCAATAAATTGAAAGCCAGTAACAAACTCTATTTCAAATAGTAAGCTTATTCTACCTGCGGAAGGTAGCCAGCCTAGCCCTATTGAAAAGAATAAAATAGCAAGCAAACCAAGCCAAAAAACAGGAATAGAATAACCTAACATTGAAACGGCTAATATCACGTTGTCAGTCGTTTTATTATGCTTGATTGCAGCGATAAAACCCAAAGGGATACCAATAGCCATGGCAATCAGCAAAGCAACAAGACTTAACTCCATAGTTGCGGGTAAGAGTTTTATTATTTCATGACTAATTGGTGATTGGCTTGCCATTGATAGCCCTAAATCACCTTGTAAAACATGCCTGAGGTAAGCCAAATATTGCTCAATAATATTATTATCGTGTTGATAGTAATGATTAAGCTGTGTTAGCTCACTGGAGCTGGCATTTAATTGACCCGAAAGGTTAATAATATTATCGCCAGGGAATAAAAAGCTTAAGCTAAAAGACAACATGGTTAGCATTAGCATAGTAAATATAAACAGGCTGATTCGGCGAAGTGTAAATATTAGCATGTTAATTCGATTGCTCTACAGGTAACGACTTAGTCGCTTTTACTTTACCATTAATTGTCTTAAGCGGTATGTTTTTGTTTACAGAATAAAAATTAATACCACCAAAGTGAGGAAGAATTTCCCCAATAATATTCGCCCCTCGCGCTTGATAGCGTCTGGAGTGGGCAATAGGTAATAATGGCATCTCTTCATTAACAATTAACATGGCTTCTTTGTAGTAAGCTTTTCTTTTAGTAACATTCGTGGTTTGTAGTGCTTTTTGAATGAGCTCATCATAAGCTGCGTTACACCAAAAGGTACGGTTGTTTCCAGTATTGGTTGCAGAACAACTTAAAATAGGTGTAAAAAAGTTATCGGGATCGGGGTGATCAGCTGACCAACCTAATAGAAAAGTTTGATGTTCAGACATTGCTAAACGACGTAAGAATGTAGCCCACTCATAGCTAGTAATATTAACGTTAACATTGAGCTTTTTGAGATCTGCTTGAATAAGTTTTGCCATAGTCACAGCGTTAGGATTATAAGAACGCTGAACAGGCATTGCCCATATATCCATATCAAAACCATCAGGGTAGCCTGCTAAGTCAAGTAAAGCCTTTGCTTTTGCTAAATCATACTCAGGTGAGGGAATAGCTTCATTAAAAGCCCAAGAACTTTCCGGTAAAATAGATTTAGCTAAGGTAGCTTCAGAGCTATAGACAGTATCAATAAGTGCTTGTCGGTTAATTGCTAAACTAACCGCTTGACGTACCAGCTTATTGTCAAACGGTGGTTTTTTGGTGTTAAAGCCGAAGTAACCAATATTAAGTGCTGTCATTGACTCTAACTGTAGATCTTTACGATCTCTAATTTTTTGATGTGCTATAGGGTAACTACTGACATCGCACTCGCGAGCAAGTAGTTTAGTGAGTCTACTGGTCTTACTTGGTGTTATGTCATAAACCAACTGTTCTATTTGCGCCTTCCCTTGCCAGTAACCTTCATGGCGATAATAACGGATAAGTGAGCCAACACGGTATTCCTTTAACTTAAAAGGCCCGGTACCAATAGGTAGGGTATCAATTTCATGTGGTTTATTTAATTTACTTAATTGTTGCCCATATTCGGCTGACAGTATTACGGCAAAGTCAGTGGCTAAGTTAGCCAGAAAAGAGCTATCACTACGCCTTAAATTGAATCGTACGGTATGGTCATTTATTTTTTCAATACTCTCAACAAGTGAATTAAATTCAACACTTTGAAAAAAAGGGTAGTTGCCACCTGAAACATAATGATAAGGGTGTGTTGTCTCTAATATTCGATTAAAACTGAAAATTACATCATCAGCATTCAATAAGCGTGTTGGTGTGAAGTTATCGGTTTGATGAAAGGTTACATCCTTGCGTAAATAAAAGGTTATTTTTTTACCGTCACGGGTCATATGCCATGATTTTGCTAAAGCAGGGGATATAGTGTTGTCTTCACCATGATAAGCTATTAAGCGATCGTAGAGCTGGTGCGATGTTGCATCAATAGTAGTGCCAGAGGTAATTAACTGAGGGTTAAATGTTTCTGGAGAGCCTTCAGAGCAATAAATAATGCTGCGCTCATCTAACGATATTTTATCTGAGTCACTACAACCACTGAGCAGTGTTATAATTAGCCCGAAAAAAAAACAAGGGGTTGATTTAGTTTTCATCAGTAATACTACCATCAAGTAAATTATACTTTTTTAGATAACCTCTTAATTGATGATAGGTTAACTCAAGCGCATCAGCAGTTTTTTTCTGATTAAATTGACAATGTGCCAATGCGGATTGAATTATTTCTATTTCATATTGTTGAGAAAGTGACTTCAGTGATTGCGGAAATTGATTACTTGATACAGTTGATGATTTATGTGCTAACAGTGCATGGTCTTGATTACTTTCAATAGTACTGTCTGTAGTTATTACTTGCTCTTTTACCGGCGAACTAGTGGTAACCCTATCATTAGTTTTCACTTGTTGGCTCGGTCTAAAGGGAGAATCAAAAGGATCTATAATTAACTCATGTACAGGTAAATGAGGATTATTAGAGCGGTAAACACTACGTTCCACTACATTTTTAAGTTCACGAATGTTACCAGGCCAATGATAGTCAAGTAAGCTACGTTTGGCTTTTTCAGTAAAGCCACTGAATAATTCAAATTCTAATTCTCGCGCCATATTTACGGCAAAATGCTCAGCGAGCATTAAAATATCTTCAAGGCGCTCGCGTAAAGGAGGCAGGGTAATAACATCAAAGGCTAATCTATCGAGTAAGTCGGCTCTAAATTGCCCAGATTCGGCTAATGAGGGTAAGTCTTCATTAGTTGCAGCAATTAACCTAACATCGGTTGTTATTGGGCGTGAACCGCCAACGCGTTCAAACTCTCCATATTCAACAACACGTAATAGCTTTTCTTGAATAAGTCCTGAGGTATTCGCTATTTCATCGAGAAATAAAGTACCTTTGTCTGCACGCTCAAACCGACCTTCATGGCGCTTAGTAGCACCCGTAAAAGCGCCACTGTCGTAACCAAACAGCTCAGTTTCAAGTAAATTCTCATTTAATGCGGCACAATTTAGCTTTAAGTAACTTTGTTCCCAACGCTTTGATAAATAATGTAAACGCGCAGCAACCAGCTCTTTACCTGTACCACGCTCACCAATAATGAGCACAGGTTTACTTAATGGTGCTATTTGCGAAATTTGTTCTAATACTTCAAGAAAGCTATTAGACTGCCCGAGAAGATTATCTTGCTGTTTAAAACGTGACATAGCGGCACTTAAATTTGGTTTATTTCACTAATAAGTAGTGTATTTTATTAATGGTCATCATTAAAGTATTTTTTTGATTAAGTTAAAAAGAACGATAAATCAACGCGTTATATTTATTAATAAAGTTGGCGTAAAAAGTGAATAACTCATTGCTGTAACCTTAGTGAGTTACTTTGTTAATAGGTTATCTTACTAAGTGGTACAAAATATTAATTACGATAAAGCCGATTCGCCTTTTCTTATGATAAGCCGGCGATATTAAAGCATAAAAGAGGATGTAGTTATGGGTATTTTTTCAAGATTCACCGATATTATTAATTCTAATATTAATAATTTATTAGATAAAGCAGAAGATCCAAAGAAGATGGTGCGTTTAATCATTCAAGAAATGGAAGATACCTTAGTTGAAGTACGCTCAAGCTCAGCCAAAACTATTGCGGATAAAAAAGAGTTAGCGCGCCAAGTAACTCACTTTGAAAAAGAAGCGACACAATGGCAAGACAAGGCAGAGCTTGCATTAAGTAAAGATCGTGAAGATTTAGCGCGTGCTGCTTTAATGGAAAAGAAAAAATGTAGTGAAAGTGCTACAGCACTTATCGACGAATTAGCGCATGTTGATGAGCATATTGCTAAATTACAAAATGAAGTGGTGCAATTACAAGAAAAGCTAAACGATGCTAAATCGCGCCAAAAAGCGATGTTAATTCGTGAAAATACCGCGAGCTCTCGTTTAAAGGTTAAAGAAAACATTCACAGTACGCGTGTTAATGATGCACTAAACCGATTTGATCATTATGAACGTAAAATTGATGGTATTGAGGCACAAGTCGACTCATACGATGTTGGCAGTAAATCATTAGCGAGTGAAATTGCTGAGTTAGAGACCGATGCTAAAGTTGATGACGAATTAGCACAATTAAAAGAAAAAATGAAAAAATCTAAGTAAATTACCGCCAATTAATGCTGATTTAACGACGCCTTTAGGGAATTTGAGTAAATTTATCATTATATGAGTTGCTTAAACTAAAGGTGAAATAGCAAAATGAAGGAGATGTTATTGTGGAAGAATTAATTGTCGCGCCGGTAATTATATTTTTAGTTATTGTTGCCCCTATTTGGTTAATTTTACATTACCGAAGTAAAAAGCAAGTAAGCCAAGGGCTAAGTCAAGAAGAGTATATTCAGTTATCCGAATTGTCAGAAATGGCCGATCAGATGAGTGATAGAATTCAAACCCTTGAAGCTATTTTAGATGCGGAGACACCTAATTGGAGGTCTAAACTATGAGTAAAAAACGCTCAGAATTATACCGTAATCCAAGTAAAGGGAAAATAGCCGGTGTCTGTGCAGGAATTGCAGACTACTTTGGTTGGGAAATTTGGTTAGTACGTATTTTAGTTGTTTCAGGCGTTCTTTTTGGTATGCCGTTTTTGATTTTCATCTATATTGCGGGCTGGTTTATATTAGATAAAGCGCCAAACAATCCACATAAAATGGAACAAGGTGGCTTTGAAAGTAGCCGATATCAGCAACGCAGTAATAACGATGATGATATTAGTCATGAAACTATTAAAGTGAAAGGGCGAGTATGGCAATCAGGAGAGCCACCTCAACAGGCTTTTTATGATATTAGTCGTAAGTTTAAACAGCTTGAACGTAAATTACAGGTTATGGAGCAGTACGTAACTTCACCTGAATTTACGGTATCTCGTGAAATTAATAAGCTTTAGTTTTTATTCATTGTCATTATAGATGTAATACAAGTCGGGTGAATGCTGTCAAACGCTAATTTATTGATATATTAAGGTTACCTTCCTCAAGAAAGTAGCCTTTTTTAAGAGCATAGCCTTTTATATACAAAGCAATACATCAACAACCCCCTGCTAAGATATAATTAAGATGCAACTTATGTATTTACAGAAAAATTCAATTAACGTATTGTTTCAGTTATTATTTTAAATCTTAATATTGTTTAATTTGTTGATTGAATTAACTAGGTAGCCATAATGGTTAGTTGATTTATTGATGTTTTATTCAATTTAACTAAGTGCTTAGCTATGACCTCCTCAAATAAATCATCAAAACATCGTGGGTTGTTTAATCCTAAACGCATAGATAAGTTAAAAAACAAAACGGCAGAGTTACTAAATCGTTCTATCGACCAACATATTAACCTTGCAGTAACGGGCTTAAGTCGTAGTGGGAAAACTGCTTTTATTACTTCGTTAGTTAATCAGCTTATTAACGAAGGGCAGGGCAGTCAGCTCAGTTTTTTTGATCCTGTACAGCAAGGAAACTTTATTGCGGCTAAGCGTATTCCACAAAAGCACTTTCGTGTTCCTCGGTTTGATTATGATAGCAGTATTAGCTCACTCACAGCGTTGCCAGCACACTGGCCAGAGCCAACGCATGGTATTAGTGAATTAAGACTTGCCATAAGGTATCAGCCAAAAACGTCACTATTAAAGTATGTAAAAGATATGGCTACTTTAACGGTAGATATAACCGACTACCCAGGTGAGTGGTTACTTGATTTACCTATGCTTAAGCAAACGTACCAACAGTGGTCCGAGTTTACCTGTGAGTTATTATCTTCTAAGCCACGGTTAGACAGTAGCCAAAAGTTTTTAGATAAAGTCGCCGAAATTGACCCCTTTGCCCCTGCAAATGAAGAAGTATTAGCCGAATTATCAAAAGAGTATACTCAATTACTGCACACATTTAGGCATGAATTAGGTTTGTCTGTTATTCAACCTGGACGTTTTATTTTGCCTGGGGAGCTAGCTGGAGCGCCAATTTTAGAGTTTTTTCCTTTCCCTGCTTTAGCCGAACTTGATGGTAATGACTACCAAAATGCTAGTGACGATAGTGTTATCGGTATGCTCAGAGCCCGTTACTTAGAATATAAGGAGCATGTGGTACGGAAATTCTACCGCCAACACTTTGTTAAGTTCGATCGGCAAATTGTTTTAGCTGATTGTTTAACACCACTGAATAACGGTAAAGAGAGCTTTCAAGACTTAGAACAAGCAATTAGTATGATTCTCGAAAGTTATAGTTACGGAAAATCAGGGCTATTCTCGCGGATTTTTTCACCCAAAATAGATAAACTACTTTTTGCCGCTACTAAAGCTGATCATGTTACCCCAGAGCAACATGCACCTATGGTTTCCTTATTTAACGAGTTAATTCATCAGAGTAAAAATAAACTAAACTTTGAAGCTGTTGAAGTTCAAACCCTCGCAATAGCTTCGGTTAGAACAACACAAGTTGGTAGTACTACTCATCAAGGAAAAACAGTTCCGGTATTACAAGGCACTGTTTTAGATAACAATAACAATAGAGATAAAAAATCACAGCCACCAACAGGGAAGAATATTATGGTTTTTCCTGGCTCTGTACCTGAGAAGCTTCCACAAGAAAGTTATTGGCAACAAAATAAATTTAACTTTTTTAACTTTTCGCCTATTGGGGGAACAAGCAAAAATGAAAGCTTACCCCATATTCGAATGGATCAAGTATTACAGTTTTTATTAGCGGATAAAATGCTCTAGCAATAGAGAAATTAAAAGCTAACAATAAGGTAAGCAGTATGACAAGCACTAAAAAAGAAGATGTTCACCAACAGCAAGTGTTATTTGATGAGCCAGAAATTACGGCGGCGGCAGACGAATCAATTAACGAGCAAATCATTTTTCAAGATAATGAATCTTTTGTGTTATCTGACAATAATACGAATGCTTACGATACTCGCACCGAGTTAACTAATGCAACATCACTATTAAGTGATGATGCAACGCTCCATAGTACTAAAAAAAATAGTAAGTCGTGGCTTTGGCGAGTAATAGCAGGGTTATTTGTTACGATTGTAGTCATTGAAGCAAGCCTGTTTTTTATTTCTGGTTTTTCAAGCTCGCCTATTATGACCAGTTTTTATGCGGCACTTTTAGCGTGTTTGTCTGTGGTTGGTATCAGAAGCTTGTGGCGAGAATTGTTAGGGTTAAAGCACTTTAATGCACAGCAAAAAGTACAAAAGCAAGCCGCGTACTTATTGACACATGAAGACGCTTCAAGCAAAGCAGCTGAAGCTTTTTGCCAAAACATTACTGAAAGCTTACCTTGCGATATTGCTTTTAGTAATGAACAAGAAAAAAAGGCATGGCTAAACGCGGTCGATGCAAACCATAATACACAAGAGCTATTGCAGGTATATTCACGTGTGGTACTTAGTAAAGTTGATGAAAAAGCCTTAAATGAAGTGACTAAGTTTTCAACTGAGGCGGTTGTGTTGGTTGCTCTAAGTCCTATTGCGATTATAGATATGTTAATCATGCTATCGCGTAATTTACGTATGATAAATAAAGTTGCCGGCCTTTATGGACTAAAACTTGGCTATTGGAGTCGTATTAAGTTAATTAAACAGGTTTTTGTTAATATGGCTTATGCAGGAGCAAGCGAAATTATCAGTGACTTGGGGAGTGATTTACTTGGCGCTGAGTTACTCGGAAAATTATCAACGCGTTTTGCGCAAGGTTTAGGTGCAGGTATGCTGACAGCACGCTTAGGTGTTAAAACAATGCAGCTTTGTCGTCCAATTCCTTTTGATGATAAACCTAAACTATCGAGTGTACGTAAAAAACTGGTTAGCCAAATTAAAACCTTAATCTCTCCTAAAAATAAATAACTTAACTGTTTGAGTTTATTTAAATAATCGATGCTTGCGTAAATTAAATGTTTTTTACTATTTTTTATAAACTTAAATCATTGCGCTAGTATCACTTTCCTTCCTTTTTAAATAGCATTGAATGATAAATTTTTGAGCATTAGTCCCACTTTAATACTGACGTAACCACAAGTGTAATTATCTCTGTAACTTTTTTTTTACAAGTATTCATTTTGTTTGTTTTTTGACCGTGTGACGTTGCATTCTTTTATTTCACGCCTTGGCATACTATGAAGACAGTCTCGTTTGCGTGATCAAACGTAGAAGTTGTTTAACGCTAATATCTTTAATCGGTAAATATTAACGTGAGAGCAATAACACTAAATATAACAAAAATAATAAATAACCTGATCTTAGGTTAAATAACGATTATAAGAATTCAATTATAGAAAGGTTAATACAATGGCAAAAGGAACAAATTATGTATCTCGCGTTCCAGATGAAGCAGGGAACATTCAATGGTCAGATGAAGAAAATAGCATTTGGCAAGAGTTAATCACAAGACAGTTAGCTTATATTGAAGGTAAAGCATGTGATGAATATCACGAAGGGCTTGCTAAGTTAAATTTACCGCTAGAGCGTATTCCGCAGCTAGAAGAGGTTAGCCAAGTTATTAGAAAAGAAACTGGATGGGAGTGCTACCCTGTACCAGCATTGATTGGTTTTGGTGAGTTTTTTCGATTGCTTTCAGAGAAAAAATTTCCTGTCGCGACCTTTATTCGTAGTCGCGAAGAAATGGATTACTTACAAGAGCCTGATATTTTTCATGAAATTTTTGGTCATTGCCCATTATTAACCAATCCTTCTTTTGCTAACTATACTGAGGCGTATGGAAAAATGGGCTTGAATGCGAGTAAAGAGCAACGTGTTTTTTTAGCAAGGCTATATTGGTTTACCATTGAGTTTGGTTTACTTGATACACCTAAAGGTTTGCGTATTTATGGTGGCGGTGTACTTTCTTCACCAGGCGAAACTGACTACGCTATGACTAACCAAGAGGTAGAGCGTAAAGCGTTTGATATTCTTGATGTTTTAAGAACGCCATACCGCATTGACATTATGCAGCCTGTTTATTACATGCTCTCAAAGGTTTCTGATTTAGATAATATTAGAAAGTTTGAAGTAGATGAAATTATGGAATTGGTTGCTAAGGCACAAATGTTAGGGTTACACCCAGCAAAATTCCCTGAGAAACAAGCGAGCTAGAAGCTTACTTAAATAACAAATAAAATTGATTGATAAAATACATAATAGTTGAGGAAAAAAGATGAGTACAACAGACACACTAGCAAAACAAGTATGTGAAGCTTGCCATGTAGATGCGCCGAAAGTAACAGATGAAGAATTAAAAGTACTAATTGGCCAAATCCCTGATTGGGTACCTCAAGTGCGTGATAATGTGATGATGTTAGAGCGAGAGTATAAATTTAAAAATTATAAACTAGCGTGGGCATTTGCGAATCAAGTTTCTGAGTTAGCTGAGGCTGAATTTCATCATCCCTCTATTTTATTAGAGTGGGGAAAGGTTACTGTAACATGGTGGACACACTCTATTGGTGGTTTACATAAAAATGACTTTATTTGTGCAGCTAAAACAGATCAGTTAACACAATAATATCGTAAATAACAAAATCATCAGTAGCACTAATTTGAGAATAAAATCTTATCAAAATGTAATTGGATACAGGTTGTGCTTTATTCTTGTAAAAATTAGTTTACAATAGCCCTTTTACTCTTCAATTGTGTATAAGGGCTAGCAATGCGCTTGGAAATTACTTGTCATGACCGTGTTGGCATGGGTCAAAAAGTATTAGGTATTTTTGTTGAACACGGTATTAACGTTCGAGGTATTGAATTAAAACAGCCTGGACGTATTTATATTAATATTCCTGATTTAGAATTCTCCGATTTACAAACCTTTATGCCGCAATTACGCTTAATTGAAGGGGTAGGTGACGTAAAAACAGCTCCTTACATGCCGTCTGAGCGTGAAAGAAACGAGCTATCTACATTAATTAGAACTTTTCCCGACCCGTTTATCTCTATTGACTCTAAAGGCAATATTCGCCTGGCGAACACTATCGCCTCTAATATCCTTGGTTTGAGCGAAGATAATTTAGTAGGGCAACATATTAGTTTATGGCTTAAGGGCTTCAATATTACTCGCTGGCTAGATAGTGGTGATGTGCTAGCACAAACACGCCGTTTGAAATTTAATGGCGATGACTTCGTTGCTGATATTATGCCAATCCATGTAACCGATGAAAGCAACAAACAGGTGCTTGCTGGCGCAGTACTTATCTTAAAGTCTGAAGCACGTTTAGGTCAGCAAATTAGTGCTTTTAAACAGCCAAATGATAATACGTTTAATGGTATACAAGCTGCTTCGAGTGCAATGCGTAAAGTTATACGAGAAGCTAAACGCATGTCTTCACTTGATTCTTCTATTTTAATTATGGGAGAAACCGGTACCGGTAAAGAAGTACTTGCTAAAGCTTGTCATGGCGCAAGTGAAAGATCTGAGCATGCATTTATGACGTTAAATTGTGGCGCGCTACCTGATGACGTGGCTGAGTCTGAACTATTTGGTGTTGGCGAAAAAGATAAAGAAAACAGTAAGCGAGGTATTTTTGAATTAGCCGATGGTGGTACTGTTTTTCTAGATGAAATTGGTGAAATGTCACCTAAGTTACAAAGTAAACTATTGCGTGTTATTCAAAATGGTAGCTTTAGACGCGTAGATTCTGAATTAGAAGTCACAGTAAACGTTAAAATTATTAGCTCTACCAATAAAGATTTATTGCACTTAGTTTCTATTGGCGAGTTTAGAGAAGATTTATATTATCGATTAAATGTATTTGGTCTTTCATTGCCACCATTAAGAGAGCGCCGTAGCGATATCTTGCCATTAGCTGAATGTTTTATTAATAAGGCCGCGCAGCAAATAGGGCGTACACATCTGTCATTAAGTGCTGAATGTCGAGACTTTGTTGAGCATTACCCGTGGCCAGGTAATATTCGCCAATTAGAAAATGTACTAACACGCGCAGCTTCATTACTTGAAGGTAATGAAATTGAGATCAGTCATTTACAGTTGCCTGCCTATACACGCGAACATGGCTATTTAGAGCAAGAGTTTGAAGGAACACTTGATGCGGCCGTCAAAAGCTTTGAGGCTGACTTGTTACGCAAGCTATATCCTGCTTACCCAAGCACGAGACAACTTGCGAAAAAACTTGGCTTAAGTCATACCGCTATTGCGAATAAATTACGTGAATACGATATTAATAAAAAGACGGTAAAAATATAACGTTACGTGTTTTTTTGTGTAATCCTAGCCGTAAAGAAATTGTTCCGTAGAATAATCACTAAGCTGCTAGGATAATTTGGTAGTTATTAAAAAAATTCGTACCATACTTTCATCTGATATTTCCTGTTATAACGAACAAGGTTTGATAATGAAATTAGCAACACTTAAAAATAATACCCGTGATGGTCAACTTGTTGTAGTTAACCGTGCATTAACCCAAGCTGTCGTAGTAAATGATATAGCATCAACGTTACAAGCTGCGCTTGATAACTGGGTTGATATCGCACCTCAATTAGAAAATGTTTACCAAGCACTAAACAATGGTGAATTAACTAATACCTTAGCGTTTGAACAAGCTGAATGTGAGTCGCCTTTACCTCGAGCATATCAATGGGCTGATGGTAGCGCGTATGTAAATCATGTTGAGTTAGTACGTAAAGCGCGTAATGCTGAAATGCCTGAAACATTCTGGACAGATCCACTAATGTATCAAGGTGGCTCAGATGCCTTTATTGGTCCTCGTGATGATATTAATGTTGCTAGCGAAGACTTCGGTATTGATTTTGAGTCAGAAGTTGCGGTTATTACTGACGATGTTCCTATGGGGGCATCACCCGAGCAAGCTGCAAGTCACATTAAACTATTAATGTTAGTGAATGATGTATCATTACGTAACCTTATTCCTGGTGAACTAGCAAAAGGCTTTGGCTTTTTTGCTTCAAAACCATCAAGCGCTTTTTCACCAGTAGCAGTAACACCTGATGAACTAGGTCAAGCATGGGATGGTAAAAAGCTACACTTACCACTGATTACCCATTTAAATAGTGATTTATTTGGTAAGCCAAATTGTGGTGTTGATATGACTTTTGACTTCCCAACCATTGTTGCTCATGCGGCACAAACACGCCCTTTATCAGCAGGCTGTGTTATTGGCTCAGGGACTATTTCAAACTACGATCGTTCTGTTGGCTCAAGCTGTTTGGCTGAAATTCGTATGTTAGAAATTATTGCCGATGGTAAGCCAAGTACGCCATTTATGAGTTTTGGTGATAGTGTAAGAATTGAAATGCTTGATGAAGATGGTTTAAGTATTTTCGGTGCTATTGACCAAAAAGTAGTTGAGTATAAAGCGAGTTAATTTACTCACTCACCAGTCACGTTTTTTAATCTATTGAATTAAAAAACGCTATGCTAATTAAGTCCTCCTTGATACCTCAGGCTGAATTTAATTAGCATTTTTTTTATAAATAAACGTTATAAAATTAAAAGGAAATACAATGAAACTGTATGGTTATTGGCGTTCAACCGCAGCATATAGAGTACGTATTGCTCTATTTTTAAAAGAGATAGAGTTTGACTCAATCTCGGTTCATTTAGTTAATAATGGCGGTGAGCAACATTTACCCGATTATAGTCAACTTAACCCAACACATTTAGTGCCGACGCTGGTTGATGGTGACTTTCATTTAAATCAATCATTAGCAATTATCGACTACTTAGAAAGTAGCTACAAAGGCGCGTCGCTTTACCCGAGTTGTTTAAAAGCTCGCGCTAAAGTACAAGCACTGGCATTAGATATTGCTTGTGAAATACATCCTTTAAATAACTTGCGAGTTCAGCAGTATCTAGCCAATCAACTTGCGGTAGATAATATAGCCAAACAGCAATGGGTTGAACACTGGATGAGTAAGGGCTTTGCCGCTATAGAGGCACAATTACAACAAAGTGCAGGGGCTTTTTGCTTTGCAGATCAGGTAACTGTTGCGGACATTTGTTTAGTGGCTCAAGTTTATAATGCTCACCGTTTTAACGTAGATATGAGTGCTTTTCCAACGATTAACCGTATTGTTGCACACTGTAATACGTTACCTGCATTTATTCAGGCATTGCCTGAAAACCAACCTGATGCACAATAATAAATTTAGAGGCTTAGTGTAGGGGCTGTTGATCTTTCGCGGTTAACTTTTGTTCGAGATAAAAG
>NZ_JAHKPW010000079.1 GCF_018860755.1 Colwellia sp. D2M02 | reverse complement strand
AGAAAAACTATCAAGCTAGAGGTTCATAAAAGTAATTTTTACTGATATTTCAATTTGTTAAATATCTCTTAAGCCGAGTTCAGGTTAACTACTATGGCATGAGATGAGGGCAAAAAAATACGCCCACTAAGGAGCGTATAAAACATGAAACACTAGGGAGTACATTACTCCTAATATAAGAGTGCTTACATTCTAATTAGTTCAAAAAACATTCAATTTTTTTATTTTAAGTGTAAATAGTAGGTTTTGGCCAATTTTAGACAAAAAAATACGCTCACAACGGAGCGTATAAAAACATGATAAGGGAATAACATTACTGTTAAGTAAGAGTGTAGTCTTGCTAGTTAGTTCAATTTAATTTTACTTTTATTGAGTAAGTTAGCTAAATTTTTATTTTTATTCAGTTTAAACACGAGATACTGAATTTTAGGCAAAAAAATACGCTCACAACGGAGCGTATAAAAACATGATAAGGGAATAACATTACTGTTAAGTAGAGTGTAGTCTTGCTAGTTAGTTCAATTTAATTTTACTTTTATTGAGTAAAATAGCTAAATTTTTAATTTTATTCAGTTTAAATACGACATACTGAATTTTAGGCAAAAAAATACGCTCACAATGGAGCGTATAAAACATGAAACATTAAGGGAATAACATTACTGTTAAGTAAGAGTATGGTATTTTCATTTAGTTCCATTTTATTTGTTTTTTCCTTAAATTATTTTTATGCAATGTGTCATGAGTTCTGGCATTATCTTAACTACCTGTAAGTTAGTTGATTTTTTATGTTTAAATTTAAAACCATTACGGCAAGTACGTTAAGCGTAATATTACTCTCAAGTTGCGCAACGCCTCCTCCTAAAAATCCTGAAAATATCTGTGAAATATTTAGAGAGCACAGAGATTGGTATGATGCTGCTAAAGCAACTCAAGAGCGCTGGGGTGTTCCGATTCATGTGCCTATCAGTATGATGTACCAAGAAAGCTCGTTTCGCCATAACGCCTTACCTCCTAGAGATTATCTTTTAGGGTTTATTCCATGGGGAAGAGTGAGTACTGCTTATGGTTACTCTCAAGCGAAAACCATGACCTGGGATGACTATACGCGTGAAACAGGCAATAACTGGGCAAGCAGGGAAGATTTTGATGATGCAATTGATTTTATGGGTTGGTTTATTTATAAAACCCAAAAAGTAAATGGTGTTTCTAAGTGGGATGCTTACAATCAATATTTAAATTACCACGAAGGCTGGGGTGGCTTTAAACGTAAAAGTTACAAAAAGAAGCCTTGGTTGATGAAAGTTTCACGCAAAGTAGATGATCGTGCGCGTCGTTATAGTAGTCAGTTAAAAAGTTGTGAGAAAGAGTTTCAGCATGGCTGGTTATGGCGGTTATTTTTTGGTTAGCTGTAAATATAGCCAAAATGTAAAAATTGCCTGAAAGCCTTATAGATTAGTAACTGTACAACGCATAAACCTTGCCAATTTAGTTTTTTTAGCACGAAAATCCTCTTAAGCGAGCAGGAATAGAGGCTGTAGAAATAGCTACTTATTTAAGAGAAAAATAACAAAATAAAGTTATTATTTTTGTTAAATAAATGTTGAAAATGCTAAAGGCTGTAATTTATAGGGGTAGGATATGTTATCCACAGAAATTGTGGAAAGCTAATAAGTTAAAAATATTAACTAGGCCTGTGGATAACTTTTTGGATAACTTTATGTCGGTATTTATATCTGTTATTTTTTGAGCAGAAAATAATTTTTGCTAATATTTAAATTTGTTAAATATCTTTTAAACCGAGTTCAGGTTAAGTACATTAGTGTTGAGTTAGTAAAGTTATTAATCATTTGTCTGACTAATAAAGTGTTCAGGCATAACTCGCACCGTTTTAATTTTATTGTCGGCAACATCAATTATCTCAACAGGGTAGCCAGCTATACGTAGGCTAATATTACTTTCAGGGATGTCTTCTAAGTACTCAACAATTAAACCATTTAATGTTTTAGGTCCGTCGGTAGGTAACTTCCAAGACATTTCTTTATTAATATCGCGAATACTCGCACCACCATCAACTAAGTAGCTGCTATCTGGCTGTAAGGTAACAGCATCGCTTGGTGTGGGGGTCATTGTTGTTGTAAAATCACCCACTATTTCTTCAAGTATATCTTCAAGCGTTACTAAGCCTTGTATATCGCCATATTCATCTACAACTAAGCCTAAGCGCTCTTTCGCATGTTGAAATTTTAATAGTTGGATGTTGAGCGTTGTTCCTTCAGGAATAAAGTAAAGCTCACGTACCGCTCTAAGTAGTGTAGTTTTGTTAAATTGGTTTTTTGATAAAAGTTTTAAGGCATCGCGAGCATGGATATAACCGACTACGTTATCAATTTTATCTCGATATAATAAAACACGGGTATGGGTTGCTTGCGTTAATTGTTTTTGAATTTTTTTCCAGTTGCCATTAACATCAATACCAACTAATTCACTACGCGGTATCATAATATCTTCAACGGAAACTTTTTCTAAGTCTAAAATACTCACCAACATATCTTGGTCGCGTTTATGTAATAAAGCACCAGACTCATTTACTACCGTCCGTAACTCTTCACTACTTAAACTATGCTGCTCACGTTGCTCTGAGCTAACACCAATAAGCATAAGTAAGCCGTTAGTGATCCAGTTCAACATAATAACAAATGGGAAAAGTACCTTTAATAAAATAGATAAAATAACTGAACTTGGGAAGGCAACTTTTTCTGGGTAAAGGGCTGCGAGTGTTTTAGGAGTCACTTCAGCAAAAATTAAAATGATTAGTGTTAGGGCTATTGTGGCAACCAGTACACCCATATCACCAAATAAACGCAAACCTATAATAGTGGCAATAGCAGAGGCAGCAATATTAACTAAGTTGTTACCAATTAAGATTAAACCTATAAGTCGATCAGGGCGGTTAAGTAGCCTACTAACGCGCTTGGCCCCTTTGTGTTTTTGCTTTTCAAGATGGCGAAGTCGATAGCGGTTGAGCGACATCATACCGGTTTCAGAACTTGAAAAATAAGCTGACATTAATACCAACATGCCTAGAATGATAAATAGTACTTCGGTGGATATACTGTCCAAGAAGGGGAATTCCTCTGTTTATATAAAGTTAAGCTAACGGAATATTCAACGTTAGCCCGCTATTTTAGCTTTTATTTAATGATGTCGCTACTGATGTTATGTAAAGGCGTATCTTAATAGACTTATCTTAAGATGAACTCTTTAACAAATCGGCTACCGAAGTAAGCTAAAGTAAGTAAACTACTTGCTGAAATCATCAATACTAATACGCGATGTCCGCGCCAACCTTTTCTAAAGTGACCCCAAACAATAACGCAGTATAAAGCAAAAGCCATTAACGATAACACGGTTTTATGGGCGTTTTCTTTAGCTAAGAAACCATCTAAAAAGAAAAAGCCAATTAACTCGCTAACAAATAATATGGCAGTACCTAAAGATAAAATATTAAACAGCTGACGTTCTACCTGCATTAAAGGCGGTAAATGAGCAACAGCCGTTAAGTTTTTACTTTTTAATTTTAGGTTAATGTAAGTCACTTGAAAGGTATATAAGGTTGCAATAATTAAAATACAATAGGCAATGAGGGCTAAACCTATGTGGCTTAGCAATACAATTTTACCAACAACTAGCGGTATTGACTCAATCGGGGGAATAAAAATAACCGCTAATTGCCATAAACCAGTAAAGCCATATATAACGGGTAATAATAAGTTCACTTTAAAGCGCAAGGCCACTAAGGTTACCGTAGTGGTTATAACCAAACTCACCAAAGAAATAACATTAGGTAGGCTGAAATTAATTGTGTCTTGAGCAAAAAGCAACTGCATATCATTTATTGCGTGAACAATAATAGCAACGGTTGCTAAGCCTAGCACTAAGGGGATATTTGGTCCTTTAGGGTGAAATAAACGCGATACAATCGCAAGCGTAGCAAGCATATAAGCAATAAAAGCGATGCTAGAGCCAATAACCAAAAAATTCACAAACAGTTCCTACAATATGAAATTTAAGTAAAAATATTCTATCAGATAATGATATTAGCGCCATGCTATTAAGCAATATCATTGACCTAGAATAATAAAGGTACCTTAGAGATTACGTATAAATAATGTGTATTAATAAGCTAAAACAGTATTAATTATCAATATCGTTTGATATTTGATGAGCATGCTGCATTTGCCTCGTAATATCAATAGCGTATTGCGCTAAAATCAAATTAGTGGGTAAGTAAATGTATCGACCCCTATTACTCGTAGTGTAACCATGGCAGATGCTCGCATTTCAAGTTTAGTTGGGTATAATAGCGCTATAAATTTCGTCAATATTTCGTTGTTAGAGTAATTCATGTTTGAGAATCTTTCCGATCGTTTAAGTAAATCGCTTAAAAATATTAGTGGCCGTGGCCGTTTAACCGAAGATAATATTAAAGATACCCTGCGTGAAGTACGTATGGCGTTACTTGAAGCTGACGTTGCTCTGCCGGTTATTCGTGAATTTGTTAAACAAGTTAAAGAAAAAGCTGTTGGTACCGATGTTTCTAAAAGCCTTACTCCAGGTCAAGTGTTTGTCAAAATAGTACAAAAAGAGCTTGAATCTGCAATGGGTGAAGTTAACGAAGCACTTGATTTACGTGCAGCGCCACCAGCCGTTGTATTAATGGCGGGTTTACAAGGTGCTGGTAAAACTACCTCTGTTGCTAAGTTAGCTAAATTTTTAACTGAGCGTGAAAAGAAAAAAGTCTTAGTTGTGAGTGCCGATGTATATCGTCCCGCAGCTATTAAGCAACTAGAAACTCTAGCGAATGAAATTGACGTTGCTTTTTTCCCAAGTGATATTAAACAAAAGCCGATTGATATTGCTAATGCCGCTATAGATCACGCTAAGAAAAACTTCTTTGATGTATTAATTGTTGATACCGCCGGTCGCTTACATATTGACGAAGATATGATGGGGGAAATTCAAGAGCTGCACAGCGCCATTAACCCAATTGAGACTTTGTTTACCGTTGATGCAATGACAGGTCAAGATGCTGCTAATACAGCTAAAGCATTTAATGATGCCTTGCCATTAACTGGGGTTATTTTAACAAAAACTGATGGTGACGCTCGCGGCGGTGCTGCATTGTCAATTCGTCATATTACCGGCAAGCCTATTAAGTTTATGGGTGTTGGTGAAAAAATTGAAGCGTTAGAGCCATTTCACCCTGACCGTATTGCCTCTCGTATTTTAGGTATGGGCGATGTTTTATCGCTAGTTGAAGAAATTGAACAAAAAGTTGATCGCAAGCAAGCTGAAAAGTTAGCGAAAAAAGTTAAAAGTGGTAAAGGCTTTAGCTTAGAGGACTTTCGTGATCAACTCGTGCAAATGAAAAGCATGGGCGGCATGATGGGACTTATGGACAAGTTACCAGGTATGGGGAATATGTCTGCGCAAGTAAAAGATCAAATGGATGATAAAATTACCGTACAAATGGAAGCTATTATTAATTCAATGACACCAGGGGAGCGAGAAAACCCTGATGTTATTAAAGGTTCGCGTAAGCGCCGTATTGCTGCTGGTTCAGGCACACAAATTCAAGATGTGAATAAGTTGCTAAAACAATTTAGTCAAATGCAAAAAATGATGAAGAAAATGTCTGGCAAAGGCGGTATGAAAAAAATGATGCGCTCTATGCAAGGTATGATGCCACCAGGCGGTATGGGCGGTGGTGGTGGCATGTTTGGCCGTTAAGACAATCGATGAAGTAGCTGTTAGTGTTGTCGGTTGTTCATCAATAAATCAGTACTTAGAATTCAGTACTTAGAATTATGATAGAAAGTGGCTTAGGCCACTTTTTTTGTCGGTAAAATATGGGTGACGATGCAATTGAATAAGACTCTATAGTTAGTGCTTTCTAGTTTGTTATGTCAGCATTATAAAGCTGAAGCACTAACAGTATTTACATGTGAACACTAAAAATTAATATAATCAGTGTTTTATGCGGTTTTTTTGGTTGGTGCAACTTTTGTGCTTCGTTCCGTATAACGTATATTATTAAACGTTATCTTTATGAGAACTATTTGCGTTTGTAATTAATTGTTACATCTTTATGATATCTATTCGTATTTGTGTTTAAGTTTGTGTAGTATGTGCATAATTAAAATTAACAAGAAAGGCTAAGCAATAAAGTCTTAATTAAATAACTACTTTATTTGTATAAGCAGAACGGAGTAATACATGGAATTCAAAAGAAAAGCATTAGCTATTGCCGTAATGGTAGCCAGCTCAACATTAACAGCTTGTGGCGGTTCAAGCAGTGGTTCAAAAGACGACACTAGCACAACTCCAACTAATAGCGCGCCTACAGCAGTAACACTGTCAGCAAACACTGTTGATGAAAACGTAACCGGTGTTGAAGTAGGTACTTTAAGCGCGACCGATGCTAACGCAGGCGATACATTTACCTTCACTACAGATAACGAGTTATTCGCTATTGCTGGCGATAAGCTTAGCTTAAAAGATAGCACTAGCTTTGATTTTGAAGCAACTGAAACTGTGGCTTTAAATGTAACAGTTACCGATAACGGTGGTTTAAGTCATACTCAAGCATTAACCATTACTGTAAATGATTTATTAGACTTTTATGAATTTAAAAGCAAAGTTGATGACGCTACTATGTCAAGTGTTGCTTACGGCGGTCAAACTACACGTCATGCACTCATCGCTGAATTGAAACATTACATTGGAGCAAAGAGCTCATCAGGTGCTGGTTTAGCGTTTGACCTTGAACAAGGCATTTCTACTAAAGATGAAGTTATTGCTAAGTTGAACGGTTTTTATCATCGCGATCAAAATGCATGGGATAATTTTCCAATTACCTTTACCGATGCGAAGCAGGAATCATTTGCAGATCTTGGTAGCTACAAATCACTTAAAGATAAAGTTGCAGGTAATGATGTTAAAGGCCAACACAAGTTTTGGAACGGTCAGAAAGATGAAGCGGGCCAGCTTATTGCTGGTTCTATTGAATTCTCAGGTTGGTCTAACTGGAAAAATGTTCCATCGGAAGAGCAAACACCTCATGGCTTAGTTCAATATTATTTTGAACAAATAGCTAACAATGCTATGGAAAACCCAGGGGGGAAACGTTACGTACCAGGTGCAGAGCAAACCACAGAAAATGAAATTCCTGTTTATGTAAACTATGACGGTACTGATTTAAATCAATTAATTCAAAAATTCTTATTAATGTCGATAGCATACTCGCAATCAGCTGATGATTATTTTGGTCATGAGACTGAAGGTAAAGGTTTTCTTACTGATAACGTAGCTCTTGTTAAAAGTGGTTACACAAACTTAGAGCATCAATTTGACGAAGGCTTTGGTTATTTTGGAGCCGCAAGAGACTATTTATCGTATAGCGATGATGAAATTGCTGGCAAAGTTAAGGACGATGAGTCAAATGGTCGCCTAGCTTGGAATGGTCAACACGACACTAATGGTGATGGAGTAATTGACTTACTTAGTGAGAAAAACTTTGGTAACTCAGGTAACGCAGCAAAGCGTGACCGAGGCTCAAAGTTATTGGCGGATGGCTCAGAAAACCCGAACGCAACAGATTACACTAAACAAGCGATGGATGCTTTCTTAGCTGGTCGTAAGTTGATTAATGACAATGCTGGTATAGGCTTTACAGAAGCTCAATTAGTCGAATTAAAAGAGCACCGTGATATCGCGCTTGATGCATGGGAACGTAGTGTAGTCGGCACGGTTATTCATTATATTAACGATTTACGTGCAGACCTTTTACCGTTAGAAGAGGGAGAAGAAGTTGACTTTGTAACGGCAGCTAAACACTTCTCTGAATTAAAAGGTTTTGCTTTAGGTTTACAATTTAATCCTTACTCACCTTTATCTGATGCAGATTTTGTAAGACTTCATGCTTATATTGAAGATGCACCAGCATTAACCAATACACCAGAATTTGGGAATCGCAGTGTTGCAGAATACAGAGTTAGGTTACTCATTGCGCGCGACTTATTGAAAGATGTGTATGATCTTGATGAAAAAACAGTAGCAAACTGGTAACGATAATTGTTAGCCTAAAGGTTAACTTTAGGTCGTAGGACGTTAACAATAATCAATAAAGCTTGAACAGGGAAGTGTTCGAGCTTTATTGCGTTTAAGCCTGTTAAAATTTACGTGAAAGAATAAGGCTCAAAAAAGGTAATATTTTTAATGATTCAAACCAAAAAAATAAACTCAACGAAAACCTTAGTTGCTTTAGCGCTTAGTTCTGTTTTTTACTTAAGTGCTTGTGGTGAAAGCTCAAGTTCAACGAGTGGTGACGGCTTCAATCAAGGTAGCGATACGAATACCGACTTTAATCAAGGCCAGTTAGTTGCAAGTATTGTTGATAAAGTAATTACGCCTACTTTTGAGCAATTTTCAGTGGTCGCTTTAGAGCAGCAGCAAGCGATTAGCGCTTATTGTCAGCAAGAAAAGTCTGGTTCAGCACTTATTGATGAGAGTAAGTTAGCGGCTCAAAATAGCTGGCGCTCAACGATGAATGTCTGGCAGCAAGCTGAAATGATGCAATTACCTCCTTTATTAGAAGATGATGGTGCATTACGTAACAACATTTATTCATGGCCAACTAAAAATAGTTGTGGTGTTGATTTAGATATTAGCTTTTTTAAAGAGGGCGTTGTTAATGGTCAGCCTTATGATATTGCTAAACGTACAGCATCTAGAAAAAGCCTAGTGGCGTTAGAATACTTGCTGTTTAACGATGACTTAGCTCACAGTTGTACTGGCTCAACAGTACCGCAAGGCTGGAATAATCAAACCGAACAATATCGGAAAATTGCTCGTTGTGAATTTGCAGAAGTGGTTGCGGGTGACATTTATAATAGTAGTCAAACGTTACTAACCACTTGGTTAGGAAATAATGGCGAAAGTGGTTACGCCGCTAAGTTAAAAGCAGCAGGTAATAGCGATAGTGAGTTTACAACCGAACATGATGCGGTTAATCGATTAAGTGATGCTATTTTCTATTTCACTAAGTTTACAAAAGATGGCAAGCTGGCAACCCCATTAGGTTTATTCGCCAATGAGTGTGGCGCGCAGGCATGTCCTTCGGCGGTAGAGTCAACATATAGTGAACACTCACTAGAGAATATAATTAATAACTTACAAGCGTTAAAAATGTTTATGCACGGTAGCCAAAACATTGATGAGCTAACCGCTTTAGGTTTTACGGATTATTTAAAAGACGTTGGTGACACCATAACGGCTGATAGCATTAATGAATATATCGACAATGCACTAAGCTCGGCGCAAAACTATCAAGCCTCACTTGCTAAAACGTTAAGTGATGATCCTGATAAGGTCATGGAAACCCATGATGAAGTTAAAAATATCAGCGATAAATTGAAAAGTGACTTTATTCAAAGTCTTGCTTTAGAGCTACCAAAAACTGCTGCAGGAGATAACGATTAATCATGGCTTACATTTCAAAACCTTTTAGCTTATCTCAAGTTACCGTAGCATTAGCTATTGCTTTATCACCCGTGATGGCAAACGCTAACGATGCTCAAAGCAGCAATACTCAAACGAGTACGGTAACTAGCCAAACAGCTAATACCGAAGAAAAAATTGACTTTGTTGAGCGCTTACAAATTATCGGTCACAACGACAAGCTTAGAACCGAGGCTGGCTCAGCTACTTTAATTGGCGAAGTTGAATTAGAAAAATTTAAGTTTGATGATATTAACCGCGTACTTTATAACGTACCGGGTATTAACATTCGTGAAGAAGACGGTTTTGGCTTACGCCCGAACATTGGCTTTCGTGGGGCGACACCGGAACGTAGTAAAAAAATCACAGTAATGGAAGACGGCATTCTCATTGGTCCTGCGCCGTATTCTGCGCCTGCGGCTTATTACTTCCCTATGATGAGCAAAATGACTTCACTAGAAGTATTTAAAGGCCCTGCAGCTATTAAATATGGTCCTAATACTGTTGCTGGTGCATTAAATATGAATACCAGAGCGGTACCTGATGCCCAAGAAGGTATGATTGATGTATCACTTGGCACAGATGCTTATTCGAAAGTTCATGGCTTTTACGGTAATACCTTTGGTAATTTAGGTGTTTTGATTGAAGGTATTAACATGCAGTCAGAGGGTTTTAAAACCCTTGATAGTGTTAACGATAATGGCAATAGCGATACTGGCTTTGATAAAAACGACATCATGGCTAAATTTCGCTATGATTTAACCACAGGTGATATTGAACATACCTTTGGCTTAAAGTTGTCTTATGCTGATGAGTTATCTAATGAGAGCTATTTAGGCTTAACCGATGATGACTTTTATCAATCACCTAATCGCCGTTATAGTGCCAGCCAGTTAGACAAAATGGATTGGCAACACCAGCAAATTCAGTTCACGCATTTCATGCAAACGCAAAACTTTGATGTAACCACTCATGTATATCGTAATGAATTTGAGCGTTCATGGTTTAAAATTAACGGCTTTAAGGGCGGCTTAATTAACAGCGACCTACAGGATATTTTAGCGAACCCTGACAGTGATGTTAATGCACGTTTTTATCAAATATTAACCGGTCAAGCTAATAGCTTAGCTGAGCACGAAAAAATTATTGTAGGTGACAACGCTCGTGAGTATTACTCACAAGGTATTCAAAGTGATCTTTATTTTGACATTAACTTATTGGGTTTAAAGCATAAATTTAATGCGGGTGTACGTTTTCATCAAGATCAAATTGAGCGTAATCATACTACCGATAGCTTTAATATGCGCTCAGCGCAGCTAGTCAGTGACGGAAGTGCGCAAGTAGCAACTACCACTAATCGTGAAAAAACTGATGCTATTTCTGTGTTCTTCAAAGATACTATTAATTATGAAGCACTTGCTGTCACCTTAGGTGTACGTGGTGAGTTTATTGACTCTACTTACCAAAACCGAAAAGTAGGTGAAGAAGATGATTGGCAGAAGAAAAGCTCAAGTATTTGGTTACCTAGCTTAAGTGCTTTTTATACTTTAAGTGATAGTGCTGGTTTACTTTTTGGTGTGCATCAAGGATTTGTGCCAACCAGCCCGAAAGAAGGTCCAGAAGTTGATATTGAAAAAAGTGTCAATTATGAATTTGGCGGTCGCTATAACAATGGTAATGCCAATGTTGAAGCAATATTTTTCTTCAACGATGTGAGTAATCTTAAAGAAAGCTGTTCTTTTTCTGCCGCATCATCTTGTGGTGATAGTTTAGATAAAGAGTTTAATGGTAGTGAAGTTGACGTATACGGCTTAGAGTTTACCGCAGGGTATACTGCTGAGTTAACTAAGCAACTCGACTTACCATTGTCTGTGGTTTATACCTACACCGACTCTGAGTTTAAAAACACCTTTAGCTCAGACTTCCCTATGTGGGGTGATATTGAAGCAGGTGACGCAGTACCTTATTTACCTGAAAATCAATTAACGATAAATATTGGTATTACCGCCGAGCAATGGGACATCAACTTAATAGCTCGATATGTTGATGATATGCTTGAAGCCTCGGGTGATGGCGTCACTTTATCAGGTGTTAGCACAAAAGCTTATTCGGTAGTAGATTTATCAGCCAGTTATTACTTGGGTAATTACGGTAAAATTTATGTAAAAGCTGACAACCTTTTTGAAAGTGAAGAAATTATTAGTCGTCGCCCTTATGGTGCAAGACCTAGTAAACCACAACAGTTTTTTGTAGGTTACCAGTATAATTTTTAAGGGGCATAGCTCCAAATGTTATAGCCTTTAAGCTGCTGACGTTACTATTAACGTCTAATGGTTTAAAATGAAAAATCGTTAATCGATGGTAATTCATTGGTTAACTCGCTAAAGCTAAATCAAACTGTGTTAACAATTTGATTTAGCTTTTTAATTTGAGTCTTTGCGGAGTACTAGTGTTCGATTTTCTTTCAGGGAATATTGTAGAGCTAAGCGACTATTTGTTTGACGCTAATAAACGTATTTACTTTGTTTATTTACTCTCGGCGATACTGCTAGCTGTTCCTGTTTTTATCAAAACATCAAGCCAATTTTCGGTAGTTGATTTTTGGTGCTTCTTGTTTCCTAAGTCGGTTTATACTCATCAGTCGGCTAAGCATGACTACGCGTTATTTTTTATTAATAAACTAATTAAATCAGCATTATTTCCTTTTGTTGTTTTTAGCATGGCGCCTATTGCTATTGCGGTTTCTTCAGGCTTTGAAAGTGTCTTTGGGGTAAACCCGCCAATTGAATGGTCAAGTGCCAGCATCATTACCATATTTACTTTGTTGCTATTTGTTATTGATGATTTTACCCGATTTTTACTTCACTACCTTTTACATAAAGTACCTATGTTATGGGAGTTTCATAAAGTACATCACTCGGCTTTAGTGTTAACGCCTTTTACTATTTACAGAAGTCACCCAATAGAAAGCCTACTGTATGCTTTTAGAATGGCAGTCACTCAAGGCTTTGTTGTTGGGCTTTGTTATTATCTCTTTGGGCCAACCTTAAAAATGTATGATATTTTAGGGGCGAATGCTTTTGTTTTTCTTTTTAATATTTTTGGCTCTAATTTACGTCATAGCCATATTTGGTTGAGCTGGGGAGATAAAATAGAAGGGTGGTTAATTAGCCCTGCGCAGCATCAAATACACCATAGTGATAACCCAAAACATTTTGATCGTAATTTCGGCTCAGCGCTTGCTGTTTGGGATCGTCTTTTTTCTTGCCTTATTAAAGCGTCAGCCGTTGGTAAAATAACTTACGGCATTAGTGTGCACCATAAAGGGCATCATAGCTTAGTTCAAATTTACCTTGAACCTTTTAAGAAGTCTATTCAGGCTTTATTTTCTCGTCGACTATAATACAGGCTCTATGCTTTTGGTTAAATTCTCCATTTAACCTTTCAATATTTTCAGCTCGGCTATAATAAAACTAATCTGCTTAACTCAATGCACTTATTCGGTAAGGGTTTAGGTTATGACGCTTTATTGCTGTGCTATTAAAAGAATATGTAACTTTTATGCGCTCCTTTTCTTATTCCCTTTATCTTCATACGCATTAGCTATTGATTTTGATGGTCATGAGAGTGAGCATCAACAAGACTTTTTATTTTTACTTGAAGAAGGTTATACCCAAGAAAAAGGGGAGTGGCAATTTGGACTTAGCTATCAAGACGTAAGCTATCAAGACGTGAGTTATAGCGGTGAGCAAAACCAAAAAAAGGGGACTGATAATGTTTGGAAGTTTGGTGTTGAATATGGTTTTACCGACCGATTCCAGGTTGAGTTTTTTTTACCTTATCAAAAAAGTAGTTGGTACCAAGGCAATGCTAAAATAAATGCCTCAACTGCTGGTAACCCTGAAATTGAACTTATTTACCAAGTTATTCAAGAAACCAGCGTTGTACCTGTTGTTAGTATCGGGGTCGGTGTTGAAATAGCAGCAAGTAGCGATAAAGCGCCAATTCGCTCAGAAGAGTGGGGTTATGAAGGTTTTGTGAATGCTAGTAAGTACCTTGAGGCTTGGGGCTTTTTACATGCAAACCTTGCTTATGGGGTTGCCGATAAAGGTGATGAAACAGAATTAAGCTATGGCTTGGGGTTTGTTAGGCCGATTAACGACAGCTTTTCAGCAATGATTGAGTATTTAGTTGAGCGCGAGCAGGAAGATGTACTACAAGGGAGTAACTCCAAAGTATTAGCGCAGTTCACTGTGGGCTTTAGTTATCAAAGTAATCATGGTTTTATCGCGGGTTTAGCTTACGGGCAAAGTGATAATGATGAACGTTTAGAACGCGCATTTACGGTTAAGTTTCAATATGAGTTTTAAGGCTAATTTTGTTGATTAAGACTATAAAGCACCTAACGAAAAAGTGTACCACGGTAATCGAGAAGCATCGCTTTATCATTGAAGTTGTCTCTATTGTCTTTATTGCTGGTATTCTTTTTTGGTTTGCTCAAGCTTACGATGCTTTTGAGCAGTTAGTTGAATTGTCACGAAAATATGAAGAATGGGAGCTAGACGAGTTCTTTACATTGCTAATGATATCGGCAGTTGCACTCATTGCTATTATCACTCGAAACGCTAGTTATTTACGTGCTGAGATGCAACGAAGAATGCTAGTAGAAGAAGAAATCAAGCGATTGGCTTTTTATGATGGCTTAACAGGCTTGCCTAATCGAGGTTTATGCTTAAATCGTTTAGAACATACGTTAGCCCATGCTACGCGTGGTAATACTATGGCCGTAGTGATGTTTATTGATCTTGATGACTTTAAAAAGGTCAATGATAGTTTAGGGCATGATGGTGGCGATGAGTTATTAAAGCAGGCCTCAGAGCGCTTATCTAATGAGTTGAGAACAGGTGATACTTTAGCGCGTATCGCCGGGGATGAGTTTGTTATTATTCTTGAGTCAGTCTTTTCTATTAGCGATATAAGTGCTCTTGCAGAGCGGCTTATTGATAAAATATCGCAACCTTTTATTATTCAAAAACAAGAAGCTTATGTCGGTATTAGTGTTGGTATTGCTATTTTCCCTAATGATGGCGAAAGCTCCCAGCAGTTAATGAAAAATGCTGATACGGCGATGTACTATGCAAAGCACTCGGGTAAAAATACCTTTAAGTTTTTTTCTGTTGCCTTAAATAAAGAATCTGAGCAAAAGCAAAAAATAGCGAGGCAGTTGCGTAAAGCAATAGCGCGTAATGAATTTACTTTATATTTTCAACCTGTGGTTAATGTGACAACAGGAGCTATTAAAGGGGCAGAAGCCTTGTTACGTTGGAATAGCTTTAAGTTAGGTAATATTGAGCCCAGTGTTTTTATCCCTATTGCGGAAGAAATAGGCATTATTACCAGCATTGGTGAATGGGTATTATTTGAAGTATGTAAACAAAATAAGCGCTGGCAAGACTTGGGGTATACCACTATTACAGTTTCGGTGAATATTTCCGCTAAGGAGTTAAGTTTACGCGGCTTTGCTAAGTTAGTTGAACGTACGTTAGCCGTAACTAACTTAGAGGCCAAGTATTTAGGGTTAGAGTTAACAGAGACTGCTATTAAGAAAGACCCAGAATTATCTATTCAGCAGCTTGAGTACTTGTCGGGATTAGGTGTTGTAATTGCGTTGGATGACTTTGGTAAAGGTTACTCTTCAATGAGTTATTTACGTAAATTACAATTAAGCCGTATTAAAATTGATAGAAGCTTTATTCAACGTATTCCACATAACCGTGAAGATACTATCGTTACTAACGCTATTGTTACGTTAGCGAATAATTTAGGACTAAAAATTACCGCAGAAGGAATTGAAACTAAAGAGCAGTATGAATTTATTCGCACAACACTAACGGACTCGGCTCAAGGGTTTTACTTTAGTCGTGCAGTGAGTGCAGAAGAGTTTGCATTACTACTTCAAAAAGGTGTTTTACCGCCTAGTCACTAATACTTTTTAAGCAGATACTTTACCAATAAAGCAAATACCCCTTGTAAAAACATTCTAAAAGCGTAAAATACGCGAGCTTTTCTGTCGCTTGTTGGCAGGAAGTGTCTGGAAAATCCGTTTTAACACTTAACATAATAGAGGACGATATGGTTACCATTCGTTTAGCTCGTGGTGGCGCTAAAAAGCGTCCATTCTATCAGGTTGTTGTTGCAGATAGCCGTAACTCTCGCGATGGTCGTTTCATCGAGAAAGTTGGTTTCTTCAACCCTACAGCACAAGGTCAAGCTGAAAAATTACGCTTAGACTTAGACCGTGTCAACCATTGGGTTGGTCAAGGTGCTGCTGTATCTGATCGTGTGGCTAAGTTAATCAAAGACGCAAACGCTGCGGCTTAATTGCTTAGTAGGTAGTAGGAGTTAGTAGTGAGTAAAGAAAAAGAAATAACCTTAGGTAAAGTAGGCGCTGTTTATGGCATCAAAGGTTGGTTGAAAATTCATTCGTTCACTGATGATCCCGATGCCATACTTGACTATTTCCCTTGGTCATTAAAATTAGGGAATAACATACAAACAGTAAAAATTACTGATTGGCGCAAGCATAACAAAGGCCTAATAGTTAAAGTTCAGGGCATCGATGATCGCGACATAGCGCAAGCTTTAGTCGGTTCAGAGATCTTCATTAATGAACTCGCGTTACCTGAATTACCTGAGGGTGATTTTTATTGGCGTGATCTAATAGGTATGTCTGTGGTGACGAGTCAAGGTTACGACCTTGGTGTAGTAACCGAGATGATGGAAACTGGCGCTAACGATGTACTGGTTGTAAAAGCTAACTTAAATGACGGCTTTGGTCAAAAAGAGCGATTAATCCCGTATCTTTTAGAACAAGTTGTTCAGTCGGTTAGCGCTGAAAATAAACAAATTTGTGTTGACTGGGACCCAGGTTTCTAACTTGTGACTAGCACTAAACCTTGCACCACAGAGTGCAAAATACGGATTGGGGTGATAAGCCTTTTTCCTGAAATGTTTGATGCTATTACCGAGTATGGGGTGACAGGCCGAGCAATTCGTCGTGGTCTTATTGAGTTTCAGAAATGGAACCCACGAGATTTTACCCATGATCGACATCGCACTGTTGATGATCGCCCTTACGGCGGTGGTCCAGGTATGTTGATGATGGTACAGCCACTTCGAGACGCTATTACTGCTGCGCGAACCGCGTTAGAGAGTGATGGTGGCAAGGCTAAAGTAATTTATTTGTCGCCGCAGGGACGAAAGTTGGACCAAGCGGGTGTGAGTGAATTAGCGCAACATGATCGACTGGTATTTATTGCTGGACGATATGAAGGCATAGACGAGCGACTTATCGCATCAGATATTGATGAAGAATGGTCGGTTGGCGATTACATTTTAAGTGGTGGTGAACTCCCTGCGATGAATGTAATAGATGCCGTAGCACGATTAGTGCCGGGCGTATTGGGGCATAGCGAATCAGCAGAGCAAGACTCTTTCTCTAATGGTTTACTTGATTGTCCTCATTACACTAGGCCAGAAGTACTAACAGCCTCTAACGGGGAAGAAATGTCAGTACCGAGTGTGCTATTAAGCGGAAATCACGAACATATACGCCTATGGCGCCAAGAGCAATCTTTGCGTAGAACATGGACCAGAAGACCAGAATTATTAACTAACCTAGCTCTGACAGCTGAGCAGGAAAAAACGCTCGCTTTAATTAAAAAGCAAGCCAAGTAACCACTTTGACTGTGCACACTAGGAAGAAGGTATTATGAGTAAAATTATTGAAATGCTCGAGCAAGAGCAAATGAAAAAAGACCTACCAGCATACGCTCCGGGCGACACTGTTGTAGTTCAAGTAAAAGTTACTGAAGGTGATAAATCACGTCTTCAAGCGTTTGAAGGTGTTGTTATTGCTGTTAAAAACCGCGGCTTACATTCTGCTTTCACTGTTCGTAAAATCTCGAACGGCGTTGGTGTAGAACGTGTATTCCAGACACATAGCCCAATTGTTGACTCAATTGAAGTTAAACGTCGTGGTGATGTTCGTCAAGCTAAACTTTACTACCTTCGTGAGCGTTCAGGTAAATCTGCACGTATCAAAGAGAAATTGGCTAAAAGATAGTAATATCTTTAAGGCGATTTTCTGTAAAGAAAGTTTGAAAAAAGGCTTGAGCAATTTATTGCTCAAGCCTTTTTGTTTTAAAGTACTTGATAATATGTATGTGCTTAACTATTTTAATGTGCGAGTAAATAGTTCAACGGCCATGCCATACACTCTTAAAGCTAATTGAGGATCGTAACGCTCACCTTCATCGCGCATAAAAGCATGTGAGGCATTAAATTCATGCCAAGAAAATACATTACCTGAGGCGAGTAAATTTTGATGAATAGCCATACGCCCCTCATCAGGAATATGTGGGTCTTGCTTACCCCAAATCATCTGTAGCTCAGCTTTAATATCTTGAGTACGCGTGAATGAATCATTACCTTGTGCGCATGGTAGCGTATTAGAATGAATATCGGTGGCGTATAAACAAGAAGCTGCAATAATGCCACTATTAAGTGCTGCGCGATAAGCTAAGTGACCGCCAATACACACTCCCATAGCGCCAACTTTATCACTGCAATAGTCTTGTGAGGCAGTAAAGTTAATCAGAGCTTGCGTATCGCTGTCGTGATCTTCTAAAGGTTTAGTCCACTTATCTTGGTTGCCTTTGTCTTTACCTTCATCATCATAACCCAATACAGTGCCAATAGGGTTAAGCTCATGAAAAACCTCAGGTACAAGTACGACAAAACCATGACCAGCCATTGTTGCTGCGGTTCTGGCTATTGGGGCTGTTTGTTGAAATATTTCTGAATAAAAAATAATGCTAGGATAAACACCACTGGCTTGTGGACGATATACATAAGTACGCATAGTGCCTGTGGGTGTTTCAATATCTACACTTTCTTGTTGGATAATCATTGTGTAATGCTCTTCCTTCTATGTTTAATTAAGCTAGTTTACCTGCTGAAAAAGTATAAAAATAGCCTTTGATGATATTTGCACAAGGTGGCGCATCAATGTTGATCTTTGATGAGTATTTAACAATATTGTCATGGAATAATTATTTTTATAAGAACGAATAATAATTAATGACAGCGCTCACATAATCATATAATCTGCCGCGCAACTAGTATGGGTGGTTTATTTTTATACTATTATCCCAGCTTAGCTTTTTATCATGCTTGATTAGCTTGAATATAAGCTGACTAGTTAGCGCGTATTCGTATTAATTTAGTTATAAACTAAGCAATAAACTAAGCAATAAACTAAGCAATAAACTAAGCAATAAACTAAGCAATAAACTAAGTAATAAAGTAAGGAAGTTCAATGAGTAAACGAAAAAAACAACAAGCTAAAACTGAATTAACAGTAAAGGCTGAAAGCAAAAGCAGCAATGACTTAGGTCGAGGCGTGATCAAAGATAGCTTTTTAAAAGCATTAGTCACTTCTAAAGTGTATAAAATGCAAGTTGTGAAGGCGAAAAAAGGTAAAGGCGTATATCAACGTAAAGCTAAAAATTTAAGACGAGAGTCTTATTTAATGGTTGCTTAAGAAGTTACCATTAAATAAGACTTTACTTAACTTGCTGTGATTCAATCTTATAACGCCAAATGTAAAGTTATCGCTTTAATGCTATAACCAATACTTTGGATAGTGTCGCAGTGGGTTACTTGATAAGTTGTTAACAACCAAGGCAATTAGTAGCAATATTACTGCGCCAATGGCAATAGGAGTTAAAACAAAGTAGTAGCCAGTACTATGTACCTCAGCACTTCCTATCACGGCAATTAACGCTGTTGCGCCGCCAGGTGGATGTAGTGTGCGGGTAAAGTGCATTGCTACAATAGATAATGACACCGCGAGTGCACCCAATAAAGTAATATCTAAGGCGAGGTACTTTTGTATCGTCACACCAATGATCGCCGATATAATATGTCCTCCAAGCAGGTTTCTAGGTTGAGAAAACTCTGCCTGAGGCGCACCATAAATCAATACAGCAGATGCGCCAAATGAGCCCACCAAAAACATACTTTTTAAAAGATCAACTTCAGTGATTTGACTGATAATAGATACTAAGTAAATGCCAATAAAAGCACCTAACCAAGACCAAGCTATTTTTGAAAAAGGTTTGCGTGGTGGACTTTGCTCACCACCTCTTGTTCTAGAAATGATTGTTTTTAGCATGTTTTCGATATGACCGATTACTTTATAGAATGTTGATATTACCTACTTACTTTCTACCTAGAATGCGCAGAATACGTAAGAATAAGTTAATGATATCCATATACAATGCTGCTGCGCTATCTATAGCATTATCATAGGTTTTTGGGATCGCATTAGCACGAGCCCAATCATAACCAATATAACCACAAAAAATAAGTGCCACTATCCAGTCTAAAATACCGTGATGCGTCTTAAAAATAAATACTTCAATTAACTCAACAATAATGACACAAATGAGCGCTATGGTTAGGCCGCCAATTATTTTTTGGAAAAAAGCAGGGTACATAGAGCCTAATAGCATCATCACAAAAGTAACTGAACCAGTTACTCTGATCGCCTCTTGTACAATGGTTGGATCGTATTGGCTAACGACTAAATTAATAATTAACCCAAAAGGAACCACAACGAAGTTATAACCTATAAAGCTGACAATAGGCTTGTCTGATTTACTAAAAAGGTAAATGCCAAAAAAGCATGAAGCGATATAACCAATGAAAAAGATGATAGGGTTAATGCTGCCAATAGACTCAGCAGAAATATTAACCACCATTAAATAATTAACGGCAAAACCCCATAATAATGTTAAGCCAATGACTAAATTATATAATGAAGCACTAATTATTTTGTCGTTAGTTTCGGTTCTATTAAATACGCTAACTTCCACGGTATATCCTTATAAGTTGAAATAATAATTCGTTAGTTTAAACATACGGTTATTAACTGCCTTCTGGCACAATAACGGGTAAATCCATCGAGCCATAATCTACATTAAATTGGCTTAAAATACAGGTTAATTGACCTCTATGATGAGTTTGATGGTTAAAAATGTGTTGGGTAACATCAGCGACGACCTTAGTCATAGGTTGACCTTCTGTTGTTTGGTAATTAATTGATTGTCGGCACTCTTCATCGGTTAACTGTTGGCAATATTGTATGATAAGCCTATCTAATTGCTCTCTTAATTGGGCAATGTCAGCTAGATTATTAAAATAAATATCTTGTGGTGATTTAGGTGTAGGGAACTTAGAAAAATCGTCTATTGAAATATTAGCAATATTATTCTTGGCTAATCGGCCTAACAAAATTAAATCACCAAATAAGAGGTGGTTCCAGTAGCTAATTATCGTCGGGAAAAAACTGTTGGTATTAGCTGTTAGTTGCGCGTTTGAGAGTGTTAAGCAACAAGTTAATAATTGATTATTAATGCGTTGATTATAGCGCGCTAGCATCTGAAAGTTCTTAATTAAACTCACAATCGTCCTTAATTTTTATCGAGATCACTTTATGTCGTGATTGTTTTAGATAGAGCTATTGGTATGATTTAAAAAACAGCGGGGAAACTTTATTTTCCCCGTTTATTTTTAAGTAAACTTAAAAAACACAGTGTTTAGTGAAGTCTTTTGCTTCAGTGGCAGTCCAGTCACCTTTATCTTTTTCTTTCATGCTAGTACACCATTCTTCACTACCTATTTTAGGTGCACAGCCAGTAATCATTGCGCCGATAAATAAAACACTAATAAGCTTTTTCATTGTTACTCCAAAGTTGATTGATAAAATAAACTAAATAATAACCGTAACTTAAGGGAGGAGCGAGTAAAATTATGCCAAAGAGCGATAAATAATTTGTCAGTAAGTTAAGTACTTTGAAGAGAATTACATACTTGTATAAAAAAAGTAACCTAATGGTGCAACGGTTGAGAACAGTAAAACCTTTAGCGAGAACAGTGAATTTTTTTTGAAGTTTATTGCTGATAACACAATGGTCAAAACGAAAGATAAACTCCAAATCGCCATGATAATAAAAGCAAAAAATAAGCTGATTATATCGCCTAACCCATACGGTTCACCGGGAGCTACAGAAATCTTTTGGTAAAGTTGACCGTGATAAAAAACACCTAAAAAGGCAAAGAAGTGAACCAAGGCTGAGCAGGCACATAAGATTTTTCCACATCTAGACTCCATTTTATTATTCACTCCTTTGTTATATAAAGTGCTCACCCTTTTTGAGCCATATGTAAAATAACACCATAGTTATGTTTACTCGTGGGCTTGTTCGTATTTAAATAAATTTACACATGCCCAAACCTAACGAAGAGCCGGTGCGTTTTGTATAGCCATAATGCGTATAAAAGTCTTCTTTACTTTTGGCTGATAGTAAGCCTACGGTAGCGCCACTAGGTGCTGCATCTGCTAAGTATTCTTCGATATTACTCATGAGTAGTTGCCCAATGCCTTTACCTTGAAAAGCGGGGCTGACAATTAAATCTTGTATATAAAAAAACATAGCGCCATCACCAACAATACGTGCCATGCCTACAAGTAAATTGTTACGTCGCGCAGTGACGTGAAATAAAGAGTTCTTGATTGCCGTTTTAGCTATTTGAGGCGAAGTTTCACCCCAACCAATGCTTTCTCTTAGCTCAATGAATTCTTTAATAGACGGTTGCTTTGTTGCGATGATAACGGTCACTGTATTTAAATATCCTTAATACCACTGCCTTGCAAACTCACTTTTATTTAGCCAGCCAGTCTTGTGCTACAAGGTAGTTATTTAGCTTTGCCTCTGCGCTATTTTCATCAGGCGTATAATTATATTCCCAGCGAGCTAACGGTGGCATTGACATTAAAATAGACTCGGTTCTACCGCCAGATTGCAAACCAAATAACGTGCCGCGATCAAATACTAAGTTGAACTCGACATAACGACCACGACGATATAATTGAAATTGACGTTGCTGCTCCGTGTATTCATCGTTTTTTCTACGTTCGATAATAGGTACATAGGCATCAATAAAGCCTTGGCCAACCGCTTGAACGTAATTAAAACATTGCTCGAAGCTCCATTGATTTAAATCATCAAAAAACAAGCCACCAACGCCACGGGTTTCGTCGCGGTGTTTTAAGTAAAAGTACTCATCACACCATTTCTTATGCTCGTTATAGACATTTTCGCCAAACGGTAAGCATAAATCATGTGCCGTTTGGTGCCAATGTGTTACATCTTCATCTACTGGGTAAAAGGGGGTTAAATCAAAGCCACCGCCAAACCACCAAACAGGGTCTTCACCTTCTTTTTCGGCAATAAAAAAACGTACGTTGGCGTGTGAAGTTGGAATATGTGGATTTTTCGGATGAATAACTAATGATACGCCACAGGCTTGCCATGTTCTGCCGGCTAATTCAGGACGATGCGCTGTTGCCGAGGGGGGTAATTTGTCACCTGACACCACTGAAAAGTTTACACCGCCTTGTTCAATAACGCTGCCATTGGTTAAAACACGGGTACGACCGCCGCCACCTTCTTTACGTTGCCAATTATCTTCAATAAACTCTCCATTGCCGTCAGCTTGCGCTAAAGCGCTGCAGATCCTGTCTTGTAAACTTTTAAAGAATTCAATGATGTGGTTTATATCAGGTACGTTATTTGTTGAGTGTTGCGTTGTCATTGTTTGTTATGAGTAAGTTGGCAAGACGTGCATTGTAGAGAATGCGTATAGGCGTGTCAAAATCAAAACAAGCTGAAAAAGCTTACTGTCATTTGTTTGTCATATTACCGACCCTAAACGGTAATATTTCTAAAACATTTTTGTCATTTATCCCTTGTAGCATGTTCGAAAAATTAATCATTCAACTTATGTATTTAACTTAATTATTTAACTTAGTTATTTAATTTAACTATTTAATTCTTTGGTCTAACAACTAACTCTGCGGAGCAGAAAAACATGCAATTAAACAAACTATTTAAAGTCAGCGCTACGAATACTGCGATTAATACGGCAATTGCCTCAGCTAAAAAAACTGCAAAACACACCACACTTGTTGGCGCGTTAGCATTAGGTTTAACCGCTTGTGGTGGTGACATTAATTTATCATCAGATGTAGACAATTCAGTAGGTGATACCGTTATCAATAACCCTGACACTGGTACAGGTAACGGCGGTGGTAGTGATGTTGAATTGCCAGGTAAGTCAAGCACAGCCTTAAGTAACGAAGTATCAGCTGCGTTAGGGTTTGATGTTCAAGTGCAAATAATGGATGGTCAAATCACTGAAAATATCACATTAACGGCAAGTGCCGATGGTAAAAAAGTGATGTACGCGATTAGTGGTGCTTTAGAAGTGATGGCTGGCGCAACCTTAACTATTGAGCCAAACAGTGTTTTATTTGGCCAGTCAGGTAATGATTATTTAGTCGTACATCGCGATGCTAAAATCATGGCTGAAGGTTCAAAAACTAAGCCAATTATTTTCACCTCAGTACAAGATGTTAAAGGCGAAGCAACTAGCGCAGGTCAATGGGGCGGCATGGTTATTTTAGGTAATGCACCATCAAACAAGTGTCCTACAGATGGCAGCGCTTGTGCATTACAAGTTGAAGGTGTCGCTGAAGGTGCTGTGTTTGGCGGTACTGACTGGGACGATAACTCAGGCGCATTAAAGTATGTCGTTGTTAAATATGCAGGTTATGAAATTGCACCTGATAATGAGTTAAACGGTATTACTTTTGGCGGTGTTGGTTCGCAAACAATGCTTGATTACATTCAAGTGCACTCAAATGCCGATGATGGTGTTGAGTTTTTTGGTGGTGCGGCAAGCATTAAACATTTAGTGTTAACGGCTAACCAAGATGACAGTGTTGATTGGGATAACGGTTACCGCGGTATGTTGCAGCACGTTTATATTGAACACGCTAAAAATGCCGGTGAAGCTAACCGCGCTATTGAAGCAGATAACGACGGTTCATCACCAGCTAAAGAGCCACAATCTAATCCAACTATTTCAAATATGACCATTATTGGTAATAACTTTGATACACCAGATAAAGCCTCTGAAGGTATTTATTTACGCGAAGGTACAGCAGCTAAAATCTTCAATACTGTGGTAACCGGCCCAAGCGAAATGGGTGAGTGTTTAGAGTTTGAAGGTGGCGATACTTCTTCAGTAACAGTTGATAACGCGACAAGCGGCAAAATTGTTATGCAAAATGTTGTAATGGCTTGTAATAACGGCGAGAACTTTAAAAATGCTAAAGCAGCCGACGGCTCTGTATTACTAGATTTAGCAACTTGGTTTAGTGATGAAACCTCTAATAGCGTTTCTAACTCAGTACTTATTGATGAAGCTGGCGTACCAGATAGTAATTCACCATTAATTGCGGCAGATGCGGGTCAAAATGTTGCTAATACACAAGATGCATGGTTTGACAGTGTTGACTATGTTGGTGCTCTTGACGGTAGTAACGACTGGCGTGACGGCTGGGCATTTGGTTTTGGTGGCGGTGTTGTAACTGCTGCGGCAGAAAGTGAAGGTTGTCCTACAGGTACTACATCAATCACACCGGCTGATGGCGTAACTACCACCTGTCAAATTAGTGGTCGTATCGTTGAAAACATTACGTTAACGGCAAATAACTTATATGCGTTAAATGGTCCAGTATTTGTTGGTGACGATAAAGCCAGCTCAGCTACGTTAACGATAGAAGCAGGTACGACTATTTTTGGTCGCTCAGGCGGTGATTATTTAGTGGTAAGTCGCGACTCTAAAATTGAAGCAAACGGCAGTGCTAGTGCTCCAATTACCTTTACTTCAAGTGAAGATATTAGTGGCTTAGAAACCAGTGCAGGCCAATGGGGCGGTATTGTGATTTTAGGTAATGCTAAGTCAAACAAATGCCCGAGCGATGGCTCTGATTGTGCTTTACAAGTAGAAGGTGTTGAAGAAGGTGCAGTATTTGGTGGCACTGATGACACTGATAGCTCAGGTACATTGCGCTATGTAGTTGTTAAACACGCAGGCTATGAAATTGCCCCAGATAACGAACTAAACGGCATTACTTTTGGTGGTGTTGGCTCAGGCACTAAAGTTGAATATATTCAAGTACATGAAAATGCAGATGATGGTGTCGAATTCTTCGGTGGTACGGTTAACTTAAAGTATGTTGTTTTAACAGGTAACAAAGATGACAGCGTAGATTGGGATAATGGTTATCGAGGCAATATGCAATATGTACTTGTTAAACATGCTGATAACGATGGTGAAGCTAACCGCGCTATTGAAGCAGATAACGATGGCTCATCACCAGCAAAAGAGCCGCAGTCTAATCCTACTATCGCGAACATGACCATTATTGGTAATGGTTTTGATACAGCTGATAAAGACTCTGAAGGTATTTATTTACGTGAAGGTACTAAAGCACAGTTACATAACTTTGTTGTAACGAATGCTGCGGGTGAGTGTTTTGAGATTGAAGGTGGTGATACTAGTTCAGTAACCGCTAGCCAAGCATTAGCAGGCGAAACAGTTATCAGTAACTCAGTATTTGCGTGTAGTGAAAACTTTAAAGATGCTAAAGCAACGGACGGTACGGTATTACTTAATGCTCAAGATTGGGTGTTAAATCAAAATACAGCTAACTCTACTGCAACGGGTATGAGTGATGTACTTGAGGGTATCTTCACCTTAGATACCACAACAGCAAAAGACTTCTCAGGTAATGCTTTCTTTGATAATGCCAGCCATATCGGCGCCGTATCAAAAAGCAACGACTGGACTGCTAACTGGACGGTTGGTTTAAAGTAATAACGCCTAACTAGCCCGTCTTTAATGATGCGGTAACTCCTTTATAACTTGAGTTACCGCATCATTCTTTCTAAGAGAAGAGGTTTCAAATGAACACAAACGCTAAACGCTCAGACTTATTTAGCCGATTTAATTTTTCTCGTGTTGCCATCGCACTAGCTACTTGCCTTAATGTTTCAGCGGTTTATGCCGAGCAAGTTGAAGAAACAGCAGAGGTCAATGCACAAGAACAGGCCATGGAAGAAGTGGTTGTTAAAGCAAGTCGCTTAAAAGGAACAGCTAGCGCCGTAATGCAAGAGCGAAAAAACCAAGCGTTTATCGCTGATATTTTAGGTAGTGAACAAATTTCTCGTACTGGTGACTCAGACGCTGCTGCAGCGCTTCGTCGTATTACGGGGATTACCTTGGTTGACGGAAAATATATTTATGTACGCGGCTTAGGTGAACGTTTTTCAAGTACGCAGCTTAATGGTGCCGCAGTACCAAGCCCTGATCCAACACGTACCGTTATCCCGTTAGATTTATTCCCTTCATCAATCATTGAATCTTTGTCGGTACAAAAGTCATATTCAGCGAGTATGCCTGCGCACTTTGCTGGTGGTAATGTTGACGTACGCTTAAAGTCAATACCCAGTGACTTTGTTTTTAATGTTCAAGGAAAAATTGGCGGTAATAGCAATAACTTTGATGACGGCCTCATTTATAACGGTGGTGACGATGATTGGTACGGCATTGATGATAGCACACGTGCAGCGCCACAAGATTTAAAAAATCTTTGGTCAAGTTATAGCTCGTTAAATGACTTGTCACAACAAGATAATCGTGAAATTGCGGCGCAAATGAACCGTGATTATGACCCTAAAAGTGCGAGTATTAACCCGAATACCGGTTTAGATATCACCTTAGGTAACCGCTACGACTTTGACGATTTTCGTTTTGGTTTTCTCACCGCTATTTCTTACGATAATAAATGGCGAGTATCAGAAGAATACGAAGGACAAGACTTTACTTATAGCGAAGCAACAAACGATAACCCAGCAAGCTGGTCACTAGTGCGCGGCTTTGATGATATTCAATCAACTGAGCACACAGTACGATTTTCTGGCATGTTAAACATGGGCTTAGAATACAAGCGTGATCACCGTATTGAGCTTTCTAGTTTAATTTTGCACGACACACTTGATGAAATTCGTGACAAGCTAGGTAATACTAATAACGTTAAAATGAGTGATGGTTTACGTGTACGTGACAGCGAAGTGATTTACGAAGAGCGTCAAATGATCGCTAATCAAATTCGTGGTACACACAACTTTACTGATTTTATGAACTTAGGCCTTGATTGGTTCTACTCTGACTCTCGCTCAAATCGTTATGCACCGGGTAATATTACTACACGTTATATTATTGCTGATGGTTCAAATGGTCAGCCAGAAGACGGAATATTTGATCCAGTTAACGAAAGCTCATTAAGAAAAGCTACTACGGCAAGTCGCTATAGTTTTCAAGACTTAGATGATGAAGTTGAAAACTACGGTTATACATTTTCATTACCACTGATGGTTTCTGGTGCTGAAATTGAGCTGAAAGCTGGCGGTAACTTCGTCACTAAATCGCGCGATGCGATGGCAAGACGTATCGATGTAAATACCTTAGCTTTTGATAACCTTGATTTAAGTGGTAATCAAATGAATGTCATCCTTAATGATGATGTTATGCTTAATTACCCACTAAAAGGTAGTGATAATATTATTCGCGATACTTCAGTTGACGGTGATGATTACTACTCAGGTCAAATGATTGATGCCTATTTTGGTCAAATCGATATGTTTTTGGCGCAAAACTGGCGTATTAGCGCAGGACTTCGTTATGAAGACTTTCGTCAAGTGGTTGCCCCGCTTGACCCCGCAACAGGTTTGTTTGACCTACCGGCGATACCAACAGAAGAAGACCTAGAAAAACTAAGCTTCAAAGAAGATGATGTGTTTGGAGCACTAACGGTAACTTATGAAATAGATAAAGAAATGCAAGTGCGCGCTTCTTTCTCGCAAACCACTATTCGCCCAGATATTCGCGAAGTAGCACCTGCAACATATATTGACCCGTTAACAGGTTTCCCTATTGGCGGTACGCCAAGTGTTACTAGTACCGCGATTAACAACTACGATTTACGTTGGGAATGGTATTTAGATACAGGTGAAAACTTATCAGTAGGCTTATTTTACAAGGACATGGATAAGCCAATTGAAGCGGTGCAATCACCAGCACAAGATGGCCCGCCGTTAATTCGTATTGCTAACGCAGAAGACGGTTTTGTTTACGGTGTTGAAATGGAGTTCTTAAAAGACTTTACCTCACTAGGTGAGTTTGCGGGTGTTAATGGCGCAGACTTCTTCTTATCAGGTAATGTCACTTTAAGTGATTCAGAAATTAACATTAATACTCAGAATGTTGTAGAGCAAACTGGGGTATCAACTACCATCACTAACCCAACACGCGCTATGACAGGTCATTCGCCGTGGGTAGTTAATATGAACTTAGGCTGGGATGCACCAAACGGTAATCACAGTGCCACACTCGCGTATAACGTATTTGCTGAGCGTATTATTATTCCAGGTATGGATGAGAAAGATGATGCTTTTGAGCAGCCGTTTCACTCGCTAGATTTTGTTTATAGCTACTTCCCAACGTATTCGTCAACGCTAAAGTTTAAAGTGCAAAACATTTTAAACCAAGATAAAGAAATTGAATTTGAAGATACGCTAATGCGTAGCGAAACACGCGGTACTGCTTTTGAGGTTTCTTTAAAGTGGGAGTTTTAATTAGCGCTAAATCTTCATAGCGTAAGTGTCAACCTTACTCAGGACGAGTCAAAGCATTTTAATAAAGCCACGTAAAGTGGCTTTATTTTTTTATACTTCGGTTTAGATAACTAATTTAATATAAGACTTTGAATAAATAGCTTTTCATTGTAAATTTAAGGTGACCTAATAGGTTGCATTACAAGGATGTTTAATTAACCTGTTGGAGCTTTGTCGTCCACATATTAATTATTCTAGGTATTAGTAATTATTTCAGATATGAATAATTACTTTAGGTATTACTAATTAATATGAGGTATTTAGCTTTCATGAAAACACTTATTGTTATTCTATTATTTGTCAGCACATTAGTGCTTATAGCCCAAATAGATGATGAATTATCTTCTCAAAGCAATGAGTTAATGGCTTACATAGAAACCCCAGTATACAACGAAGCCTATTTTTACTTATTAGGTTTTTATGCCAATAAAAACGATGAACCAGCAGATGTCGGCAAGGCGTTATTTAAGCAGTACCAGCAGCTTGAGTTAAACGATTCTTATCAGGTTGTAGAGTATGAGCAAGCAAAAAAACTTCCTTTACCCAGCGGTGAGCTTTTTTGTCGAGCTTGGGAAGAGGGCTGTTTAGCTTTATTGTTTTCTTCTGACTTGAGTGACGAGTTGCAACAAACAGACTACCAAGAGTTACTTGCAAGGGTGAACCACTTTCATCAGTTTAACCACTACCAAACACTCACTAAACCTTTAATTACCGAAGTATTTCCACCATTACAATATCTAAGAGCAGCCGAGCGTATTAAAGTACTACATGCGATAAAAGCGCATCAAGCAGGGAATTCTCAGGGCGCTATTACCGCACTACAGCAACAACTCGCCACCTTAAGAAAATTTTTAGCATTACAAGATAACCTCATTGGTAAGGTATTCTTTTTGATGGAAGCGGCTGAAGTTGTTGATGTGCTAAGTGTTATTGGTGCTCAGTCACAGCTTAACCTTGATACTATTAATACACTAAGCCACGAGGAAAAAGACCTGAGTAAAAGCTTTGCAAGGGAGTTTGCTATGTCGTTTTATATGCTAAAGGCGTTAGATAGAGACCCTGAAATTTTTCATCTTGGCGACGATTTTCCTGGTTGGATCACCCGTATTCTTTATAAGCCTAATATGACTGTGAACGCTAACGCGAGCGTTTATACGCAGTTAGGGCAAAGGTCGTTACTCACTCCAGCGCAATTTGCTAAAACCACAGGTGCTGATATAAGCGGCTCTAAATCTTTCATTCGAAATTATATTGGCAGTGTTTTAACTGATATTGCCCTACCAAACTTCGATGAGTACATTGCCAGGTTTATGGACTTTGACGCAAAAGTAACATTGTTTAACCACTTATATGGCGGTGTAGATAAAGCAAAAAGCCCTTATGATAAAAATGAGCCACCAATAAAAGCAGCAAAGAGAGTATGTTTTAACGGCCCGTTGCAAGACGATTATATGCTTCGGTGCGTGACTACAAAAATATAACTAGCCTGCACTCGATTTTAATAGCGCTTTACTTAAAAACAGTCATAAAAAATACAAATATATTAAAAGGATTTTAACAATGAGAAATATAGGTTTAATTATTTATTGGGTTATTTGTAGTTACCTTATTGTCGACTTAGTATTGTTGAATGACTGGGTAATGTTTTTCGACCCACAATCCATTGCAATCGTATTTTTTCCTACGCTAGCTGCGATATTTATACAGCCCAAAAAAGCAATAAGCCAACGATTAAATACAAGTTTTAAAGTGTGCTGGTTTAGTGGTGGCCTAATGTTTATCTACGGCGTTATATTAACCCTTCAAGGCGCAAGCGGAGATAGCCAAGCCGTACTTACTGGCTTAAGTGTTGCTTTAATCCCTATTATTTATTGTTTTATCATAAGCTTGCTTTACGCACCGTATGTACTTTCTAAAGATAAGGCTCACATCAAATCAAGTAAGAAATAAATCACTGTCATTAAACTGAAATATCAATGAAACCAAAGCGTCATATTTCTTCAACTTAAGTGTCACATTACCTCGGTACACTTTGTCACATTAATTTAATGCGCTTAATTATTGCTTTTTATCTGTAATTAAGTCTGTAATCAAAATGACAAAAGGTATCAATATGAAATTGTCACCCTTAGCTACAGCTAGCTTAGTGGTAAGTTTGCAAGCAAGTAGCTTGCTTTTTACTGGTGCGCTCTTAGCACAAACAACCAATGCCCAAGCAGATAGCCAATTAAATAAAGTGGTTGAAGCTGGTGAAAACATCACCCAATCAGCGGCTAAGTCTCAACAAAAAGTTAATAAGCTCACCGAAAAAGTACAAACTAAGTTACAGCAATTTAAAACGGTAACTAAAGAAGTTGACGGTTTAACCGTGTATAACCAACAAATGCAAAACCAGCTTGATAATCAAATGGCTGAGTTAGCTCAACTGGCACAGTCAATGGAAGAAGTCAGTGTTATTGAGCGTCAAATCTCACCGTTAATGGCGCGTATGATCACCACTCTAGAAGACTTTATTGCCCTTGATGTGCCGTTTTTACCCGTTGAGCGTGCTAAACGCGTTAACGATTTAAAAGCCATGATGAACCGCGCAGATATTGCGGTTTCTGAAAAATTTCGCCGCGTGTTAGAAGCTTATCAAATAGAAGTAGATTACGGACGTACTATTGAAGCTTATAGCGGCACGCTAGCGCTTAATGGTCAAAATACCGATGTTGATTTTTTACGTGTTGGTCGCGTTAGCTTAGTTTACCAAACTCGTGACGGTAGCCAGTTAGGACAATGGCAACAAACAAACGGTAAAGGTGACTGGCAAGCGCTTTCACAAGATTATCGTTTAGGTGTTAATAAAGCCTTACGTATAGCGCGTAAACAGCTTGCCCCAGATTTAATGATGATTCCCCTGACGACCAATATTTCAAACGGCACGTTAACAGCGGCTGCGGAGTAATTTGTGATGATATTCTCTACTAATACTTTTAAAAAAGTACTGAGCGCAACCGCGTTAACATTAACCTTAGCCAGCACGGCAAGTTTTGCTGAACAAGCGGCTAATTTAGATGATTTATTATCGCAGCTTGAACAAGGTAAAATTGCACAAAGTAAACAAAACCAAGCACGTGAAGCGCAGTTTAAAGCCAAAGTTAATCAACAGCAGCGTATGCTTGATGATATGGCGGCACAACGCGACTCAGCCTTAAAGTTAAGTGTTGAGCTTGAAACTAAGTTTAGCGATAACGAAGTTGAACTAGGCAATAAAGCAGATGCCTTAGACAAGCGTTTAGGCGAGCTAAAAGAATTATTTGGTGTTTTGCAGCAAGTTTCTGGTGATACTCGCAGTAAGTTTCAAACCTCAGTAGTTTCAGCTCAAATTACAGGGCGTGGTGTATTTTTAGATGAATTTGCACAAAGCATGGGCTCAAGCGCTAAGTTAGCATCAATTGCAGAAATTGAACGTTTATGGTTTGAGCTGCAACGTGAAATGACCCAAAGCGGAAAAATTACTACCTTTAATCGCGAAGTGGTTTTAGCTGATGGTGAACGAACTACTGCACCAGTAACACGTGTTGGTGGTTTTAACTTAGTGTCAAACGGAAAATATTTAGAATACATTGATGAAACGGGCACGGTTGCAGAACTAATAAGACAACCATCAACACGTTATTTAAACTCTGTTGACGACTTACTTAATAGTAATGACAAAACCGCTGCATTTGCATTAGACCCAACCGGTGGTTCAATTCTAAGTTTATTAGTGCAAGCACCTGACACTCGTGAAAGAGTCGACCAAGGTGGTCCAGTAGGCTACATCATTTTAGCGATTGGCTTAATTGGTTTATTAATTGCGCTAGAGCGACTCATCAACTTAGTCAATGTTGGCGCTAAAGTTAATCGTCAATTGAAATCTGACAAAGCCTCAAATGACAACCCACTAGGGCGTGTTATGCAGGTAAAAGATAATAACCCTGATTTAGATACTGAAACACTAGAATTAAAACTGTCGGAGTCTATTTTACGTGAAGTACCAAACCTATCTAAGCGTTTGACCTTAATTAAAATTATTTCAGTAGTTGCGCCGCTTATTGGTTTACTCGGTACGGTAACGGGCATGATAAACACTTTCCAAGCGATTACCTTATTTGGTACAGGTGACCCTAAATTAATGGCTGGCGGTATTTCTCAAGCCTTAGTCACAACGGTGCTTGGTTTAGTGGTTGCCATTCCAATGGTATTTATCTTTGCTTATTTAAACGGTCGTAGCCGCGGCATTGTTAATATTTTACAACAAGAAAGCACGGGCATTATTGCCGAGCGAGCTGAACGCGCCGAAAAAGCCTCGCAAGCGAGCCAAGGAGCTTAAATAGTGATGGCCTTACTTGAAATCTCAAATGCTACCAGCGCCATTGGCGAGTTTATGGAAACGGGTGGTCAAGTATTAACGGTGATTGCTGGCGTTATCTTTATTATGTGGTTGTTGATTTTTGAGCGCTTTGTGTTTGTTTTTTATAGCTATCGTAGCGTAAAAAAACACTTAGTAAATTGCTGGAAAGAACGTACCGAACATACCTCTTGGTATAGCGAGCAAATACGTACCGCGCTGATTTCGCGCGGTACCACTAAGTTAAATCGTAATTTGGTGTTAATTCAATCGCTTGTGGTGCTATGTCCATTATTAGGATTACTTGGCACAGTAACTGGCATGATTGAAGTGTTTGATGTGATGGCAATATCGGGTAGTGGCAATGCTCGTTCAATGGCATCGGGCGTTTCACGAGCAACTATTCCAACCATGGCGGGTATGGTGGGTTCGTTATCAGGTGTTTTTACTATTACCTGGTTACGTCGCAATGCCAAAAAAGAAGCTGAATTATTGGCTGACAAGTTAACCGTTCAGCATTAACAACAATACAAAATTACTCGATGAGTTTATGAGCTAATGCCAATAGCTCATCGAGCAATACAAGGCTAAAACAGTTTAGCCGTTAAATATTATCACGGCGTTGGCGTACTGACTGACGTTCGTAACATAAGTGAAATAGGAAAAATTATGCGTCACATAAGCAAAATGTTGCAAGAGCAAGACGAAAAAGAAGAAATTGATATGACACCTATGCTTGATGTTGTTTTTATCTTACTCATTTTCTTTATTGTTACCGCTTCATTTGTGAAAGAGGCTGGTATTGATGTGAATCGTCCTGAGGCCGCTACTGCCGTTAAAAAAGAGCGCGCTAATATTTTAGTGGCGATTAGTGATAAAGGTGATATTTGGATCAATAAACGCAAAGTTGATATTCGCAGTGTTCAAGCAAACATTGAGCGTTTGAAAGCTGAAAATCCACAAGGTAGCGTGGTTATTCAGGCCGACCAAAAATCAACAACCGATACGTTAATTAAAGTGATGGACTCAGCACGTGCCGCAGGTGTTTTTGATGTTTCTATCGCCGCGCAAGAAGCTTAACAGCGCTCTTTTGTAAAAGAGTAAGGAAAAGAAAATGGCAAAGGTAATTATTAGGAAGTCTATGCGATTTGTTATAGCAGGGGCACTTGCCTTAGTAATGACATTTATATTGCTATGGGGCATGCAAAAGCTTATTGCTGGTGGTGAAAACGCAATGACAGACCCTGTAAAGGGCAACGTACTTGACTTTATTCGTTTGAAAAAAGATGACGCTATTGTCAAAAAAGAGCGTAAACCACAAAAGCCGGCAAAACCTAAAGAGCCACCTCCACCAATGAATACGCCTCCCATGCCACAAGCTAATCCTAATGCGAATGTCGCTAAAAGTAGCTTTGCGGCTGATATTCAAGCGGATAACGGTTTGTCGGGTGGTTTGAGTTTAGATACTAACGATGGTGACTACTTACCCATTGTTAAAGTGGCTGCGGTTTACCCTCGCAGAGCTCAAGCCCGTGGTTTAGAAGGTTTTGTTATTGTTGAGTTTACCGTAAGTAAAACCGGGTCGGTTAATAGCCCTGTAGTAGTAAAAGCTGAGCCAGAAGGCGTGTTTGAACGTGCAGCACTTGATGCGGTAATGAAGTTTAAATACAAACCACGGGTTGTTGACGGTGAAGCAATGGAAGTTGCTGGCGTGCAAAACCGCATCACTTTTGAAATAGACGGTTAATCAAGTAAACGGTTAATGAAATAGACAATAAGTATATTTTTCAGTGTTAGCTAACGCTAACCAAGTTAATAAAAAACAGGAGTAACAAATGAAAAAGTCAGTTTGTTTACTATTAAAAACACTAGTATTGACCAGTGCCGTAACTAGCGCAATGTCGGGCAGTGCACTAATGAATGTTGCTTATGCCAATGAAGCGCAAGAAAAAAGCAGCTACCGCGCTACTAAAAAAGTGCCCGCAATGCGCGATAGAGTTTATGCGCAATTAGCGCGCGCACAAAAGCTCGCTGATGATGGCGATAAAATTCAAGGTTTTGAAGTGCTTGACGAAGTTAAAGATCGTCTTGATAGCTTAAATAGTTATGAACGAGCCATGCTTTTTAACTTTTACGGTTTTATGTATTACGCCAATGAAGATGTTGCCATGGCGATTGATAGCTTTGAAAAAGTTGTCGCAGAAGAAATCATTCCAGATAGTTTAATTATTTCAACGCTTTATTCACTAGCACAGCTTTCAATGCAACAGCAAAATTTTGCGCAAGCGTTAACTCATTTAAAAAAATGGCAAAAGCTTAATGCAAAACCATTAACGGCGAATCAAGAAGTATTTTTTGCCCAAATTTACTATCAAGATAAACGCTTCCAAGACAGCTTAACGCATTTAGATAATGCTATGGCGTTAGTTGCCAAAGACAACAAGCTCCCAAAAGAAAATTGGTTAATACTACAACGTGCTAATTACTACGAGCTGAAACAGCCAGAGCAAGTAACCAAAGTGCTAGAGCAATTAGTGCGTTTGTTTGATAAACCACAATACTGGTTACAGCTTTCGGGTATGTACGGTGAAATAGGTGAAGAGGCTAAACAAGTTGCGGTAATGGAAGCCGCTTATCAAGCTGGCTACATTACTAAAGCTGCTGAAATTACTACTCTGGCTCAGCTTTATTTATTTCACGGTGCACCTTATAAAAGCGCACAATTAATGGCCGAAGCGGTTGCTAAAGGCAGTGTACCTGCTGATGAAAGCAACTTAGATTTATTGTCACGCTCTTATTTAGCCGCCAAAGAAGACAACAAGGCTATTAAGGTGTTAACTCAGCTTAGTGCCATGGCCGAGGATGGCAAATATGATGCATTATTGGCGCAAACTTACCTTAATAATGAGCAGTGGCAGCAGGCGATTAGTGCCGCTAACCAAGCTATTACTAAAGCAGAAAAAAACCAATCAAGCGAAGAGAATGCGCCAAATTACTTAGGTAATATGTACCTTGCACAAGGGATGGCGAACTTTAACTTACAAAAGTTTGAAGACTCTCTTACCGCTTTTGCTAAGGCATTAAAAGTACCAAGCAGCAAAGCAACAGCGCAGCAATGGGCTAAATATGTTGAACGCGAGCAAGACAATTATGCAACGCGATTAGCAATGCTTAACTAACACTTGCGCTAATACTTTTTAACGCTGACTTTACGATTAATTAGTGCGTAGTAAAGTAGGGAAAGCACAAAGCGTTAAGCAACAATTTGCTAGGTAAAATTCACTAGCTAAAATGAAAGTCAGGCTATATGCAGTAATGCTATAGCCTTTTTTATTAACTCGTTTGCAACTTGAAGCGCTAGGGCTGCTGAACTTTCACGGTTAACTTTTGTTCGAGCTTATTTTCTGTTTGGCTCAAAAGCATCATATCTTGGTAAGGCAGCATCAAGGTCTTCCCAATTAGCTTTTGATGAAACAAAGTTATGTGATAGCGGCTTTTCACTAATATCAGAGTCTAAAAGACCTAATCGTATTCTGTAACGACTCGGGTCTTGATCGTTTGAACTATAAACCGGTGAGCCACAGTGCTTGCAAAAATGTCTGTTTTTGCCTGGTTTGAATGAAAAAGTTGTTAAGCTTTTTTCACCGCTTAAAATCGTAAAGTCTTCGGCGTTTATAAAGCCATTGGTTGCAAACGCAGTTCCACTGTTTTTTCGACACAGTGAACAATGACAATGAATAATGTCGCTAATGTCACCCTGTATTTTTATGGCAACTTCGCCACATAAGCATTTTCCTAAGTACATAAGGTTAACTTTCTCGTTGTTGATCATCTGTTACAGCACATTGGCGTGTTAGGCATTGAGCTTCTAATAAGGATAAAGCTTTGCCGACGTTGTGTATATATTGCTTTGCATCATCAACAAAAGCAATTGGCTCACCTATAACCACATCACAATTAAAGGGCACTAACAGGGCTTCGCCTTTTGGTAATGCCCGACCTAAACCATGTAAAAAAACCGGCGCAACATTTAGGGTAGGGCGTGACTTTATTAGGTGATGAACACCGCGTTTAAGTTCACTCATTTGCTCAGGCGCACCACGAGACCCCTCAGGAAATAACACTAAAATATCCCCGTTATTTAACGCATTATGGCATTCATCAAAAAGTGTTGAATGAGCACTGCCAGCGCGACGCTTAATGGGGATAATGCCAATAATGTTTAAGGAAAACCATGCTAAAAATCGGTTCGATAAAAAGTAATCTGCCGCGGCAACAGGCCTAATGCGATGGATACTTAACAGTGGATATAAGCTCATCAATACCATAGTGTCTAAATGACTATTATGATTTGCTACTATGATAGCAGCCCCTGTACGGGGTAATCGCGCTTTAAAAAATACGTTGAGCCCCAAGCAAAAAAACACCACAGGCTTTACCACTAACGCGAAAAACAATATTTTTAATAACCTGTTCATAACCGTCCTTAGTAATGCAAATAATAAAGATAATGGAAAAATAATGGTGCGGTATAAATTAAGCTGTCAATTCTATCTAATAATCCGCCATGACCAGGAATAAGTGTACCGCTGTCTTTAATTGCTAAATCTCGTTTTACCGATGAAATAACCACATCACCAACAAAGCCAGCGACAGCCATTAATGCTCCGGCAACCAAACCTTGTAATAACGTTAATGGCGTTAAATACGGCGCTAGAAAACCAGCAACAATAGTTACGGTTGCCACCCCCCCAATAAAACCCTCCCATGTTTTATTAGGGCTGACTTTAGGAATGATTTTATTTTTGCCTAAAGCTTTTCCCCAAATATATTGGCAGACATCATTGAACTGAGTAATGAAAATAAGAAAAAGTACTAAACCTAACGCACCGGCTTGTTCGTTAAGTACAGGGAGCTGTAATAAATAGGCAATATGACTAATACAAAATACTGAGAGCATTAGCGCCCAATGAATGGTACCTAAAGAGCGAATAAAGCCTTTTGTTTCTCCAATAAATACAGCGCGCATGGGCAAAAAGAGAAATACATAAACAGGAATGAAAATAATAAACATGCCATACCAGTTTAATGATGCCCAATAATACTGTGCTGGAATTGCCAAATAAGCCCAAAGTAAAACACGTCTATCGGCTTGACGGGTGGGCACTATTGAAAAAAACTCTTTTAACGCTAAAAAGCTTAATAGCGCAAAAAATACAGTTGCGACTGTTGGTGAAGCAATTAAAATCCCAAAAAGAATAATAATCATCCACCACCAAGACTGAATGCGCTGTTTTAATTCGGTGTGATCTGTTTGTGGATTTTTTACTTTTAGTAATAAACGGGCGACGCTAGCAGTGACCAATAGCAAGGTAACAAATAGCATCATATAAAATGAATGTTCAGGGAGGTTAAACATGCTCAGATGCCTTTGGGTGGTCTAGTTCTTTTTTCGGCGACTCTAAATAAAGGTAAGCATCGCGTGTGCGGTTATAAATGGTGGTTAATGAGCCTAAGCAAATAATGACAAGCACCATTAATAATAAATAACCTGGGGTTGAAAATAATAAATGCTCTAAAGGGGATAGCAATAATGCTATGGTGATCAAAGCCATGCGATGTTGTTTTGCCATTGGCCCAGTAAATAAAGTGGGCGCTCCCATTGAGCTTGCTAAAGTTCGTACATAAGCCGTCATGACAGCCAGTATTCCTGCTAACCAGCCTAGCTCTGCTCCCCAAGAAAACCCTGTTAATAAATAGCCTGCAGGCACTAAAATAAGTGGGTCAGCAATACGGTCTGGAATATCGTTAAATAATTCTCCAGAGGCTGTAGACTTGCCTCCCTCCATCGCCACCATGCCATCAAATAAGTTACATAATAATCGACATTGAATAAATAGCGCCGCGAGCCACATTAACCAAATACTGCCTCCGCTGTTTACAACGAGTAATACTGTGCCAGCAAATAATGCAAAAAACACGCTCGCGATAGAAATTTGGTTAGGGGTAATATCTTTTTTACTTAACCATTTGGCAATATTAGTCATTAAGGTTAGCTCTCTAACCTTTAGGGGACGGCGTCCTGCTAAGTCATTCATTATTATTCCTTGGTAATCATTAATTTCGCCAGCAAACGTAAGTCGTCTGTTGCTTGTTGGCGCTAAAATACACAACTTAATCTTGGGGATTTAATTGTTAGGGGCTGTTGATCTTTCGCGGTTAAATTTTGTTCGAGATAAAAGCGTTTTAATCGCGGCGGACAGTGTGTTGCCTAGTCATTCTAAGCAAATACTGTTCAACAAAGAATAAAACGCTTTTAGCCGAATCCTTCGGACAGCGTTTGTTGGTCATTTTTACTGCGTTATCACCTTTTTATGTAACGCTACA
>NZ_JAHKPW010000028.1:11866-86014 GCF_018860755.1 Colwellia sp. D2M02 | reverse complement strand
TTCTTCGGTAAATTTACTTGCAATAGGCCAGCTATTGACGCGAAATTTGCCTTGTTTACCATATGAAAAGAAGAAAAACTATCAAACTAGCGATTCAGAAAAATAATTTTTCTGATATTTCAATTTGTTAAATATCTCTTAAACCAAGTTCAGGTTAATTAGCGAAAAAGCTGGCCGAATTTATTATTGATAATGGTTTTTATTTTACCTGTGTTAAGTAAATTTCCAAAAAGCATTAAACAACCACCAAATAATAAAGAGAGTTCAAACGGCTCTGCGTACAGTAATACCCCAACAAAAATAATTAAGGGCAAACGCAAAAAGTCTAAGGTTACTACTGTGGTTATTTCTGCATATTGCATAGCATTGGTCATACAAAAATGTGCTGATAATGCACCAATACCAATAATAACAAGCCACAGCCATTGATTGTAGTCTGGCCAAACCCAGTGATGGTACGAGAGCACCAACCCTATAGGTAGTTGCAATATACACATATAGAAAAGTATCGATATAGGTGAGTAATCTCGAGATAGTGACTTAGTGGCGGTATGTGAAATGGCAAAGCAAATAGCCGAGCCCAAAACCACAAAAGAAGCCAAGCTCATCACCCCCTGCTCGGGGTTTACAATAATAAAAACCCCTAAACTTCCCAAAAATATAGCTATAATTTTTGTTGGTGTTATCGCTTCACCTAAAAAAATCGCAGCAATTAATAGTGTCCATATAGGCACAGTAAACTCTAACGCAAAAACTTCTGCAAGTGGCAGCAACCCTATACCAAAAAACCAACCATACTGTGCCGCATAATGAAAAATATTCCGAAATAGTTGTAGGTTAAATCCCGCCAGCAATTTCCGCTTACTCGCAAAGTTAGAGCGACTACCGAATATAGCGTTAGGCTTTTTCTTGGCTACCACGGATTTCTGAATTACCGGTTTATTCATCACATTGTGCTTAAATAAATACACCAGCGACAACACCACTAAACCGACGCCACTGCGTATACATAACGATTGTGAAATTGAAAGCTCACCACTAAGCTCGCGCGCACCTACCGCTAAAATACAAAAAGAAGCCAGAGCTCCTAGCATCCAAAGAGCAAGGTACATGATTATTTCCAAGTGACTAGATAAAGTAGCTAATTTAACTGAGCAGTTACTAATTCACAAATTTAACCGAATGATATTGAATATATAAATACATAACGGAACAGGGCTACAACTTTAAGGTAAAAATTTTATGTAAAAAGCTTGCATGAAAGGTTTGCTTAAAAAAAACGCTATCAAAGATAACATCTCAAACAGCACTATTAATACCAAGACTGAGTCGATAGAATTAACTATCATTCGCTAAACCCGTCAATAACCTGAACTCTGGTTAACTCAGTTAAAATGGAAATATCATGAATATTGTTTGCGCTCACTGTTTTACTACTAATCGTATGCCCGATGAAAAACAGCACCATCAAGCTAAGTGCGGTAAATGTCAACAAGCGGTGTATTCTACTTTGCCGACCTCGTTAGGCAATAATACTTTTTACCCTTTTATTGAGCGTAACTCGCTACCCGTTATTGTCGATTTTTGGGCGGATTGGTGTGCTCCTTGTCAAAATATGGCGCCGATATTTAACCAAGTAGCACAAAGCTCACCAACGCTACTTTTTGCCAAAGTAAATACAGAGCAAGTACAAAGTATTGCACGTGATGCCAATATTCGTAGCTTACCAACTCTGGTGTTTTTTCACCAAGGGAAAGAGGTTGACAGAATTTCAGGTGGGCTTAGTCAAATACAAATGCAACAGTGGATCATGCAAACAATGCAAAAAATTTAAGCTAACCTTAAGTAATCTAATAATAAAAAGGTAAATCTATTGTGCTAATTGGTAAAACGCAGATAAAAAAAACATTCAGCGGTATTTTTTTTATTGCTATGACTGCTTTATGTTTAAGTAGTTGTACCGTAGGTGATCAAAAAAAGCTTACGCATGTCATTACTAGTAACGATCCTGAGCAAGCCTTCAAACAATACCTCGAGAATAAAAAAACCACTTATCAGCAATCGCCTGATGTTATGATCAGCGATATAAAAAATCTCGATAGAACCATTAAAAATCTCAAAAGTATTGCAGAAAAAATATGGGGTAAGAATAACTCTCAAGTTGCCAGTAATAAAAAATATGTAAAATATACCGATGGTTATCAATCAAAAGCCCAGGTAAATTTTGATACAGGCACCATAAAAATTGAAACTATCGCAACAAAGTCTCCCCTATTTCATTTAAAAGACGCCATTATCACAACGTTACTGACCAGCGAAAACCCAGCAAACACCGATATTTTTAGTGACCGAGAGCCTATTATTCAAGGGAAACCTTATTTATATGGTCAAGTGCTTGATCAAGACAAAAAAGCAATAGCCTATCAGTGGCGAGCAAGCCGCTTTGCTGACTACCTACTTAATACCCAATTAAAAAAACAAAAGATTGGTAAACACAATGTCCACTTTGTGGAGATATCTATGGTTAAATCCCATAGCAAACTACGCCAGCATAAATATGCTTCATATGTACTAGCGGCAGCAAACCGTTATCAAATAAAACCTGAACTCATTTATGCCATTATAGAAACAGAAAGTAGCTTTAACCCGTTTGCGGTAAGTCACGCTAATGCTTATGGACTAATGCAAGTTATTCCTAACACGGCAGGTAAAGATGTTTATCAGCGTATTTTCAAAAAATCAGGTACGCCCAGTAAACAAACGCTTTTTAATCCGCAAGATAATATCAATATTGGAACCGCGTATTTACATATATTACAGCAGCAATATTTGAATAAAATTAATAATAGCCAAAGTAGACATTACTCTGTTATTTCAGCTTATAACGGCGGTGCTGGTAATGTATTTAAAACTTTTAGCAGTACGAGATCATATGCTCCATCAGTAATTAATAAACTGTCGCCGCAGCAGGTTTATCAAAAGCTCACCAAGCAACACCCTAAATCCGAAAGTAGGCGCTACTTATATAAAGTCGTTAGTGCTGAAAAACGCTACAATAAGTAACTTAGCGTTTGAGTAACTTGCGAGGTATATTTAAAGGAATAGCGCATTATTCAGTTGAGTAAATTAGCTTGCTGACTTCAAAATTAGCGTCAGCTTGACACAAAAAAGCCTTAGTAGATTATTGTAATAAGGCTCATTTTCTTCTTAAAAGCGATTAAAACCTACTACAACTAATAAGCTCAAGCCTGTGCTATTTCTTACCTAAATCTTTAAGCAATGTGGTTTAGGCTTGTCATTTAATTATTCGTATAACCACATTCAGATCATTTTAGGTATTACTTTAATTAATAATCTGTAAATAGACGCTTGATACTTAAAAAACATTCCCTCCAATTAATGATTATCGCTTTAGCACTTAAAAAATCAGGCCTCACGAAAACTTTCTTACCTTATTTCGCTAATGGCGTTTTCATACCGCCCTTCAATCGTAAAACATATGTTACATAAATGTAATTTTATGTAAATAAAATGTCATTATGTAACTTGAGTACGATGCTAATTAACTGCTACGTTTAAAAATAAACCAAATGATGTTCATTTTTAAACCGCCATATAAATAATAAAACTTAATATTCTATAACAATAATAATTTCAGTAATGGTCTAGCGCCTTTTACCAAAAAAGCCTTGCCTAAATACGGAGTATATAATGAGAAAAAAGCAAACTTACCTGATAACCGCGGTGACGCTGTCTACTTGTCTGCTCGGTGCTATTTATTTGTCATCAACCGATGAAAGCAATAATGCTTCTACAGCAAAGCAAATAACGCCCAAACTAGATAACACTATTGAACATAAAGAGCTTGCTACGCAGCCTAGTGCCATGCCACTTAAAGATAACACCTCAACTAATCACTTTGCGACTAAAACAATGGAGGAAAGCACACTACCTGCTGAAAATAAGGAAGATTTTTTAGGTATTAGTCGCCGTTCAGAAGTTGCTGAAAAAGTATTAACTGATGCAGGAGTTATTCCAGCGGACTTAGATAAAGCTGAGTTTATTGAATTTGATTTAAATGCCTTAAAAGCACTAAAAGCAGGTGAATCATTTGATTTAGAAATTCCACAAACTAATGAAATTTTTACCGCAGAAGTGACTAACGTTGAGGTTTTTGACAATGGTGATAAACACATTATTGGCAATATTATCGGTTTAGATGACTCACTACACAACACCATAATTACCGTTGGCAAAGATGCATTATATGGCCAATTTACCACGGTGTCAGGTAACTGGGTGTTTGAGTCAAAAGATCAGTATGGTTGGATAGCCGCCAAACGTGATCTGTACAGAAGTCATGTTGAATTTGAAGCCGTTGAATCTGCTGCTTCAAATACAACGACTACAGGGAGCAAAGATATATTTGCCCCCAAAAAACTATAACAATAAAACGATAAAACAAGAGGAAAGAAAATGAATAATAATGTTTTAAAGGCACTTTGTGTTGCTTTAGCCTTACCTGCCGTAAGCGTTTGTGCAGAAACAATTGATATTGGGATTTTATACACCAACTCATCGGCAGCTAAAACCGCCAATATTGATACTAAAATAAATAGCTTAATTGCTTTTAGTAATCAGGTTTACCGCCAAAATGGTATTGATATTACTTTACGCCTAGCAGGTAAAAGTAATTTAGGTAACCATGCCATCACGCCAAGTAACCAGTGGCTAGATGCAGTAACAAACAGCTCATACGTGCATAATTTACGTAATCAGTGGAATGCCGATATGGTTGCCGTATTAGGTACTGGTGAATCTGCAGGGACACCTGGGCTTATATCATGTGGTTTAGCTTGGATAGGACAAGGGGCTAATGGCTCATTATACAGCTCATCAAATAGCAAAATGTATAGCATTACCGCTATTGACTGTGGCGCAACCACTTTTGTTCATGAATTAGGTCATAACCAAGGTTTACTGCACTCAAGAAAACAAGGTGATACCTCAGGCGGTGTGTACGTAGATGGAATGGGTCACGGGGTTCAAAACTCATTCGCTTCTATTATGGCTTATCCTCATGTGTTTGGTAGTGCTACACAATATGATTATTTCTCTAATCCGCAATGGAGTGTCAATGGCGTTCCTTACGGCGTAGTAAATAAATCGTATGCGTGGAAAACCGTCAACGCAACTAAAAACAGTATTTCACTTTTTAGATAATAAAGTGAGCGATAAACTAGTAGAGTAATACTATACATTGCCTACTTTTTAAAGCCGCTTGTTGCGGCTTTTTTATTATCACCATAATCCAATAAATTTCTAGCCGCTTTATCTGTCTCTTTGGCAATAAATTGCCGCTTGTTTAACAATATTGTCGTAGCGTTTTCATTTCCAACATCTACTCTTTGTTAAAAGCTCAGTATTTAATGATAAAATCAACGATTTAAAACTGGCACAGACTATGCTCTATTTGATCCAATAAATTTACGACTTCTCAATTTACACACAGTAATAAATGGACACTTATTATGATCATCAACACTAATTACGCCCAACAGGTAGAGCAAGCTCGTGTGCAAAGTACTGTACGGGTAGATTCTAATAACCAAGTTCCAATTGTTAACCCTATTCCAGGGCAAAAAGATACTTTAACCTTATCTGACAAAGCACTGGCGATGATAAGTGGTGAAACAGTAAAAGAGAGTGCACCTACTTATACGAAACCTGAAACCGCTAGAGCACTGCTGGCACAACAAGCAGCAATTGACGAAGCAAACAACCCAAACGCTACAGAGGCTAAAGTAACTGATAGCCGTTTTGCTGAAATGATGCAAAGTATATTAGATAAAAGGTTAGGCGTTGACAGTGAAAAACTTCAAGAAATTGAAGATGAAATGGAGTTAATTGCTAATGATAAAAGCATGAGCCCTGAAGAAAAGCAGCAAGCTTTAGAAGCATTAACTGAAAAACGCGATGAGATCATCGAAGAAAATATCAAAAATAATTTAGAGATGACAAAAATGTCTCCGCAAATAAATGAAAACTTAGTTTAAAAGCTTAAAAGTCTATACTAGGTTCCGTTTTTAAATAAATAGTATATTGATTTCCCTTGTAAATATTCCTTTTTTCTATAAATATAATAGCTGAGAAAAATACGGTACAGCCATAAATGTTATGAACTGTTGAGCACAATGGTCTATCCGGTGCTTTTAAAGGAATGTTATTAATGAATCGTTACTTAGCCCTCGATGCCTTTCGAGGTTTTACTATCGCGCTTATGTTATTGGTGATCACTCCAGGGTCGTGGTCGCATGTATATCCTCAGCTTTTACACGCCCAATGGCACGGTTGGACAATAACCGATGTAGTGTTCCCTTTTTTCATGTTTATTATTGGCTCTGCGATGTACTTTTCGTTTCGCAAAAGCAATTTTAAAGCCTCACCCAAAGCCATATTTCGTATAATAAAGCGCTCTGCCATTATTTTTGCACTCGGCTTAGCGTTAAACGCTTTTCCTACCTATGAAACCTTTGCCGACTTGCGCTTTATGAGCGTATTAGGGCGTATAGGCTTAGCTTACGGTATTGCTGCCATATTGGTGTTGGTATTAAATCGAGTAGGTATTTGGCTAGCTTCAGTAGTAATATTACTTGGTTATTGGCTACTACTGGCTAGCGTTGGTGATGGTGCTTACTCGTTGAACGATAACTTAGTACGTAGTGTTGATTTAGCAATAATGGGTGCTTCACATATGTGGGCGGGTAAAGGTCTCGCTTTTGATCCTGAAGGTTTGTTAAGTACTTTACCTGCTTTAGTGAGTATTTTAGCGGGTTTTGAAGCCACACGAATGATCACTCAATGCTCCAGTCAACAGCAAGCAATTAAACGTTTAATATTAAGTGGCGCTATCGCTTTGGTTGTAGGTTATGTGTGGAGTACCACAATGCCGATAAATAAATACCTGTGGACTAGCTCATATGTACTGGTAACCTCTGCAGTGGCTACGTGGTTACTGGCACTATTTATTTGGCTAACCGATATTAAAGGCTACCAAAGCGCGATGAAGCCACTATTTATTTACGGTATGAACCCCTTATTTATTTACGTGTTTGCCGCGGTTTGGACCGATTGCTATAAGTTAATTCCGATGTCTTTTGGCGCCAATGAAAGCGGCGATATGAGAGACTTTTTATTCTTTCATATGAGCCAGTGGCTAAGCCCAATAAACGCCTCCTTAGTTTACGCTATTATTCATGTGTTTATCTTTTGGCTAATTTGCTTGTTTTTATACCAACGTAAAATTGTTATTCGCATTTAATCGAGTTGTTTAGCTCAATAAACACGTAAACCCAAAACGACATTGCTTTTTACTTTGCTCATTTATTAAACTAAACTAAACAATAGCTTTTATAAAAAATTGTTTAGCATAATTGTTGAACATAACAATGGAACGTTACTATGACTACAATCAATTCAAGTGCTGCTGATTATGTAGGCTTTGTGCAAAAAGCAGTAAAAAGAAATACCGCTATTGAAGTTATTGAAGCTAAACAATCGGGTACACCTGTTAATAAAGAAGAAATTCAAGCCTCTAACCAAGCAATTAAAGATAAGTCTGTCGATGCAGGATTAGCGGTTTATCAAGCCGAGCTTAAAAAGAATGCCGTTGATACCTATATTGAGTCATCTAAAGAGGCAAAAGAGTTTTATTCCTCAAGCTCAAATGACTCAGACGACGGTGATTCGAGTAGCCCTGAAATTTATACTTTTGATGCACAAGCAGTTAATGATGCACGTGAGACAGTGCAAAAAAGAGTCGCGGGTATTGCTATTTATGAAAATATTCAATCGGGTAAAAATGAATTATAAGGCTGTTATTTTTAATGACTAATACAACTAATAGTTAGATAATTAGGGAAAGAGAGCGAAAGCTCTCTTTTTTGTTTTGTCATCCAAGTTTGTTGCCCTGTTTGGAGTTTGTTTTTCTGTCTGGCGTCGCAGTGGCGACTACAGCCAAGAAGAAAAGGACTCTACCTCCACTATCAACCTTTCCTTGGAACCCCACGGAGTCCCTACTCAGTAAAAGCATTAATAACAATTTTGAGTTTACAGTCAATGACTACCGATTAATTATTTTGATTTTTTACTACAAGCGGTTTGAGTTTGGTTCACTGTTCGCGTCGCGGTGGCGACTCCACCCAAAGGGACACTGCCTCCGGCTTCCCCTTGGAACCCCACGGAGCACCAGCTCAGTGAAAACATGAATAGCCATTTTGAGTTTACAGTCAATACCTGCCGATATTCTTCCATGAAAAGCGGCAGTCTTCGCCATCCATGGCTCAGCTTGACTGACACTTTTTCAAAATAGCGATTCATTCACTGAGATGGGTTCAGAGAGTTTGTGACACGGTACTCTCCTGTTAACTAAACACATAGCTCTTTGCTCGAACAAAAAATAATTTTCTCTAATATTCCCCCACCCTATCAACACGCGCCAAGTCTGCTTGAATCAAGTGCCGAAATGAAAGGCAATATTCACGTATGTTCATCATGACGTTGCATTGGCTCGAGATAAAACAATGGCTTGAGTTTATTTCTCTGTCTGGCGTCGCGGTGGCTACTCCACCCAAAGGGACACTGCCTCCGGCGTCCCCTTGGAACCCCACGGAGCACCAGCTCAGTGAAAACATGAATAGCCATTTTGAGTTTACAGTCAATACCTGCCGATATTCGTCCATGAAAAGCGGCAGTCTTCGCCATCCATGGCTCAGCTTGACTGACACTTTTTCAAAATAGCGATTCATTCACTGAGATGGGTTCAGAGAGTTTGTGACACGGTACTCTCCTGTTAACTAAACACATAGCTCTTTGCTCGAACAAAAAATAATTTTCTCTAATATTCCCCCACCCTATCAACACGCACCAAGTCTGCTTGAATCAAGTGCCGAAATGAAAGGCAATATTCACGTATGTTCATCATGGATGATGAACAAAGCGATGTAGGGCATGGATGCCCGTTCAGCGCTGTTACGTCGAAAATATTGCCTTGAATGGAAGACTACACTTGATTAGCAGCGTCGGGGATTCCAAAGGGGGTTCGGCGTTAAGCCCCCTTTGGGTGTCGTCGCCACCGCGACAGAGGTATCAACTTGTAGAGGTTAAAATATTTTATATATGATTATTAATTGTAAATATACAAATTTATTTTATTTATCAGATAGATCAACTTATAGGTTAAAGATATAATCATTTAATATATTTTTAGTGTGATAAAAGGATGATTTATATTTATGAATAATGATCTTATGCTTATAAGCTATCAAGGAGAAGGAGAGCCATCGAATATTCGAACATTATACAAAGATAATATTCTATATATCTCTCTAAAAGATTTGCTAATAACACTAAATAGAGAAAATAAAGAGATAAACTCATCACATATAGCTAAGTCAATGGCAAGCATTATTAAAGCTCAATTAAGCAATTTAGAGCAAGATGAATATTTACGAGTTCCGGTTAGGAAGCCTTCTTTTCAAAATGAAACTGAAATATTTGTAAACCAACCAGGACTATACAGAGTGCTTTCTAGTGATAAAAGTGCAGCGGGGAAAAAATTCCAAAATTGGCTATATAAAGAGGTAGTACCTTCATTAGCTAAACATGGTGTTTATCCAGCTCCTGATAATAATACTGACGATCAAGAAATTGAAATGGCAAAAATGCTAGCTCAAAATTCACAGTTATTACTAAATACAATGCAGAAGCAGAAATCACTCGAAAAGCGAGTAGAAAAACTCGAAGATAGTCCATCTAATGATAACTTCTACTTCACCGTTACGGAACGCTTAAATCAGCTAAACATTAATGGTTACCCAAAAGAAAGAATAACTCATATCGTTGCTTGGTGTGAAAAGCTAATTGGTACATCAACTTTTACTTTTAAGAAATGTGCATCTGGTGAAAGGTTGAATACCCTCTTTCCGCAGTTAATTATTGATAATGCGATAGACGAAGATAATAAAAGAACATGGAAGTAAATACTCTCAATGTAAAAAAATTACAAAAAACCCGCTAGATAGCGGGTTTTTAAATAAGAATTCAGTTTGCAATCAAAAGCTGATTACCAACCTGTTTTCTCTTTAAGTGCTAAACCGATATCAGCTAAAGAACGAACAGTTTTAACACCAGCCGCTTCTAATGCTGCAAATTTCTCATCAGCTGTACCTTTACCACCAGCGATAATCGCGCCAGCGTGACCCATACGCTTACCTTCTGGTGCAGTAACACCAGCAATGTAAGAAACAACAGGCTTAGTAACGTTAGCTTTGATGTATTCCGCAGCTTCTTCTTCAGCAGTACCACCAATTTCACCAATCATTACGATTGCTTCAGTTTGTGGATCGTTTTGGAACATTTCTAAAACGTCAATGAAGTTAGTACCTGGGATAGGGTCACCACCAATACCTACACAAGTAGATTGGCCGAAACCTGCGTCAGTAGTTTGTTTAACGGCTTCGTACGTAAGCGTACCAGAACGTGAAACAATACCAACTTTACCTGGTAAATGGATGTGACCTGGCATGATACCAATCTTAGTTTCGCCTGGTGTGATAACACCTGGACAGTTAGGACCAATCATGCGAACGCCAGTTTGCTCAAGCTTAACTTTAACGTCAACCATGTCTAAAGTTGGGATACCTTCAGTGATAGTTACGATAAGCTCGATGCCAGCATCGATAGCTTCTAAAATAGCGTCTTTACAGAACGGAGCTGGAACGTAGATAACTGTTGCTGTTGCGCCAGTTGCTTCTACTGCTTCACGTACTGTGTTAAATACTGGTAAACCAAGGTGAGTTTGACCACCTTTGCCTGGTGATACGCCACCAACCATTTGTGTACCGTAATCAATAGCTTGCTCTGAGTGGAAAGTACCTTGACCACCAGTGAAACCTTGACAGATTACTTTAGTATCTTTGTTAATTAATACAGACATTATTTGCCCTCCGCAGCGGCAACAACTTTAAGTGCTGCATCAGTTAATGATTCTGCAGCGATGATGTTAACATCTGAAGATGCTAATACTTCACGGCCTGCTTCAGCGTTAGTACCTTCTAAACGTACTACAACTGGAACTTTAACGCCTACTTCTTTAACAGCAGCGATAATACCTTCAGCAATCATGTCACAACGAACAATACCACCAAAGATGTTAACTAAAACAGCTTTAACGTTGTTGTCAGAAAGGATGATTTTGAATGCTTCAGCAACACGTTCTTTAGTAGCACCACCACCAACATCAAGGAAGTTAGCTGGCTTGCCGCCGTGTAAATTAACGATATCCATAGTACCCATTGCTAGGCCTGCACCGTTAACCATACAACCAACGTTACCATCTAATGCTACGTAGTTAAGTTCCCACTGTGCAGCATGTGCTTCACGTTCATCTTCTTGAGATGGATCGTGCATAGCGCGGATTTTTGGTTGACGGTATAAAGCATTACCATCGATACCAATTTTACCGTCTAAACAGTGAAGGTTACCTTCATCAGTAATAACTAATGGGTTGATTTCTAATAACGCGAAATCGAAATCGTTGAACATTTTACCAAGACCCATAAAGATCTTAACAAATTGCTTCATTTGAGTAGGGTTTAAACCAAGTTTGAAACCAAGCTCACGTGCTTGGTAAGCTTGTGGACCAACAAGTGGATCAACTTCAGCTTTGTGAATTAACTCTGGAGTTTCTTCAGCAATCTTCTCGATGTCAACGCCGCCTTCAGTAGACGCCATGAATACTACTTTACGACTTGCGCGGTCAACAACTGCGCCAAGGTATAACTCGTTAGCAATATCTGTACAGCTTTCAACTAAAATTTTAGCAACTGGCTGACCGTTCTCATCTGTTTGATAAGTAACTAAGTTCTTACCTAACCAGTTTTGAGCGAATGCTTTGATTTCGTCTTTAGTTTTAACTAGCTTAACACCGCCAGCTTTACCGCGACCACCAGCGTGTACTTGAGTTTTAACAACCCACATATTGCCACCGATTTTATCAGCCGCTTCTGCAGCTTCTTGAGGTGTATCGCAAGCGAAACCTTCAGAAACTGGTAAACCATATTCAGCGAATAATTGTTTCGCTTGATACTCATGCAAATTCATGGTGTTTTATCCATTTATCTGTAAATGATGACTGCTTTTATTTTTATCTTTCGTTTTTAAAAGACAAAACTAAAGAACAGCCTGTGAAAAGTTTCTCGATTATAGTACAAAAGCTCTAGTGACGGTAGTCAAAAGAGCTAATACTCTAGCCGACTAACTATGTTTTTTTGTATCGATAACTAACTAGCTTATATATCTAAAAGTAAACGAGCCGGATCTTCTAGCAATTCTTTAATTGTTACTAAGAAACCAACAGACTCTTTACCATCAATCAAACGGTGATCGTAAGATAATGCTAAGTACATCATAGGTAAAATTTCTACTTTACCGTCAACAGCCATTGGGCGGTCTTGTATTTTGTGCATACCTAAAATTGCAGCTTGTGGTAAGTTAAGGATTGGCGTTGATAATAATGAACCAAATACACCACCGTTAGTAATAGTGAAATTACCGCCAGTCATATCAGCCATTGATAATTTACCGTCACGACCTTTAATCGCTAAATCGCGAATACCGTTTTCAACACCTGCCATGCTTAGTTGATCAGCATCACGTAATACTGGTGTAACTAAACCACGTGGCGTAGATACCGCAATAGAGATGTCAAAGAAGTTGTGATAAACAATATCATCACCATCAATTGATGCATTTACTGCAGGGTAACGCTTAAGCGCTTCAGTTACCGCTTTTACGTAGAAAGACATAAAACCTAAACGTGTATCATGGGTTTTCTCAAATAAATCTTTATATTGAGCACGTAAATCCATAATAGGTTTCATGTTTACTTCGTTAAACGTCGTTAACATGGCAGTTGAGTTTTTCGCTTCAAGTAAACGTGTTGCGATTGTTTTACGTAAGCGTGTCATAGGAACACGTTTTTGAGTACGCTCGCCTAGCTCTTGCGCTGCTGGTGCAGCAACAGGTGCTGCAGCTGGAGCTGCTTTTGGCTTGTTAGCAGCGGCTTCAACGTCTTCTTTAGAAATACGACCGCCCTTACCTGTGCCGGTAACGTCAGCAGCTGTTAGGCCTTTTTCAGTCATTAAACGACGCACTGATGGGCTAGCAAGTTCGTCTGAGCTTACCGCATCTTCAATAGGTGCAGCGGTAGCTGCACTACCAGCACTTGCGCCTGCGTTTAATTCACCAATTTTTTGTGCACCTAATACCGTATCGCCTTCAGCATGGATAATTTTGCCGATTACGCCATTATCTTGAGCAACAACTTCTAACACAACTTTGTCAGTTTCAATATCAACTAAGTGTTGATCAACGCTCACTGTATCGCCTTCTGCAACATGCCAAGTCGCTACTGTTGCATCAGCAACTGACTCAGGCAATACTGGAACAACAATGTCGATAACCGCTGTTGCAGAACTTGCTTTTTCAGCTGGAGCACTTTTTTCTTCAGCTGAGGCTGCTGGAGCTTCTGCTGCATCACCAGCTGAGAAAGTACCAATAACTTGATCACCTAATACGGTTGCGCCTTCTGCTTGGCTAATATCAGTTAATACGCCGTCGCTTGTTGCAGGTACTTCAAGTACTACTTTATCAGTTTCAATATCAACTAATACTTGATCACGCGTAAATTTTTCACCTACTTGTACATGCCAAGTAGCAACTGTTGCATCAGCAACTGATTCTGGTAATACCGGAACTTTGATTTCGGTTGTCATTATTTTTAATTCCTTACAAACTGTCTTTGCACTATATGCACTAAGTGCGCTAATAAATTAGCGCAATAAGAATAAGTTAATCTAATGTTAACGCTTGAGTAACAAGCGCCTGTTGCTCTTTCACATGGACTGACATATAACCCACCGCTGGTGCTGCAGAAGCTTGACGACCAGCGTAAGTTAAATAAGTACCTTCAGGGATAGCCGCCCTAAAATGGTGCTGCGAACAATACCAAGCACCTTGGTTTTGTGGCTCTTCCTGACACCAAACAAATTGCTTAACATGCTGGTATTCTTTTAATACCGCTTGTAGCTCTTGCTCAGGGAACGGGTATAACTGTTCAATACGTACAATCGCAATATTGTTCAGCTCATTTTTACGACGCTGCTCAAGTAATTCGTAGTAAACTTTACCACTACAGAATACCACACGTTCTACTGCGCTTGAGTCAAGCTCATCAACTTCACCAATAACATTATGGAACACGCCCGTAGATAGCTCTTCTAATGAAGAAACCGCTAATGGGTGACGTAATAATGACTTAGGTGACATCACCACTAATGGACGACGCATTGGACGAACCACTTGACGACGAAGCATGTTAAATACTTGCGCTGGTGTTGATGGTACACAAACTTGCATATTATGATCAGCACACAGTTGCAAGAAACGCTCTAAGCGTGCAGATGAATGCTCTGGACCTTGACCTTCATAGCCATGTGGTAACAACATAGTTAAGCCACATAAGCGACCCCACTTTTGTTCACCTGAGCTAATGAATTGATCAAATACCACTTGTGCACAGTTAGCAAAGTCACCAAACTGGGCTTCCCAAATAGTTAAACCTGCCGGCTCTGCCGTAGTGTAGCCATATTCAAAGGCTAATACTGACACTTCTGATAACACTGAGTCATGTACGTTAAATGGCCCTTGCCCTTCACGAATATTTTGCAGTGGCAAATAAGTACTTGCATCAGTTTGGTTATGCAATACCGCATGACGATGGAAGAATGTACCACGACCCGCATCTTGACCTGTAATACGAACTCGCTCTCCAGCATCAACAATTGAAGCATAAGCGATATTTTCAGCCATACCCCAATCAAGTAGTTTTTCACCTGTTGCCATTTTCATGCGATCATCATAGATCTTTTTAACACGCGAATGTACTGGATGTGTTTCTGGGTAAGTTGATACTTTTGTTGCTAACTCTTTTAATTTTTCTAAAGAGATTTCTTTTTTGTAATCATCATCCCACTCGTGACCTAAGTAAGGTGTCCAATCAACAGAGTGCTGTGTCATTGGGCGCCATTGCTCAACGGTACATTGACCTTCATCAAGCAACTTACGGTAGTAAGCTGTTAACTCATCAATTTTTGCTTTATTTAACGCGCCTTCAGCGGCTAGCTTATCAGCATAAAGTTGACGTGGAGTCGGATGTTTTTTAACAATTTTATACATTAATGGCTGTGTTGCACTAGGCTCGTCAGCTTCATTATGTCCGTGACGACGGTAACAAACTAAGTCAATAACCACATCACGTTTGAATTCATTTCGGTAATCTAATGCAATTTGCGTTGCTAAAATTACGGCTTCAGGATCATCACCATTAACATGAAGAATTGGTGCCTGTACCATTTTAGCAATTTCAGTACAGTACTCACCACTACGAGTATCTTCTTGATTTGATGTTGTAAAACCAACTTGGTTATTCACAACAATACGGATTGTACCGCCGACTTTAAATGCACGTGCTTGTGACATATTAAAGGTTTCTTGTACAACACCTTGCCCAGCAATCGCCGAGTCACCGTGAATGGTAACAGGTAAGACTAAATCACCTTGATTACAATTACGTCTATCAAGGCGAGCACGAACGCTACCAATAACCACAGGATTAACAATTTCTAAATGAGATGGATTAAAGGCTAAGGCTAAATGAACATTACCGCCAGGGGTAACAAAATCAGACGAATAACCTTGGTGATATTTAACGTCACCAGAGCCTAAGATTTCATCGTGCTTACCGCCAAACTCATCAAATAACTTAGATGGGTTTTTACCCATAACGTTAACTAATACGTTTAAACGGCCACGGTGAGCCATACCCATTACAACTTCTTTAGTACCTGCAGCACCTGCGCGAGTAATTAACTCTTTAAGCATAGGTACAAGTGCATCGCCACCTTCAAGAGAGAAGCGCTTTGCACCAGGGAATTTAGCACCAAGGTATTTTTCTAAACCATCAGCAGCAATAAGGCCTTTAAGTAACTCAGTTTTTTCATCAACAGAAAGTTGTGCTTTTGACTGTACCGACTCAAGACGTTGTTGTAACCAACGCTTTTCATCTGTTGACGTCATGTGCATATATTCAGCGCCGATAGAGCCACAGTATGTAGCTTTCAATGCTTTAAATAAGTCACCTAACTTCATAGTTTCTTCGCCACTTGCGAATGAACCTACGTTGTACTCTTTGTCAAAGTCGTTTTCTGATAAGTCATGATGAGCAAGTTGTAAATCACGTACTTTGTCGCGTTGCCAAAAACCTAATGGATCTAAGTTGGCGTTTTGATGACCGCGAAATCTAAAAGCGTTGATAAGTTGTAAAACTTTAACTTGCTTAGCGTCACCTCCTCCAGAAATAATAACTTGTTTACTTTGCTGTTTAGCTAGCACCTTAAACTCGTCACGAATAGCGGAGTGGCGGTATTCCACTTCACTACCTTCTACTTTAGGAAGTTGACTAAAAATTTCTTGCCATTCTGCTGATACAGAGGCTGAATTATCTAGGTATGATTCGTACAATTCTTCAATATAAGCGATGTTGCCACCGTTTAAATGGGAAGACTCTAACCAAGCCTTCATTACACCTTCTGGCATTGCCCTGTTCCTATGCTGGGTTGAAGCAATTAAAAAATATAATTGTTTGATAAATATACCAAACGATTACCCTAAAAAATAAAATAACAGAGTAGCTACTATAAAGTAAATACTCTGTTTATTCTGTCATATAATTTAATCAAGTAAACTAGACTAAAGCACTATTTAGTCTAGTTAATTGTTACTAAACAGCGCGATTTAGTAACATTGATTTAATATGACCAATAGCTTTAGTTGGGTTTAGCCCTTTTGGACAAACATCAACACAGTTCATAATGCCATGACAGCGAAATACGCTGTAAGCATCTTGTAAGCCATCTAAACGTTCTTCTGTTGCGGTATCACGACTATCAATTAAGAAGCGATACGCATGTAATAAACCAGCTGGGCCAATGAACTTATCTGGATTCCACCAAAAAGATGGACAAGATGTTGAACAACAAGCACATAAAATACACTCATAAAGACCATCTAATTTTTCACGATCTTCAATAGATTGTATATTTTCACGAGCTGCAGGTTGAGCATCGTTGATCAAGTATGGCTTAATTTTTTCATATTGTTGATAAAATTGTGTCATATCAATAATCAAGTCACGTACTACCGGTAAACCAGGTAAAGGACGTAAAACAATTTTACTCGCCTTTAATTCTGATAAAGGTGTAATACATGCTAAACCATTTTTACCATTCATATTTAAGCCGTCTGAGCCACAAACACCTTCACGACATGAACGACGGAACGATAACGTAGAGTCTTGTTCTTTAAGAAGAATAAGCGCATCAAGTACCATAAGATCAGAGCCATCTGGCACTTCTAACTCGTAGTCTTTCATGTAAGGCGCATTATCAACGTCTGGGTTATAACGGTAAATTGAAAATACCTGTTTCATTGCAATGCTCCTTAGTATACGCGGGCTTTCGGTGGGAAAGCTTCACGGTGAATGGGTTTCATATTAACATCACGTTTTGTCATCTCTTCTGTATTAGGAGAGTAGATTGAGTGACATAGCCAATTATCATCATCACGTTCAGTAAAGTCTTGACGTGCATGTGCACCTCGAGATTCTGTACGGAAGTTTGCCGCTTTTGCTGAACAAAAAGCAGTTTCCATTAAGTTGTCTAGTTCTAAACACTCAATGCGTTGAGTATTAAACTCTGATGATTTATCGTCTAAACGTGCATTTTGTAAACGTTCACGAATTTCCGTTAGCTCTTTCATGCCTTGCGCCATGGCTTCGCCTTCACGGAATACTGAGAAGTTAAGTTGCATACATTGTTGTAAATCTTTACGAATTTGAACAGGGTCTTCACCTGACGTAGAAGATTCCCAACGCTGTGTACGTGCTAAAGCAGCTTCTAAGTCAGATTCTGAGGCATCAACACCTGACTGTGTTTCATTAAGGTATTGACCTAAGAAATTACCTGCTGCACGACCAAATACCACTAAATCAAGTAACGAGTTACCGCCTAAACGGTTAGCACCATGTACTGATACACAAGCGATTTCACCAACAGCAAATAAGCCATCAACAATAGTTTCTGTGCCGTCTGCTGCAATATTAATTGCTTGACCATTAACATTACAAGGTACACCACCCATTTGGTAGTGACAGGTTGGAATAACAGGAATTGGCTCTTGAACTGGATCAACGTGAGCAAATGTTCTTGATAAATCACAAACACCTGGTAAACGTTTTTCTAAGGTTTCTTTACCTAAGTGATCTAACTTAAGCTTGATATGTGGACCCCAAGGACCGTCACAGCCGCGACCTTCACGAATTTCAGTCATCATTGAACGAGCAACAACATCACGACCCGCTAAATCTTTAGCATTTGGCGCATAACGCTCCATGAAGCGTTCACCATCTTTATTCAGAAGGTAACCACCTTCACCACGACAACCTTCGGTAACTAATACACCAGCACCAGCAATACCTGTTGGGTGGAACTGCCACATTTCCATGTCTTGCATTTGAATGCCAGCACGTAGTGACATACCAACACCGTCACCGGTGTTAATATGAGCATTAGTCGTTGATGCGAAAATACGACCAGCACCGCCAGTAGCTAATACCGTTGCGCGCGCTTTAAAATAAACAATTTCACCTGTTTCAATACAAATAGCCGTTGCACCAACAACCGCACCATCACTATTTTTAACTAGGTCTAAAGCATACCATTCGCTGTATACGTTAGTTTTGTTTTTTACGTTTTGTTGATATAAACAATGGAGTAACGCGTGACCTGTACGGTCGGCTGCAGCGGCAGTACGCGCGGCTTGTTCACCACCAAAGTTTTTAGATTGTCCACCGAAAGGACGTTGATAAATTTTGCCCTCTTCGGTACGAGAGAATGGTAAACCCATTTTCTCTAATTCAATAATAGACTCAGGGCCCGTCTTACACATATATTCAATAGCGTCTTGATCACCGATATAATCGCTGCCTTTAACGGTATCGTACATGTGTTGTTCCCAATGATCTTCATGAGCATTACCTAATGCAACGGTAATACCACCCTGTGCAGATACTGTATGAGAACGAGTTGGAAATACTTTAGAAATCAAGGCACACGATTTACCTGATTCTGAAATTGCTAATGCAGCACGCATACCCGCGCCACCTGCGCCAATAACAATGGCGTCAAATTCTCTAATTGGAACGCTCACTTATACACCCCACACAATTAATAAGCCAAATACTAAGTAGGCTAATAAAGTCGCTGAAAATACAAATTGTAATGCTGCACGTAAAAATGCAGATTTCACGTAATCAGATAACACTTGCCATACCCCAATGCGGGCGTGCGTAAGTAGTGCTAATAACGCAAAAATTGTTGCTACTTTTACAATGGTACAAGCAAAAAAGCTCTGCCATACATCAAAAGTAACACTCGGTGTTACAACAAAAAATCCAGCTAATAATAAGGTATATAGTGCAAGAATGATGGCACTAGCTCTTAGCAGAATAAAATCATGTACGCCGTTTCGGCCTACAGATGCGACGACGTTTACCATAACCAAACTCCTATTACTGCTGATACTACTAACCAAAGAAAGATCACTAACTTCGCGGTAGCATTGCCAGAACTTAACTCTTCAAATTTACCTAAATCCATAAACAAGTGACGAACACCCGCTAATAAGTGGTAAGTTAAAGCAGAAAGACAGCCAAAAATAATAAACTTAAAGAAGATGCCATCAAGGTAACCTTGAATTTGTGCAAATCCTTCAGCAGAGGAAAGAGAGATTGATAAGGTCCACAATAGGATACCGATAGCAAACACCATTATCATACCGGAAATACGGTGAAGAATAGAGGCCTTTGCCGCTGGGTGCATCTTTATTGTAGTTAGATCTATGTTTACAGGACGTTGTTTTTTCACAATTATTGCCTAAAGAGCCCGAAAGCCTTCAACTTTTATTATTGTTACTCATGAATTATCTTTGTTAATTAGGCTAATAACAATCAAAACAAACAAAAATAATTCCCGAAGTGAACGGTAACTACCCATTATTGACTTTATACGCAGTGCACCAATTCGCACACAAGTCTAACCAACTTTATAGTTCTATTCTAGTTAGACTTTGTATTAAGTTTTAAATATAGACAAAGAAAATACAATCGCTTATCTATTTTTGAAATAGCTACAGAACGTAGAGATTATATAGTCGATAACGGTTAATTACAATTTTCCTTATGACTAAAATTAAATGCTGTTTTTTTAACCTAAAGATCGAACTGTGTTAAACTTTAGTATAATTACTCTTACATTCCAAATACATTTCAGGGTAGAATGTCGGCAGTTTAAAAACCCAAGAAACATCCAAAGCTAGCTATACTATTCTCTATCCTATACTTGGGAGTGTAGGAATATCTGACTTATAGCTAGTAAATGAATTACAAATTATAATTAATAGGGGAAGAACATTATGGCTGACTCAAAAGCCTCTCTGAGTATTGATGGCAAAGAAATTGGAGAATTTCCAATTTTAAAAGGTACTGCTGGTACTGACGTAATTGATATTAGAACTTTAGGTAGTAATGGCTATTTCACCTATGATCCGGGCTTTTTAGCTACGGCATCTTGTGAATCAGCAATCACCTTTATTGATGGCGGCAAAGGTATTCTTCAGCATCGCGGTTATCCAATTGATACCCTTGCTAAACAAGCTGACTACCTTGAAGTTTGTTACATCTTATTAAACGGTCAAGCACCAACTCAAGCTGAATACGACGAATTTAAAACCACAATCACTACACATACTATGGTTCATGAAAAGCTTGTGCATTTCTTCCATGGCTTCTTACCAGATGCGCATCCAATGGCGATGGTTTGTGGTGTTGTTGGTGCTATGTCATCTTTTTATCACAGTGACTTAGATATTACCGACCCTGCACAACGCAAACGTAGTGCACATCGTTTAATTGCTAAAATGCCAACTATTTCAGCGATGGCTTATAAATATAGTGTTGGTCAACCTTTCGTTTATCCGCGTAATGACTTAAGTTATGCAGAAAACTTTTTACACATGATGTTCTCTGTACCAGCAGAAGAGTATGTAGTAAGCCCTACTATTGCCAATGCAATGGATAGAATATTTACATTACATGCTGATCATGAACAAAATGCTTCAACGTCAACAGTACGTTTAGCTGGCTCTTCAGGTGCTAACCCTTATGCATGTATTGCAGCCGGTGTTGCCTCATTATGGGGTCCAGCACACGGTGGTGCTAACGAAGCTTGTTTAACCATGCTTGAAAAGATCGGTAGCTTAGACCGTGTTGATGAATTTGTTGCCAAAGCAAAAGATAAGAACGACCCGTTCCGTTTAATGGGCTTTGGTCATCGTGTTTATAAAAACTTTGATCCTCGCGCAACGGTTATGCGTGAAACGTGTCATGAAGTACTAAAAGAGTTGGGTATTAAAGATCCACTACTTGATGTTGCTATGGCATTAGAGAAAGTAGCGCTTGAAGACCCATACTTCATTGAGAAAAAACTTTACCCTAATGTAGATTTCTACTCAGGTATTATCTTAAAAGCTATTGGCATCCCAACAAGCATGTTCACTGTAATTTTTGCTATGTCTCGTACCGTTGGTTGGATTGCTCACTGGGATGAAATGTTATCTCAGCCTGGTCAAAAAATTGGTCGTCCTCGTCAAAAATATACTGGCGACATTAATCGTGAATTTGTTCCTATTAGCGAAAGATAATAGCGAATTAGTCTTTGAAAAAGCAGCGTAAGCTGCTTTTTTTATGGTTGTTATTTAATAAATATAAGCAATAATCGCGAGTTTGCATAACCAACATAGATAGCCATTATTCAACAATAAAATATTAACTGTCACATTCATTCATAAAATAATCCCTAAAATAATATTTGTTACTTTTTTCACATAAACAATGGCTCTTAAATTTAATTTATATCTCTGTTGTTAATCGTTATAATGGCGAAAATTTACGGTGCAATACCGTGTTATTCATTATTATCAACTCAAGTTATTCAAAAATATGTCTGATTACTCTTTAAGATTTGGTGGCATTGCCCGCCTTTATGGTGAACAAGGTGCCCGTATTATCGAGCAAGCTCACTGCTGCGTTATTGGTATTGGTGGTGTAGGCTCATGGGTTGCTGAATCATTAGCGCGTAATGGTATTGGTCAAATCACCCTTATCGATCTTGATGATGTGTGTATTTCAAATATTAATCGGCAACTGCATGCATTAAACAACACCATTGGGCACAGTAAAGTTGAAGTAATGGCTGAGCGTATTCGACAAATTAATCCAGATTGTCAGGTGAATATTATTGAAGATTTTGTCACTGAAGATAATTTAAGTGAATTAATGTCTAACGCCTTTGACTATGTCATCGATGCTATTGACTCCGTTAATATTAAAACTCGTTTAATTGCTTATTGTAAGCGCTATAAAAAGCCTATTATTACCATTGGTGGCGCTGGCGGCCAGATAGACCCAAGTAAAATTTCAGTAACCGATTTAAGTAAAACTTATCAAGACCCATTACTCGCTAAAGTTAAAAATCAATTACGCCGTGAGTTTAACTTTCCCCGAAGTGATGCTAAACGAACAAAGTTTGCCATTGATGCGGTATTTTCAACAGAGCAGCTTCGTTATCCAAGCTCGGCTCCTGAAAGTAATGGTGAAGTTTGTTTGACAAAACCCGATAAAAACGCTGAAGCTAGCTCAATGCGATTAGATTGTCGCACTGGCTTTGGGGCAACCAGTCATGTTACCGCCACTTTTGCATTTTTTGCGGTTGCACGTGTTATTGATAAATTATTGATTAAGAAAGGTTAACGTTAAAGGCGTTATCGCTTTATCAAAAGCGCTAATGCTCTATTACGTTATTCTGTTAATTGTTTAATTTTAGCTACAATCGCTAATAAGCCATTACCTCGAGAAGGACTTAGGTGATGTAGTAAACCAAGTTCATCGAATATATTATTAATATTTACCTGTTGTATTTCTGCCGTTGTTTTATTATTAAATATTGCTAATACTATCATTAATAAGCCACGAATAACTTTTGCGTCACTATCCGCAAAAAAATGAAAATGCCCTTGCCTATCTTGCTCTACCGTTAACCAAGCTAAACTTTCACAACCAGCAATTAGACTTTGCTCATTACGTTGCGAGCTTGGTAAGCGCGGTAATTTTTTGCCCAACAACATAATTTCACGATGCAAACTATCCCAACCTTTCGACTTTGAGAATTTTTTTAGGATATTATCAATACTTTCAAGACCATTTTCCTTAAGCTCTGTTTCTTTAGTTTTTATCTCTGTATTGATTTCAATATGCGCATCAGTTTGTGTAGTCACAATCTCCTTTAAACAACGAATAAAATAGTCTATTTCTGCTAAGGTATTGTATGGTGCTAATGATACGCGCAAACAGCCATTAATCGCTAACAGCTCCATTAATGGCATTGCACAATGATGACCAGAGCGCAGCGCTATATTATAACTGTCAAGCGCACTGGCAATATCATGGTTATGATGATCTTTAATTGAAAATGCAATTAGCGCAATATCAGGCTGACCTTGTACGATAAACTCAACTTGCGATATTTGAGCAAGCGCTTGATAACAATAGCTTGCTAATTGCTGCTCATAACTATGAATATCGTTAGTAAACGCTGTTTGCATGAGAGTAATCGCAGCTTTAAAAGCAATAATGCCTGAAATATTAGGTGTGCCGGCTTCAAACTTGAACGGTAAATCATTAAAAATGGTTGGTTTATTAAAGCTCACCGATTTGATCATTTCCCCGCCACCTTGGTAAGGCGACATACTTTCAAGTAGTGCCTTACGGCCATAGAGTACGCCAACCCCTGTTGGTCCGTACATTTTATGTGCTGAAAAAACATAGAAATCACAACCAAGTGCTTGAACATTAACCGGCAAATGTGCAATTGCTTGCGCCCCGTCAATTAAGCTAATGGCATTAACTGCTCGAGCTCTAGCAATAATTTTCTCTATTGGATTTATCCGCCCTAAAACATTAGAGATATGTGCGCATGCAACTATTTTAGTTTTCGTGGTAATAATACTCTCAAGGTTGGTAATGTTAATAATACCTTGCTCGTTAATCGGCAGAACTTTAATGACAGCACCCGTTTGCTCTGCAAGTATTTGCCAAGGCACAATATTGGCATGGTGCTCACTTGCCGATAGCACTATTTCATCACCTGGTTTAAGTAAATTACGCCCTAAGCTTTGTGCAACTAAATTAATACTTTCACTAGCACCTTTCGTCCAAATAATTTCTTCAAGGTACTTAGCTTTGATAAATTGCTGCACAGCCAGTCTCGTTTGCTCAAAATCAAAGGTTGCTTTAGCGCTCAACTGGTGAGACGCCCTATGTACGTTAGCATTATTATTGAGGTAATAGTGCTGTTGAGCAGTAATCACTTGCTGCGATTTTTGTGTAGTTGCTGCATTATCGAAATAAATAATGTCGCTTGCGCTAGTAGTATGTTCACGCTGGTTCAATAGAGGAAATTGTTGACGAAAACGTAACGGAAAAAACGGCGACATAACTCTGATAACTCATATAACATTACAATAAATAGAGCGCTATTATAACGTAATTTATTATTGATGCTTGTCTTTGTTTTTATTCTTAAAGTTACTTTGAGCCAATAAAATAACCACAATCACTGTAACTAATTAGCGCAATTACACATAAATTGCGCTATAACTAGTACAGTGTTTTTATAAGGCAGTTTTTATGTTTATACTCTCTTGGTATCGTAAAATTCACACTAGCACCGTTAATAGACTCTTAGATAGAAAGCTCACACAAAGAAAAAAATTATTAATCAAACAGCGTAAAAAAGCACTTGAAGAAATACAGTATATAGGGCGCTTTAGTTACTGGCCAACGGCCAAGATAACAACAAAAGCACCGGTGACTAATTTGCTAGACAGAAAGCGTATGAATAAAATTGCAATGCCACCCAGGCCAGTCACTTTACGTTATCATGCAAGTAGAGAAACAGAGCCAAGCAAACTTAGGCTATGATCGGCAACACTCAGCCTAATGAGTTATTACCATAATTTCGCTTGTTCTAACCAATATAGTGCTTGTTCTTCTTCTCCTTGCTGATATAAGGCTAAGGCGATATTGTAATGAAAGCTAGGCATTAAAAATTTTTCTGGTGCTAAGTTTAGTTGCTGTAAATATAAAAGTGATAGTTGTTCGACAGAGTATTCTAAATGAGTACTTTGAGCTGTTGCTTTAAAGGCAGAAAAATTATTAGCTTTAGCTAATTTGGATTTTTTACAACTTTGTGCCGCAAAAACTCCAACCTCGTGTCGATGAGATTTGGGCGTTCCTAAAAGCCAGTTATCACTATTATGATCACGTTGATGCAAGATAGGTGTCGACGGTTTGATCGCATTTGACCACGGTAGTTCCTGCAATATTTGACGACGAATATCCGCTTGCCTGCCTTGGTAGTTACGCGCTAATACGCTTAAGTTATGTGAAAATTTTGATGCTTGCGTTTGTTGGCAAGTTGAATGATTTGTAGACAACGGGTACTCGTCAATAAAGCCAAGCAAATGACTTAGCTCATGAGTAAAAACGTCAACACTATCATGGCGATCAAAATATAAGATTCCAAAATGCACATTTGCCCCACCTTCATTACTCATATAGCCAATATGTCGGGTAGTAATTGTCGCCGCAAGTTCTCGCCAAGTGCTTTCATCACACAAAAGTGCAGATTTTTTATTATTGTGGCATGAAAGGCTTTGGCGAGCTACATATCGTGGTGGTGGTAAACATACAAAGCTTGCTAAAGGTGTTGATATAAATTGTTCTATTAATGCATCAAGATGTTTAAGGTTTGCTAAACTACTAGCAAATAGCTGTAGGCTAGTTGTACATGAGGTATTTGGTGGCTGCAACAAACTGCGTGCCATAGTAGGAGTAGCAACAGAAGTAAACAAGTTAGCAACCTTTTCACTAACATGTGAGCCAACATTTAAAGTCTTATATCGCTGTATGTCGGCAAGGAGTTTACGCCCCTCTGGCGTTAGTAACAATAATGGAATTTTTTGTACGATAAGCGATTCAACAAGCTTAATATTACCCGTTTCAAGTGCTAAATCGATGGAAACTAAAAGCGAGCCTAACTCAATATCAAGTCCTGCACTTGAGTTTACTTGGGATAATTGCGAACGTGCTAAATTTAAACGCCCTTGCTGTTGATATAAACGCGCAAATGAGACTTTGGCAATTTCAGATCCCAGCCTTATAGCTTGTTGGTACCACTTTTTTGCTTCTTGTAAGTATTTAGAAGATAAACGCTGTTCAGCGATCACATTTAAATATTGATTATCATACCAAGTAGCAAGTTCATAAGCTGTTTGAGCTTGTTGGTGTGCCAGTGCCATTTTAAAAAATAGCCATTGGGAGCTGCCTTCTCTATGCTTGTTAATTTCAAGCGCTAAGGCCGCAGTATTGTTTCGTTGTAGAGCAAAATTAAACTGCTTATGATTGGCCTCCCCTTGCATGATTTTTTTTGTTAAATAAGGCGATAAAAAAAATGAGCTTGATGATATTAACATCATCAAGCTCATTGTTATTAGACAGAAAAACACCGCTTTTTGTTTGGCCATATGTTAAAGCTTTGCTGCCTCGTCAATTTCAGTAATTTGCTCTTGTGCTGCAAGTGTACGCATTAAGTCTAATTCTAATTTAGCATACCTGTGCTCTACAAACTCATACACATTAGTGCTTAACGATAACTTAAAAAAGTTGGCTGCTGCATTAGAAAAACCACGCATTTGATTGTATTTTCCTAAATAAAAATAAGCTTCACACAATCGATCGGTTAATTGCTTTGATGAGGTAACATTGCGAGTTAAATTGCTGATAAAGGTCTGTTGTGATATATCACCTAAATATAGATAAATCACTTGCTTTGCCCAAGTGCGCTCATCAACTAACTCAGCTCTTCGTTCTAAGGCTGATTTTGCAGCAATATCATCTACTTCATATTCAGTTAAATAAAGCCAAAGAAGGCGATACGGATCATCTTTTTGCTGATGATGAAATGCTTTAAAATCGGCAGCAGCTAATTCAGGACGCGCTCCATAATAAAGCGCAATACCGCGATTAAGATAAGCATATTCATGTTCAGGATCTAGCTCTAAAGCCGAGTCGAACTGTTCATAAGCCTGAGAAAACTCTTGTACTTGTGTTAGATGAATTCCTAGAAAGTTATAAGCATCCACTAAATCTGGTTTAAGCTGTAGCGCATGAGAGAAATCTATACGTGCTAAAGAGCGTAAACCAACACTGTCATACAATACACCGCGGTCATAAAAAAGCTCAGCGCGTTGCTCGTCACTTATTTTTACGCGTTCGAGTACTTCTGATAATCGTGCTATCGCGATTTCACTTTTATAACTAATAGGTAATGGCTCCGCAATCACTAATTGATTCATCATTACTGAACTAGAGTTATCATCATGGCTAAGCACAGTGCAGCCTTGTGTTAACAAACAAGCACTGATCAGTAATGGTAATATTGCGTTTTTAATAGAAGAATGCACAAAAATGCCTTAAAAATAAATAAGTAATAACCTGATTATTATAAACAAAAAAGGAGCCAAAAGGCTCCTTTTAAAACATTATTATAAATAATAATTAACGATAGCAATTATTCAGCGGCTGGAGCTTCTTCAGTCGCTGGCTTTTCCATTGCTTCTTTGATACTTAAACGAACACGGCCTTGACGGTCAACTTCTAGTACCTTAACTTTCACTTCTTGACCTTCTGATAATACATCAGCAACGTTATTTACACGTTCGTCAGAAATTTGTGAAATATGTACTAAACCGTCTTTACCAGGAAGAACGTTAACAAAAGCACCAAAATCAACGATACGCACAACTTTACCTGTGTAAAGCGTACCTACTTCAATTTCAGCCGTTAATGATTTAATACGGTCGATCGCATCTTGTGCTTGCTCGCCTGATGTTGCCGCAATTTTAACGGTACCATCATCATCAATTTCAATTGTTGTACCCGTCTCTTCAGTAAGTTGACGAATAGTTGCGCCACCTTTACCGATAATGTCACGGATTTTATCTTGGCTTACTTTGATCGTATGAATACGTGGTGCAAACTCAGAGATTTCTTCTCTGTGGCCCGCAATAGCATCATCCATTACAGATAAAATGTGAGTACGTGCAGCTTTTGCTTGGTTTAAAGCAATTTGCATGATTTCTTGTGTGATACCTTCAATCTTGATATCCATTTGTAACGCAGTAATACCGCCGGTAGTACCTGCAACTTTAAAGTCCATGTCACCTAAGTGATCTTCATCACCTAAAATGTCAGAAAGAACAACAAAGTTTTCGCCTTCTTTAACTAGACCCATCGCAATACCTGCAACAGAGGCTTTAATAGGAACACCAGCATCCATAAGTGCTAATGACGTACCACAAACAGAAGCCATTGACGATGAACCGTTAGACTCAGTAATTTCAGATACAACACGTACAGCGTACGGGAATTCTTCAATAGTAGGCATAACAGCTAACATACCGCGTTTTGCTAAACGGCCGTGGCCGATTTCGCGACGTTTAGGGCTACCAACAAAGCCAGTTTCACCAACACAGTATGGAGGGAAGTTATAATGAAGCATAAATGCATCAGTTTTCTCACCCATAATTGTATCAAGACGTTGTGCATCACGTTGTGTGCCTAACGTTGCTGTTACTAATGCTTGCGTTTCACCACGTGTAAATACAGCAGAGCCGTGAGTACGAGGTAAAACACCTGTCATTACATCTAATGCACGAATTGATTCAGGATCACGACCATCGATACGAGGGCTACCTTGTGTGATACGACCACGTACAACAGTTTTTTCTAAATCGTGGAATAAATCTTTTGCTTCTTGCACGTTAAGTTCAGCGTCTTCTGCTAATAACGCTTCAACCACTGAATTACGGATTTCAGCTACTTTTTCGTAACGAACTGCTTTTTCTGTAATTTGGTAAGCTTCGTTTACTTGTGCTTCTGAAAGCTCAGCAATTTTTGCAACTAGCTCAGCATTTTTAACGGGTGCAGACCACTCCCATACCGGTGTGTTAACTTCTGCTTTAAATTCGTTAATGGCAGAAACAGCAACTTGCATTTGCTCGTGGCCATAAACAACAGCGCCAAGCATTACTTCTTCAGATAATACATCAGCTTCTGACTCAACCATTAATACCGCTGAATCTGTACCAGAAACAACTAAGTCTAATTGACTTGTTGGTAGTTCAGACTGTAATGGATTAAGAAGGTATTGACCATCAACATAACCAACACGTGCAGCACCAACAGGACCATTAAATGGTGCACCTGAGATAGCTAACGCAGCTGAAGTACCAATTAATGAAATAATATCTGGTGAAATTTCAGGGTTTACTGAAACAACGGTGATAATCACTTGAACTTCGTTGGTGAAACCTTCTGGGAATAATGGACGAATTGGACGGTCAATTAAACGTGCAATTAATGTTTCTTCTTCTGAAGGACGACCTTCACGTTTGAAGAAACTACCAGGGATTTTACCCGCAGCATAGCTACGTTCTTGGTAGTTAACCGTAAGTGGGAAAAAGTCTTGACCAGCAACGGCTTCTTTCTTAGCAACAACTGATACTAATACAGAGGTATCGTCCATGCTTGCCATAACAGCCGCACTTGCTTGACGTGCAATAGCACCGGTTTCTAACGTTACGGTATGCTTACCGAACTGAAATTTTTTAGTAATTGGATTTAACATCTAATTAATTTTCCTTAAATTTATATTTTACCAATCTGTACAATTATTTATTCACTTAGATGTGCAAGACATTAAGTCGAACAAAAAATTATACAGTTTGGATTGGTTAGTAGTATGAAAAGATTATGCTAAATAGTGCACTATCTCTATTGAGTTAACATGAACTGACTAGAACAAATAGTTAGCTAAAAAATTTTCATGGTCATTATACTAACTAAGCTGATGAATGCTAGCGCCAAAACGTTATTAATACGTATTTAAAAGACTCAATATGTGATTAAATCAATACAGAGTAATCTTTTTGTGTGTTTTTATAGCATTACAAACAAAAAAAGGAGCCTAAGGCTCCTTTTTTAAAGTTCAAATCGTTATTAACGACGTAAACCTAATTTAGCGATTAAAGCAGTGTAACGATCAACGTTTTTGCCTTTTAAGTAATCTAATAATTTACGACGTTGAGCAACCATACGTAATAAACCACGACGTGAATGGTGATCATGGATGTGCTCTTTAAAGTGACCTTGTAAGTGGTTGATTTGTGTAGATAACAAAGCAACTTGTACTTCTGGTGAACCTGTATCGCCTTCTGCTTGTGCGTATTCAGCAACGATAGCAGCTTTTTGTGTAGCATTTAAAGACATAATTTATCCTTAGTGTGTAAACTCAGCATGCTGAGTTATTTAATACCATCAAGCCAAACACTAATTCAGCCCAATGAAAGAGCGCGTATTCTAGCAGCCATTAAGTAAAAAGCAACATAAATATCGGTTAACCTCAGCTAAGGTGCAATAATTAATTACAAACAACTACTTTCACCATAAAGATGTTGAAAATACACGCATAACCGAGTGTGAAATGAGGTTAAATCACTACAATTCTTTTCGGCGCAACTAAACCATCATCATCGATAACACCAACGCCAATAAATTCAGCACTATCATCTTGCTCATTGTCACCAATATAAACCTGTACGCTTCCCTCGCTTGGTGCATTATAAGCTTGTACAGGGTTACCATGACGAAGAAAGTTAGCTGACATATCATCAACATAAACGGCTGGCATACCTTCAACAGCACTTTGCATCGGCAAGAGTAATGGGTCAAGTAGCACAGATGGTGAAATTTCATCGGCTTGCGCTTTGGCTAATAAGGCTTCAAGGTCCGCCAAGGTTACCATTTTATCAATTGGGTAGCTTCCTACTGCTGAGCGACGTAAGTCAGCAACATGAGCCCCACAGCCTAATAGTTCACCTAAATCATCAATAATAGTGCGAATATAGGTCCCTTTAGAAACATGAATATCTAAGTCGACTTCATCACCTTCAAAGCGTAAAAGTTCTAAATTAAATACTGTAATATCTCGAGCTTCACGCGGTACTTCAATACCTTCTCTTGCATATTTATATAAAGGCTGTCCTTGATATTTTAATGCTGAGTACATTGAAGGAACTTGCTTGGTAGTACCACGAAAGCTATCTAAGGCGCTATTAAGTTGCTCCTTTGAAACACTCACAGGTTTCTCGCTAACCACTTCACCGTCGGCATCACTGGTTGTGGTACGAACCCCTAACTTTGCGGTAACTTGATAAGTTTTATCGGTATCGAGTAAATATTGAGAAAATTTAGTACCTTCGCCTAAACAAATAGGTAACATACCGGTAGCAAGTGGATCTAATGCGCCTGTATGTCCTGCTTTTTGTGCAAAATAGAGTCTTTTAACCGCTTGTAGTGCATGGTTAGATGACATTTCATACGGTTTATCTAAGAGTAATACGCCATTAATAGCGCGGCCTTTTCTACGTTTTGCCATGCCTTATTTGTCCTGCTCACTTTCAGTAATATCATCTTCATTATCACTATTTTTATCACTTGCAACCGCTTGATCAACTAGAGCGCTCATACGAACACCTTCAGCCATTGATTGATCATAAACAAAGCGTAAGTGCGGCATAATGCGTGCACGTAATCTTTTAGCAAGTAAAGAGCGGATATAGCCTTCGGCTTCGGTTAATACTTCTATCGATGCTTTTATTTCTTCTGGGCTATCTTGAATAAAAGTAACAAAAATTTTTGCATAAGCTAAGTCGCGCGTTACTTCAACCGCTGAAACCGTTGTCATGCTTAAACGGGGATCTTTAATTTCACGCATTAAGATCACCGCAATTTCTTTTTGGATTTGTTGACCTACTCGGTCTGTACGGGCATATTCTCTAGCCATCGTATACTCCTAATAATATGGCAATAAATTTCGTTGATACAAATTTTATAGCCAAAAATGGAGGCTAAGCCCCCATTTAAAAATATTTCTTATAATTTAAAGATAAAGTCATGACTTATTAAATCAGTAAAATCATGACCCTTACTCAAAATTATAATGTACGTTGTACTTCAACTGTTTCGAATACTTCAATTTGATCGCCAACGCGAACATCATTGTAGTTCTTAACACCGATACCACACTCAGTACCGTTACGTACTTCTTGAACGTCGTCTTTAAAGCGACGAAGTGATTCAAGTTCACCTTCGTAAATAACTACGTTTTCACGTAAAACACGAATTGGCGCACTACGTTTGATTGTACCTTCAGTAACCATACAACCAGCAATAGCACCAATTTTAGGTGATTTAAATACGTCACGTACTTGAGCAAGACCAATAATCTCTTGTTTAAACTCTGGCGCTAACATACCGCTCATTGCCGCTTTAACTTCGTCAATTAAGGCGTAAATTACACTGTAGTAACGTAAATCAATATTTTCTGAGTCAATCACTTTACGCGCAGCTACATCAGCACGAACGTTAAAACCAACAACAATCGCATTAGACGCTGCTGCTAACGTTGCGTCAGTTTCAGTAATACCACCAACACCAGAGCCAATGATTTTCACTTTAACTTCATCAGTTGAAAGTTTCAGTAATGAATCAGTAATCGCTTCAAGTGAGCCTTGAACGTCCGATTTAAGAACAACATTTACTTCAGATACTTCACCTTCAGCCATGTTAGCAAACATGTTTTCAAGTTTAGACTTCTGTTGACGAGCAAGTTTAACATCACGGAATTTACCTTGACGATAAAGCGCAACTTCACGTGCTTTTTTCTCATCTTTTACAACAGTTGCTTCATCACCTGATTGTGGAACACCACTTAAACCAAGGATTTCTACTGGAATTGAAGGGCCTGCTGATTGAATCTGTTTACCATTTTCATCACGCATAGCACGAACACGACCGTATTCTAAACCACAAAGTACAATGTCACCTTGGTTTAAAGTACCTTCTTGAACAAGTACCGTTGCAACAGGGCCACGACCTTTGTCTAACTTAGACTCAACAACAACACCGCTTGCCATTTTATCAACAACAGCCGTTAACTCTAAAACTTCTGATTGTAATAATATTGAATCGAGTAACTCGTCAATACCTAAACCAGTTTTTGCTGATACGTGACAGAATTGAACGTCTCCGCCCCACTCTTCAGATAAAACGTCATGTTGTGATAATTCACTCTTAACACGATCTGGGTCAGCAGACTCTTTATCCATTTTGTTAACAGCAATGATAATTGGCGCATCAGAAGCTTTAGCATGTTGAATTGCTTCAATGGTTTGTGGCATAACACCATCATCGGCTGCAACAACGATAATAACGATATCGGTAGCTTTAGCACCACGTGAACGCATTGCAGTAAACGCCGCGTGACCTGGAGTATCTAAGAAAGTGATCATACCATGACCCGTTTCTACGTGATAAGCACCGATGTGTTGGGTAATACCGCCCGCTTCACCTGAAGCAACTTTTGCTTCACGAATGTGGTCAAGTAATGATGTTTTACCGTGGTCAACGTGACCCATAATAGTTACTACTGGTGCACGTGTTACCGCTTCACCCGCTGGACCTGCATTACCACGATCAGCTAATACTGCTTCTTCTAGCGCATTTTCTTTCACTAAAACAACATCAAAGCCCATTTCTTCAGCAACAAGTGCCGCTGTTTCTTGGTCAATAACTTGGTTAATGGTTGCCATTGCACCCATTTTAAACATAGCTTTAACAACTTCAGCGCCTTTTTTAGCCATTTTATTAGCTAATTCAGCAACTGAAATAGTTTCACCAATGCGAATGTCTTGCACTTTCGTTTCAACCGGTTTGGTAAAGCCGTGTTTTAAACTTTGTGGCGCTGATAAGGTTTGCTTACGTCCCTTAGCATTACGACCAAAGTTAGCACTTTTATCGTTGCCACTTTTTTTCTTGCGACGACGACCAGCGCCTTCATCTGCAGCATCAACTTTATCTTCAGCTTCTTGTGCATATTTAGATGAAGTTAAATGTACGACTTCTTTTTCTTTCGCTTTACGTTCGGCTTCTTGCTCTTTCCAGCGAGCTTCATTTTCTTCCGCTAATTTTTTCGCGGCTTCTGCTGCTGCTTTTGCTTCGGCTTCTGCTTTGGCGGCTAATTCTTTTTCTTGAATTAAACGAAGTTTTTTCGCTTCTTCGCTTTCTTCAACTTTAATTGGTGCTTTTTCGATAACTTTTGCCTTCTCTACTGCTGCTTGTTTAGCTTTCGCTGCTGCTTCTGCTTTTGCTGCGGCTTTACGCTCTGCTTCTGCTTCTGCTTTTGCCGCTGCGGCTGCTCGTGCATTTTCAGCTTCTTTTGCTGCTGCTTCTGCTTTTGCTTGCGCTAATGCTTCGGCCTCTGCTTTAGCTTTCGCTTCAGCTGCCGCCGCTTCTTCGGCTAGCTTTTGCTCTTCAACATCGCTACGTTTAACATAAGTGCGTTTTTTACGTACTTCTACATTAACCGATTTTGCTTTGCTGCCGTGACCCATAGTCAACGTAGACTTGGTTTTACGGTTAAGCGTTAATTTATTGGGTTTAGACTCAGAGTCATCACCATGTTGTTTTTTCAAGTGACCTAATAAGGCCTCTTTTTCATCTTGCGATATAGAGTCGGTAGCCGATTTATTCACGCCAGAGTCAGCTAACTGACTTACTAAACGTTCCACCGGTGTGCCGATCTCGTTGGCAAGTTCTGCTACAGTTATTTCTGCCATATATATAATTCTCCGGTGTTATTATTCTTCGTTAAACCAACAAATATTACGCGCTGCCATAATTAGCTCACCCGCTTTGGCTTCATCTAATTCTTCAATATCGCTTATTTCATCAACACCTTGCTCAGCTAAGTCTTCTAGCGTACGAACACCACGACTTGCTAAAACATAAGCTAAATGACGGTCTAAACCTTCAAGGTTTAATAAGTCATCAGCTGGCTCTGCACCTTCTAATGTTTCTTCACTTGCTAACGCTTGTGTTGTTAACGCTTCTTTAGCACGTTCACGTAGCTCTTCGATGACTTCTTCAGTCAAGCCGTCAATTTCTAGCATTTCAGCCGTTGGAACATAAGCGATTTCTTCTAGTGAAGTAAAACCTTCTTCCGCTAATAATGTTGCGAAGTCTTCATCAAGATCTAGTTTCTCAATGAATAAGTTTAATACTTTATCATTTTCTGCTTGGTGCTTCTCTTTCATGTCAGCAACCGTCATTACGTTTAGTTCCCAACCCGTTAATTGGCTTGCTAAACGAATGTTTTGACCGCTACGGCCAATGGCCATCGCTAAGTTGCCTTCTTCAACAGCAATATCCATCGTGCCTTTGTCTTCATCAACAATAATTGAAGCAACTTCAGCTGGAGCCATTGCGTTAATCACGTATTGTGCAACATTATCATCATATAACACGATATCTACACGTTCACCGCCTAACTCACTTGATACGGCCTGTACACGTGAACCTCGCATACCAACACAAGCACCCACAGGGTCAATGCGTTTGTCATTGCTTTTCACTGCAATTTTAGCGCGTGAACCAGGATCGCGAGCTGCGCCTTTAATCTCAAGCATTTCTTCGCCAATTTCAGGTACTTCAACGCGGAAAAGTTCAACTAACATTTCTGGTTTAGTACGGCTGACAAATAATTGTGCGCCACGTGCTTCTGGTTTAATTTCATATAATAAGCCACGAACACGATCGCCTGGACGAAAAGTTTCGCGTGGTAACATATCATCGCGGTAAATAATTGCTTCGGCATTATTACCTAAGTCAATAATAACACTATCACGGCTTGCTTTTTTAACAACACCAGTAACAATTTCACCTAATTGATCTTGATATGCATCAACAATTAATCCGCGCTCTGCTTCACGAATTTTTTGTACGATAACTTGTTTTGCAGTTTGTGTTGTTACACGGTCAAATTTAACTGATTCAATTTGCTCTTCCATATAATCACCTGGATTTAACTCAGGGTTATCATATTGAGCAGCAGCTAAACTAATTTCGGCATATGGGTTTTCCATTGCTTCAACAGTATCATCAACAACTAACCAACGACGGAAAGTGTCGAATTCACCGCTAATACGGTCAATTGAAACACGTACCACAATATCGCCTTCATATTTTTTCTTGGTGGCTGTCTCTAAAGCAGTTTCCATCGCTTCAAAGATACTTTCTCGAGGGAGTGCCTTTTCATTTGAAACAGCATCAACAACCAGTAATATTTCCTTACTCATGCTACTTAGCCTTTAATTATTTTAAAATTTAGCGACAAGGTTTGCTTTGTCTACGTTACTGATAACAATTTCATAATCTATGCTATCAACTTCTATTATTAAGGTATCATTTTCAATGGCCACTAATGGGCCTTTAAACTTACGACGGCCATTTAATGGCATCGATAATTTAACATTGACAGTTTCACCGATTACCGCTTCAAAATGTGCTTTTTCGAATAGCGGTTTATCTACACCTGGTGAAGAAACTTCAAGATTGTATTCACTACTAATAGGGTCTTCTACATCGAGAATAGCGCTAACTTGACGACTAACTTCTGCACAATCATCTACATCAATGCCATTTTCGTGGTCAATAAACAAACGTAAAATGGAATTATTACCCGCACTGATAAATTCAACGCCTAATAAAGACTTACCTGTTTCTTCAACCGCGGGTCTTAACATGTCAGTAAGTTTTTGTTCAAATTTAGCCAATCGTTTTCTCCTATTATTTTTATATTTTCATTTAAACTATTAATAAATATAAAAATTTAGATATAAAAAAAGGGCATATAGCCCAGCGTATTTTTGCTGTAATTTGTTTAAATAGTATAAAATACAAACTAAATAAACAAAAAAACCCCAATTCGGGGCTTATTTCACTGTCAGCCCTAAAGTTACTAATTATAAAAATTATTAACTCTGGTTATTAATTGAGATATAAGCAAAACTATAACTATTACCTGTAACAAGTACTTTGTAATAACTACCCAGTGATGTTTTGCTAAAATTAATTTGGCATGATTATATATCTAAGCATATAGAAGTGCAAGCAGCTTAAGTTATATCGAGGAAGGTATTTAACCTGAAATGAAGGTTAAATTATGAAAAGCAATATTCATAAATTAATATCTATTTTACAATATGTTAGTATAGTTACTATAATGTGTATAAATTGCGTACTATTCAACTGTTTTATCGCGTATGTAGTTCTATGAGCAACCCTATTATTTATCATGGGGGATTCTAGGTAAGCGATAGTTAAGTTATGCAAGTATAAATTTTGATAGTGTTTAAATGGAGCATTCAATTTCATCATGCATAAATTTTCTAGGTTACTAATTAATAACATCTTTTTAGCATTGGTTTTTCTCGGTACTGTTGCAGTTATCGCGTTTTACTTTTTGCCAACTTTTGTTAGTATTGACGATAAACAACAAGAACGTGTCATTCAAAATATTTCTCATGTGATGAGCCTTCAATTAAATGAAGAACAGCCTATTTCTATAGATTTTGCAAATGAACTTGGAAATTTATTAAGACAAACAACTCCCTTTTTATCCTTAAAGATTAAACATAAAAATACTGAACTTTTTTCATATAGTGATCCAAATAGCATAAAGAAAGCTACTATCTACATACCAAAAGAAAAAAATTTAACGCTATTATTACAAAAACAAAGAGTTATTATTACTTATCAAATCAATAACCAAGAACAACTTACCTTATTAATAAATATTGCTATCGCTTTAACACTATTAACAGTTTCATTTGTTTTAATTAGTACTTGGCGCCAATATGTTATTCAAACCAAATTATTTAACATTATCAGCGACCAAATCAAGCATGACTTATCAACCTTAAATACTAATGATGCACTAACCACCGACACGAAAAATAATATTTTACTAAAAATACCAGCATTGCAGAAAGGCATCGCTGAAATAAAGTCATTAATGACCGCACAGTTACAAAACCATTCAATGTTAGAGACCAAAGCAAATCAAGATAGTTTAACGGGTTTGGATAATCGCAATATGTTTGTGCAATTCTATGAAGAGCAAGTGGTAAAAGAAAGCCCTGTTAAGTTTGGTGTATTACTTATTACCCGTTGTTCTGAATTACAAACAATTAACCAAGTACAAGGTTATAACGCAGGCGATGATTATATTAGCAAAGTAGCTAAAATCATGAAAAATGCCCTTGTTTCTCACCCATTAGGTAAGCTCTTTAGATTAAACAGCTCTGACTTTGCCACTATTCTACCTAATGAACAGCTTAAAGCAGCAGAAGAATACGCAACACTGCTCACAACCAAGTTTAATGAATACCAACAAATTAGCGATCTTGAATCTGTCGCTTTTACTGGCTTAGTGTTTTTTGATAAAAGTAAACCATTAGGCGAGCTCTTAGCGCTAGCAGATACGGGTGTTAGCGTTGCGCAAACACACCAAACAAACGCATGGTTCTCTCAAAAAGATTCGGGAATATTCACTAACGATAACACTAATCATGGCAATCAAAATTGGCGTCAGGAAATTGATAGTGTCATTGAAGGACAACGCATACGACTATTATTACAGCCAATACAACCTAGTGGTCGTAATAGTAAAGTCTATGGTGAAGTGTTAGCTCGTTTTCTTAATATACATGATGACATGTTACCCACCGCTTCTTTTATCGCTATGGCCGAAAAACTTGATAAAATCATTGCCGTTGATAAATTAATTATTGATACCGTAATATCAGAAATTATTGATAAAAACATGTTAGATCAGAGTTTTGGTATAAATATTAGCGCTCGTAGTATAAATGATGAGCATTTTATGATTTGGTTAGAGCGTAAATTATTACGTGAGCCACTGGCAGCTCCGCGTTTAGTGTTTGAAATAACGGAAGTGGGGTTACAGCAAAATATAAAAAATAGTAAACGTTTTGTCGATATGTTACACCGTGTTGGTTCTCGGGTAACTGTTGAGCGCTTTGGGTTAGGCATGACCTCATTTAAATTTTTTAGAGATTTAACCCCCGATTACATCAAAATGGATAGCTCTTATACCCATGATATTGACGATGATAAAAACAACCAATACTTTTTACGTTTAATGGTTGATTTAGCACATCGCTTAGGTATTAATGTTTTAGCTGAAAGTGTTGAGAGTCAAGAAGAAAAGCACACTTTAGAAAAACTATTTATTGATGGTTGCCAAGGTTTCTATGTTGGAAAACCAACGCCGTTAGAATAAATAATCATCAAAAAATAATAGGTTAAAATGTATTATTTATTTTAACCTATTTATCACAACAACATTACCTATAAAAAATATGAAAAGCCTTTACTTAGTGTGTTGTTAAATCAGTCATAACAAAGGATAATGTCGCCCATATTATTCACCAACTTAATGACCTTTGAAGTAAATGACTGATTATCTACTACTACTTGTTGGTACTGTACTTGTTAATAACTTTGTCTTGGTACAGTTTCTCGGCCTTTGTCCATTTATGGGTGTATCTTCACGCACCGAAACAGCTATCGGCATGTCATTTGCAACTATGTTCGTGATGACCATCGCCTCTTTATTAAGCTACTTGGTGACTGCCTATTTATTAATTCCGCTGAACTTAGAATACTTAACAACCATTAGTTTTATTTTAGTGATTGCCGTTGTCGTACAATTTACAGAAATGGTAGTACATAAAACCAGCGCAAACTTATACCGTTTATTAGGTATATTTTTACCCTTAATAACCACTAACTGTGCCGTATTAGGGGTTGCACTACTTAACCTAAGGTTACAACATAGCTTTTTTGAGTCTATTGTTTATGGTTTTGGCGCCGCAGCAGGCTTTTCTTTAGTTTTAGTTATGTTTTCAGCAATGCGTGAAAAATTAGCGAATGCCGATGTTCCTTCTCCTTTTAAAGGCGCGGCTATTGCAATGATTACTGCTGGTTTAATGTCACTCGCCTTTATGGGCTTTTCTGGTTTGGTAAAAATTTAACATGAGTATTCTTATCGCCATTGCTGTTGTTGGCGTTATAGCAGCATTATTCGGTGCACTTCTTGGTTTTGCCTCCATTCGTTTTAAAGTAGAAGCGGATCCTATTGTTGATCAACTCGACGCACTTTTACCACAAACACAATGTGGACAATGTGGTTACCCTGGTTGTAAACCCTATGCACAAGCAGTAGCTGACGGTGAAGCCATTAATAAGTGTGCTCCGGGTGGTGAAGATACCATTAAAAAAATTGCCGATTTAATGGGGGTTGAAGTACAACCGCTTGATGAAAGTCATGAGCAAGATAACCGCCCTAAAGTTGCCTTCATTATTGAAGAAGACTGTATTGGTTGTACTAAATGTATTCAAGCCTGCCCTGTTGATGCCATTATTGGCGCAGCCAAACAAATGCATACCATTATTATTGATGAGTGTACGGGTTGTGACTTATGTGTTGCTCCCTGCCCCGTAGATTGTATAGAAATGCGTGTTATCCCTGAGACGACGCAAAATTGGCAATGGGATATCAATAGTATCCCCGTCAAACAAATAGATTAGGAGATCAGCGTGCAATCTATTCTTGAACGAATCACCTCTGGAAAATTTTGGTCATTTCATGGCGGCATTCATCCACCTGAACAAAAAGCATTAACCGCAACTAAAGCCATTAGAACACTACCTTTACCAAAGCAGCTTATTGTGCCGTTACAGCAACATATTGGTGGTGAAGGTGATTTACTCGTTAACGTGGGTGACAAAGTACTCAAAGGTCAGCCTTTAACGTTAGCGTCTAATCCTATGGCATTGCCGATACATGCTCCAACCAGCGGTATAATCACGGCCATTAAAAAATCTGTTATTGCTCACCCTTCAGGCTTAAGTGAGCTGTGCTTATTTATCGATGTTGACGGTAAAGATACTTGGATAAAGCGTAATAAAAATCAAGATTACCAGCAGCTTTCCTCAAGTGAAATAATTAAAAAAATTGCTGATGCCGGCATTTCCGGTATGGGCGGTGCGGGCTTTCCTACGCACATAAAAACAAACTCAGCGGCTAATATTGATTTCCTCATTATTAATGGCGCTGAGTGTGAGCCTTATATAACAGCCGATGATTTATTGATGACTGAGCAAAGTCAGGCAATAGTTGATGGTATTAATATACTAAAACAAGTAATAGCACCAAAAAACATCTTGATTGCCATTGAAGATAACAAACCAAACGCCATTAAAGCAATGGAGATAGCAACAAAGGGCTTAGCACATATTCATGTTTGTGTGGTACCAACCAAGTACCCTACAGGTGGCGAGAAGCAGTTAATAAAAGTATTAACTGGCAAAGAAGTACCTAGCGGTAGCCTTCCCATAAATTGCGGTATTATTATGCAAAATGTCGCTACTTGTTTTGCGATTAGTCAAGCGGTAATAAATGATACACCGCTAATTGAGCGTGTTGTTACCGTAACTGGACAAGCTTTAGATACGCCGCAAAATGCTTGGGTTCTATTAGGCACTACCATTGACTTTTTGCTCAGTCAATTTTCAGCACAACCATTAGAAAGCGGTAAACAACCGGTTATTATGGGCGGCCCTATGATGGGCTTTGGTGTATTGTCTGAGCAAGTACCTATTATTAAAACCAGTAATTGTATTTTAATTCCCAGCAAGCAGGAAATGCCTAGCGCATTTGACCGCCAAAGTAAGGAAGTTGAATGCATTCGCTGTGGCGAGTGTGCGGTAGTTTGCCCTAGTCAATTATTACCACAAGAGCTGCAATGGAGTGCCAAAGCAAAAGACTATCCGCAGTTAGAGAAGCTTAATTTACGTGACTGTATAGATTGTGGCGCTTGTGCTTATGTATGCCCAAGCCAAATTCCTTTAGTACAGTATTACCGTATAGCTAAAGCAGAAATACGTCAGCAGCAGATTCTTGATATTAAGGCTGAAAAAGCCAAAGTACGCTTTGAAGCAAGAAAGTTAAGACTTGAAAAAGAAAAAATAGCCCGAGAAGAAAAACAGAAAAAAGCTGCAGCGGCTCGAAAAGCGGCAATGAATAAAGCAACGCCAGAAGCTGCGAATGCTAAATCTGCTGTAGCTGCTGCTTTAGCACGTGTTAAAGCCAAAAAAGCAGGAACAACAACGGCCGCTGCTCCAGAGAGTAGCAAAAGTGAAAACAACGTTGAAGATAATACGCAAAAATCGCAAGTTGCTGCCGCGATCGCCCGTGCTAAAGCCAAGCGAGAGCAGAAAAATCAAACGAAGGACCGTGGCAATAATGCAAACACTACCGAGGATAAACCACCTCAAGACAGTGCGATTGAGTCAACCGCTGACAATACAAAAAGTGTTGCCTCAAAGCCTGATGATAAGAAAGCAAAGATTGCTGCTGAAATTGCCAAAGCAAAAGCGAAAAAAGAAGCTAAAAGTGCGCCATCAATAACTCAATCAACCGATGAAGCGTCAACAGAAGCACCGATCCCTGCTACTCAATCGGATAATAGTCAAGCAGACGATAAAAAAGCGAAAATAGCTGCAGCAATCGCTAAGGCAAAAGCGAAGAAATTAGCCAAGTCAACTCAAGCAAATCAATCTACTGATTTAGAAGTTACATCGGGGAATGCTGACGTTGACGCTAATAACACGACTTTAACTAAATCAGAAAAAAAAGCGGCAATAAAGCCGAGTCATGAGCCAAATATTAGCGACAACATCGGCTCAAGTAATACTGACCCAAGTAATACTGACTCCAGCAATAAGACTCAAAATCAAGCTGATGATAAGAAAGCAAAAATAGCCGCTGCGATTGCTAAAGCAAAAGCGAAAAAATTAGCTAAATCGGCTAACGAAAATACCAGTAACAACGCTAATAACAATACACAAAAAGAGTTAACATAATTTATGGCCTTTTGGATAGCAAGCTCGCCACATAACCACATTCAGAGCGAAACATCACAACTGATGCGACACGTTATTTATGCCGCAATTCCCGGCATTTTCGCTCAGTGGTACTTTTTTGGTTGGGGAAACTTAATACATATTGGTTTAGCAATACTTACCGCCTTGCTGTGTGAGTTTACTATTTTAGCGTTACGTAACAAGCCCATAAGCAAAGAGCTTTTTGACGGAAGTGCCATACTCACCGCAGTATTACTAGGTATATGCTTACCTGCTCTAGCGCCATGGTGGATTACCGTTATCGGTGTTATTTTTGCTATTGGTATTGCTAAACAACTATACGGTGGTTTGGGCCATAACCCTTTTAACCCTGCGATGACAGGTTATGTCGTTTTACTTATTTCATTTCCTCTTCAAATGACCACATGGCAACCGCCGTTAAGCTTACTTAATATTGAGCTTAATTTATCTAATACACTTTCCGCTATTTTCACAGGCTTTACCTTAGAGGGCTATTCAGTTGAGCAAATACGTACAGGTATTGATGGCATCACCATGGCAACGCCACTTGATACATTAAAAACCAACACAACGCTTGGTTTAACCGTTTATGAGAGCATGACAGCAAATGTATTTGGCGATAACTTTGCGCTAGGTTGGGAATGGATTAACGCTGGATTTGTCATCGGCGGTATTTACTTAATCATTAAAAAAATGATTCCTTGGCAAACGCCTGTCAGCTTTTTAGCAGGAATATTTATCTGTTCATTTATTGCTTACAGCATCAACCCAGATAGTAGCCCATCAACAATGTTTCATTGGCTCTCGGGGGCCACGATGATTGGCGCATTTTTTATTCTGACTGATCCTGTAACTGGCGCAACCAGCATCAAAGGCCGTATTATTGTCGGCTTATTGGCTGGCTTACTCGTTTATTTAATTAGAACTTTTGGTGGTTACCCTGACGGCGTCGCCTTTGCTATTTTATTATGTAACATGGCTGCCCCTTTAATTGACCAATACACACGACCTCGCACCTATGGTCATACCAAAGGATAACGCTACTATGTCAAATAAAAAAACAAAAACTGTTTCAGCAACTACAGTAGCCGTGTCTAACAACAGCAAAATATTAACGTTATTTGCTATTGCTTGTACGGGTCTAGTTGCGCTGGTAAATGAACTTACCCAAGATAAAATTAAAGCCCAAGAGCAACAGCAACTCCTTAATACACTACATGCGATTATTGAACCATCACGTTACGATAACGACATAGCAAACGACTGTATTAGCGTAAGTTCACCTTTCCTGGGCACTAACGATGTCAAAACAGCATATGTTGCTCGCAAAAATAATAAAATTGTAGCCTTAGCAATGACCAGCACTGCGCCGAATGGCTATAACGGTAATATTGACTTTATTGTCGGTATTAATATTGATGCCACGATTAGCGGTGTTCGCATATTAAAACATCAAGAAACACCTGGACTAGGCGATAAAATAGAAATAGCCAAACATGACTGGATCACTAAATTTAATGGTAAAACCTTAATATCTAATGATGATAAGCGCTGGAGCGTCGTTAAAGACGGCGGTATGTTTGACCAATTTACTGGCGCAACAATTACACCACGAGCCGTAGTACATGGTATTAAAAATACGCTCAGCTACTTTAAAAATAATCAGCAGAGCTTACTGACGCAGCCTAATACCTGCAAACTAGCCTCACCATCAGGTAATATTGAAAAAACAAGTAACGTAGAAAACACTTCCCATGGCAATGCCCAAAATACAGAGGTGACTAATGAGCACTAAAACTCCCAACAATAATGCCTCTGCTCAAGCAATTAATGAAACCGCTATCAATGATGATACGGCTAATGCAAGTCAAAGTAGTGAAAAAAAAGCAATGCTTAATGCTGAATATAAAGAATTAGCTATTCAAGGCTTATGGAAAAACAACCCAGGCTTAGTACAGTTATTAGGCTTATGTCCTTTACTTGCCGTTACCGGCACAGTCGCTAATGCACTAGGTTTAGGGCTAGCAACACTATTAGTACTCATTTGCTCCAATGTAACCGTATCGGCTATACGTCACTGGGTACCAAAAGAAATACGTATTCCAATTTTTGTACTAATTATTGCTGCCTTTGTCACCTGTGTACAATTACTGATGAATGCATATACCTTCGGTCTTTACCAATCTTTAGGGATTTTTCTACCGCTCATTGTCACTAACTGCGCCATTATTGGTCGAGCAGAAGCCTACGCCTCTAAAAATCCAATAAAACAAGCGGCTTTTGATGGCTTTATGATGGGTATTGGCTTTGCTTTAGTGTTGGTTGTTTTAGGGGCAATAAGGGAGATTTTAGGACAAGGAACATTATTTGATGGCGCGCATTTACTGTTAGGTGATTGGGCGAGTAGTTTGCGTATTGAAGTTATGCAGTTTGATAGCCAATTCTTACTCGCCATTTTACCTCCAGGGGCTTTTATTGCGATGGGCTTTTTAATTGCCATTAAAAATGCTATCGATGCAAAAATGAAAAAAGCGCAAGTTAATACCCATGACGGCACCATTGAACGAGTACGTGTTAATTTTGATTCTTAATAGTGATATAAATAACGCTGATTTGATAGAGAGCCAATAACAATATTATGAATAGAAATACCCGTGTAGAAATGCTAACTCGCTTGCGCGATGATAACCCAACACCAACAACAGAACTGAACTTCAGCACTCCCTTTGAGTTATTGATTGCTGTACTACTTTCTGCACAAGCAACAGATGTTGGTGTTAATAAAGCAACAGACAAGCTCTACCCTGTTGCTAATACACCACAAGCCATTCTCGACTTAGGTTTAGATGGATTAAAGTCGTATATAAAAACGATAGGCTTATTTAACACCAAAGCGCAAAACACCATAAAAACCTGCCAAATGTTAGTCGACTTACACGGCGGTGAAGTACCTGAAAATAGAGCCGCTTTAGAAGCGCTTCCTGGCGTCGGCCGTAAAACCGCAAACGTAGTACTTAATACTGCCTTTGGTTGGCTCAAAGATAATGAAGGTAACTATTTTCTCGCTGTTGATACCCACATACAACGACTAGCTAATCGTACAGGCTATGCCAAAGGGAAAACCGTTGAACAAACCGAACAAGCCATCATAAAAAACACCCCCAATAAAAAAGAATTTATGTTCAATTTACACCACTGGTTTATTTTACATGGTCGCTATACTTGTACGGCGCGTAAACCGAAATGTGGCTCGTGTATTATTGAAGATTTATGTGATTTCAAAGAGAAAACTGAATAGCACAAGTGAGCTACATTAACGATTTAAGCATTACCAAAGCGCTAAAGTCCGATAAAAAAGCGATATTACGCTTTTATAAATCCCAGCAGTATTCAGCACGGTTTATCGGATTGGATCAAGCTTACTTAATCAAAAGTGAAAATGTGATTATTGCTTGCGTTATTATTTCTCAATTAACACCTACCAATGAACAATACTTTTTACATGGCTTAGTTGTCGCTAAATCACATCAGCGCCAAGGTATTGCGCGTTTATTACTTCAACATGTACAGAATAGTCACCAACCATTGGTTTGCTTTACACAGCCAATACTCGCGCCCTTATATTTAAGCGAAAATATGATTCAAGTATGTGAAAAAGAGATGAAATTAAAATTAAGCCCTGCTGTTTATACTCGTTATCAAACATATTTAAAAACGCAGCCTTGTTTAGTTGCTCTTGTATTAGGTTTATAACCCGAGTGTAGGCTAGTGAAATAGCGCGGCAAATAATGAGCAAAAAAAAACCTAACAATGTTAGGTTTTTAATCATAATGTGAATGCTATTTTACCAGCCTTCGACGCCTTTCATATCAGGTAAATGATGCGCAATACCTTTATGGCAGTCAATACAAGTTTTTTCACCTGATGCTAGAGCACCAGAGTGTTGTACTGCTGCACGTTCACTTTGCTCGGTAAAATCCATATAATCAAAATTATGACAATTACGACACTCTAATGAGTCGTTGGCTTTTAAGCGCTCCCATTCGTTTTCAGCTAACCGTCTACGATGCACTAAAAACTTCTCTCGCGTATTAATAGTACCAAAAATAGCACCCCATACCTCTTTTGAAGCTTTCATTTTACGGGCTATTTTATCAGTCCAATTATGTGGAACATGACAATCAGGGCATGTTGCACGTACTCCAGATCGATTGGTAAAGTGAATGGTCGTTTTGAGCTCTTCATAAACATTATTTTCCATTTCATGACAAGAGATACAAAACTCTTCCGTATTTGTCACTTCTAAAGCGGTGTTAAAACCACCCCAAAAAATAATACCTGCGATGAAGCCTCCAACTACTAAAGTACCTAAACTATAATAAGCGCTAGGTTTTTTTAAGGTGCGCCAACCAATTAGAAATAATTTTTTCATTAGTGCTCCTAATCTTTCTCAGCTGAAGTAACTTTATTTTTCATTAAGCTATGCATATCAGTAAAAGTATTTTCAACTAACGGCTTAGCATCAACTTGCGTGACATGACATTGGTTACAGAAATAACGACGTGGCGACACCTCAGCTAAGAAGTTACCGTCGCGATCCATATAATGAGTAACACTTACCATAGGTGCTTGTGATTTTTCAGTGCGATGACGTGAGTGACACGACATACACTTATTACTATTTGTATTCACCTCATAACTGCGCGTTGTATGGGGGATAACCGGCGGTTGCATAGGATAGTTACGAGTTTGTTTTATATCCTTGTTCATCACTTGAGGTATTGTATTGGGTGTTTTTTGTTCATCAACCTTAGTGTGATCTCGTAATGTTGCCACAGTATTTATGGTATCTTTATCTGCACTTATCGCTGTGCTTACATAAAATAACGGCGCCAAAGTCATTATTAATAAACTACTCATGGTTATTAAGTTAAATTTTTTCATAACAGACTCCTACACTTTCACAATTTTAATAGCACATTTTTTGAAATCCGTTTGCTTAGATAACGGGTCGGTAGCATCTAAAGTAACTTTATTTACTAAACGGCTAGCATCAAACCAAGGCATATATACTAAACCTTTAGGCGGTTTATTACGGCCACGCGTTTCAACACGAGTTTGCACTTCACCGCGGCGAGAAATTAATTTCACTAAATCTCCTCGGCGCATATTACGTGCTTTAGCATCATCAGGGTGCATATAAACCAAAGCATCAGGCATTGCTTTATAAAGCTCAGGAACACGCTGTGTCATTGAGCCAGAGTGCCAATGTTCTAATACACGGCCTGTAGATAACCATAAGTCGTATTCTTCATCTGGAGATTCAGCTGGTGGCTCATAAGGTAGAGCAAAAATAACCGCGCGACCGTCTTTGTGACCATAAAAATCCCAACCACTGCCCGCTTTAGCGTATGGGTCTGTACCTTCTTTAAAGCGCCATTGTGTTTCTTTACCATCAACAACAGGCCAACGTAAGCCGCGCTCCTGATGATATCTGTCATACGGCGCTAAATCGTGAGCATGACCTCGACCAAAACTAGCGTACTCTTCAAATAAACCTTTTTGAATATAAAAACCAAATTCACGTGATTCATGGTTTAATCTATCTTCTGGGATTTCATCTAATGAAAATTTACCAACAGATGATTCTTTGTAAAGCACATCAAATAATGTTTTACCTCGTACTTCTGGTTTTTTAGCAATTAACTCTTCTGACCAAACCTCTTCAATATTGAAGCGTTTTGAAAATTCAACTAACTGCCATAAATCAGACTTAGCCCCTTCTGGCGCTTCTACCATTTGATACCAAGATTGTGTTCGACGTTCGGCATTACCATAAACCCCTTCTTTTTCTACCCACATAGCTGCCGGTAAAATCAAATCTGCCGCTTGTGCTGTTACCGTTGGGTATGGATCAGAAACAACTATAAAGTTTTTCGGGTTACGATAACCAGGATAGCCTTCTTCGTTAATATTAGCTGCTGCTTGCATATTGTTATTACATTGCACCCAATAGAAATTTAATTTGCCATCTTTCAACATACGATTTTGCAGTGCAGCATGATAACCTGGTTTAGCAGGCACAGTGCCTTCAGGTAGGTTCCAAATTTTTTCAGCGGTTGCACGGTGCTTAGGGTTTGCTACAACCATATCAGCTGGTAAACGGTGAGAGAATGTACCAACTTCACGTGCGGTACCACAAGCTGAAGGCTGACCCGTTAATGAAAATGGACTGTTACCTGGCGTGGATATTTTTCCTGTTAACAAGTGAATGTTATAAACTAAGTTATTAGCCCACACTCCACGAGTATGTTGGTTAAAGCCCATCGTCCAAAATGATGTTACTTTAATTTTAGGGTCTGCATAGAGCTCAGCAAGCGCTTTCAATTTATGTTCGGGTACACCTGATAACTTAGCCGTATATTCTGCGGTATAGGTGCTAACAAATTTCGCGTATTCATCAAAACTAATCGATGTTGAGCTGCCCGCAGTTTTACCATTGTTTTTAGCTTTTTGCTCTAAAGGGTGTTCAGGGCGTAAACCGTAACCAATATCAGTTTCACCTAACTTAAAGTTAGTGTGTTTATTCACAAAATCTTTATTTACACGACCGGTTTCAATAATATAATTGGCAATATAATTTAAAATAGCTAAATCGGTTTGCGGCGTAAATACCATACCATTATCAGCTAAATCAAAGCTACGATGTTCAAAAGTCGATAAAACGGCCACTTTTACATGTGGTGCACTTAAACGACGATCGGTTAAACGAGTCCATAAAATAGGGTGCATTTCTGCCATATTAGAACCCCATAATACAAATGCATCTGCCGCCTCTAAATCATCGTAGCATCCCATAGGCTCATCAATACCAAAGGTACGCATAAAGCCGCCAACCGCCGATGCCATACAGTGGCGTGCATTTGGGTCAATATTATTTGTTCTAAAGCCTGCTTTCATTAACTTAACCGCAGCATAGCCTTCTTGCACTGTCCACTGTCCAGACCCAAACATACCTAATGCTTCCGGACCGTTTTTTTGTAAAGCGTCTTTGGCTTTTTCAGCCATAACATTAAATGCTTGCTCCCAAGTAATGGGTGTAAACTCACCTTCTTTATCGTATTTCCCATTAGTCATACGTAATAAAGGTGTGGTAAGTCTATCTTTCCCATACATTATTTTAGAAAGAAAGTAGCCCTTAACACAGTTAAGGCCTTTATTCACGGGCGACTTGATATCACCGTGAGTCGCAACAACCTTGCCATCCATTACACCGACATTAACGCTACAACCAGTACCACAAAAACGACACGGGGCTTTGTCCCATTTCAGCTTAGTAAGGTCTGAACTGGTAATGAAATTTGATGCCATCGCAGGTACAGATACACCTGCGACAGCCGCCGCCGCGGCAACGGCATTAGCTTTAATAAACTCTCGGCGATTAATGGTCATTGGGTCACCTTTCCTTTGCTCTTCGATTCAATTTAATGGTTTTAGCTTGATAAATTTCCAAGCCACTATTATTTTTATAAATTATTGGCGCTTACAGTTAAGTTCACAGTAGTGTTAACGTTAAATTTAATCCTAGTTTATGCCTTTACCAGTATTTTTTATTGACCTTCATCAAGAACTTGATGATAAACAGGAGATAAATTAATTAACCCTTGATGTATTCTTAATTGGTCCATTTTTTTACCAATAGTTTTATGGCTCTCTCCCTCTAAAGTTAGGACAATTTTTCCTTCCACACTGGTTGCATGAATTTCAGCCCCTTCAATAGCATTAATGGCTTGGGTTACTTCGCCTATTTGATCTTGCATACAATAAGCAACTAAGCTTGCAACATGATATTCATCGGTGGGCGTATTTATATTGTCTGTCATATTCCCTCTTCGTCTTAATTCACTGTGTTTATAATATTCACTACACAGTATGTGTTCTGTATAAAAATCATACGTTAAAATCCAACACCAATGACTCTTGTGGACAGATTGAGATACAAGCACCACACTGAGTACAATCAGTTTCGTTAATAGTAGGCTCTGGAATACTTGAATTGAGATAAACAAACTTTATGGCGTTAGGCTCACATTCATCACGGCAGCTTTGACAATAAATATTGTTTTTAGCTAAACATTTATCGGTTATCTCTAACGTTGCCGGCCAAGGTTTATCTCTGTGCGGTTCAATAGCAGTACTTGCTATTTGTGGATCATGAATACGAGTGACCAAAGGGTTTATATGCTGTGGCTGGCTATTGAGTTGTGCAGGTAAACTCTCTTGCTGAGCAAAGCTACTAACAAATAATGGCTGTTGGCAATGAGTTATGCACAAATCACAAAAAGTACATTCGCCTAATGTAAAATCAACTTTAGGAAAGCCAAATTCATCTTTAACAATAATGTTTGTTTCGCACGCATCAATGCAATCGCCACATTGAGTGCAACTCTCTGTAAAGGCTTTATCATTAATAGCCCAAGGTAGCCGTAATACTGACTCGGTTTTTACACGCCCTTTAAATAAACGACGCCGAGCAGGATCAACCAAACGTTCAGGCTTATCTGACTTGTTTCTTTTAAAAGAGAACAACGATTATGCGCTCGGAGGACCTAAGAATATTTGAGAGATCCACACCGCAAAGCCAAAGCCTGCGACAATAATAACGGATAAAATAGGTGCTAAAAATACCGCTAAAAAGATAAAGGTATTTCGTTCATGTTTTTGCTGTTGCTCAGGTGATATTGCTTTATTCATATTGGCTCTCTACGGTTTATGATGAGATAAGCTATATTTATAAACACCGTACTTACAGTAACAGTATTTAAAATCAAAATAATGAAGCTAATACTAGTTTGTTGTCTGTTTCTGTTTGTTGACCTAGATCAATACATATTATATAAGGCACACTTATTTAACATTTATTCAGGACTTATTTAAGTGTGTCTATAATCTAAGCAAAAAATAACACAAAATAAAGTTTTTCTTCTTATTTTTCACCTTTTTATTAGGCTGCTATGTCGCTATCACAGCTCAACTAATAAATAGAGAATTATAATAGGTAACTCTATAGTTTGTTAGATACGAGCATAACTTACTATTACTCCTTCAAATGTATCTACTAACGCTAGCGAAAAAAGTCAATTATTGTTATAAAGCAACGAGGGTTAGTGCTGCAATTAATTAGCTAACTTTAACGTGTATTTTTACCTCTCTTTTAAATAAGAATAGTGCGATTAATTGGCAGCAGCCCCTGTCTTCTGTCCTACGTAAGGAAAAACAATGAAATTTTTACATGCTATGGTGAGAGTGAAAGATTTAGATGCCTCTCTTGATTTTTATATTAATAAACTCGGTCTTATTGAAACTAAACGCAGTGAGTATCCTGACGGAAAGTTTACGCTAGTGTATTTAGCAACAGAAATAGGTGCACCAGAAGTTGAGCTTACCTACAATTGGGATTCTGCAGAAGAATATCCAACGGGTAGAAGCTTTGGTCATTTAGCATTTCAAGTAGATGATATTTATCAGCTTTGCCAAAAGCTACAAGATGAGGGTGTCGTTATTAATAGACCACCACGTTGTGGCTACATGGCATTTATTAAGTCTCCTGACGGGATCTCAATTGAACTGCTACAAAAAGGCGGGGCGCTGCCTGTTCAATCACCTTGGGCCGAAATGGAGAATATTGGCACTTGGTAAAGCCAAGCTAATAATTTGTTAACAATACACGCACTACATTTATTTATACATAGTGCGTGTATATAGTTTTAATTATTTGAACAGTATTTAAGTGCAGAAGATTAGGTATTATGCAGGTAAGGTATCTTTTAGTGCCGCTAAGCACAAGGTTACATTCTCATTACGCGCAGCATAACCCATTAAACCGATACGCCATGCTTTACCCGCAAAAGCACCAAGACCAGCTCCTATTTCTAAATTATAATCATTTAATAATGTATGTCTCACCGCAGCATCATCAACACCTTCAGGAATATATACTGCGTTTAGCTGTGGTAAACGCTCCTCTTTAGGTACTATAAAATTAATACCTAACTGTTCTAAACCACCCGCTAATTTATTATGCATAGTACGGTGACGTTGCCAGCTTTGTTCTAACCCTTCATTTTGTAATATTACTAACGACTCATGTAAGGCATAAAGAGAGTTTACTGGCGCGGTATGATGGTAACTACGCTTACCTTGACCTGACCAATAGTCCATTACTAACGATTGATCTAAAAACCAACTTTGAACGGGCGCATTACGTTTTTTAATCAGCTCTGCTGCCTGCTCACTAAAACTGATTGGTGACAAGCCAGGCACACACGATAAACATTTTTGACTGCCTGAATAAACAGCATCAATTCCCCAATCATCAACACGTAATTCAACACCTGCTAATGAAGTAACAGCATCAACAATCGTTAAACAATCATACTGTTTAGCAATACTACATAGAGCTTGAGCATCAGAAAGTGCGCCAGTTGAGGTTTCAGCATGCACAAAAGCAACAACGCTCGCTTGAGGGTTTTGTTTTAAAGTATCTTCGAGCTGCTGTGGATTAACAGCCCTGCCCCACTCGCCCTCAATAACAATTGCTTTAGCGCCAATACGCGTAACATTTTCAACCATGCGTGCACCAAAAACACCATTTTTACAGACAACGACAGTATCGTTCGGGGTCAATAAATTAACAAAACACGCTTCCATTCCCGCAGAGCCAGGCGCAGAAATTGCCATGGTGTAAGTGTTTTTTGTTTGAAAGGCATACTGAATCAACGTTTTAACTTCATCCATCATACCAATAAAGGTTGGATCTAAATGCCCTACTGTGGGTCGTGCGAGTGCGGATAAAACCCGAGGATTAACATCTGACGGACCAGGCCCCATTAAAGTACGTTGTGGCGGGAAAAAAGATGAAATAGACATATAATCCTCAAAATATTTAACAATAAATAATCATAGTAACATCCACTCTAGCATTGAGCTGTTTATAAACTAAATAAATTACTCTTATCCTAGCTATTCATTTGATAAATGTAATGGCAAGCGGCAGACTAACTGCTACTATTGCCAATTATAAACACCTTCTATTAAAAAACTCATGGCACTTAAAGCAACGATATACAAAGCAAACATTGACTTAGCCGATATGGATCGTAATTATTACGACAGTATTCAGTTAACCATTGCTCAGCATCCATCTGAAACCGAGCAACGCTTAATGGTAAGATTAATCGCGTACATTTTAAATGCACACCCAGATCTACAATTTGGCAAAGGATTAAGTGATGAAGATGAAGCCGCCATTAAGCAAGTAAATTACAGTGATGAAATAGCGCTGTGGATTGAGCTAGGTCAGCTTGATGAAAAGCGTTTAAAAAAGGCATCAAATCAAGCTAAGCAAGTCAAACTCTATTGTTATGGAGCAAGCGCCTCAACATGGTGGGGGCAAGCACAAAGCAATCTGAAAAAATTTGATCGTTTAAGCATTGAACAGTTCACTGCTGAAACTTGTGATGCGTTAGTTAAACTACTAAGTCGTACCATGGAATTTCAATGCAGTATACAAGACGGTCAATTATGGCTTTCTTCAGGCGATGAAACCGTACTGGTTGAAACAATTAAATTACAATAAAGTCGCTAAGCTTTTCACTCAAAAGAGTTATGTGTACTATAGCGCGTTTACCTAAACTAACCTGAAATCAAATAAAGGCCCATTTATGTCACCTTCATTTAACAATAATAATATAAAACGTTTGTCTTTAGCGATAGCGCTTAGTATTTCATTAACTGGCTGTGTTAACGAAGAGAAAAGCGATAAGCAAACTCAAGCACTTCAAGCGACAGAAACCTCGTTAGATAACACCATTAACCTTACCCAAATTACTAAAGACGTTACGTATTTAGCGAGCGACGAGCTTAATGGCCGTGGTAACTTTTCAAAAGATATTGAAAAAGCAGCGCAATATATCGCTCAGCGTTATCAGCAAGTTGGTTTAGTGCCAGCAAACAATACCGATAATTTCCAACAATATTACCAAATAAAATCAATAACACCTGCATCTTTAACCGTTGTCATCAATAACAACACACTTAGCGCTGATGTATTAACTATGGCAAGTACCGTTAGTGACTTTACTTGGAATGAAAATACCGCCAACCTTACCATTCACGTCATTAAAAAAGACGATAACCTGCGAACGATTTTAGGCAATATTAATCAACAAGGAGGTCAGCATTTAGTATTAGTAGACCCTAGTCATGAAAAAACCTTTAAGCGCTACCAAGCTTATTTTGCACGTGGGCTCAACAAACTTATTAATGAAAACGAAAGCACTAGCGGTGGCATAATTGTTGGTGCAGTAACCGATACCACCACGATAAACAGCTTATCTATCAGTGGAACAACTAACGTCAACACGACTAAAATTAGTAACGTGATTGGTGTCTTACCAGGTAAGTCATTACCTGATGAAATTGTACTTTATTCGGCTCATTATGATCATTTAGGCGGTATTAGCCCTGATGAGCATAAAAGCAATCACAGCGACGAAAGCTCACATCAAAGTATGGGACAGCAGATATATAATGGCGCAGATGATGATGCTTCTGGCGTATCAGCTATTATTAATTTAGCCAACCATTTCAAGCAAGTAAATAACAATGAAAGAACATTAATGTTTGCTGCGTTTAGCGCCGAGGAAATTGGCGGCTTTGGCTCTAAATATTTCTCCGCTCAACTTAACCCGAGCGATATTACCGCAATGATTAACATTGAAATGATCGGTAAGCCGGCTAAATTCGGTGCTGGTACTGTTTGGATGACAGGAATGGAGCGTTCAACCTTAGGCGAGCAGTTAAATATAGCCTTAAAAGAACAGAGTAAGGAGATTTATGCCGACCCTTACCCAGAGCAAAACCTATTTTACCGCTCTGATAATGCAACTTTAGCTAGGTTAGGTGTACCAGCGCATAGCTTTAGTAGCACCCAACTTGACAAAGACCAGCATTATCATCAAGTAACCGATGATATTAATAGCCTTGATTTAAACTCTATGCAGCAAGTTATAAAAACCTTGGCTACGGCAACAACGCCTTTAGTAACCGGAAAAATCACACCAAGCCGTATAGATACTAATCTAGTTAAAGGCAAAGGACTTATTTTTTAAAAGTAAGGGTTTTACTCTGCCATTGCTAGCTAAAATGTTCACAGCTTAGCTAGCATTTATTATCTTAATTTATCACTTAAAGCTATCGTCAGTGTATTTTTACGCGGCGATGACTTCAAGTGAGCAACGCAGTTGATATTCTAATTTATTCTGACTGACCACTTGGAAGCCATGGCGAAGATATAGCGCTCTCGCGGGGTTTTTCAATAAAACATTTAAGGTGATCGGTAAACATAATTGCAGCGCGCGCTTTTTCACCACATCTAATGCCGCACTACCTATTCCCTTCCCTTGAAATGCTGGCATAATTTGCAACTGTCGAATGTGTAAACTTTTCTCCATATCATTTAATGCAACCACCCCAAGCTTTAATAAACCGACCGGCTTGCGATCAACTAAAATAATATGGCTTTGAGCATAGAATTCTTTAATTCGCTCCATATGTTGGTCATTAGTCATTTTAATGCCAGCAACAAGTAAGTGCTTAGTCATTGATCGTTTTCTTAACGATAATAAAAAATCAATGTCATCATGGGTCGCTTTTCTAAAGCTTACGGTAAACTTCATTTTTCGATAATAATACTTATTGGGGAAACAGGTGATTAGAACATTTAACAATAACTAAAAAATAATAATGTCATTTTCTTTTAAATTCGAGTTAAAAAACAACATTTAATTCAAAAATCACACAATAAAAGTAAAAACAATTGATAATATGAAAATAATTTTTTTACTTAATAAGTAAATCATCATGGCACAATTGTTCAACTAAAAATAAATATGCCTCTATTTTGCTTAAATACTCGTAATTAATAATTATTTATGAATAGTTATTTAGCCACCACAAACAAAGAAACATTAAAAAAGTTACATTAGTTTTTCTAATGCGAAAGTATATTTTTTTTAGTTTGTGAAGCTGGTACTTAATTATTAAGATAGCTTTGTTTTCTGAGTTAGCGCAATAATTTCTTAACTCCCATAGAGAAATTACTAACAAGATTACTTGAATTTATAGCTTACTATTTATTCTCTCTGACATGTTCTTTGGAAATTTAACTTCCTTCTATAACTTATTTTTAAGTTAGCCCGCATATTTTGCGGGCTTTTTTTTGTCTTCAATTTATTCAAAACAAAGTAACAAATGAAATAAAAATCTTTTTAATCCTTATCTCATTTATAGCTGCCCTAACACTTGCGCAGGTTCAACTTTTGTTGCTCGCCATGCAGGGTATATAGTAGCCAAAAAACTCATTATCAATGCTGTTAACATAGTGATATAAACATCTGACAGGTGCAATACACTTGGTAAGTGATTAATAAAATAAACATCACCTGAAAGGAAAGTTGTTCCAAAGAAGTTCTCAATAGAGGAGATTAAATCAGTTAGGTTTAAAGCAAGGTAAACACCTAAAGCACCACCGACTAATGAACCAAGTATGCCATTGAACAAGCCTTGAATGATAAAAGAAAACATTATCACTGGCGCACTTGCCCCCATGGTTTTTAGAATAGCAATATCCCCTTTTCTTTCATTCACTGCCATAATCAGTGTCGAAACAATATTAAAGCTGGCAACAGCAATCACCAAAATCAGTACAATGAACATTACGAGTCGCACTAGTTGAATATCATTAAATATGTGTCCTTGGGTTCGGGTCCAGTCGTTTATATAAACATAATGGTTAAAGTTATAGGCAACACTACGTGCAATTGCTGGCGCTTCAAAAACATCGTCAACACGTAAACGGATCCCTTGTGCTTGCCCTTCTTGGTAGCCCATTAATGCACTCGCTTGCTCTAACGAAATATATGCTAATGCTTCATCAATAGTGCCGCCAAACTTAAAAATAGCAACGACTGTCACGGTTTTTGTAACTGGTGCGGTAAATACCTGCTTTACATCATTAGCTTGTTTAGGCGCAGGTAATAATAGCTGTATACTATCGCCTACAGTAACATTAAGCTTTTTAGCAACGCCGCTACCTAAGACTATTGTATTGGACACATATGCTTGGTTATCGCTCAGTCCATGCCAATCCCCTGCAACAATATAATCCTCAATACTCGACACTTGTGTCTCTAATAAGGTATTAACACCACGGAGTTCAATCGCTTTTAGGTGTAAGTCATGTTGTAGCATTCCTGTCATCTTAATCACTGGGGCGGCACTAATAATGTGCTCTTGATTTTGTAACGATTTAATACTCTTCGGCCAGTTATTAATGGGTTTATTTACACTAACCAACTCAGCATGAGGTACTATCGACAATAGCTTTTGTGATAATTCTCGCTCAAAGCCATTCATCGCACTTAGCACCACAATAAGAACCATTACCCCTAAAGCAATTCCAATCGTTGACGAGGCAGAAATAAATGCAGAAAAGCCATTGCCATGGCGACTACGAATATATCGCCAGCCTAAAAACAAACTTAACGAGTTAAACATTGACTGAACTATCTCCAGAGACACTAGTAGTTTTGATAACATCACTAAGGACACTTTTGTCATCACTCACAGCCAAACTGCCATGGCTTAATGTTACTTGTCGGTCCATGCGCTTTGCTAAAGCTAGATCATGGGTTACTACAACAAAACTCGTACCAATCTCATGATTTAATTTGCGTATTAGTTGATAGATTTGTTCTGCAGTTTCACTGTCTAAATTACCGGTAGGCTCATCCGCCAAAATTAATGAAGGTTGTGTAACTAAAGCCCTAGCAATAGCAACACGTTGCCGTTCACCACCTGACAGTTGTGATGGGCGATGTTGCTCACGATGTGCCAGCCCTACCTGCGCTAACATTTGGCTAGCAGCTTGTTGTGCTTTTTTGGGTTTGTCACCACGGATTAATAGCGGCATAGCAACATTCTCTAACGCACTAAACTCCATCATTAAATGATGAAATTGGTAAATAAAGCCAATGTGTTGATTTCTAAATTTTGCCCGTTCTTTATCTGACAATTGATGAATATTAATATCATTAATCAATACTTGCCCTGAGCTAGGCACATCAAGTGCGCCAGCAAGGTGTAAAAAAGTACTTTTACCGCAACCTGAGCTACCAACGATAGCGAGTAACTCACCTTTTTCAACCTCTAAGGCTAAGTTATCTAACACTTTAGTTTCAATATCGCCTTGTTTATACGACTTAGTTAACTGGCAACAACGTAATACTTTACTCATTTTTTAAACCTTAACGGGTAACAATAACGGAGAACAACTTAATAATGGCATAAGTAAGCACAATGGTACTTTGTTCTTACTGGGTGGAGTATGATAATTACTCATTAAATAACCATTCACAAAGTAACTATTCATTACGCAACACTTCAGCAGGTAGCGTGGTTGATGCTTTATAAGCAGGATATAGTGTTGCAATAAAGCTCATCGCCAGTGCAGATAAAACAATAGTAAACACATCACTTAAAACTAACTCTACGGGTAAATGTTGCACGCCAACACCTAATAAATTAACGCCAAGCATTGTAATAATGCTATTTAAATTCAGCGTCAGTAATACCCCAAAAACACTGCCGAGAATAATACCCCATAAACCATTCACCATACCTTGTGTAATAAATATTTTAACCACACCTGCGCGGGTAAAGCCTAATGTTTGTAATATTGCTATTTCACCCTGCTTATCAATAACCACCATCACAAGCGCTGAAACTATATTAAATGCTGCCACAGCAACAATTAAACTTAACATTAGCCACATCATGTTTTTTTCCATATTCACCGCAGAAAATAATACACCTTGGCTTTCACTCCATACGCTAAAGGTTATTTCTTGCGGCAAAGTGTTCGCTAGGTGGTGTTGTGGCATGACTGGTGTCTGTTTATTATTTGGTGCCTGCTGCGCAAGTAATAACTGTTTTACGACCGTATTAGCATGAAAGGCATCGTCTAAATATAAGCGCAGTTTATCAATACCGTCGCCCTTACGCCTTAGCAGTTTAGCGCCATATTTATTACTAACATAAACCATGCTTTCATCAACTTGTGAACCGACATTAAAAATACCTCCAATGGTAAAAACACGCTGTACTGGTATACGACCCATTGGCGTAAAAACGCTCTTATTTGGCAAAACTAACCTAACTTCATCACCTAAAGTCACTTTAAGTTGCCGCGCTAATGATTGCCCAACAACAATGGTGTAAGGCTGATCGCTTAAACTGTTGAGTGAGCCAATAACCATATCTTGATTAATGATATTATTTTGCTCATAAATAGGTTCAATGCCTTGCATTAATACACCTTGTAACCCTGATGGAGACTGAATTAAGGCTTCACTTTCAAGGAATGGACTAACGTGTAGCACATGAGGGAACTCTAATAAGCCTTGTCTTAAGGGTTGCCATGATGGCGAAGTGTTTGATAACGCTTTGGCTTGAGTATTATTTTCATTGGCAGCATAAAATGACTGTACTTTATCAACATCATTAATAACAACGTGAGGCACTATGCCTAAAATGCGCTTCTTAAGTTCTCCTTCAAAGCCGTTCATCACCGATACCACGGTAATTAATGAAGTAACACCTAATAAAATACCAACAATAGAAAAGAAGGTAATAAAAGAAACAAAGCCGGTTCGACTACGGCTTCGGCTATAGCGAAGCCCAATAAAGATACTAATAGGTTGAAACATTGAGGTTAATTAAGTTTATTCGCGAATAAATAAGATAAAGCAGCATACCATATCAACTACATTTTTTTGAGTTAATTAGTGTAAGATATCATTAAGTGATATATTTTAAATTCGCTATTAATTCACTACTTTTATTTTATTGTAGTCACTCTATAGTTATAACTGCTGGCACAGGTTTGAGCGGCAGTATCCTTTTACTCTGAGCTAATAATTAACCTATGAACACTAAAACACTTGAGCAAAAATTAGCGCAATACCACGAGTTTTTCGCCATAGCGCACAACTTCACGCTAAACATTCACCCGCTAACAACCGATGTAAGTAGTTTTGATGACTTTCTTAGTAATATGCCAACCCCTTTTAAGTTAGCAAGCGATGTAACAACGGTTGACCAAAGTGCTTTACGCCCTTTACAAGCGTTAAACAGCGTGAGTGCTCAACTGGTTGATTTTTTAAACCTACAAGCAAAAAAAATTGACCTATTGGTCACCTATATACTCAGTCAGCAAGATAAAGAGCAATACAGGTATCAAGGCATAGAATTTGGTGGTGGTGGTATAAAGTTTAATGCAACAGCATGTTTTGCTATTGGTCAAATGTTAGAGGTTAAACTTTTCCTTTTAGATAATAACTGCGCGTTATACTGTTATGCAGAAGTCATTGAGGCAAGTGAAACGGATGACAGTGCAGCCCAAGAAAATACAGCAGAGAGCTCTTACCAGCACAAGGCAATTTTTCATTTCATTCGAGAAGAAGACCGAGAAGCATTAGTACGTATCAGTTTACATGAACAAGCTAAGCAATTACAAAAATTAGCTCAACACAGAAACCAAGAGCGTAGTAACTAACAGAATGCCACAATGAACATAGGGAAATCTTAACAAAAGCTATATAAATCAATAAAAAAGCCTGCAACAGAGTTTTGCAGGCTTTCATTTAAACAAAGTTTTAAATCCATATAAATTTAGGTATACCCTTCGTTGGTTTTATATCATCAACTAACGAGTAAATGTATTCGACAATTCGGTTAATTGACCCGACTCTTTATTTAACGCAGCGATATTTGTTGAAAGTATATCTGAGTCGACTAACTCCTGTGCTAATTCAGCAACACGCTGAACATTACGGTTAATTTCTTCAGCGACCACACTTTGTTCTTCCGATGCGGTAGAGACTTGCGTAGTTAAATCAGAAATAGACAACATCTGCTGAAATATCTCTTCCGCTGAATTATGAGCAGCTTCACCTGAGTCAACGCAACCTTGACTGGTTTTAATATTGCCTTGCATTAACCCAGAAACATCGGCAAGTTTTGCGGTTACTTGATGCACAGAGTCTTTAATACCTTCAGATACGCTATGCGTTCTTCCACTTAACGCTCTCACTTCATCAGCGACAACAGCAAACCCTCTACCTTGTTCACCGGCACGCGCAGCCTCAATTGCCGCATTTAACGCCAGTAAATTAGTTTGATCAGCAATACCCTGTATTTCTGTCATTTGCGCATTAATTGAAGCAACAATATTTACTAACTCTTCGGCCAAATCATGGGCTGATGTGACATCATTTTGCAACGTTGAAATATCATTGACTGAACTAGAAATTAACGTCTTTGAAGTCGCACATTGTTGATATATTTGCTCTACTCTATCGGCGGTTTGCACAACATTTTCACTAACATCGGCAATCGTTGTCGACATTTCATTCATAGACGTCGCTATTTGCGTAGTTTCATGGTTTTGGTTATTCATTTTGTCATTTGTATCTATAATAGCCTGCCCTAGATTACTAATAACATTAGAAATAACACTCAACGAATCATCCATTCTCCCCAAAATAGTTCTAATGCGCGCTTGATAAAGAATTTCTTGAAACTCAAGTACAGACTGAGCGCCACCGTCCGTATAGACATGACGACAAATACTAGTATATTTTTGTTTTTGTTTATTTACGTAACGAGGCAATACCACTAATTCATCAAATAATGATAAATATAAAACAACAACTGCCAGTAATGTTGCTGCCCCCCAAAAAGCACCTGCCATTAAAAAGGCACTCGTTATAATGAAAAGGAGTGATGCAAAAGAAATAGACTTTTTAATCACATTCTTCTGTGCTTCAGATATCGACTTTTGATTATTGTTTAATGCTTTATAGGTTTCTTCTGCTTTTTTCTTTAATGCTTGTGATGGTTTAACTCGCACTGACTGATAACCTTTTAGGACACCATTTTCAAACATTGGCGTAACATAAGCGCTAACCCAATAATAACGGCCATCTTTACAACGGTTTTTCACCATACCTTGCCAATGATTTCCTGCTTTCAATTCTTCCCACAAATCTTTAAAAGCGGCTTTAGGCATGTCTGGATGACGGACAATATTATGATTTTTATGATAAAGCTCTTCCTGAGTGTAACCTGCAACCCGACAAAAATTTTCATTCGCGTAAAGAATAACACCGCGAGTATCAGTAACCGAAATAAGCTGTTCATTTTCAGAAAACGAGACTTCCTCATCTATTAATGTTTGATTATTCCGTGCCATAGTGCCTTACTCTCCCATAATGGTAATGTATAAAAGATAATAATTAATGAAAAATAGGTGTTGAAGCTAAGTGTAGTCTAGGAAAGAGTTTTTATTAAAAAAAATATCTATTGAGCACTAAAAAACAACCTAAAAAAGTATTTTTATATTAGGCTTAACCTAATAACCACAATTGAAAAATTGCTTTGTTATATATTTAATAAGCAACTAATAACATATAATAAATAACTTAGAAGCATTGTTAAACAAACATTTCTCGTTGAAAGCATCGTTAGATACTTATTACAAAGAACACATACTAACGCACTAATTTAAAAAAGAAATTTTAGCATATAAAATATAAAAATAGTTTTATATTACCAAACAGATCATAAATAAACAGAGGGTTTATGTCATACGTAGAAATTATAATCACAGTACTCATATTTGGCAGCATTCTTGGCGGGATTTTCTTAATTAGAAAATCGGCTAAAAAATTTAATTTAACGCGAGAGCAATTAGCCGACATTAAGAAGCGTAATGAAATGCTAGATAAAGAAGAGAAAAAAGAACAATAAGCAGCTATCAATAATTACATAGCTGCTAGTCATTTAATTACGATAAATAGTTTTAATTAAATGAAAACCAAATTTTGTTTTTACCGGTCCGTGTACTTTAAGTATTGGCTTTTTAAATACAACGTCATCAAAAGCTTTTACCATTTGACCACGACGAAATTCACCTAAATCACCGCCCTTTTTTTTAGATGGGCAGGTGGAGTGTTTCTTTGCTAATGTCGAGAAGTCAGCACCGCCATCAAGTTGCGCTTTTAAAGCTAAGGCTTGTTTCTCTGTTTTTACTAAAATATGTAATGCGCACGCCGTAGCCATATATTCCTCTTTACTGAACCTGAAAACTTGAAAATTAATAAGTATCGATGATGGCACAGCCAACACTATACTATTAGTAAGTATACTACGATTACGCTTAGTACGAATATTACTTTTACTTATGACTTACTTCGCATTACTATGGCGTAAATTAACGGCTTACCCCTCCTTCGGCATTAGTATAGGTATAATCATACATGACCAATATTTCTCATTTATTTGAAAACAATAAAAAATGGGCTGCACAAATCACGGAAGATAACCCAGATTTTTTTGAAAACCTGTCCAAACAACAATCCCCTAAATATTTATGGATTGGCTGCTCAGACTCCCGTGTGCCAGCTAATGATTTATTAGGTATGCAACCTGGTGAGGTATTTGTACACCGCAATATAGCTAATCAAGTGATTCATACGGATCTTAATTGTTTATCGGTTATTCAATTTGCTGTTGATATATTAAAAGTACAACATATTATTGTTTGTGGCCATTACGGTTGTGGCGGGGTTATTGCTTCACTTAACGACAAAAGCTACGGCCTTATTGATAACTGGCTACGTCACTTACAAGATGTTTATCGTTTTCATAAACAAGAGATGGATGCGGTAACCGACGAGAAAGAGCGTGTCGATCGCTTGTGTGAGCTAAATGTTATTGAGCAAGTTGCTAATGTCAGTAATACCATGACCTTACAAAATGCATGGCGTGCAAATCAAGATATTACCGTTCATGGTGTCGTGTATAACTTACACGATGGCATATTAAAGGACTTGAAAGTATCATCTAACGGTAAGTAAAACTATAAATACATAGTTTTTTAGCAGAGACTTAAGCGAATTAAAAATTAATAAAAAACCAGCAATTATGCTGGTTTTTTATTAACACATTAAACAATGGCTACGGCAAACTATAAAACGCCACGCTCCATTTGATTTAACTCAATCGACTTAAACAATGTTGAGAAGTTACCTTCACCAAAGCCTTGATCATCTACACGCTGAATCATTTCAATAAAAATAGGACCAAATAAATTCTTCGTAAATATTTGTAATAAATACGAGTTTTCACTTTGGCTATCAATTAATATTTGGTGCTCACGAATTTTATCTTTGTCTTCTTTAACCCAAGGTACGCGGTCAAAAATTTCATCGTAATATTCTGGTACGATATTCAAGGTGTCGATAATTGAACGGTCAATTTTATCTAACGAAGCAACTAAATCATCGGTAAGGAAAGCTAAATGCTGAACACCTGGGCCGTTATACTCGTCTAGGTATTCATCAATTTGATTATCTTTACTGCCCTTACCTTCATTGATTGGAATACAGAATTTGCCACATGGTGATTGTAACGCATAAGAAATCAAGGCGGTTTTAACACCTTTAATGTCAAAGTAACGTACTTCAGTAAAACCAAATACTTCTTTATAGAAGTCAGCCCACTTATGCATAGTACCTTGATGTACATTATTGGTCATGTGATCTACGGCTAAAAAGCCTTTGTCTTCATTAATTACTGGCTCAGCATGTGCTTCAAAGTCATCTTCGTAAATTAAACCTTTGTTTTTACCAATATCAGCAAAGTTATCTACAAAGTAAATTAAGCTGTCACCAATACCAAAAATAGCTGGATATGGCAGTTTATTTGGTTCATTCTCTGCCGATTTGGCACCGCGCTTTACCGCTTCATTAAATGCAAATTCAGCATCTTTAACGCGCCAGCCCATTGAACAAATAGCAGGTCCATGACTTTTAGCAAACTCTTTTGAAAAACCCGCTTTCTCTTTATTTAATAAAAAGTGAATATCGTTTTGATTGAAGTAATCAATGTCACGACCTTTGAATTTTTTAGTTTTAGAAAAACCAAAACCATAAAAGGCTTTTTCCATAAAATCTGAATCTGGGCTAGCGTATTCAGTAAATTCAATACCACAAAGCTGTAAAGGGTTTTTACTATCCGTCATTATAATCTCTCTTCTGTCAACGTGTTGTTGTTGTAATAAATCCATTATCTAGTTGAATTCACTTTAACGAAAGGCTAAGCAGAATAAGGCTAAAAACGCAGACGTAAAAAATTATGTACAATAATATTGGCTAAATAATAACGTAAACTAGTCTAAGCTAAACAGTGGTTGAAAATTTGATGTAACAAATATTTTACAGGCTATGATGAGACACAAACGAATAAGAAAATGTCACGATAATTCGTTGCTAAAAATTTATCGTCAGCTCTTGTATAGGAAATAGAAATTTATTGAAATGGCTTCTGTAAATCGAGTTTAGGGAATTAAAAATTAAAAATTAAAAAGTAAAAATAAAAAGCCCCTCAGGTGAAAGGAACAGACATAAAAAATGGGTAAGATAACAACAGTGCGTTGTTATCTTACCCATTCAATCCGCTATTAATGTAATAACGATGGTATTTTTATAAAACTACTTTAGCTAACGGTTGCATAGCTTGGCTTAGTGTTTCAGCGTCTGCAGCTAAAAAGTTAATGTGACCTAACTTTCTCCCTGGGCGCGGTACTTTATTATACCAATATAGCTTTGAGTTGCCGCATAGTGCTTGTGACATTTCATTAACTGAAGGAATATCGGTGCCAATTAAGTTAAGCATACCAACACTACCGAGTATTTGTGTGCTACCTAACTCAATGCCAGCAAGCGCTCTAACATGGTTTTCAAACTGACAGGTAACACTGCCTATTTGAGTCCAATGACCACTATTATGAACACGTGGCGCTAACTCATTAATGATTAACTCATCATTGAGTACAAAACATTCCATCGCCATAACGCCAACATAATCAAGTTCAGTTAACAGGCTTTCCATGTACGATTGCGCTTTTTTCGTTAACGCTGCGCTCACATTAGCAGCTGGTGCAATGGATTTTTTCAATATGCCATTTTGGTGTTCATTTTCTGTAATGTCATAATGCATAATAGCACCGTTTAAACCGCGGGCCGAAACGATCGACACTTCTCTTTCAAATTTTATCCATGCTTCAATAATATAATCTTGCATGTTTAAACTATCAAAATGCTCAACGTCTGCGGGTGTTTTTAATACCCATTGGTTTTTACCGTCATAACCATCACTACATGATTTAGCCACCATAGGAAGTTTAAGCTTCTCCATCGCTTCTTTGGCACTAACACAATAAAGTGATGGTGAAGAAGGGATACCTAAGCGTGCTAATAGTGATTTTTCTTTATTACGGTGCTGACAAGCCAATACAGCATCAACACATGGATTAACACGCGTATAAGGTGCTAACGCTTGTAATATTTGGATATCGAGTTGCTCTTTTTCAACAGAAACTGTATCGGGCTTTCCTAATGCATCAAATAATGCTTGTGCATCTTGGCCAACTTGCCAGTAATCACTTAACTTCACAACAGAGCCTAAACCGTCAACACAACGAGTGTCGTCATTGTCACTATCGTTGATAAAGCTAAATTCAATACCAAATGGAATACCTGCAAGCGCCATCATTCTAGACAGTTGGCCGCATCCCACAATAGCAATGCGCATTACACTGTCTCCCATGCTACGCTATCTGTTTGTGCTTGACGCCATGCTTTTAATTTTACTTGTAAATCTTCATTACCCATCGCTAACATTTGTGCAGCAATAAGGCCTGCGTTGAATGCACCAGCTTCACCAATTGCTTGTGTTGCCACGGCAACACCTTTTGGCATTTGTACAATAGATAATAAGCTGTCCATTCCTTTAAGTGCTTTACTCATTACTGGTACGCCAATAACGGGTAACCAAGTCATTGATGCTGCCATGCCCGGTAAGTGAGCTGCGCCACCTGCGCCAGCAATAATTAAGCTATATTCGTTTTCTGCATTTTCGGCAAACTCTACAAGTCTTTTTGGTGTACGGTGTGCAGAAACAACCATAGCTTTATAAGGAATATCTAAAGCATTAAGCACAGTCGTTGCATTTTCCATAACAGGCCAATCTGATTGAGACCCCATGATAATTGCAACTTTCATTTTTTTATTTACTTGACTCATATTTTAATTACCTCGTTAGTCATTGAGTTATGACGTATAAATTGGTGCATCAACGGTTACATTTACAGGAAAACTATTTAACGCTCACTTACTGTATCGGTAATATATTCATTAAATAGCAAGAACTCATATTAAATAAAAACTAATGAGCCAATAATATAGCAGTATTATACTGATAAATATTATCAATAAACACGTTGATTTTTATACGTTTCAGTAATGAATAGCTTATTTAAAAGCAGTTAAAGAATAAATTTTACTGAAGCGTTCAAAAAAACAAGGCGATATTATAGCAGCTTTCTTTCTTGTCATATAGCCAATAAAACACTTAAAACAGCAACTAACAATATTAACATTATTGCTCTGCTTTACGCTGACGCCAGACAGCTTTATTCAACAATCAGGCTGTCAGTTTATTTTACACTCGAGAAGGTAGCCCTATTCTCATAAGTCACTAATAGCTTGTTTTTCGTGACTAATTACTTTTAGGAATAGTATATGCATTATTGGTAATGACCTATATGTTTGATACTTTTAAGGAATAGATATGGCTTTTCTAAAAAATAAATATTTATCAGCACTATTAGGGACAACGTTGCTGTTAGCAGCGAATCAAGGAGTCGCTGGTTTAATCATTACAACCGGTGGACAAGTGGCAACAGACGGCTCAGGTTTAACTAGCTCGTTTGTAGATGCCTCGAACAAAATCGATCCAACCAATGGATACTTAATAGAAACTTTTGATGCCGCCACGAAAATGATCGGCTTTGAAGGCTTCCCCCAAGATAAAAGCTTTAACTGGAGCGGGTTAGATGAAATTGGAAACGCAGTCTCCGCAGGTTGTGGAGTAAACTCTTCTGGCTCAATCAGTGTTACCGGTAATTTAGGTGTTAAAGGTGACGGAACAAGTAACGATCACGGTGTAGGTGCTCCTCCAGGAGGGAATCACGCCACTATTGGCGATAAAACATGTTTTGGTTTTACCCCTGGTGAAGGTACAGGTAATACGGTAACTGTTGACTATAGAGGCTTTTTAACCGGTGGTGATAAAATTGATTATTTAGGTTTTTATTGGGGCTCTATTGATGCTTATAATAATTTTACCTTTTTTGATTCAAGTACAAACACCAGTGAAACTTTACTGGGTTCAACATTACTTGCTCAAAGCGGAGGTACACCAGGTAATCAAAATGGCCTAGAATCAAACTTATATATTAATATTAAGTTTGAAGATTTTGCTTTTGACTCATTCATGGTAACCAGTACTGGTGTTGCCGGTGAATTTGATAATATTGTTGTTGGTTTACAAAGCCGTAATATTCCAGAGCCAGCAACTATTGCAATGTTTGGCTTAGCTTTACTTGGCTTAATGCGTATAAAACGTACTCATCATTAAATAGTGATGCTACAAGTAGAAAGTTACAGGACTGTAACGGGTTAAAAACGCCGTTCATGGACATCAATGAACGGCGTTTTCATTTTGAAATTAACGGTATAGAGTAAAATATAAAGTATGAAAAAGAGCGGCTACGCGTTAATAAAATTAGTTTGCATAATCGCTAAAATAGTAGCTATATCAAGCTGCTCCCTTTCATATTTAGACGAAGAAAATATCTCTCCTGCTTTATTTCCTAATGCAACATCAACCACTTCGGGTTGATTATCATGAACTAATAAAACAATTTTTTTATCTAACGCAACACAGTCAATGGTAATAGCATCAGCCGATATCCCCTGTTGACGGAGTGTTTTATCCATAATTCCCATCAAAGTATCTACATGCTGATATTTAGCGTAAAAAGCATCATTAGCTTTAGCGACCTCTTCAGCCAATTGTTGTATATTTTGGTTCATGATACTCCCTTGTATTACGCGTTATTTAAAAGACTCGATGCTCGCAAGCCCTTGGGTAAACTCTGCTAGTTCCATTTCAAGGTATTGCTCATCACCTTGCCAATTAACGCCAACAATTACCCCGTCTTCATTTAAGTCTTCAACCCAAAACTCTAACCACTCTGCCACCGAAATTTCACAAGGCACGTAGTCAGACCATTCTTCAATACAATGCTCTTGAGCTAAGTTTGCTGTCGACCATAATGGCATGACATCAGTATTTTCAAAACTAGGTGAGTCTAATACCACCCAATCTTCACTGGCTTTATCTTGTAGCGCCCAAAAAACTTGCGTTGGCTTTACTTGTTGTAAAAACGCATTCATTGTTTCTGTACTGTTATTTATATCACTCATACTTACACTCAATAGACTCTTAAAATTTATTCAACAATTATACGCTATTTATCACCGCGAGAAGCAATAAGTTTACGAACACATGTAGCGACAAATAACGCCACAATAAAACCTACCGCAAAATAGGTCACTAGCATTACGGAGGTTAAACCATCGCTCTGCACAACGCCATTATCAAGTAAACATTGTCCTGTACTATATTGAAAACTTCCCCTTATATCTAAGCAATTATCAACTAATAAATAGCGATGTAACTGCCAAATAACTAACCAGCTTGCGAAAACACCAATAAACGGAGGTAATATATTTTTATTCATAAAATGTCTGTTGTTAAACTTATAAAGGTCACGGTATATTGTTGATTATACGATATTAGCTTTACGATTGTTAAACTTATAACAATTTTACAAGCTTGTTTGAGTACTCTATTTATATGAAGGACTATTGTGTTATCACATTCAATTAATGCACTTTATTGTGGCGTAGTCAGTCAATGTTACAATATGCAAAGCGCTATAAATAAACAAGCCGCATTAACGCCACTTTATTTATCGTTCACAGGGTTAGCTGGTGATGAGTGTGCAGATAAAACTCACCACGGCGGCTTAGAGCGTGCTTTACATCAATATCCTGCTGAGCATTATGTTTATTGGCGAGAGATTTACGGTAATACCATTAATTGGCAAGCGCCAGGAATGGGAGAGAATATCAGTACTTTCGGTATGACAGAGCAATCAGTATGTTTAGGTGACCAATATCAATGGGGGGATGCCGTTATTGAAGTAAGCCAACCTCGCTCCCCTTGCTTTAAGCTCAATAAACGTTGGGGCATTGAGAGATTCTCAGAAAAAATGCAAGAGAACCATCGCTGCGGCTGGTTATATAGAGTGGTTACCCCTGGTATTGTCAGTGTTAATGACCCCTTGATTTTGATAAAGCGCGTGAATAACCCTATGACTGTTGATGAGGTATGCAAGATTTTCTTCGGTGATCCTCTTAATCAAAAAGGCTTAGAAAAGTTAAGTCAACAACAAACACTTTCTGCCAGCTGGCAAAATAAAGTGGCTGCGCGACTGACCAACAAGGTGGTTGAAAGTTGGCAATTTCGATTGCAGGGCGAATAGTTGAATATGAGCTTGAGCTAACTTGGCAGGTATCACCGTAAAAAACATCTGTCGCATGCCATTGCCTTAAAGCAAGCTAACAACCAAAATATCGAGTTTAGTTATTACACCTTTTTATCTAAGCAACGAGAAAAGCTGTTACGAATTACTAGCCAAATAATGGCCTTAGAAGTACCCTAAAAAACGTCAAATTAATATTTAGTGTAAAAACTTTAGTTTTTGCTATTGCTTTTTATTTCAAAACTGTCAAAGTGACTCTATTGCATATTTATTCGTATTTTTGATTGATTTTCAATTGAAGTAAGTGAATAAATCAGGTTAAAGCAAGATAATACCCTTCATAGCAATAATTTCCTGCATAAAAATTCAATTAACTCATATTGAGTTAAACCCAATTAAAATTAAAGGAGTAGCGCTTCAATGTGTTCGATCTTTGGTATATTAGATATAAAAACAAGTGCTGATGCACTTCGTCCTTCAGCGTTAGAATGTTCACGTCTTTTACGTCACCGCGGTCCAGATTGGTCTGGCATTTACAATAACGATAACGCTATTTTAGTTCATGAGCGTCTTTCGATTGTTGATACCGAGCACGGTGCACAGCCTCTATACAATGAAAACAAAACCCATGTTTTAGCGGTTAATGGTGAAATTTATAACCATAAAACCTTAGCTAAAGGCTTGAACGTTGATTACAGCTTTCAAACCGCATCAGATTGCGAAGTTATTTTACCGCTTTATGAAGAGTTTGGTGTTGAGTTTGTTGATAAGCTACAAGGCATGTTCGCGTTTATTCTATATAACGAAACAGATAACAGCTATTTAATTGCCCGCGATCATATTGGCATTATTCCTTTATATACAGGCTATGATAGCGATGGTAACTTTTATGTTGCCTCTGAAATGAAAGCGTTAATGCCTATTTGTAAAACGGTAAGCGAATTTCCTCCTGGGCATATTTTAGACAGCCGTGTTGGTGAATTACAACGTTATTACAAACGTAACTGGCAAGAGTATGGTGCTATTAAAGATAATACTACCAGCACCACTAAAATTCGCGAAGCGTTAGAAGAGTCAGTAAAAAGCCACTTAATGACTGACGTTCCTTATGGTGTATTGCTTTCAGGCGGTTTAGACTCATCATTAATTTCAGCTATTACCCAAAAGTTTGCCGCACGTCGTATTGAAGATAATGACTTAGCCGAAGCCTGGTGGCCAAAAGTGCACTCTTTTGCTTGTGGTCTTGCTGGCTCGCCTGATTTAATTGCAGCACAAACGGTTGCAGATAGTATTGGCACTATTCATCACAGTGTTATTTTTACCGAGCAAGAAGGTATTGATGCATTAAAAGAAGTGATTTATCACTTAGAAACGTATGATGTAACAACCATCCGTGCTTCTACCCCAATGTACTTAATGGCGCGAAAAATTAAGGCAATGGGCATTAAAATGGTACTTTCAGGTGAAGGCGCAGATGAAATTTTTGGTGGTTACTTATACTTCCATAAAGCGCCAAACGCGCAAGAGTTTCATGAAGAGCTTAACCGTAAATTAGACCGATTACATAAGTTTGACTGTTTACGTGCCAATAAATCTATGTCGGCGTGGGGTATTGAAGCACGCGTACCATTTTTAGATAAAAACTTTATGGATGTTGCGATGCGCATCAACCCTGAAGATAAAATGTGCGGTAATGGTAAAATGGAAAAAGCGATTTTACGTGAGTCGTTTGAAGGCTATTTACCAAAAGAAATCTTATGGCGTCAAAAAGAGCAGTTTTCTGATGGTGTTGGTTACTCATGGATTGACGGTTTAAAAGCGCATGTTGAATCACAAGTTACCGATCAACAACTTGAAAGTGCAGAATTTAGATTCCCTGTAAATACTCCAGATAGTAAAGAAGCTTATTTCTACCGTTGTATTTTTGAAGAAAAATTCCCTGTGCCTTCTGCTGCAGATTGTGTGATTGGCGGAAAATCAGTTGCTTGTAGTACCCAAGAAGCACTTGCATGGGACGAAAGTTTCCAAAATAACGCTGACCCTTCAGGCCGTGCAGTATTAAGTGTTCATAACGAAAGTTACTAATACTTAATTTCAGTTATAAATCAAATATAGAAACCACTACTTCATTACGTAGTGGTTTTTTTTCAACTCAATTTTAGCTTAATTAACCTGAGCTCGGCTTAATAAATGTTTCTCTAGCAGTTACTTTTCCTAACTTCTT
>NZ_JAHKPW010000028.1:0-11637 GCF_018860755.1 Colwellia sp. D2M02 | reverse complement strand
AGCTATTGACGCGAAATTTTCCTTGAATTAAGAAAAATTATCAAGCTAGAGATTCAGAAAAGTAGCTTTTTATTATATTTCAATTGGTTAAATATCTCTTAATCCGAGTTCAGGTTAGTTAACATCTCTTTACTGATTGTTTTAATAAAGTTAGTTAAAATATAGCAATTCGTTTTCAATAAAATTAATAACGTTGAATGTTTAACCCCGAGGTAAATATCATGACAAAAAAATACTTAATTTGGGATTTACCCTTAAGAATATTTCACTGGAGTTTTGCGCTGACCATTTTGGCTTTGTGGTATACCGCAGAGCAAGGCAGTGAACTAGTAGAAATACATATGCAGCTGGGTTATGTTGCTTTAGGTTTATTAACCTTTAGAATACTCTGGGGAATTGTCGGGCCAACTCATGCCCGTTTCAGTCAATTTATCCCCTCCCCTAAAAAACTTATAAACTATTTATTTAAGCGTGATAGCAAACAAGGCAACACGCCCAGTGCTGGTCATAACCCATTGGGCGCGTTAATGGTTATATTGATGATAGTGCTGGTGAGCGTACAAGCTATCAGCGGTTTATTTATTGATAATGATGTTTTTTCAACAGGGCCATACAACAGTGTTGTTTCTGGCGACACTGAAAAATTAATGAGCTTTTTACATCATAATACCTTTGATTTAGTACTAATTGCCATCGCCTTACATATTGGTGCTATTGCTTATTATGCGTTAGTAAAAAAGCTTAATTTAGTTACCCCAATGCTAACGGGTAAAAAAGATGCTAAAGACGTTGACAGCTCGGCCGAAATTCCACATTCAAAAATAATACTCGCTATTATATTAGCACTGGTTTGTGCAGCATTTATTTATTGGTTGGTGGTAATAAACGCACCGGTTATTGAAGATTTTTATTACTAATGTTTTAAATACTAATGTTTTAAATACTAATGCTCTAAATAACCTGAGGTTAGGTTATTTAATGCCCTTCAGGTTCATCGTTTCATAAAAAAACCGATACGTTAAAATTAACATATCGGTTTTTTACTCAGCACATCCAAAATACACAAAGTGTGTGCTTCATTAATGAGTTTTCATTTTTGAAATTAGCATTCCAAAAGGTTACTAATCATTAATCTTTTTTAAAGTCATCATGGCAGCCGCCACAAGTTTTACCTACACCGCCAATAGCTTTTTTAGTTGCCGCTTCATCTTTGGTTTTAGCCGCTGCCATTAACGCAGCAGATGCTTTAGTTAAATCTTCAATACGGTGACTATAGTTGTCTGTTTCTTGCCAAATTTTAGCGAGTGCTTCGGTTTCAACATCAAACTTGCTGGTATCAGTACGGCTGTAATCGGCAATCATTAATGATAACTGGTTAATACGCAGCGCATGTTTTTCAGCTTTTTGGGCATCAAAAGGAGCTTTACCTTTCGCCATAGCACCTAATGGTCCCATGTTGCTACCTAAAAGACTAAAAACCGACTGACGTAATTCAGTTGAATAATTAGCATGCTTTAGTGAAGTTGCTTCTTGAGCCACACTAACGGTTGCTGCAACTAAACTTGTTGCTACGGCTAAAACTAAAACACTTTTTTTCAGGACACTCATCGCTAACCTCTCTCTTAGTAATTATTATTTGATGATTCTACTTTGCTTAGTGTAACGTAAAAACACATCACAAAAAGCAACAACTTGTAACAAAAACAATTAATACGTTTATAAAGTACACATCATTAAATTTTAAAGCTTCTCATAAACTTAAACAATCATTCCACCGCTTATTGATATTAATATCTAAGTTGCACATGACAACTTTTTTTACTCTGATGCGCGTAAGCTATGTAATGCTGGTTTATTAATATATTGTCGTAATGGTATATAACAAGCGTTAAAGACATTGCTCATAATAGTAGTTACAAAGCATTATCTCTATTATGTAAGCGAGCGTTTTATTATTTAGAAAGGAGTTCAGAGGTGCTTTATACCCGTTATTATTTACTAATAACGGGTATAAAGTAATACGAAGAGTGTTATAAGCCGTTAACTATTTCTTTAACCAATGGTGGCCCTTGGTAAATAAAACCAGTATAAACTTGTACTAAACTCGCACCTGCTTGAAGCTTTTCATTCGCATCTTCACTCGATGCTATACCGCCAACGCCAATAATAGGTAGTTTATTATTTAGTGCTTGAGAAAGTAGCTTAATAACTTGTGTGCTTTTATCTTTTACTGGCGCGCCACTTAAGCCACCTTGCTCATCGCCAAACTCTAACCCTTCTACTCCTTCGCGAGAAAGCGTAGTGTTAGTGGCAATAACACCGTCAATGTTATTATCAATCAGTGACTGTGCAATAGAATTAACTTCTTCTGCAGATAAGTCTGGGGCAATTTTTACCGCAACTGGAACATATTTATCGTATTGCTCGGCTAACGCTGTTTGCTCTGCTTTTAGGGCTGACAATAATTCATTTAATGCTTCACCGTATTGTAATGAGCGTAAACCTGGAGTGTTTGGCGATGATATATTCACGGTAATATAAGAAGCAAAGTTATACACTTTACGCATACAATGAATGTAATCGTCTTTGGCATTTTCTTCAGGCGTATCTTTATTTTTACCAATATTAATACCAAGCACGCCTTTGAAGTTAGCCGCTTGTACTTGTGAAACTAAGTAATCAACACCTTTGTTATTAAAGCCCATACGGTTAATAACTGCGTTAGCTTTAGGTAATCTAAAAATACGCGGTTTATCATTACCGGGTTGTGGTCGTGGTGTTACGGTACCCACTTCAACAAAACCAAAACCCATCGCTGCAAAAGCATTAATACATTCGCCGTTTTTATCCAAACCGGCAGCTAAACCAACAGGGTTAGGAAATTTAATGCCCATAACCGTTACCGGCTTGTTTGACACCGATTGTTTATAAAGTACATTAACTGGTGATTTACCGGTACTTTTTAAACCTTTAATCGTCAGTTCGTGAATAGTTTCCGCATCAAACTGAAAAAGTACTTTGCGAATAGCTGGATAAAACATAATGTTCCTACTCAATAGATAAATAATACGCGCTAAAAATTATGGCTGCATAATAGCATAAAAAAATCCCCGCTAGGCGAGGATTTGATCAATAAAACAAGCTTTATTTATTCACGCTATTGGTGCTTAAATAGCCATAATTAATTAATGCTAACCGGTTGGCAGTTTAGGCTTAATAGCATTAATTCACGTAATGCCACTGAGAACTTAGCAAAATCGTGCGTTTGCCCTACTTTAAAGTCAGTTAAAATATGCTTCCAGCGATCAAGTGGTTGTTCGTTAGTTGCAATCCATTTATCAAGTAGTTGATCTAGTGCAGAGAACTCTTTATCGCACTGACAACGTAATACAACTGAAGTTAGTGAGCGTTGTTGCCAATCGAGCTCTTCCCTAAATGACGCTCTTGCCAATGCTTGCCAATGGTTTGCAACCGCTTGACGAGTAATTTGGTCTAAGAACCAGTGTAGCTCTAAGCGTGCACCCAGTTTAAAGTAAAGGTTAGCTGCTTGCTCAATAGTACAACCGTTTTCTTGGGCAACTTCAGCAATATCCATAGTAGAGAACAGTGTACTTAACTGTGAAATACGTTGTGCAATAACTTTCGGAATACCTGCTTCAACTAAGTCATTAGCGACACGCTCTAGCGCTTCAATTTCATCACTGATCATAAAGTCAGCGAGTTTTTCAGACAACGTTGCAAACGTTGGTTGATAAAGAGCAATTGACTCAGCAATAGGTAACGACTTATTACGATGACGTAAGAACCAGCGTGTAACACGACGTACCGTACGACGATATTGAAATAACATTTCAGTTTGAATAGCTGTAGATATTTTATTATCTAGCACTTCAATTTGTTCCCAAAAGCTTTCAAGTTCAAACACCGCACTAGCAATAGTATAACAGTTCGCTATTTCAGCAACACTTGCACCAGTCTCTTCTTGCATGCGATTAACAAAGTTAAAGCCCATATCATTGCCAATTTTGTTAGCAAGTTTAGTGGCAATAATTTCTGCACGTAATGGATGGTTTTGCATCTCATTTTGATACTTATTACGTAGTTGCTCAGGGAAAGCCGTTATTAACAATCTGTCATGATAATCGTTTGTTGTGATTTCATCATGAACTAAGTCTTCTTTTAACACCATTTTGCTGTAAGCAAGTAACACAGATAGCTCTGGGCGCGTTAAACCTTTGCCTTGTGCTAATCGATCAGCAATTTCTTCATCATCAGGGATAAACTCTAAGGTACGATCAAGCTTACCTGTACGTTCTAATTCATGAATAAAGCGCACTTGCTCTTTAAGTTGGTTAACACCACGCATAGCGGTAATAGACAATGAATGCGTTTGGCGGTAACAATCTTCAATAACTAATTCGCCTACTTCATCAGTCATATCGTAAAGCACTTTATTACGCTGTTTGATGGTTAAATCACCATTTTGTACTAGCGTGTTAAGTAAAATTTTAATATTAACTTCGTTATCTGAACAGTCTACACCACCCGCGTTATCTACCGCATCAGTATTAATGCGACCGCCTTTAGCAGCATATTCAATACGACCTAGTTGAGTAAAACCTAAGTTACCACCTTCACCGACAACTTTTGCTTTTAATTCTTTACCATTAATACGTAAAACGTCATTAGCGCGATCGCCCACTTCTAAATGCGTTTCTTTGCTACCTTTAACATAGGTACCAATACCGCCATTCCAAAGTAGATCAACTTTCATGGTTAAAATAGCTTGAATTAAATCGGTTGGTGCTAAGCTTTGCTTTTGCGTACCCAACATTTTCTTAATTTCTGGCGTTAACTTAATTGATTTTACATGGCGACTAAAAATACCACCGCCTTGAGAAATTAATTTCGCGTTATAATCTTCCCAAGTACAACCTGGCGTATTAAATAAACGCTCACGTTCAACGTAAGAGCTTGCTGCATCTGGATTTGGATCAATAAAAATATGCATATGGTTAAACGCAGACTGTAAGCGAATATGTTTTGATAACAGCATACCATTACCAAAAACATCGCCCGCCATGTCACCTATAGCAATACAGGTGAAATCGGTTGTTTGACAATCAATATCCATTTCTCGGAAATGACGCTTCACTGATTCCCATGCACCTTTTGCGGTAATGCCCATAGCTTTGTGATCATAACCAACGCTACCACCTGATGCGAATGCGTCCCCTAACCAGAAGTTATACTCATCCGAAATACTATTAGCAATATCAGAGAAAGTCGCGGTACCTTTATCTGCCGCTACTACTAAGTACGCATCATCTTCGTCAAGGCGAATAACATCTTTGGGTGGTACAATTTCACCATCAACTATATTGTCAGTAATATCTAACAATGCTCGAATAAAGGTACGGTAGCACTCTTTACCTGCTTCAAATATTTCTTCGCGAGAGCCACTTGGTAATTGTTTACAAACAAAACCACCTTTTGCACCAACAGGTACAATAACGGTATTTTTCACTTGCTGTGCTTTAACTAAGCCTAAGACTTCTGTGCGGAAATCTTCACGACGGTCAGACCAACGTAAACCACCACGAGCAACTTTACCGCCTCGTAAATGCACACCCTCTACTTGAGGAGAGTAGACAAATATTTCGAATTTAGGGATAGGTAAAGGAACTTCGCTAATTTGCTCTGGTAATATTTTAAATGAAATATAAGACTTAGTATTACCTTGAGCATCTTTTTGGAAGTAGTTCGTTCTAATCGTCGCATTAATCATTTCAACAAAACGTCTAATAATGCGATCGTCATCTAAGTTAGCAACATTATCTAAAGAGCTTTCTACTTCAGCTAATACCTTGGTAATAGCTTTTTCTTTCGCCGTTGCTGATAATTTACTTTGCGGGTCAAAGCGTAAATTAAATAGGTTAATTAATAACTCAGCGATACTCGGGTAATTAGAGAAGGTATCTTCGATATAGCTTTGGCTAAAACGACCACCGATTTGGCGCTCGTATTTAGCAAAAGCACGTAATATTGATACTGCCCTACCTTCAATACCAGCACCTAAAATTAAGCGGTTAAAGCCATCATCTTCTAAATCACCACTCCATACTTTAGCAAACGCATCTTGGAATAATGTTCTTACTTTATATAAATCAAACTTACCATTGCCATTAACGAGCATTGAAAAGTCTAAAATCCAGTTCACTTCACCGTTAATCGTTTTTATTGCGTAAGGGCTTTCACCAATAACACGTAAACCAAAGTTTTCTAACATTGGTAATACGTCACTTAAGTGGATTGGCTCACCAATATGAAATAGCTTTAATTTCACAAAGCGACTATCTGCTTTCTCTTCAAGCGGTTGATAAAATAACATTTCTAAGCTGTTATCTGCACTCACCTTTTCTAGCTTTTCAATATCAACAATAGCTGAACCTGGTAATACTTCATCTTTATACGATTGTGGGAAGTGGGTATATTTACGACCAAGTGCTTTAGCGTCAGCTTCACCGTAATTAGCCGCTAGTGCTGATACTAATTTATCATCCCAATTACGGGCAGCTTCATTTAGATTCTTTTCAATTTCTTTCACGTTAATATCTGCTTTAGTCGAGTTAACTTTCACAATGTAATGTGTTCTTGCATGAACAGACTCTGAGAAGAAGGTCGTAAATTCAACTTCTTCTTTACTATTAAATGCCTGTTGTAATAATTCTTGCGTATCAATACGTAATTTGGTGTTATAGCGTTCTCTTGGTACATAAACCATACAAGAATAGAAACGATCAAACGCGTCGCGACGAACAAATAAGCCACAGTAATCGCGTTCTTGCATTTGTAAAATGCCTGTAACCGTTCGTAATAATTCATCAACTGACGATTGCAATATTTCATCACGTGGGTAAGTTTCTAAAATATTGATTAGGGTTTTATAGTCGTGAGTACCCTTGGCGTAACCTGACGCGTCACATACCGCCATAACTTTTGAGCTAATAAACGGCAAGTTCTGTACGCTATTGGTGTAATAGGCTGAGCCGAATAAACCAATAAAGCGCTCTTCGCCAATCACGTTACCTTTATCATCGAAGCGTTTAACACCAATATAGTCAAGCTGCGCTGGACGATGAACCCGTGAACACGAATTAGTTTTCGTTAAAATTAAGTGACTATTGCCTAGAGCAACTTCTCGGCCTCGTTCGCTTAAACTTGAAACTAGTCGAGTCGCGGTACCTTTTGAGTTTTTCATTAAGCCTAAGCTCGACCCAATATTGGCATTTAACGAAATATCGCCTTTAACGGCTTGTACTTCATAATCGCGGTAACCCATTAACGTGAAGTTGTTATCAGCCATCCAGTTAAGAAAGTCTAGTGAGTCTTGTTTTTCTTGCTTACCGCCGGGTAATTTAGCTTTACTCACTTCACTAATCACGGCTTTTAAGCGAGCTAGCATAGGTTGCCAATCACTTACGGTTAAGCTGATATCTTCAACCACTGATAATAATTCAGACTTAATATTATCAAGCTCACTCTGCTCTGACTGTCGATCTATTTCAATTAAGAAGATAGTTTCTTCTGACGTTGCTTTTAATTTTGTGTCAACAATAGGCGATAGTGCCGTCACATCTAATTTTTCATTACGTACAACTTTCAATGGCGCATTTAACATTAAATGTGGTGAAAGCCCTAGACGGTTTAGTGCAATACGAATAGAGTCCACTAAAAAAGGCATGTCTTTAACGATAACTTCGATAATGGTGTGACTCGACTTCCAACCGTTTTTATCTACTGATGGGTTAAATACATGAATAACCGGCGTTTCATCTTTGTGTTCATTTAATGAACTCCATAAGCTTAATGCCGCGCCATACATATCACTGTCATTACGATCTGATAAATCTAAAGACGATATTTTTCCGTACAATAAATTGGCAAACTGCTCAACTAATGGAGCAGTTTTACTATCAACTTTTTGTTGGATAAGTTTCGCTACATTGTTAAGTATAACCGAGGAAGAACTGTTCACTAACGCCATGAGTGTTTCCTTTTAAAAAGAAAGCTTGAAATAATTGGTTGTTGTATTAATAAAGTCATTATTTAGTCGATAAAAAAGCTCAATAAATGAATTTACTATTTATTTTTTTAATAGTGTCTATCAGGATAGACTATGAAATGGATTTTATGAATAAATTTAGGCGATTGCGAGTAATATTTTCATTAACTCGGGCTAAATAATTAGATAAAAATCAGTAGATGAACACTTTCTTGTACACTTGATTATGTTTATGCAACTAAGCTAAATATATAATGCTTTAAAGGCGATATTTGTGTTTATTTATGCAAAAAAACAAAATACTATAAATAATGTTTTATTCGCTTTTTCAATCAGGTGTACCGATACATAATTTGCTTCATAAGTACTTCACATCTATAGTTTAATAAGCTTAGTGTAATGACTTAATGAGAGGTTCCCTTTTTAATTTTTCATTAAACTTTTTGAATATCTAAAAAATAATACAGTTGTCTAAATGAAATTTACTTTCTCTAATATTTCCCTTAATTACTTTTGTCGTATTTTGTTGACCCTATGTCTTCTTTATTGTCCTGCAATTTTAGCTGATTCGGTTATATATGCCGATATACTCAAAGCTGAAGATTATAGGTTACGTTATAACCTAGCTCTTAGAGGACAAAAAGCAATAGACATTAAAGATTACACTCCTACTAAAGTAGGCTCTCAACGTGAAATAGTCGAAATGATTATTTTACAAAAAGCACTATACCTCGGTGGTGAAAAGTCTACTATCGCTTTTAACCCAAAAGACTCCTTAACACTAAGAGAAGTAACGTCCTTAGTTAAAGGTGACAGCTTACTTTATGGTAATACATTATGGTTTGAGATGATTAAGGATTATCAAGGCTCTTTATATATTAGTGACCCACTAATTAGGTACGGTGAATATGAAGCTGGATTTTATACAAGCCGAAGTAATAAAAAAGCATTGTCGACCACGATGGAGACCCTTAAAGATTTAAAAGTTATTACCAGTAGCCAATGGGGCGCTGATTGGCGAGCGTTACATAATAGCCCAGTACAAACGATAAACTTTATGGGGTCATGGATTGACATGCTATCGATGGTAGAGTACCAGGTTGTTGACGCTATGCTGATCAATTTCAGTTTACAAGAAGATCTAAGTTTAATGTTCGATGATAAAACCTATATTCCTATTCCTAATATTAAAATAATGCTGCCTGGCAGTCGTCATTTTGTGGTCAGTAAAAAACACCCTAATGGAGCGCAAGTGTTTAATGCCTTAAATAAAGGAATTAAAATCATGCGTGAAAGTGGAGAAATAGAAAAACTATATCGTCAAGCAGGTTTCATTAATTCAAAGGTTAAAGGCTGGTCTTTAGCAAACAGTACTATGTTAACGGTTGACGCCAAATGATTAGTGTTATTTATAAATCACTTATAGTCAGCACTTTATTAATGTTCACAATACCCAACAATAAATGCTATGCACAAAACGATGAGGCTTTAAGCGCCTTAGCTAATGAAATTAAATTAGACCCTCAAAGTGTTATTGATAAAACAGAGTCATTAATAAATGACTCTCCGAAAGAGAAAAGTCTTTCGTTACGTTTTTTACAACTGCAAGCCTATGTCGCTAATGATTTAGACATGCGTTCAATTCCTAAAATAGCCATATTAAAGCAATTGGCTATAGACCTTAAACGTAACGATATATTAGTAGAAACACTTATTTTTCAAGCCATGATCGCAAGACGTAACGAGCATTACTCTGACGCCTTAAAATATAATTTTCAGGCGTTTAAATTAAGCGAAAAACTACATAACCCAGAGATAAAAACACGTGTTTTACAAAATTTAGCGCAGCTCTACTCTGAGCTTGAGCGCTATAAAGAGTCACTTGAATTCTATGATCGTGCGTTATTATTAAGTAATCAGGTCAATCAAGACATAAGCAATGAAATACTTATTGAAAAGGGCTTAGTTTACCTTATGTTAGGTAATTACTTCCAAGCTAAGGCGTTACTTAATCAAGCACTACATACCATTAACAAAACAAGTGCCAATGCTTACTCTTTAAAAGTATATTTAGGTCAGCTTTACGTCATTTTAGGAGATTACCCCAAGGCACTGCTTTATCTCGAGTCATTAACCTCAGCAACCTTAGAAAACCTGCCCGCACAAACTAGACGTAACTATTTTGAATATTTAGCAAGGGCTTACCTACAACAGGGTAACTTTACTAAAGCAATTACCATCGCCAAACAGCAATTACTCAAAAATTACAATACGCGCTTTTTATCGCACCAAGCAAATTTACAAAAAATAGTTGCTCAAGCTTATTTCCAACAGTTAGATTATGAAAACGCCTATACCTTTTTACAGCGCTATAATTTAGTGCAACAAGCAGTGCATGAGAAAGTTAGAGACAGTAAAGTATTACAACTTGAAGCACAATTTAGCAAAGAACAACAAGAGTCAAAAATAAAATTACTAGAGCAAGACAGTGCGTTACAGAAAAGCTTATATGAAAACCAAAAAATAGCACAAGAACAAAAGCACCAAAGAGAGCGTTATCATCAACAATTATCGATTATTGCGTTGATTGTTGGTTTTATTATTTTGTTATTTGCCTTTAGGCAGCTTCAGGTGCGGAAATATACAAAACGATTAGAGCATAATGTTAAAGAACGCACTAAAGAGCTTGCATATAAAAATCAAGAATTGAAAGAGATAAGCGTACTTGACCAACTCACAGGTTTACATAATAGGCGTTTTCTTTATCAATCTATCGATAAAGATATTAGTCGCGTAGATCGTTATTATCATGAAATGAATGCTAGCCTTGAGCAGGCAGCTCCAGAAAATACAGTCAACCATCACATTGATAATAACCTAGAGCATGATCTCACTTTTATTCTTATCGACCTCGATCATTTTAAACAAGTAAATGATAACTATGGCCACTCTGCAGGTGATAATGTTTTAGTGCAAATGAAAACATTAATCAAGCAAACCTTTCGAGAGTCGGATTTTTTAATTCGCTGGGGAGGTGAGGAGTTTCTTATTGTAGCTCGCTACGTTAACCGTTATAAAATTAACGCAGTCATTGAGCGCTTCAGAAAAGCTGTTGCTACCCATACTTTTGTTTTGAATAACACCAAAAGTATCCATTGTAGCTGCTCTATTGGTTTTGCTTCATACCCATTCTCTCAGCACCATCCTAAGCTGTTTACTTGGGAGCAAGTTATCGATATTGCCGATATCGCACTTTATAGCGCGAAAGAAAATAAGCGCGATGCGTGGGTAGGTTTATTAGCAGGAGAGCAATTAGAGAACGTAAGTAAATTAACTAAAATGGCTGTTACAGACAACGCTGAACACTATGGTATGACAAGAGTAAAGAACTCAACAAGTGCGATGTTAAACGAACAGAAGCTCGCTTGTGTATCTAGCATTAATATCACACATGCCAAAAATTTATTTAATCAATAACTTATAAGCTATGGGCTGTTGATCTTTCACGGTTAAATTTTGTTAGAGATAAAAGCGTTTTAATCGCAGCGGACAACGTTTTTTGGTCATTTTTA
>NZ_JAHKPW010000053.1 GCF_018860755.1 Colwellia sp. D2M02 | reverse complement strand
AAAATGACCAACAAACGCTTTTGTCTCGAACAATATTTAACCGCGAAAGTTCAACAGCCTCTAGTACGGATTTTCAGATTTAAGGAGCGCGCACTCTTCTTCTAAAAAAGGGTGTGGCTCTGTTTTTACTACAACAATACTACGTTGATTACGGCAGAAAAATATAGATAAGCCCGACTCAAAGTGACCTTCAATGGCTTTAGCCGCTTTAAATACGGTTGCGAGTATATTTTTCTCTATACGAAAAGGGTCTTTAATAATGAAATCTTTATCTAACCACCACAGTAATTCAACCCCTTCCTGCTCGGTATATTCAGCAAGCTTTTGATTCAGTGTTTCACCTTTTCTAAAAGGTCTCGACTCAATACTACCTTGCCAGTTTTTGGTGTAAGGTCTAACCATTTTTCCGCGTGTTTCTAAAAGCTCAACCAAGTTCCCTTTTAGTTCAGGCAAATAAATAACATTATTACGTATTTGAGGGCCGTCTTTACTCATATCACCATGTAAATTCGCGTAAAATTTTGATAAACCCTCGGCAGCAGAGTTGCTTGGCTTAGGGCTAACAGCTTTTGGGGTTGTTTTTATAATTTCGGTTGCTTCAGCGTTAGGATCTGGGGACGGTGCGACATCTTCACTGGTTTGCCCGAGTGAGCCGTCTAATGAGAGCAACAAATCTTGGTTAGCTAAAAATGCTACCGCCAGTGCTAATAGCACAGCTCCTAGTATTAAATTACGTAGCCAAAAATTCATGCTAAGCGTTTACCCCTTGAGTGTTAACTTATTTCCTTTATCTATACTCTATGCAAAGAATAATAGTTATACAATATTATTCTTTCTTAAGTCGTTATCGGCAAATACTAATTTTTATTTATACAAGGATTTATCGTCAGGATTTGGACGAGTTTTAAAGCGTCGATGTAACCACATATATTGTTCTGGACTGACCATTATTGCTTGCTCTAATTCTTTATTTACGCGAGTGACATCTTGCACGTCATCATCTGTTGGAAAGTTCTCAAGTTGTGGAGAAACTTCAATGGTATAACCACTATCATCATCATTTCTTCTTGGAATTAGCATGAAGCTTCGGGTGTTTTTTTGTCGAGCAAAAATAAGTGTGCCCGTTGTTGTTGCGGTTTCTTTCACATTAAAAAACGGCACAAATAAGCTTTTATTACGACCGTAGTCTTGATCGGGTAAATAAACGCAAGATTCTTTTTCACGTAAGGCGCGAATTAAACCTTTAACATCGCGTTTTCCTAACATGTATTTGTTAGATCTTCCTCTACCTCGGTGTTGAAAAAACTCCATTAATTGGTTGTTATGAGGACGGTAAAAAACAACAACAGGGTGAGTGTAGCCAATACCACGGGCACATATTTCTAAGCACATGTTGTGCATAGCGAGTAATAATATTCCTTGGTTGTCTTGCTGTGCTTTTACAATATGCTCAAACCCTTTCACTTTAACCTTGCGTTTTATACGCCAGTTAGGCCACCACCAACCCATACCAGTTTCAAATAAAGCAATGCCAGCATTTTCAAAATTAGTTTTGAGTATGCGTTGTAGCTCTTGTTCAGACTTTTCAGGAAAACATAACCTTAAGTTAGTGAGAGCGACATGTTGTCTTTTTGAACCAAACTTAAACAGTAACCGACCAACAAAGCGGCCTAAACCTAACTGCCATTTGTAAGGGAGCCAAGAAATGCTATAGAGAATAAAAACTCCCAACCACGTTAACCAGTATTTAGGTAATAAAAAAGATAACTTAAAATCAGGCTGTAAAACTTTATTTCTGCTCAAGGTGATAGTGCTCGTATGGAGAATGCTGGCATTGATGGCTGACGATTATACAAATAGCCTTATGGCAAGTCTATAGCCGCACCAATGAAGTGGTTATGGCTGGTTATTAAGATATTTGCCACTGTGGCAGTATTTTACAGTAGAATATCAGCCATTATTTTTACTTCCCCTTTTTTGAGATTAAATATGGCAACAACAGAGCAAAATGATAGGAACAATAATAATGAAATCGAGCTCATTATTGGTAACTCAAACTCTAACTTTTCTGGTGTTACCTCTACCATGTTACAAGTGCTTTCACATCAACGTGATTTAATTAATTTACGCGTGATGGGGAAACATCACTTACCCGATCCTTCTCTTGCTATAAGCTTTTTATCGGTGGCTAAGCTATGCCGAAAACCACTGGCTAATGGTAAGTTTCGTATTTTTCATGCACGTCGTGTTGATGAAATGATTCAAGCATTAACATTAAAATATATTTTTCGGGCAAAAATAAAAATTGTTTTTAGTAGTGCTGCGCAGCGTTATCGTTCAGGACTTACATTATGGCTAACCGATAAAATGGACGCTGTCTTAGCCATGTGTAATGCCTCTGCTAGTTATTTACACCGAAAGCCTGATGCGATTATTTACCATGGCGTAAAAACCGATGTTTACAGTCCGGCTAATAATAAAAGCGAAGCGTGGCAATCACTTAATTTATTGCCTGAAAACATACCAACAGGAAAACGTGGTATTGCGATTTTAGGGCGAGTTAGAAAGCAAAAAGGTGTTCACCTTTTTGTGCAAAGCTGTATTGAACTATTAAATGATTACCCTGGCTATACTGCGGTGATTGTTGGCTCTATTTCATCAAGTAATGAGAGCTTTGTTACTGAATTAAAGCAGGCGGTAGAGGCTGCCGGTTTATCTCAGCGTATTGTATTTGCTGGCGAACAAAACTTCAGCGACATTCCTGTAATATTTAGCAGCTTATCTCTTGTTGTTGCACTGAGTGAAAATGAAGGCTTCGGGTTAACCATACTTGAAGCAATGAGCAGTGGTGCTGCAGTATTAGCTTCACAAGCAGGTGCTTGGCCAGAAGTTGTTCGAGAAGGTGTTGATGGTTATGTTGTTCCTATTAACGATTTAGCTGCAGTAAAAGAAAAAATGGCTTTATTACTTGCTGATGCCGATAAACTTGATGAAATGGGACAAGCAGGTCGAGAGCGTGTGTTAGCACATTATGCGGTTGAGCGTGAAGCTAAGCAGTTATGTGACTTTTATCGCACGATGCAATAGGCTCTTTTCGTGAACTATTACAGTCTCTGAAATAACGTCACTTGCTTTCCTATTGTCTTTTTGTAATTTGGCTGTTGCATAATTGTTAATATCCAGTTTTAGTGTTGGCTAAGTCGAAAATCGTCTTAGCTAATACTTAAATAATCTATAAATGTTAGATCAAATCGTTGGTAGCTATTTTTTCATTGTTTTTTTTGATAACACTTTGAATAACTGCCTATTACTTTGTTACTTATCATGTGCTTAGTTAATTTGACTTAGTATTTGGTCTACGCCCCATTTATCACCCTAACTTCCTACCACGCTTAGTTTTTTCCGTTAAAAGCTTGTTGATGAATAGTTGGTAATAATTCTTATTTGCAAAAATGAAGTGGATAGCATAATTTCAATTTAGGTCTACTATTTATTGACGCATAGCATTTGCTGAAATATTAACTTTTTTGGCGTTTTTATAGGTGTCATGAAAATGTCATAACAGCAAGTTAGGTTATGACCATTGATTAGGGTTTCGAACTAAGGAGAGTAAGAAGGTGTTAATTAAAAAATTTTTCAAAACTAAACAAGAAGCTGAAGTTACCTTTGAGTTAAATGTTGAACAAGCAAAGAAAGTGCAATTAGTGGCTGAGTTTAATGATTGGCAGCCGATGGAAATGCGCTTTATTAAAAAAGATAAAACTTATCGCGCTAAAGTTAGACTCCCTAAAAATAAAGAATTTCATTTTCGTTATTTAATTGATAATGAACGGTGGGAAAATGATCATCAAGCCGATGCTTATATACCTAATGGTTTTGGTAGTGACAATAGCATAGTTAGTACCACGAGTTAGTTTATATAAAAGTAAGGTTAACTATGGACAGTGTAAACCAACTACTCTATTTACAAGGCATTGGATACGATTACAGAAACTACCAAGGTCAGCAGGTTTTCTTTAATGACCATGAACGCCTTGCTGCACTTAGCGCTTGTGGTTATGACATTAATGACGATGACGCTATTTTGGATGGCGCGCTCGAACTTGATGTTAAGCCATGGCTACAGCTGATTGCTGCTCAGTTATGGGTAAAAGATAGCCAACCATGCTTTACTATTAAAATTGATAATGATTTCAATACGCTAACGCTGGAGTGGTCTCTTTATTTAAATGAAGATTTAATCAGTGACGGTCATGTGCCAATTCATACGCTAGTAGAAGTCGGGAATTATTTTTATCAAGATAAACATTATAGTGAACGTAATGTCCCGCTTTGCGATAACGCGTTGGCGATAGGCTATTATCGGCTATCTGCTAAGCTTGTTGATGTTAACGGCATAGATATTACAGCCAGTGCTTATTGCGAAAAACAACTCACTGGCAGTGGCGAGCTTATTGTTTACCCTGAAACTGTTTATCAGCCTAGTCAACAGTCAACATGGGGTCTGTCAGCACAGCTTTATACGCTAGTAAATGAAAATAATTTAGGTGTTGGAGATTTTAATGACCTAAATGAGCTTATTCAATTAAGTGCAGACCAAGGGGCTGATTATGTACTCTTAAACCCCTTACATGCGTTATTTGAAGATGACATTGAGCGAGCTAGCCCATACAGCCCAAGTGACCGATTATCTTTAAACCCTATCTATATACATATTCAAAATAGCCCCGATTATATTAATAATACGGCAGCTAACCACTTGTTGGAAAAAACCTTAGCTCAACAAAAGCTGATGAACCGTTACGACGGAAAAACACCACAACAGTATATTGATTATCAAGCAGTGTTTACTCATAAGTATCCTATTTATTGGTTGTTATTTAACTTCTTTATAGATGAAAACCTTGAGCAAAATAGTGCACGTTACCAAGCGTTCATTGCGTTTAAGCAGCAAAACCAGCAACGCATTATTGGTTATAGTCAATGGCTAATAACTCGCGCTAAATTGCCTGAGCAATATCATCATGTTGACTTTATTAGCTACTTGCAATGGCAAGCTCAAACACAGTTAGCACAATGCCAGCTGCTCGCTAAGCGTTGTGGCATGAGCATTGGCATTATTAATGATTTGGCGGTAGGCTGCCACCAAGACGGTTATGAGTTTGTTAGTAATCAAGATTTATTTGCTCAAGGTGCTAGCATTGGCGCTCCACCTGACCCTTGGGCTCCTGCGGGGCAAAACTGGGGCTTGCCGGCAATGAACCCCGTACAAATTAAACAAAATGGTTTACAGCATTTTCGCCAACTCATTCGCGCGAATATGCAGCATTGCGGCGGACTACGAATAGATCATGTGATGGGGTTATTGCGCTTGTGGTGGTGTGTCGAACAGCAAAATCAAACAGAACTATCATGTTATGTCTATTATCCATTTGAACAAATGCTAGCCATTTTAGCACTAGAGAGTCAGATTAATCAGTGTACAGTTATTGGTGAAGATCTCGGTGTCGTTCCTCAAGAGATTAAGTCGGCGTTGGCAGACGCTCAAATTTATACCAACAGTCTGTTCTATTTTACTAAAACACAATCACAGCAGTTTGTAGCACTTGAGCATTTGCCTAAACATACCTTAATGATGATTGCTAATCATGATGTTGCCACTTTTAAAGCATGGTGGTTACAAAGTGATTTACAGTTACGAAACTCCTTAGCGCTGTTTAGCAATGAACAGCAGTTTAACGATGCACAACAGCAGCGTATGCAAGATAAAGAAAATATATTGTCATGGTTAAGAGACTACCAGCCCAATGGTACTGAGCTACAGCTAACCAGTGATGTTGATATTCTTTATCGGACTTTGGCGATAACCTTAGCGCGCTCACCTTCTCGTTTATTAACTTTGCAGCTCGATGATTTAGCTGGAGAAGAATTACCCGTGAATATACCGGGGACAGACCAAGAATATCCTAATTGGCGTAGGCGTTTAAGCAAAAAACTAGTGACTATTTTTAGTGATAATGATTTTTTTCAAGCATTAAATAGTCAACGTAAAATTTGACTGAAGCGTAGATAAACGGTACATCACACGGAAGTAAAACAAGGAAAGATGAATAAAATGATCAATGACATGCTCACAAAAAAAACGATAAGTCAGTGCCAGCCTGTTATGAATTATGACGCGCAAGTAAACGCCTTAGAGCAAGCACATTTTGCGGATCCATTTAGCTTTTTAGGGGTTCACTATTACAACGATGAAGCATTTATTTTACGCGCATATATCAACGGAGCTACAGCAGTTAGTTATAAAAGTGTAGCGGGAGAAGTTGCCTATCAGCGTTACCAAGACTCAAGCTTATTTATTTTAGTTATCGCTAAAAAAGACTTTAAGCAAGACTATCAATTAGTTATTAATTATCCGTTACTGACCGTTGAAGAAAAAGATAGTTACGCTTTTAGTGCGACTTTAGATGAGTCTGCTATGTACCTTTTCAATGAAGGGAGTTTAGCGCACGCATATAGGCACCTTGGTGCTCATTGGCGCGAACAGGAAGGGACTTTAGGGGTAAGGTTTACATTGTGGGCGCCAAATGCTCAAAGTGTTAGCTTAATTGGTGACTTTAATCACTGGGATACTACTCGTCACTTTATGCGTAAGCACCCTAGTTGTGGTGTTTGGGAAATATTTATCAGCAACGTTGAGGTAGCTCAATGCTACAAGTTTAGCTTGTTAACTTGTGAAGGAGATCGCCTTGAAAAAGCAGATCCTTTAGCTTTCTCTATGCAAGCTCCACCTGCAACGGCGTCAATTGTCCCAGAGAAAAGTTTTTCACAGAATTTACAACAACAAAATTACACTACAAATGCGGTACAAGCTGAAGCAAGAGCATCACGCAATAGTATTAATAAGCCTATTAGCATTTATGAAGTTCATGCCGGCTCATGGCAACGTAATAGTGATGAAGTCGCAGTAGGTAATAAAGGCTACTTGAGTTATCAGCAACTAGCTGAAAAGTTAGTGCCTTATGTGCAAACTATGGGCTTTACTCATATTCAGCTGATGCCTATCAGTGAATACCCTTTTGATGGTTCGTGGGGATATCAACCCGTAGGGCTTTTTGCGCCAACGAGTCGCTTTGGAGGCATTGAAGACTTTCGGCACTTAGTGGATGCATGTCACCAAGCAAACATAGGTTTATTGGTTGATTGGGTTCCAGGACACTTTCCAAATGACAGTTATGGCTTAGCTAAGTTTGATGGTACACACTTATTTGAGCATGCTGATAAGAGACAAGGTTTTCACCCAGACTGGCAAACCCATATTTACAATTATGAACGTGGTGAAGTTAAAAGCTTTCTTATTTCTAATGCTATGTTTTGGTTAGATTACTTCTCTATTGACGGGTTAAGAGTTGATGCTGTCGCCTCTATGCTCTATTTAGATTACAGCCGAGCTGAAGGAGAGTGGTTAGCCAACGAGTTTGGTGGTCGAGAAAACTTAGCGGCAATTGAATTGCTAAAGCAAGTAAATCAACGCTGTTATGAGCAATTTCCTCATATTATGATGGCAGCCGAAGAATCAACTGCATGGCCTGGCGTGACAAAATTTACCGAACATGGCGGCTTAGGTTTTGGTTATAAATGGAATATGGGGTGGATGAACGACAGCTTGTCTTATATGACACGCGATCCGCTTTATCGAAGCCATCATCACAATGAGATGACCTTTTCATTAATGTACGCTTATAGTGAAAATTATATTTTACCGTTATCTCACGATGAAGTGGTGCATGGTAAAGGTTCCTTGTTAAATAAAATGCCCGGTGATGATTGGCAAAAGTTTGCTAATTTACGCGCTTACTATGCTTATATGTGGGCTCACCCAGGTAAAAAGTTATTATTTATGGGGGGGGAGTTTGCGCAGCGCAATGAGTGGAATCATGATGCTTCACTCGATTGGCATTTACTTGATTACGCACCTCATCAAGGTATGCAAAATCTTATTAAGCAACTCAATCACTATTATTGCCAATCTCCTGCTTTATATGAGCTGGATAATGATTCTGCTGGTTTTAGATGGCTTGACGGTAATAACTACCAACAAAGTATTTTCAGCTTCATTCGTTTTGCAAAAGACGCAAACGATTATGTTGTGGTGTTAACTAATATGACCCCAAATACTCAACAGTGCTTCCGACTTGGTGTACCAGATAAGGCAAGTTATCGTATCGTTTTCAACAGTGACGATCATCATTACGGAGGTAGTGACTTTAATCAGCAAACATTAATATCGAGTGAAAATATCGCTTGGCAAGGGTTTGCACAAAGTATTTCGGTTGAGTTACCTCCGCTTGCTACTGTTTATTTAGTGAAGGGTGAATAATGGCACGTAACTTTAACTATAAACAAGGAAGTACTTACCCATTAGGTGCGACCTTAATTAAAGGTAAAATAAAAAGCGAGAGCAAAGTCAATTTTGCTATTTATTCACCACAAGCTAAGCAAGTTTACTTATGTCTTTTTGATGATACCGGTACGGTCGAACTTGCGCGATTAGCGTTATATGAAAGTACAGAGCATGTATGGTCAGCATTGGTTTCAAGTGTTGGTCTTGGGCAGCTTTATGGTTTTCGTGCTGATGGTGATTATTTACCCGAAAAAGGTTTATGGTTTAATGTTGATAACTTATTAGTAGACCCTTATGCCAAGGCACTTGTTGGCGAGTTTATTTATACTGATATTGCAGGTGATAATGCTGATGTAATGCCAAAAGCCAAAGTTGTCGATCTTGCGCAATTTTCTCAGCTACAGCTAGAAAGTAACCCATATGACGATGGTGCAACACTGAATAGCCTACAGCAATTGAAACCAACTATTCCTTGGCAAGATACTATTATTTACGAATGTCATGTTAAAGGAGCGACAATAAACAACCCTGAAATATCACAGAAAAACCAAGGTAAGTTATTAGGTTTAGCCGAACCTGCTTTTATTAATAAGTTAAAGCAGCTGGGTATTACTACGCTTGAACTTTTACCCATCCATAGTTTTATTAGTGAGCGGTTCCTCATTGATAAACAACTCAGCAATTACTGGGGTTATAACAGCACTGGTTTTTTTGCAGTACAGCCTAGCTTTTTAACGAATGGTGATGTTAGTGAGTTTCAGCAAATGGTTAAAACTCTGCATCAACATCAAATTGAAGTCATTTTAGACGTGGTTTTTAATCATACCGCTGAAGGCAATGAACATGGGCCTATTATTAATTTTCGCGGCTTAGCTAACAGTGATTATTATCGACTTGATGCGCATGATAGCAAATTGTATTTAAATGAAACAGGCTGTGGTAATACCCTAAATATATCTCACCCTAAAACCTTACAATTGGTAATGGATAGCCTGCGTTATTGGGTTGAGGTTATGGGAGTTGATGGCTTTCGTTTTGATTTAGCAACAACTTTAGCGCGTGATGACAAGGGCTTTAATTATCAACACAGCTTTTTTCAAGCAATTGCCCAAGACCCTATATTGAATCAAGTTAAGTTAATCGCAGAGCCTTGGGATATTGGTCTTGGTGGTTATCAACTTGGTGCATACCCTTTGGGCTGGCGCGAATGGAATGATAAGTATCGAGATACCTTACGACGGTTTTGGCGTGGCGATCATGGGCAAGTTGCCGACCTTGCAAAGCATTTGCATGGCTCTCATGAGTTTTTTGCTCATAATGGTCGAGATGCAACGACCAGCATTAATTTTATCAGTGCCCATGATGGCTTTACCTTAGCCGATCTAGTGAGCTATGAAAATAAGCATAATGAAGCAAATGGCGAAGAGAATAGAGACGGACATAGCGAAAACTATGCTTGTAATTATGGTGTTGAAGGGGCAACAGAAGATAGCGAAATTATTGCATTACGCTTGCAGCAGCAAAAAAACATGCTGCTAACGCTACTTTTTTCACGAGGTGTTCCAATGCTTAGCGCTGGCTCTGAGCAAGGTCATAGTCAACAAGGTAATAACAATGCTTATTGTCAAGATAACGCACTGAACTACCTCGATCACACAACGAGTCAATTTGAGTTACAAGACTTCATTGCTGATGCTATTAAGCTACGAAAACAATTTAACCTCTTTCAGCAAAAGCAATTTATACATGCCGGAGACAGTAATTTTGAATGGTTATGGCTAACAGAGCAAGGTCAAGTGATGAATGAGCAAAACTGGCTTGATACTGAAAATCAATTACTGATTTGCTTAATTAAGTGCAAAAAGGGAAGTGCTAAATCACGCGATCTAGATGCATTACTCATGTTTTTTAATGCTGCGAGTACTGAAATTAATGTGCAGTTACCGCAAGTTAATCATATTTCACATTGGCAAGTGCGTTTACATACTTTAGCTACTTGTAAGCACAGTAAATTTTATGTGGCAGAGCAAAGCCTAGCAATAGCACCACGGAGTGCATGGATTATGTCACCAGCTAAGCTCTCCATTTAACCGAGTACTACAAAGCGTCTTATTAATTCAAGGTAATACTTATTAGTTTTCAAGGAATGACAATGGCAAAGCAAACGAAAAAAAAGCAAGAAGCGTGTGTGGTTAGCGGTTGGCAACAAGGGCCGATCATTGATGAAAGTACTTTATATGACGATTTAACTAGGCACTTTTACTATACCTTAGGTCGAGATACGGTAGCTCAATCACATTTGTATTTGTATAACGCGCTCGCACTAACCATTCGAGATCGATTAGTTGCTCGTTGTCGAGCAACTCGTGATGCTCGACAAGTTAAACCACAAAAACAAGTCGCTTATTTGTCGTTAGAGTTTTTGATGGGGCGAGCGCTAGGCAATGCGGTATTAAATTTAGATTTAGATAGCAGTGTTGAAAAAGCGTTAAGTCAATACTGCTCATCTATTGAAGAAGTTAAAGAGGCAGAGCACGATGCTGGTTTAGGCAATGGTGGCTTAGGGCGTCTAGCTGCATGCTTCTTAGATAGCTGTGCTAGTTTAGCTTTACCTGTTACTGGGTACGGTATTCGCTATGAATATGGCATGTTCAATCAAAGCATTGAGAATGGCCACCAAATTGAACATCCTGATAACTGGCTAAGAGAAGGACACCCGTGGGAAATATCCGCGCCAGAGCATAGCCGACGAGTTAAGTTTTTTGGTCGAATTAATCGTTATCAAGATAAGCAAGGCAACACTCATCATCAATGGGTTGATACTGAAGACGTTTTGGCGGTGCCATACGATGTGCCCGTTCCCGGCTATAAAAATGACGTGGTGAATACTTTAAGGTTATGGAAATCAGAAGCAACGGATGAGTTCGACTTGGGGGAGTTCAATGCCGGTAGTTATAGTGAAGCGGTGGCACATAAAAATTTAGCAGAACAAATTACTATGGTGTTATACCCCAACGACACTAGCGAAAATGGTAAAGCCTTACGTTTAAGGCAACAGTACTTTTTAACTTCAGCTAGCTTGCAAGATATTCTCGCGAGTTGGACCGATACGCATGGTAGTAATTTTAGTGAATTCTCACAATTAAATGTTTTCCAATTAAACGATACTCATCCGAGTATAGCTGTAGCTGAGTTAATGCGTTTATTGTTAGATGAACATGATCTGAGTTGGCAACAAGCATGGAGCATTACCACAAAAACCATGGCCTACACCAACCACACTTTATTACCTGAAGCCCTAGAAAAATGGTCTGTGCCGTTGTTTGCCAGTTTATTACCGCGCTTACTCGAAATTATTTATGAAATTAATGCTCGATTTTTGGTTGAGGTTGCTTGTAAGTGGCCAGGTGATATTGATAAACAGCGAAATATGTCGCTTATTGAAGAAGGGGATGTACCGCAAATTCGCATGGCATATTTAGCTATTGTCGGCAGCTTTTCAGTAAATGGCGTTGCGGCATTACATACCGAGCTACTACTTAGTGGTTTATTTAGTGATTTTTACCAATTGTGGCCAGAGAAGTTTAATAATAAAACCAATGGTGTTACACCAAGACGCTGGTTGTCGCATTGTAATCCCAGGTTAGGAAAAATCATTAGTGAGAAAATTGGTGATGATTGGGTTAAAGATTATAGCCAAATTAATACCATCAGACGTTTTTATGATAACGATGATTTTTGTCAACAATGGCGTCAAGTTAAGCAAGATAATAAAGGTGACTTAGTACGTTTAGTGAAAGCGCAATGTAACGTCGACTTTGATGTTGACATGTTATTTGACGTACAAGTGAAACGTATCCATGAATATAAGCGTCAACTACTTAACATTTTACATGTTATTCATTTATATGATCGAATTCGCCATGGCGATACTGAAAACTTAACACCACGTTGTGTCTTGTTTGGTGGTAAGGCCGCTCCTGGCTATTTTATGGCGAAGTTAATTATTAAGCTCATTAATAATGTTGCAGATACTATCAATAACGACCCCGTTGCTAAGCCTTTTCTACGAGTCGCTTTTTTACCCAATTATAATGTTACGGCAATGGAAACTATTTGCCCAGCAACCGACTTATCTGAGCAAGTATCTACTGCAGGAAAAGAAGCTTCGGGCACCGGCAATATGAAGTTTATGATGAATGGTGCGATAACTATTGGCACTTTAGATGGAGCAAATATTGAAATTAGAACAGCGGTTGGCAAAGATAATTTCTTCTTATTTGGCGCGACATCTGAGCAAATAGCACAAATACGCGAACACTATAACCCAAGCGACATTATTGACAATGATCCTGCCCTTAAAGGGGTTATGAAGTTATTAGAATCTGGGCACTTCAACTTATTTGAAACTCAGCTATTTCAACCATTGATTGACTCGATTAAAAACCCCGATGATCAATGGTTAACTGCGTATGACTTTGCAAGTTATGTGCAGGCACAGCAACAAGTTTCCCTCGCTTATCAAAATACTATGCAATGGACTCGTATGAGTATTTTAAATACAGCGGCTAGTGGCGGTTTTTCGAGTGACCGCACTATTGCTGAATATAGTCAGGATATTTGGCAGCTACCGACACAGTAGAGCGCACTTTTATAATGTGTATGCAATTTAAAAAACAGCTGGCGATCTCGCGAGAATAGCGCGTTTATCAGCGTTGCGAGTTAGCGGCTTAACAGCATAACAGAGAAATTTATTAACTTACGGAGAAGTATTAAATGCCAAATTATGAAAATCGTTACATCAGTAACTTAACACGAGAAACTTATGCACTTATTTTAGCGGGGGGGCGTGGCTCGCGTTTACATGAGTTAACGGACTGGCGCGCGAAACCTGCGGTGTATTTTGGCGGAAAGTTTAGGATTATTGATTTTCCGCTTTCAAATTGTATTAACTCAGGGATACGTCGGGTGGGGATTGCCACACAGTATAAGTCACACTCATTAATTCGGCATGTTCATCGTGCATGGGGACATTTTAAAAAGGAGCTGGGAGAGTCAGTAGAAATACTTCCTGCATCACAGCGTTGTGGTGATGATTGGTACTGTGGAACCGCCGATGCAGTTTTTCAAAATATTGATATTATTCGTCATGAATTACCTAAATATGTGATGATATTATCAGGAGATCATGTCTACCGTATGGATTACGGTGCATTGCTCGCTAAACATAAAGAGACGGGGGCAGATATGACGGTTTGTTGTATTGAAACCGATGTTGAAGAAGCGGCCAATACTTTTGGGGTAATGACGGTTGATAATGAAAAACGGGTCAAACGTTTTGATGAAAAGCCTGCTCAACCAAGTTCTATCCCTGGAAAACCAGGTTTATGCTTAGCATCAATGGGTAATTATGTCTTTAATACCGAATTTTTATTTGAACAGTTAAAGAACGATGCAGAGCGTAAAGGCTCAGGGCGCGACTTTGGTCATGATATCATTCCAGCAATTATTGAAAAGCATAATGTTTTTGCATTTCCGTTTAAAGATCCAAACAGTGAAGGGCAGGCATACTGGCGAGATGTGGGGAGTTTAGATTCCTTTTGGCAAGCGAATATGGAGTTAGTTTCACCAGAGCCTAAACTTGATTTATATGATGCGAGCTGGCCTATTTGGACTTATCAAGAGCAGTTGGCACCAGCAAAATTCATTTTTAATGATGATCATCGTCGCGGTATGGCAGTAGACTCTACTATTTCTGGGGGCTGTATTATTTCAGGTTCGAAAGTACGTAATTCCTTATTATTTTCAAATGTTCATGTACATTCATATTGTTTAATTGAAGAAAGTGTTATTTTACCGCAGGTTAATATTGGTAAGCATTGTAAAATTAAACGAGTCATTATTGACCGAGGTTGTACTATACCCGACGGCTTAGTTATTGGTCATGATCAAGAACAAGACCGAGAAAATGGTTTTAGAATATCAGCAAAAGGTATAGTGTTAGTAACTAGTTGTATGCTTGAAGTCTTGGCTAAAAGGCAAACAGAGCAAGTATTGGCAGATAGTAAAATAAAAAGTCATACCGCGTTAGCTTAACGTGGTAGTGCTTTTTTAAAAGGATAAAAGAACATGCAAATATTGATGGTAGCTGCAGAAAATGATGCCATTGTCGGGGCTAAAGTGGGCGGTATTGGGGATGTTGTTAGAGATACCCCGCAAGCTTTAGCTGAACAAGGGCACCATGTGAGTGTCATTATTCCAGACTATGCTAATTATGAGCAGCTCTATTCATCTGAAGTTATTGCGGATTTCTCTGTTCCTTTTGCGGGAAAACTTGAAGCCGTTATTGTGCGCGAGTTGTTTTTAGACAACCCAAGTAAAATTACTACTCAAGTCGCTGAGGGAAATACTAAGCAAGGTAGTGTGCGGCAGTTCGTTTTAAGCCACCAGCTATTTACTGCTCAAGGTATTGGCCGAGTTTACTTAGATGACCCAAGTGATAGACCTTTTGCTTGTGATGCCACTAAATATGCATTATTTAATGCTGCAATATTAGAAGCTCTGTTGCATGGACATATTCAACCGCCAGAAGTATTGCACTTACACGATTGGCATAGTGCCTTAACGACAATACTGTTGGCTTATGCTGATCGTTATCGAACGCTGGCTAATATTCGTTGTGTTTATACTGTCCATAATTTAGCGCTGCAGGGAATTAGACCTTTATCTGGTGATGAGTCTAGTTTAGAAGCTTGGTTTGGCTCATTAAGCTACGACGGTCAACATATTTGTGATCCTCGCTATCCTCATTGTGTTAACCCTATGCGTGCCGCTATAAATTTGAGCCATAAGGTGCACTTAGTATCGCCGAGTTATGCTCAAGAAGTACTGAAACCGTCCGATGAAAGTCGTGGTGTCTTTGGGGGAGAAGGGTTAGAGCATGACCTACAAAGAGCCCATAGCCAAGGTCGGCTTTTTGGTATTCTCAATGGTTGCTATTATGAAAACCTAAGCCCTACAACAAACAACTTAAAGCACACTGAAAAAATAATTGAGCCTAAGGAAAAGCTTAATACTGTACTTAGTGTCGCTAAACAAGAGTTGCTGTTATGGGTATCAAAAACTGAGCAATTACAGTCGAGTCACTATTTAGCAGTAGAGCAGTTAAATACTTGGCTAAGTTATCATGACTTTACAGGCCCATTAGTGACTAGCGTTGGTCGACTAACCAATCAGAAAATGTTGTTGTTACGAAAATCAAAAACCAATGATAGTAGTGTTAACGCATTGGGCTCTATGTTAGTGGAGTTAGATAAAGTAAAGGGCTGCTTAATTGTTTTAGGATCTGGAGATCAAGATATTGCTGCTGAGTTTACGCAATTAATGGCACAGCACCGTAACTTCTTATTTTTAAATGGCTATGGTCAAGCCGTGACCGACCAGCTTTATGAACAAGGGGATTTATTTTTAATGCCAAGCTCGTTTGAGCCTTGTGGTATTAGTCAAATGCTTGCTTTAAGAGCAGGTCAACCTTGTTTGGTAAACGCGGTCGGTGGTTTGAAAGACACAATACAACATCTAGAAAATGGTTTTGTGTTTCAGGGGGAATCTATAACCGAACAGCAAGAGCAGTTAGTTAATGTGTTTGAACAGGCCTTACACTTATATGTGAACGATAACTTACGTTGGCAACAACTAGTTAACGGTGCGAAAAATAGTCGATTTAGTTGGCAAGAAAGTATAACCCAGTATCTTCAAGCACTTTATCAAGCGTAATACTCATTTAATCTGAGTATTACGCTTTAATAATTGAACTTGCATTAATGCTATTATTGAACTGGCATTAAGCCATTGTTAATAGCAGTAATGTCAGCTTCAGTAATAGTACCTGCTGCATATTTTAATAATAATACGTTTTGGATGTAACCATAACGCGTTGAAGACAAGTTACGTTTAGCATTAAACAAATTACGAGTACTGTCTAATACATCAACAATGGTACGAGTACCCACTTCAAAGCCTGCCTCTGTTGCTTCTAATGCTTTTTGAGCACTTAGCACTGATTGTTCAAAGGCTCTAATCGCTGATATAGCTGCAATTACTGTGTTATAAGCATTACGCGTGTTACGTACAACATTACGGTGCGTTAATGATAAATCTTGACTGGCAAGTACGAAGTTACTTTGTGCTTTACGTACAGAGCTCTCAATAGCGCCACCAGAATAAATAGGTACATTTAACGTTACGCCAACCGAATATGCATTCAGATCGGGATTATTTACCGTAGCAAGATCATTAAATTGCGTATCTTTATTATCACCAGTATAGCTAGCGCCAAAATCCAGTGTTGGATAATGACCTGAACGAGCAATATTAATGGTATCTTTGGCTATTTCAATACCGACTTTCGATGCAATCAAGTTTAAATTTTTTGCTTCCGCTGTGACTTGCCACTCATCAGCGCTGTTAGGTACAGGTGTAGTAGTGCTAAATCTGTCAGTATTTAATACGCTAATGTTACGTGGATATGAGTTGGTAATAACACGTAATGCTTCTTCAGACTGATAAATTGCATTTTCAGCACGAATTTGTTCTGTTACTGCGCTATCGTATTGCGCTTGTGCTTCATGTACGTCGGTAATTGCGGTTAAGCCAACTGAAAAGCGTTGTTTAGTTTGCTCTAATTGGCGGGCAATTGCTTCTTTTTCCGCTTTAGCGAACTCTAAATCATCTTGTGCGCTTAATAAGTCAAAGTAAGCTTGTGTTACGCGAGTAATTAGGTCTTGCTTAGCTATTTGATAGGTTAAGTCACTCTGATGAGCAGTTTTCTTCGCATTATCTAAAAGTAACCAGTTATCATGATGATACAGTTCCATATTCAAATATGCGCCGTAGCTAAAGCCATCAGATGCGACTGTAGATGTCTGGCCTAATTCATACAATTCACGCTCACCAGTAGCATAACCTGCATTGGCGCTTAACTGAGGTAATAACGCAGCGCGAGCTTGCTCAATATCTTCTTTGATTATTGCATTTTGAGCTTGTGCCTTTAATACTACAGGGTCATTAAGTAATGCCTGCTGATATACCGACAGTAAATCGTCAGCTTGTGCATTATTACTACTGATAGCAGCAGTGATGGCTATAATTAACGTGCTTAATGTTTTTTTCATGGGTAAGAAATTCCTTTCTTATTGATGTTTTTATTCATTGTCGTTATTTGGATACAGTATCCTACAGGGATTTAAAAAATAACCAAATAAAATAAGTGCAGACTAGTGTAACAAATTATTATTGGTTAGCTACCATTTCAACTAAGTTTAGAGGTCTGAATGACTAAAAGTATAAGCCCCATATCGCGATTATTAAGGTTTACCGAAAATGACGTCAAGGTTTCAGCAATAAACACTAAGTATCAAGGTTTTTTTAAATTAAATGAATACCAGCTTTCCCACCAATTATTTTCAGGTGAGACAAGTGAGCTTATTACACGAGAAGTATTTGAACGTGGCGATGCTGTTGTTGTGGTTGCTTATGATAAAGAAGCTGACATGGTGTTGTTAATTGAGCAATTTCGACCTGGAGCGTTACGCAGTGGTGAGCAGCCTTGGATGTTAGAGTTTATTGCAGGGATGTTTTCAGCAAATGAATCACCTGTCGATGTTGCAATTAGAGAAGCGCAAGAAGAGGCGGGTTTACATTTATCGGTCAATGACTTAACGCCTATTATGAAATATCTCTCAAGTCCTGGAGGAATGAGCGAGTGCATTCATTTATATTTAGCAGATATCAACGTTAGCCAAATTAATATTGATAAAACCTACGGATTAGCAAATGAACACGAAGATATTATTTTACACCTAATCTCAAGAGAGCAGGCGTTAACGTTATTATCACAAGGGAAAATTACTAACGCTGCTACTATTATAGGGTTACAATGGCTTGCTATTAATTATAAGCAGTTGTAATCGTTAACAGGAGTACCATGAGCTTTTTCCCAAACAGCGTCCAGCAAAAAAAAGATAAAAAAAGGTATCAGCCTAACTTGGTTAGTTTGATGACGTTGTGTGCCAATAACTATATGTTATTGCTAAAAGTGCTCTCGGGAAATACACAAGTAGAGCAAGCTCGTCATTTTTTTATTAGTGATTTTTTATCATACAGCGTTACCATTAATGAAGTGACTCGTTACACGTCGTTGATTACTTTTAAGCAAGAAAACATTACCGCTCTTAAGGGCATTCCTCACTCACTTGTTGCTGCACTGCATCCTCGTATGTCTATTCGCTTATATCATGATGCCCGCATGGCAGAAGTAATTAGTACTCAAGATATTAGGCAAGTAAAACCTCGTTACGATTATCCTAATAGTTATATGCATCAACAAGATGAAAAGCAGCAAATTAATCAATTCTTAAATGAGTGGTTACACCTGTGTTTAAAGTTAGGGCAAGTTAAGATCGCCCTATAAATTCATATAAGTACTACCATGTAATCTTTCTGGAAAAGCTATGTTGTCAAGTAAATCACCATTAACCATTGCACAAATAAGTGATTGCCATTTGTTTTCTAGTATCAGTGGCTTACATCATGGCGTGAATGTTTACCAAAACTTACTACGAGTGTTAACCGATATCGCTCAAAATAGCGCTGTTGAGGCAATTTTTTTTACAGGGGACTTAACACAAGATCATAGTGAAGCGTCATATCAAAATTTTGTTAAGGCAATAAAAAGTGCCGGCATTCGCGTCCCTGTTTATTATTTAGCGGGAAATCATGATGAAGTGGCGTTGCTTGATAAATACTTAGTAGAACAACAGAGGGTTACTGATAATATTAATCAAAAGGGCAATGAACGAGTTTTTAAGGCAGCTAAAACCGTTACTTTGAGAGGTTGGCAAGTTCAATTATTACATAGTAAAAGCGAAACACCAGCAGGCTGGGTTAACCAAACAGAGTTCCAACGTTTAGCGACAGTAAATAATGTCAACAAAAAACAGTTGATAATGATGCATCATCATCCTATAGATGTCGGTTACTTTATTGATAAACATGGTTTATTAAATCAAGATGAATTTTGGCTGGAAGTGAGAAAAATTCCTAACATAGCCGCCATTGCTTGTGGTCATGTTCATCGAGCGAGTAAAGCCTCAGCGGTTAAAGTACTTGAGCAAAATGAAAGTGCTCAATATATGCCAAGTGTTGATGTTTATACATGCCCAGCAACGTCTATTCAATTTGATCCTAAATCTAGTACAGTCAAAGCACTGGCACAAGGCCCAGGTTATCGGTTATTTTATTTAGCTGAAAATGGTACACTAAATAGTGATGTTGTTTGGCTTGAACAAATTACTGAAATATAAACTGTTTCAAATACATACAACATATGTTTGAATATTTTGGTATAAAACAAGTAACAGTATAGATAGTAAAATAAAGTATAGGACAGATCATGTTAAAAGAGGGCCGTGAACATAAAGTCAATAAAAGCAATGTGCTCTACATTCATGGTTTTAATTCATCACCACTATCATTGAAAGCCGAACAAACGAGGCTTTATTTAGCGGAGTACTTTCCTGAAACCGGTTTTTATTGTCCACAATTAGCAACTAGTCCTAATGAAGCAGTTGCACAGCTTGAAGAAATAATAAAACAGCAAAGTGAGAGTCAATGGTTCATTGTTGGTTCATCATTAGGTGGTTATTTTGCGAGTTATTTGGCGGAAAAATATCAATGTTTAGCGGTGCTAGTAAACCCCGCAATTAAACCTTACGAGTTACTTGTTGATTATATAGGAGAGCAAGTAAACCCTTATACTCGAGAGGTTTACCAAGTAACGCCTGATCATATGGAGCAATTACAAGCAATAGAACAAATTAAACCAACGCAATTTTGCCAGAAAAAAAATAATTACTTGGTTATGGTACAAACCGCAGATGAAGTGTTAAATTACCAACAAGCAGTAGAAAAATACCAACATTGTCAACTTGTCGTTGAAGCAGGTGGCGATCACAGTTTTGTTAACTTTGATCAACAACTGCCTAAAATCGCACAATTTTTCAACTTAACGGATCTTCGTTTAACGATGCAACCTCAGTGCTAATAATTAGAAATAATCATGACAGAACAATATAATTCAGATTCCATTGAAGTCCTAAGCGGTCTTGAACCGGTTCGCCGTCGTCCAGGCATGTATACCGATACCACACGCCCTAACCATATTGGTCAAGAGGTTATTGATAACTCGGTTGATGAAGCATTAGCAGGACACGCACAAAATATCTCGGTGATTTTAGATAATGATCAGTCGTTAGAAATTATTGATGATGGTCGAGGAATGCCAACGGATATTCACCCTGAAGAAGGTCTTTCGGGGGTTGAGCTTATTTTTTGTAAGCTCCACGCGGGCGGTAAGTTTTCTAATAAAAACTACCAGTTTTCAGGTGGTTTACATGGGGTGGGTATTTCAGTTGTTAACGCATTATCGACACGTGTTGATGTTAGCGTTAGACGTAATGGTAAATTATATGAGATGGCCTTTGAACATGGGGAGAAGGTTGAAGAGTTAAGAGAAACAGGCACCGTTGGTAAGCGAAATACCGGCACACGCGTTAAGTTTTGGCCTGATGCAAGTTATTTTGACTCACCTAAGTTTTCTGTGCGTCGCTTAACTCACTTACTTAAAGCTAAAGCGGTATTATGCCCTGGTTTGACCATTAAATTTCATGATAAAACTGAAGATAAAAAATATCAGTGGTGTTATGAAGATGGTTTAACCGACTACTTAAAAGAGTCAGTTAGCGGTTACGTCACTTTACCTGAAGAGCCATTCGTTGGTAGTTTTTCGTCACAACTTGAAGCCGCTGACTGGGCTGTTTCTTGGTTACCCGAAGGTGGAGAAGGTATTGGCGAAAGCTATGTTAACTTAATACCAACAATTGCTGGTGGTACTCATGTTAATGGTTTACGTCAAGGTTTACTCGAGTCTATGCGTGAATTTTGTGAGTTTCGTAACATTTTACCGCGTGGCATAAAGCTAACCCCTGATGACATTTGGGATAAATGCAGCTTTATTTTGTCAATAAAAATGCAAGACCCACAATTTGCAGGACAAACTAAAGAGCGTTTGTCATCTCGACAATGTGCTGCCTTTGTAACCGGCGTAGTAAAAGACGCGTTTAGTCTATGGTTGAATGAGCATACCGATATCGCAGAGGCGTTAGCTGAATTTTGTATCAGCAATGCACAAAGGCGTTTACGTGCTAGCAAAAAAGTGGTGCGTAAAAAAATTACCCAAGGCCCCGCCTTACCCGGTAAGTTAACCGATTGTGGTAGCCAAGATTTAGCACGAACAGAGCTGTTTCTTGTAGAGGGTGACTCCGCTGGCGGTAGTGCGAAACAAGCACGCGATAGAGAGATACAAGCTATTATGCCATTACGTGGTAAAATCCTTAATACATGGGAAGTGGAGTCTGGGCAAATTTTAGCGTCACAAGAAGTTCACGATATTTCTGTTGCGCTAGGCATTGACCCAGACAGTGATGATTTAAGTGAGCTCCGCTACGGTAAAATATGTATTTTAGCCGATGCTGACTCGGATGGACTACATATTGCCACATTATTGTGCGCACTATTTACTCAGCACTTTTTACCGCTAGTACAAGCAGGTCACGTTTATGTGGCTATGCCGCCACTTTATCGTATTGATATTGGTAAAGAGGTTTTCTATGCACTCGATGAAGCAGAAAAAGATGGCATTTTAGACCGAATTGAAGCTGAAAAGAAGCGTGGAAAAGTTAACGTACAGCGCTTTAAAGGCTTGGGTGAAATGAACCCATTACAATTACGCGAAACCACCATGGACCCTAATACACGTCGGTTAGTGCAATTAACCGTTGATGAACATAGCGAAACTATGGAAATTATGGATATGTTACTGTCTAAAAAACGCAGTGGCGATCGTAAAGAGTGGCTACAAAGTAAAGGTGATATGGCCATTGTTTAACAGAATTGATGAATACACCATAAGTTGACATCCTTTAAAAATACGTTATATCTTTAGGTATAGTTTTTTGCTTTCGTAATACTATGCCTAAAACCCCCAAGCGCAGAAACGTTAAAAACCTGATGTCAAAAAGCATCAATGTTTTTAATTGAAGTGGTCAAGTAAAATTGGCCACAGTTTTAGAATTTAACCAGTATCTTCTTTCTGACTCATTTGGACTTAACCCAGCATTATACCGGTGTG
>NZ_JAHKPW010000029.1 GCF_018860755.1 Colwellia sp. D2M02 | reverse complement strand
TGCTTAATATTAATGACGAACGTTAAGAGGGAATAATTAACCTGAACTCGGTTTAAGAGATATTTAACAAATTGAAATATCATCAAAAATTATTTTTCTGCATCGCTAGCTTGATAGTTTTTCTTAATTCAAGGTAAATTTCGCGTCAATAGCTTGCCTATTGCAAGTAAATTTAACGAAGAAGTTAGGAAAAGTAGCTGCTAGAGAAACATTTGTTAAGCCGAGCTCAGGTTAACTAACTCAGGCTACCTAACCTGAGTTAGTTAATCTGAGCTTGGCATTAATTACGTGCTGGAAAACTTAACTGTAATAATTGCGCTAAGTCGATATAGCGTGGTTTATATAACGTAAGTTGACTAATATGACTAATGTTATCGTTATCAGCTTCGCTGTTAACTGTATTTATTTTATCTCGATCACTACCTTGCTGTTTCGCTTTTTCTAAACCGTTACGATACCAAGACTCTAATGACGGCGGTAATAAAGTATCAGCCTTAACACCAGAAATAATTAGGGCATGTATCGGAATACTCAATAAAAAAATCGCATAAACTAATGCTTGTGGTAAAGCTGCCATCAATTTTTCAGCAGAGCCATGACCTAATGGATAACCCGAGGCAATATAAAGCTGCATCGTAAAAATAAACAACGCTAACGCTGGAAAATGTCGGCAAATTAAACGGGCAATTTGTACGCTTTTATAATCGGAGAAATACCGATTAAGCTCTGGCTTATTTGGCCATAGCGATAAATACTTTTGCCCCAATTTAATGAGTTGTACAACAGATAAGTTCATATAGCTACTATAGCAGTTTGTTATCGCTATCGACAGTTTCAATAATATAATCTTGTAAAAAGATGTAATACATCAAGTTTTTTTACGAGTGGAAGCGCTATAATTATTTTCATAAATTCGCCTATTGACTTCTTTACCAAAAGTTCGCTCAAGAAACTAAAAGATAAATTAAGCGTATCTATTGTCCTCAACTTACATTGAAATAAGACACGATTTATGAATCAAAATAACACCAACAACCCAATAGCTATTTTAGTGATTAACTGTGGTAGTTCATCGGTTAAATTCTCACTTATTCAGCCACATACCGGTGACACCTTATTATCTGGTTTAGCAGAGTGCTTATTAACCAAACAAGCCAGCATTACGCTAAAACATGCACAAGAAAAAACAGTATTACCATTAACCTCACCTTTTGATCATCAATCTGCTTTAGCCGTATTAGTGCAACACTTACACGATAATAACTTAGTGAACATGATTAAAGCGGTAGGTCATCGAGTTGTACACGGTGGTGAAAAATATGCGCAACCCGTGCTTATTACAGCAAAAGTAGAACAAGAAATTAATCAGTTAGCTGCGTTAGCGCCATTACATAATCCCGCAAACTTAATTGGTATAAAGGCCTGCAAAACTGCATTTTCACAATTACCACAAGTCGCAATTTTTGACACTGCTTTTCATCAAACAATGCCTGAAAAAGCATACCTATACGGTATTCCTTCTACGTTATATACAGAGCATGGCATTAGACGCTATGGATTTCATGGCACCAGTCACTACTTTGTTGCAAAACAAGCTGCCTCGTTGCTTAACAAGCCGTTAAGTGAATGTCATTTAATTAGTGCGCACTTAGGTAATGGCTGCAGTATTACTGCGATTAAAGCTGGAGAAAGCGTTGATACTAGTTTAGGTATGACTCCCCTTGAAGGGGTAATGATGGGGACACGCAGTGGTGATATAGATGCTGGCATTATTTTTCACCTCGTTAATAAACTCGGTTACAACATTGACGATGTAGATACTTTACTGAATAAAAAGAGTGGCTTACTCGGGCTTTCTCAACTTAGCAATGACTGTCGTACTTTAGAAGATGCGATGCTTAATAGCCTTGATGAAAAAGAGCAAAAACAAGCAACGCTCGCATTACGTGTTTTTTGTTACCGTATCGCCAAAAGCATTGCTTCATATAGTGCCAGTTTAACGCAGCTAGATGCTTTAATTTTTACCGGTGGTATTGGTGAAAACTCGAGCTGGGTACGCGCTGAAATAATCAAACAATTAGGTTTATTAAACTTTTTTGTTTGTGATGAGAAAAACACAGCCGCTCGTTTTGGCCAAGGGGGCAATATAGCCAAAGAAAATGCTCGTGCTTGTTTAGTTATCGCTACCAATGAAGAGTGGGTGATTGCCGAGCAGTCGGCCAAACTCCTTGAACTCTAAACATTACCCTAGCAACTTACACCGTATTAAATAGGATTTATCTTATGTCACATAGAATTATGCTTATCCCTGTTGGCTCGGGAGTTGGCCTAACTAGCGTCTCTTTAGGTTTATTGCATGCATGCCAACAAAAAGGTATTAACGTCGGTCACTTCAAACCCATTAGCCAACCATCACGTAACAGTTTAGCGAAAAAAAATAAAAAAATAGACGCCATTAGCCTTTCTCAAAATAGCAGCAGTGTTTCTCTTAGTTATGTTGAGGGAAAAGTCGGTGATGGCTTACACGACGTAGTATTAGAAGAAATTGTTGCCAACTTTGATGACTTTAATAAAAACCATGACGTGGTGATTATTGAAGGCTTAGTACCCACAGTCAGACAGCCTTATGCGGGTCGTATTAATCGCGATGTTGCACAAGCATTATCGGCTGATATTGTATTAGTGGCTAGCCCTGATAACGATAGCGCAGAAGACTTTGAAGATAGACTTGAGGTCAGCGCCGCAACATATGGCGGTTTAAAAAGTAAAAACCTTATCGGCTGTATTATTAATAAACTCAATAGCCCAGATCAAGACGAACATGGTTTTTTAGCTAAAGAAGAAGACATTGATAGTGACTTTAATTTAGCTCAATGGCAAAACCTAGCTATTTTTAAAGATCGTCATTTTGATTTACTCGGTACTGTAACCTGGGAAATGGATCTTATTGCGCCACGTGTTATTGATATTTGTGGTTATTTAGAAGCTACCGTTATTAATGCTGGTGATATGCAACACCGCCGCTTTCGCAGTGTTGCTTTTTGCGCACGTACGGTCTCTAACTTAGTCAGTTATCTTATTCCAGGGCGACTCATTGTTACGCCTGGTGATCGTACTGACATTATTATCGCGACCTGTTTATCTGCGCTCAATGGTACTAAGCTCGGAGGCTTAATACTTACCAACGGTTTTGAGCCATCAGAGCAAGTATGGGATTTATGCAAGCAAGCACTTGATGCTGGCTTGCCAGTGCTTTCTGTGCCTTGGGATACATGGCAAACTTCACGTCATATTATGAGCTTTAATCCTGAAATACCGCAAGATGATATTCAACGTCAAGACAAAGTTAAGCAGCATGTTGCCGATAACTTAAATAATAGTTGGTTAGACTCCCTCACCTCTACCAACAAAAAGCAAAGTTTATTTTCACCGCCAGCCTTTCGACATAAACTCACGGAACTTGCCCGTCGTGCCAATAAACTCATTGTACTACCTGAAGGTAATGATATTAGAACCATCAAAGCGGCAGCAATTTGCTGCGAGCGTAATATTGCTCGCTGCCAATTAATTGGTAATAAAGAAGAAATTTTACAAATTGCCGAACATCAAGGTATACAGCTCCCTGAGAGCTTATTAATTACCGACCCTGATAATATTCGTGATAACTATGTTGCACCTTTAGTCGAATTACGTAAAGGTAAGGGGTTAACTGATGTAATTGCTAAGGAAAACTTAAAAGATAACGTAGTTCTTGCCACGATGATGCTACAACTGGGGCAAGTGGACGGTTTAGTTTCAGGTGCTGTTAACACCACAGCAAACACGATTAGACCCGCGCTGCAATTAATAAAAACGGCACCTAACAGCTCTTTAGTGTCATCTATTTTCTTTATGCTACTACCCAACCAAGTACTTGTTTACGGTGACTGTGCAATCAACCCAGAGCCCAATGCCGAACAGTTAGCTGATATTGCCATTCAATCGGCTGACTCAGCCGCAGCTTTTGGTATTGAACCTAGAGTGGCTATGATCAGTTACAGTACCGGAAGCTCTGGCCATGGCGCTGATGTTGAAAAAGTCGCTAAAGCCACTCAATTAGCTAAAGCTAAGCGACCTGATTTAATTATTGACGGGCCGTTACAATATGATGCTGCAATTATGGAAAGTGTCGCTAAGAAAAAAGCCCCTAATAGCCCTGTTGCAGGCCAAGCAACGGTATTTATATTTCCAGATCTTAATACTGGCAATACCACCTACAAAGCGGTACAGCGATCTGCAGACTTAGTAAGCATTGGCCCTATGCTTCAAGGAATGAATAAACCCGTCAATGACCTTTCTCGAGGAGCACTCGTTGATGATATTGTTTACACCATTGCACTTACTGCAATACAAGCCACTCAATAATTAATCATTTTTTAATTATCTAACGATTAAAGCCATACATAACCGGCTTTAATCGTTAAAAATAGTAAAATTAACAGCTCACTTATTTAAAACAGCTATTTTTATATAAAACTATAATTTATCGCCACAGTTACAAAACTGAACAAAAAAACAACCTGTTATTTTTTTGTTTATTATCATATAACTACCAATCGACACCAAGGTTAGTAACAATTTTATCCACAGCTTTTGTGGATAGAATAAAGCAGCTTACATTGCACTTTTTCACTAAAAACGGCATTGTTCTCTTACTAAAAAGTAAGCTATTGACTTTAAACCCATTAAAAACCCTATTTTATAGGTGTTTACCCCTTACAATAAAATAATCCCCTATTAAAATGTCATCTGGTAATATAGGGAATAAGTAAGATTACCGACTTAGATAAATTGAATTAGCCGAGGAATACTATGATCACCGTATATGGCATCAAAAATTGCGATACCGTAAAAAAAGCAACAAAATGGTTAGAAAAAAATAACCTTGCTCATGAGCTTTACGACTTTAAAAAACAACCATTAACCACTGAATTATTGAATGATTTTGTCAAAAAAATTGATTGGTCATTGTTGCTCAATAAACGTAGTACTACTTTTCGTAACTTACCTGATGAAATTAAAGATAACCTAACCGACCAAGTTATGTTTGATGCCGTTTTAGCGCAACCAACCTTATTAAAAAGGCCATTAGTAGAACATAATGGACAGCTACACTTAGGTTTTAAAGAAGCGCAATATCAAACCATATTTGAAAAGTAGTCATTATTCTCAAAGTAAATATTATCAAAGCAATCATTAGGACATATTAGTGAACTCAAACAACCTCGAAAGTGATGTTATTTTATTAGCCAAAGCCCTGATAGAAAGAGCTTCTGTTACCCCAGAGGATGCTGGCTGTCAAAAATTATTAAGTGAACGCTTAGCCAACGTTGGCTTTAGTAATGAAACTATGATTTTTGCAGATACCACTAATTTATGGTCACGCCGTAACGGTATTAACAACACTGAAAATGACCAAGTAGTCTTTTGTTTTGCTGGTCACACTGATGTGGTGCCCGCGGGTAATCTTGAACTGTGGAATACACCACCATTTGAGCCAACAATTATTGATGGCATGCTTTACGGTCGCGGTGCAGCTGATATGAAGGGGAGCATTGCTGCCATGATTATAGCCACTGAGCGTTTTGTAAAGGATCATCCAAACCACCACGGCGCAATCACTTATTTAATAACCAGTGATGAAGAAGGCCCTTTTATTAATGGTACGACTAAAGTAATTGATACTTTAGAAGCACGTAATGAAAAAATAACTTATTGTATTGTTGGAGAGCCTTCAAGTACTAGCCATGTTGGTGATGTTGTTAAAAATGGTCGTCGAGGCTCTATTTCTGCACAAGTAACCATTAAAGGTAAGCAAGGGCATGTAGCCTACCCTGAGCATGTAAAAAACCCTATTCATTTAGCAATGCCAGCACTAACTGAGTTAAGTCAAACACAATGGGACAACGGCAATGATTATTTCCCTGCTACTAGCTTTCAATTATCGAACATTCACTCTGGCACCGGCGCAACTAATGTAGTACCAGGACATATAACTGCATTATTTAATTTACGCTACAGTACTGAGCTAACAGATCAACTTATTGTTACCCAGGTAGAGAGTATTCTCGATAAGCATCAATTAGATTATGAGATAAAATGGACCTTTAACGGTAAGCCTTTTTTAACTGAGCTAGTTAATGATAACAGTAATGTACATGGTGGATTTTTATCTGCTGTATCAAAGGCCATTGATGATGTTACGGGCACACCACCACAATTATCGACTTCTGGTGGTACTTCTGACGGGCGTTTTATTGCTCCAACGGGCGCCCAAGTCATTGAACTTGGTCCTTGTAATGCTACGATTCATCAAGTGAATGAATCCGTATCATGCCAAGACTTAGCGCTACTGGTTGATATTTACTATAACTGTTTAGTCAATGTGCTAACTAAATAACAGCTAATATAAAGTTACCTAAACCTAACTTGAAAGCATAAATAATGACAAAATTGCTAGCAATAAAGCCCGAAGAGTTACTCGGGCAAAGTGATCAACATATTCATTATATTAATGAGCGTGTTGGCATTAATAAACAAATGCTAAATGCTTATCAAGCTTTGGTTGATAGTGCTCAACAGGATGGAATTGATATTGCTATCGCCAGTGGCTTTCGTTCGTTTGAGCGACAACGACTAATTTGGAATAATAAGTTTTCAGGAATAAGCCCGATTAAAGATGTTGATAACAATATCGTTGATATAACATCATTAACACCAATTGAAATAGTACATGCTATTTTGCTCTACTCTGCCCTACCTGGCGCAAGTCGCCACCATTGGGGCTGTGATATTGATGTTTATGCAACTAACTTACTACCAAAGGATTATCAACTCAAACTTGAGCCGTGGGAATATCAAACATCGGGACCACTTGCACAACTATCCTTGTGGTTAACCAAGCACGCGCACCAATTTGGCTTTTATCTACCTTATAAGAAATACCAAGGCGGCGTTGCTGCTGAGCTATGGCATATCTCTTATGCACCATTGGCCAAGCATTACCAAAAAGCATTAACCACTGATTTACTATCAAGCTGTTTCGAACAACGTTGTATAACACAAAGCAACACTTCACCAGCCAACATTCCACCAGAGAATAATGAACAAGCCCTTTTAGGGCAAAATACCATTCAAGAAAATTTAACATTGATCATGACACGTTATATTAATAATACTAACGCGATACCTGATAACTGCTATAATCGCGCTTAATAACGCGAGTGCGTAACGTAGATAAATAGAAAGGTGATACAAATGGAAAGCTGGCTCCCAATTATAATGATTATTGTTGCCTTAGTTATTATTATTGGTAACTTAAGTACTTTTGAAAAAACAACTAAACAAAAGCTTCGTAAACAAGGACTTAATGAGCGAAAGGAAACGTTACCTAGAAGCAAAAAAAGCCAACATACAATGGGAACTATTCCCTCGCAACATGGCTTTTCTGGACACAACCGCTCAGAGTCTAAAGAGACTAACCAAGACTAAACTCCCCCAGTGACATAAACTTAACCATAACCGTTTATGCCCCTTGTTTGCTGCCTAGGTATTAAACAGTAAACCGTAAACAACAGCGAGTACGCTACATATTTAGGGTTTGAATTTCTTTTTCTGTTTGTTTAGCCAATATATCCATGGTTTTACCATGAGGTATTGGTAAACGTGTTTGTGGGTCAACTTGCACAAAAACAATATCGTCTGCTAAACAAATAGTTTTTTTAGTGACTTTATTACGCACTAAACAAGTCACCGTAATTGACGATTTGCCAACCTTTTTAGTTTCTAAACCGAACTCAACTATATCACCTTGCATTGCTGGTGACTCAAAACTAATTTCACCAATATGTTTAGTCACTAAACAATTAGTTTCAAGCTGACAAATTGCGTAAATGGCGGCCTCTTCATCAATCCATTCTAATGCCCGACCGCCGAACAATGAATTGGCATAATTTAAATCACTTGGCATTACCAAACGACGAGAGAGAAAACGCATAAAAAGCCTTAGTTATCTATTACCGTGATTAAGGCTCAATTATAGCAAACATTGAGCATTAGCTCTAATTTTTATATGGTTACTCGGTTATGAAAATAGTCGTCTCAAGCTATCCGCGAGGCTAACCAATTTCTCTTTCATACTGCGTTTAATTTTAATATCGATACCACTAAAAATTGAAAAACCTTCAATAATCAGCGTTGGACGATTAGTGGCATTAGCAATATCAAGACCTTGTGAGCTTTGGCTAGATAAATGGTTATCAACAGCACCAAAGATACAAAAAGCTTTACTGACAATATTTATATTCTCAGGAACATGAATATCAATACCGCTAAATAAACTAAACACTTTAACCCGCACTTCACGTTGGCTGAATTTTGCATCGGTAAAGTCGATTTCTGTACCACTAAAAATACTTAAACAGCGAATTTCTTTCGCGACAGACCACATACCACGACGATGACCACCGCTAAAAATATCAATCATATAATCAACATCCTCAGCCTCTCCGGGTACATAATTTGGCGCTAAGCCCTGCTTTTTACCTTCAACAAACGCTTTATCAACCGCAAGAGGTAAATCTTCGGTGAGTTGCACAAGGTCTTTATTATTTTGTAATTCCATCGCTTTATCTAAGCGACGTTCAAAGGCTTCATATGATAATTCACCATGACTATAGTTCATGATGAGTTGATCAATAACTTCACTACGTACAGTTTCAGTGGGTCTATCTTCTAAAATAACCGCCATAAATATTTCCTTGTTACGTTAACTTTTACTAGTGCTATTTAACTTGAATTGATAGTAATGAAATTTAGCCACTTTTACATGACTCTTAGGCTTTCTTCTTAACCTTATTGCTAAATTGCTAACTAGCCTGTTAAGAAAGTTCAAACAGCATTCAAGTTGTGCACACTACGCTTAGATAGAATTAGCAAAAGCGATGCCAAAATATAAATCTTTATAAAACATAAAGTTAATATTTATTCATTAAAAAACAATATCATTATGATGATATAATAGTTTTTTTAACCAACATGTGGCGATAACATAAGGAAGGATTAAAGATTGCGTATTTTTATGGCTGGATTACCCACATACACACAATTAGGTTCAATATTTTTAGTAACCACACTGCCTGCCCCCACAACACTATTATCGCCTATCGTAACACCGCCCAAAACAATAACGCCGCCGCCAAGCCAAACATTGTTACCTAAGGTAATAGACTGCGCATAATTATATTTATGCTCAAGGCGTTGTATAGGGTCAGTGTCATGAGTTACCGAAAGAAACTGCACATTAGGTCCGATCATACAATCATCACCAATAGTAATTGCTTTATTAGGTGCATGCGTTGGCTGATTATTGGCATCGATAACACTAAAATTAGTAACACTATCGAGCATAATACAATTAGCATTAATATATACCCGATCACCTAAATAAACATGGTCGCCATAATCCATATGAAAACCCGCTTCAATAATTACCTGCTCACCACATTGTGCAAATAAACCGCGAACGCGTTTTAAATTACCTTTACTGGGGCTACGCGCATATTGGCGACAAAGCTCATGAACGGCTTTGCGCTTATTAATGAGCTCTGCGGTTAGACTATTAAAGCGTTGATTCATCAAAGTAGACTTAATGTAAAACGGCTTTAATGGGTAAGCCTTTGCAAATTTCAGCTTCCGCGATTAAGATTTCTTCTAGACGTTCGTCAACCATCGCTTTATCAAAGTATTCATAGGCAAGCTCCACAAATAAGTTTTTATGTTTTTCTTCAGACTTAGCAATAGCCACATAAAGATCTTTATCTTTACCCGGTGGTAGTGCCTCTGACACTAAAAAGAACTTTTCATAACCACGGGCTTCAATTACCGCAGCAACTAATAATCTGTCCATTAAAAACAAATTAGTACCGTTTCTAAATAAAGCACGAATTTGCGTAATATAAGGGTCTTTTTTGTCTTGTCCTAACGTAACATCACGCGCAATTAATAGCTTTAATACCTGTTTGAAGTGAATGAGCTCTTCAATAGCTAAATCGGTCATAGCACGTACTAGCTTAGCTTTATCAGGATAATGCGATAACATTGCCATTGCCATACCTGAAGCTTTTTTTTCTGCTGCAGCGTGATCTTGTAAAAAGTTATTAAAATCAGCCATTACTGCATCAACCCAATCTTGGCCGGTGTCATATTTTAATTCAAACATCTGATACTCTCTTACATCCATTACGCGAACGTAATGTTAAACTTAAGTCGATAATTGCCGTAATTTTACCTGCGATACCTAATTTCTACAATCTCAGGGGCTTAAAATTAATATAAAACCTTATCAATACGACCTTTATTGGTAGACTCAACTTTTAAGGCATGATTAAGTCCTTGCCATGCTCTTACCTTACCACCGGTATTAATGACTCGAAAACCTGTCGCTTTAGCAGCGTTGTGGTCTATTTTCAAAAAAGAAAGCAAACGTAAATAGCTAGTATCATCACTCACATCAATACTGAGTAAATCTTGCTCACGACCGGTAAAGTAGTTTTCAATACCTTGCTGGTGTTGTTGGTAACATGACAGTAAAAAATCGTCTTGTGCAATATTCTCGGCCGTTAATGGTGAAAATACTTGGTTGTAACAACGCTTTAAATGTGGATTAAAGCCGCCATCATTACGCTGTAAGTTAACCATCATCCGCTGTAATAGCTGCTTAATTGACGGTAACCAACTTGATGATTCGCGTGATAAGTAAATAAAACGACTGTTAGGGTATTGTTTATCAAGTTGTTGGTAGTCACAAAAAATGGGGGTATCAGCAATCACCTCGGCGTCGATGAATGCTTGTTGAGTATAGGCGTTATGCGCTGTTTTAAAACCAAGCTCTAACATGGCTAAACAAACACTGGTAGTTGCGGTACGTGGTAACCCAATAATAAATATTTTCCCACAAGTGGCGCTTTCTTGTTCAAAAGACACTAAATTAAACCCTTAGCAAACATTTATAGGCTGTACTTATGTTTGTTGTTGAAATAAAAAGGCGCTAATTATATCTTATTTGGTAAGATATCAAACGTTCAATTGATAATGATCAATAAGCGCTTATTTAATAAGCGCATACTTGAGTGATATGCAATAGCGAAACAAGGAACTTTTATGACACCACTAGATGAGTCGCGTGATAATGTCAATTGGAGCAAGTATTTAAAGTCAGGTAACCGTATCTTCATCGGCTCTAACGCCGCAGTACCTAATGCACTAATTGACAATTTAATTGCCAATAGTGAAGGGTTACATGATATTGAAACCGTTCATATGTTAACGCTATCTGAGAATGTTTGGGCAAAGCCTGAGCATAAGGACTTATTTAAAGTTAATAGCTTATTTATTGGCGGCAAAAATATCAGAGAAGCCATCGCTGAAGGACGTGGTGATTACACCCCTTGCTTTATTTCAGATGTACCTCGTTTATTTCTAGAAAACAGTTTGCCGTTAGATGTGGCACTGATAATGGTTAGCCCACCTGATGAGTACGGTTACTGCTCTCTTGGGGTGAGCGTTGATATTGTTTCATCTGCTGTAAAAGCCGCTAAATATGTTATTGCCCAAATAAACACTAAAATGCCACGCACTAATGGTCATAGTTTTGTACACGTTAATCAAATACATGACTGGATTAATGTTGACCAAGACTTACCGCAAGTTACTCCCCCAGAGTTTGATCAAAGAACCGAACAAATTGGCCAATACGTTGCTATGCTCGTTGAAAATGGCGCAACCTTACAAATAGGTATTGGCAAAATTCCTGAGGCGGTTCTACGTTATTTAGGTAACCACAAAGACTTAGGTATTCACAGTGAAATGATATCTGATGGCGTGATTGATTTAATGCTTAAAGGAGTTATTAACAACCGAAGAAAAACTTACCATAAAGGCAAAGCTGTTATAACATTTTGCATTGGTAGCCAAAAGGTTTATGACTTTGTTGACGGTAACCCACACATTGAGTTTTATCCGTCAGAGCATATTAACTCGCCCGTTAAAATAGCCAAAAATGACAACATGATTTCAATTAATAGTGCTATTGAAGTCGACTTAACAGGACAAGTTGTCTCAGACTCTATCGGTTATCAATTTTATAGTGGTATTGGTGGCCAAGTTGACTTTGTTCGCGGTGCCTCATTAAGTAAAGGTGGTAAACCTATCATCGCACTACCGTCAACAACTAAAGACGGAAAAATATCACGTATTGTTGCGCATATTACTGAAGGCGGCGGCGTGGTAACCTCTCGTGGCCATGTGTCTTATGTTATTACTGAGTTTGGTATTGCCTCTTTACAGGGTAAAAGTATTCGCGAACGTGCGTTAGAGCTTATCCGTATTGCCCACCCTAAATTCAGAGATCAATTACTCGCCGATGTACGTAAACATTATTGGGTGCCAGAATACCAAGAGAGTAGCCCAAGTTCAGTGCCTGAGTTGGGTGCAATTGAAATGAAACGTTTTAATTTTGCTAACGTCAATTATATCCTAAGACCACTTGCTCCTGCCGATGAACGTAAGCTGCAAGAGTTTTTTTATTCTCACAATAAAGAAACGTTAATTATGCGTTACAACCACCATATCACGCAAATGACACGTGAAAAGTCATGCAACCTGGTTAGTGTTAATCAGCATACAGACTTAGCCTTGTGTTTTACCCGCAGAGACTATTTGGGCGAAGCAATACAAGCCGTTGCACGTTATTACTTTATTGAGAGTATAAACAGCGGTGAAGTTGCTTTTGTAATTAAAGAAAGCTTACGTGGCCGAGGAATGGCAACCACTTTACTCGCTGAAATGATTGCTATTGCTAAAATCCGAAAACTTGATAGTTTAATCGCTTGCGTGCGTAGAGATAATGCCTCTATGTTAAAAGTTTTTGAAAGATCAGGTTTTATTCGCCAACCTAGTGAAGACTTTGATGAAGTTAGTTTAAAACTTGCCTTAAACGAGCCTTCTTCAGTAGAGCAAAACCTCCCTGAAAGTAGCAATAATGATATTGATTAGCTTTATTGAGTTTCATTAAAGTTAACTGAGTTGTTACGTAAGCGTGACTATTAAGGGTTACGCGCTAAAAACACGAAAAAAAGAGAAATATATGTCAGTAGGAATAATAGGTCACTATCGATGTGGCGAACATAATATGGGTGAGCACCACCCTGAAAGTGGCAAACGCTTAACCGCTATTTCAGATCAGTTAATTCGCTCTGGCTTAGATTATGTTGTCCGTCAATTTGATGCTAACCCTATCGATAAGTCGCTATTTAATCTTGCTCATACCCAAGAATATATTGATTTTGTTTATAACAATGCCCCACAAGACGGTGATGAAAATTTCACCGTTGGTGAAGACAGCATAATGAATGCAAAAACCTTAACTTCAATTCAGCTATCTGCTGGTGCGGTTATTGATGCGGTTGATTTAGTTATGAATAAAACGTTAGGCTCAGCTTTTTGCACTACACGTCCACCAGGACACCATGCAGAACATAATAAAGGTATGGGCTTTTGTTTTTTTAATAATGTTGCCATTGCAGCGGCTTATGCAAAACAAAAATATGGTTTAAAACGCGTAGCAATTGTCGACTTTGATGTTCATCATGGTAATGGCACCGAAGATATTATAAAAAACCATTTTAATGATGATGCTGGCTATTTATTTTGTTCAAGCTATCAATACCCACTCTACCCCTTTGAAATTACGGAAAGTGACACACCGCCAATCATTAATACGCCGTTAGCTGCGACTGATAAAGGTGAGCAATTTCGTCAAAAATTGACTGAGCATTGGTTACCCGCGCTACATAAATTCAAACCTGAGATTATTTTTATTTCTGCTGGCTTTGATGCGCATATTGAAGATGATATGTCGCAGATAAGTTTAACTGAGGCCGATTATCGCTGGATCACCGATGAATTAAAAGTCATCGCGGAAATTTATAGTGAGGGAAGAATTGTCTCTGTACTTGAAGGGGGCTACTCACTGAGCGCTTTAGGTCGTAGTGTTGTCGCACATATCAATGGCTTGATTGGCAACTAAACCTCTAATTAGTATGCTAGCTATTTAGACATTATCACAGTAACTTAATATAACGATGAAACGAAGTACCAAAATGGATTTAAACGTACAACAAAAGTTTGCAAGCTACCCCGCACATGTTGCAGCTCGATTAACAATGGTGCGAGAGCTTATATTTAAGATTGCTAAAGAAGATAAGGTTGGTGATGTAACCGAAACTGTAAAATGGGGTGAACCCAGTTACCTTGTAAAAACAGGTAGTACAATTCGGTTTGATTGGAAAGCAACACAACCTGATGAATATTGCATATTCTTTAATTGCAATACCACCTTAATTGAAACTTTCAAAGAAATATACGGTGATACTTTTATTTACCAAGGTAAGAGAGCATTAGTATTTAATTTAACCGAGCCAATTCTTGTTAAAGAATTATCACATTGCCTTTCTATGGCGTTGCGTTATAAGAAAATAAAGCAGCTACCTTTATTAGGCGCCTAACTCACTTTATTAACTCACTTTACTCGGTATTATTCATAGGTAAAAATTAATGATAAAATTTATACTATTCGTCACATTATGGGTTTTAGCTTTAGCATTACCAGCTCAGGCTGATAATTTCACTAAAGACATCACCTCGAGTTTACTTGAAAGAACAACTCACCAAGTAACTTATGATGGCACTTACCTAGCTATACCTTACCCAAATGGCGATGTCCCGAGTAATATTGGTGTTTGTACCGATGTAATTATTAGGGCCTATCGAAGTTTAGGTAGTGATTTACAGCAACTAGTGCATGAAGACATGCGCGATAATTTCAACGTTTACCCTTCTAAACGTATTTGGGGGTTAAAGTACCCAGATAAGAATATAGATCATCGACGAGTTCCCAATTTACAAACTTTCTTCAAAAGAAAGGGAAAAACCTTACCTATAAGTCAAAACAGTGCTGATTATACTGCTGGTGATATTGTGACTTGGCAATTGCCAGGTAATTTACCGCATATAGGAATGGTAATAGCTCAAGTAGATACTATAACAGGCAACCCAATGATTGTTCACAATATTGGCCAAGGTCCTAAGATAAACGATATGCTTTTTGAATATAAAATTACTGGGCATTATCGGTTTGAGCCGCAAAAATACCGTACTCACGAGTAACTTAACAGCATAAATTATGGATGATACTAAAAGAACAAAAATTATCGTCAATAGCGCTTATGGCTTTATTACTTGTGCCTGCTATTTATTTTTAGTGACCGTGATATACGGTAAGCCTTATGGTCGCCTAATATTATTCACACTGATTCCACTGTACTCATTATATTATGTTCTAATATATAGGAAAATTTGTCTAAATTATGATGATGAAATGAAAAGAATATCCGCGTTTGGTCTGATTGGTAGAGGTACATTAGTAGGGTCAATTTACTACCTGTGCGTTTTTTTATTATGTGTTTTTATTCTGTTACTTAGTGCTATAGCTTTTAATCTTTAAAAACACTAATTCAATAACTCAATAATCATTTCATTAAACCCACATCACTCTATGTAGGCTCAACGTATAAATTTATTGAGCCTACATGCGAAACTAAATGAAACAGTTTTAACCAAATATAGCGCGCATTAAACCAATTACATGCTCGACACTCTTACCGTTTTTAACTTCTTTAATAATTGACTCGCGCTTTCCTTGAATATATTCAGGTATATCTTCCTGCGCTAGTGCATTATCAACTAACTCTTCAGGTGTCAGTTTAGTGCGAGGTCGATATGATGATTTATACACACTTTTACTAGCGCCCTTATCTTTCAAACGCAAATAATTAGAACTAAAAGCAGTATTTTCATCGGCAAATAAAAACAAGTCGACCAGAATTGAGCGCGCACTCCATAACAATTTTTCGTATTGATCTTCAGGCTCAACTTGATGCCACCATGCAAAAGTTCTTAAGGTGCCAATCATATCTTGCCAATAACCATCAAAATCAAAGCTATTAAATTTAACAATCGATAAACCTTGACACAAAACATCAATTTTACTTGTCGTCAGTGCGATGAATTGATCAGGTCTACGCATTGCTAATAGACGAGTTGCTGGAGCCAAAGGAGCTTTTTCACCATTAGGCTTTTCGATAACATACGATGAAAAAATTGCTTTATAAGCTTTAACAAAATTCTGATATTCACTTGGAGTAACGTCACCAGTCAATGGAATACACTGTAATGCCTCATCAAATTTCTCCGGCTTAGTAGCAAGCAGCATATGAAATAATTTAGCTCCTTTTGTACTAGCAAACCATTCACAATCAAAGTCATAGATTGCAGGAGAGTGATTGTTAGTATGTTTACCTGCAAATGCTAAACGGTCATTTTCAGACATCTCAGCAAGAGGAGTATCTTGTAATGTATTAACATACGATAGTAAAGACATGCGCTCTTCTAGCGCGTTCAGGTCACTTTGTTGCTTGATAAAATCAACAAAGATAGGCCAAGGGGCAATACGCGCCATTTTGAGTTGGCTAACGCTTGCACCGCTCTCTAATATTTCCTGCAATTTTTTAAACGGCTTGTGCTGCGCAGTATCTAATAACTCTTGATTTAAATCATGACGGCATAAACGCAATAGCTCGGTACACCAACCTAAAAAATCCTCTGGTCGTTCTTTGACTTTGGTTGCCATCAAATTAAGGCTTATTTCACTAATATACATTAGCGCATTTTGGTAAGTACTATTTTCGGCATCACTTAATGCCATTTTTACTGGGGAAGATAACAATTTTCTCATTAAACAGTCAAAGCTCCAACACTCAGGATATAGATAACATGTCTGCTTTCCCTAACAGACAAAACATGAATTTATAGACTATTAAGTCGTAAAGTAGCATTGCTATTAAGCAATTTTTCCTTATACAGAAAAGCAAAAAGCCCGACTCTTTCGAATCGGGCTTCTCGTGAGCTTTCGCTCGAATAGAAGTTTAGCAATGTCCTACTC
>NZ_JAHKPW010000071.1 GCF_018860755.1 Colwellia sp. D2M02 | reverse complement strand
GTGTGTTGCCTAGTCATTCTAAGCAAATACTGTTCAACAAAGCGTAAAACGCTTTTAGCCGAATCCTTCGGACAGCGTTTGTTGGTCATTTTTACTGCGTTATCGCCTTTTTAGGTAGAATAACTACATTACAAAGGCTCTTCCTTGTATAAATACCCAACAAAAAGCTGCAAAAACAATCTCGAAAGTTCAACAGCCCCTAATAATATTGCAGTTGATATTGTGTCGTTAGCTAAACCAAATAAAGTTAGTCTTTTCTTTACCAACCATCATTAGCAAAGAGGTAACCTTTACCCCAAATAGTTTTTATACGATAAGGCTCTGCTGGATCATCATTAAGCTTTTTGCGTAACCGTGAAATACGTAAATCAATAGAGCGATCAAAGCCATCATAGTCAAAGCCTCGTAAGTGCGTTACTAACGCTTCACGCGATACGACTTGTCCGGCACGTTGTGCAATAAACCATAAAACATCAAATTCATTCGACGATATTTTTACTAAATTACCATCATGCATTACGCTACGAGTTTGCTCATTTATAGTTAAACCACTAAAGGTTAATATTGTGCTGGTTTCTTTTTCAACTAAGGTTTCGCTAGTTTCATCAGGCTGGCTATTATTGTGTTTACTGACTTCTTCACGGCGAAGAAATCCCCGTATACGCGCCAATAATACCCGTGCTCTAACGGGTTTAGTTATATAATCATCAGCACCCATTTCAAGCCCTAACACTTCGTCAATTTCTTCATCGCGAGCGGTGATCATAATAATAGGATTGGTAAAGGTATGACGAACCGCCTTACATATATCAAGCCCATCCATGCCTGGTAGCATACCGTCAAGCAAGACAATGTCAGGATTAAGTGATTCAATCAGTGAAACTGCCTCATCACCACGGTGACAAGTGGTAACCTCAAATTCACGCGCAATTAAATAATCAGCTATCCACTGTGCTAGCTCTATATCATCTTCAACCAATAATATATGTGCTGCCATACTTGTTACCATGTACTACCAATCCTATTTAACTTGAACTTGAACTTGAGATATTAAACTCAAGCCCCTCTAAATGATGAAATCAGAACTCAAAATATAAAATAATATGACTTAAAACAGCCGCCACGATGTTCTCGGCTGTCCTTTCTTTTTATGCACCCAAGCCATTTTAACAACAGATGTAACTAAAGGTTGTGTGGCATTTTGCTGCTTCAAGTGAAAGGTTAAGTTAACTTTTGTATTGAATGCTTGAGTAAACTGCCCTTCGCTAACATTGCTCCAACAGCGTAAAGAGTTTTCTTGTGCTGAGCTATACAAACAATAATCACCTGGTACATCAACTTGCCATGTTAGCTCTACTGCAACGTAACAAGACTGTCCTTGCGACATTGCCACACATTGCTCAGGACTAATATTCATTAATGCTTTAATATCACTGGCATAAGTAACGAAGCTTAGTGGCACTAATAACATCATCAAAAATATATTTTTCAGCTGATATTGTACACGACGTATGAGCGCTAAACGATTAACGTTAATAACCTCAGTTGTTTTTTTAATGAGTGTCATCAAATCACTCCTAAAAAACATACGTGAGTAAAACGCCAGCGCGATAGCCGTCGTTGATATTGTCTTGACGCATTAACGCTGAACGTTCTGATAATGCGTTATAGCCGACAAAACCGCCAAACACCCAGTCGGTTGTTAATGGGTATTCTACACCAACTTCAGCCGAGTAATTAATGCCATCACTAAACGATAAGTTATCATCTATAATGCTGATATTGCCATAACCTGCGTAATTGTAAGGCGTTACTTCTTCTGAGCGATATTGCATACCTAGGTTGGCATAATAGTTCCAGTTTCTAAACTGCCAATTGTGACTATATGATAACGACGCTTCAATACCGTCACTACCGTCATCGTTGCGACTTACTGGCGAGTATATGGCTTGGAATTGGCTATGCTCAAAAAAACCTGTAACACGTAAACCAGCACGTTCATCTTTATTTCTTGCTTGAATGCCTTCTAAACCTTCAATGCCACGTGTTGAGTATTGATAAAATAAATCGAACGACCAATCATCGCTGTTGTAGAAATTTAGCCCCCATGCAGGCATAGAGTACATACCGTGAATGCGACGTGTGCTAATACCGGGTGACTCAATAAACATTCCTAGTAACTGAATACGGTAGCTTATAGCAACGTCAAACTCCGCGTCACTACTATCATTGTTAATTAAGGTATAGTTATCACCAACGCTGCTAATGGCACTCACATCAAACTGCATACCGTCACGTCTATTCTCAAAACGAAAATCTATGTCTTCATCTTCACAGTCATAGTCATTCTTTAAGTTAGCGTTAGAATGACTTTCTAAATTGGAGTTTTTTTCTAGCTCTCCTTCATTATCACTTGTCGCCTCAAGCTTATTATGGTCATCAGCCTTTTTTGATTTTTTCAGGTTATTACAGCTAATTTTAATATCAAACTGTTCATCATCAGAGCAATCACCAAGACAAATATTAATGCTACTTTTATCGCTAGGATCAGCTTTAACGCTAATAAAGTCTTCACTAGCGTTTTCAGTACTTTCTGTATCTGCCGATTCTGCTAATTGTTTTTTTGTTTGAGTTGTTTCTTCTTTTGGCTCTTTAGTCGCTGGCTTCTTTTGTGCATTACTCTGTTCGGTGTTCTGCTCGACGCTTTGTACGGCAAACAATGGCGAGCTAAAAAAAGCACTCGTGGTGACTAGGCTAGCTGTAGCTAAGCTAACAAGAATAGTTTTGGTTGTATTTTTCATGTAATCCCTTGTGGTTTGCTTTTTGTTAACCGTAATACTATCCAAGGGCAGCAAGAATAGACGTAACACACATTAAGGGAATGTATCAATTTGTATCTGCACTGCCGATAAAAGTTACATTCTGCTATAAATTGGCTTTATATATTCTGGTGAAATAATTGCCATTCACTTAACTGAAAAAAGTAAAAAACATTAAAAAAACTTAAAAATCAATTAAATACTGTTTTATTAATCATATAAAACCTTTAACGGGGCAACATTTTATCAAAATAATTAAATAAAATAATCACCAACGGTTACCTGACAACACCCGTATTTCATCGCAGTGTACCTTTTGCTTAACTAAAAAACGAGAATATTGCCGCTAATTCAGGTAAACTCTGCGGTTTTTTATTCAAGCTACAATAATAAGTCGCAATTTATAGCGGCATGCGTAAGGAACAATCTATGTCATCAGAAAATCTTGGCTCCAGCACTCAGGGGCAATTAAATGAGTCAGAAAAAGAGCCTAAAAAGTCCGGCCTATTTAATCGCTTTTTAGCTGGCGTTGAATGGTTAGGTAACTTATTACCTCACCCTATCACTTTATTTGCTTGTTTTTGTTTAGCGGTTATTGCCATCAGTGGCATTGCTGGATTTTTTGAAATGAGCGTTGCCGACCCCCGTCCTATGGGGGCTCCTGGTAGAGAGGCTGATGGCATTATTGAAGTTATATCTTTATTTAATGCCGAAGGTCTACAACGTATTGTGGCGGGTCTAGTCACTAACTTTACCGGTTTTGCGCCTTTAGGTACTGTATTAGTAGCGCTACTAGGTGTTGCTGTTGCTGAGCGATCAGGGCTTTTGTCAACCGCAATGCGTGCGTTGGTTATGGACGCTTCACCTCGTATGGTAACAGTAACCGTAGTTTTTGCTGGTATTGTTTCAAATACAGCTTCTGAGCTAGGTTATGTAGTATTAATTCCACTTGCAGCGATGATATTCCACTCACTTGGTCGCCATCCTTTAGCAGGTCTTGCAGCAGCTTTTGCTGGTGTTTCAGGTGGCTACAGCGCTAACTTATTACTGGGGACTATTGATCCTTTATTAGCCGGTATTACCACGCCTGCTGCGCAAATGATTGACCCAACTTACCAAGTAGGCCCAGAAGCCAACTATTACTTTATGTTTATTAGTACCTTCTTAATCGCAATTTTAGGTGCTGTGGTTACTGAAAAAATTGTAGAGCCACGTTTAGGAAAATATGACGTTAATGAAGCTTCTATTGATTTAGCAGAACAAAAAATTGAAAAAATATCACCATTAGAGATCAAAGCATTAAAAGCCGCGGGTATCACTTTTGCTTTAGTGTGTGGTTTATTAGCACTCACGGTTATCCCTCAATTTGGCGGTATTTTATTACACCCTGAAACAGGTGAAATGAAAGGTTCACCTTTCTTAAAAGGCATTGTCGCTTTTATTTTTATTACTTTTGCCATTCCTGGTTATGTATACGGGCGTGTTGCGGGCACGATGAAAACTGATCGTGATGTGATTAATGCTATGTCTGCCAGCATGAATACTATGGGTATGTATATTGTATTAGTCTTTTTTGCTGCGCAATTTGTTGCCTTTTTTAAGTGGACAAACTTAGGCACGGTAATGGCAGTTAAAGGCGCAACCTTTTTACAGGCGCTGGGTTTAACTGGACCTGAGTTATTCATTTTATTCATATTAATGTGTGGCTTTATTAACTTAATGTTAGGTAGTGCATCTGCACAGTGGGCAGTAACCGCTCCTATTTTCGTCCCTATGTTAATGCTAATGGGCTATGCTCCTGAAGTAATTCAAGCCGCTTATCGAATTGGTGACTCAGTTACTAACTTAATAACCCCAATGATGAGTTACTTTGGTTTAATTCTCGCGGTCGCGGTTAAGTATAAGAAAGACTTAGGTATTGGTACGTTAATAGCAACGATGTTACCTTATTCTATGGTGTTTTTACTCGGCTGGACTGTTTTATTCTTCGTTTGGGTATTTGTACTCGGTATGCCTGTTGGCCCTGGCGCTGAGACCTACTTTCCTGCTAAGTAATTTATAATCCAAGTTACAGCGCACAATATATACAACAACTTGTTCGCTGTAACTTTTTAGCTCAACTCCCTACAAACATAAACCAACCAACAACACACTTATCTTAACGAGTAAATAACCCCACTGGTCGTATCTACTGTTGACTTTTTGGCTTGTTACTAGAATATGTACTTGTTTATTTCAAAATTAAGTACTTTCTGACGGCCAATCTAAATAATTATCAACTATAAAAGCGCCTTTGAATGTACTCAAAAAACCATAATATTAATAAAATAAAGGAATAATTTCATGAAAAAATCCTTAATAGCTATCGCATTAGCGACTACCTTTTTAGGCGCTTGCGGTACATCAACAACAGCTACTGACGAAAAAAAATCAGCTAAAACAGAAGTAACAGCAACAGCCGCTGAGTTAGGTAGCTTTGGTGTTGACTTAACGGCCCGTAACGAAGCAATAAAGCCAGGTGATGACTTCTTTATGTACGCTAGCGGCACATGGTACGACAACTACGTTATGCCTGCCGATAAAACCCGTTTTGGTGCTTTTACTGGTTTAGCTGAGCGCAGTGAAGAGCAAGTTAAAGAAATTATTGATGATATTGTTAGCCGTAGTGATTTAAATGCACAAGAGCAACTTATTGCTGACTTTTATAACGCTTATATGGATACAGAAACGTTAAACAAACTAGGTTTATCCCCGATTCAAAGCACGCTTGATCAAATAGCCGCCATTAAAAATACCGATGATTTAACCAAAGTATTTGGCGCGGCATGGTTAACTAGCACTAAATCACCCATTGGTGGTGGTATGTGGTTTAACCGTTTAGACCCAAACAAATATGAAATGTCGATGGGTGCTGGCGGTTTAGGTTTACCTGATCGTTCATATTATTTAGAAGAAAGTGAACGCTTTGTAAAAACACGTACCGCTTATGTGGCTCATATTGCACAAATGCTTGACTTAGCTGGTATTGAAAATAGCACTGCACGTGCCGAAGCTGTTTTAGCACTTGAAACTAAAATTGCTCAAGGTCACTGGCCACGTGAGAAACGTCGTAATCGCGATTTAACCTTAAACCAAATTAAACGTGCTGATTTAACCAAAGAGTACCCGGGCTTTAACTGGGATTTATACTTTGAACAAACAGGTTATAAAGTTCCACAATTAAATATCTCTCAACCTGAACCAATTAAGGCGATGATTACGTTAGTTAATCAAGAAGAGCTAAACGTTTGGCAGGATTACTTAACTTTCCACACTATTTCAGGTAATGCCGACTTACTTTCTGAAGATATTTATGCAACAAGCTTTGCATTTTACGGTAAAGAGTTAAGCGGTCAGCAAGAGCCTCGCCCTCGTTGGAAACGTGCTATTTCAGAAATGTCGGGTACTGAGTCATTGGGCTTTGCTATTGGACAAGTTTATGTGGGTCGTTACTTCCCTGAAAGCTCTAAAAAACAAATGGCTGAGCTAGTTGAAAACTTACGTACAGCACTTGGCCAACGCATTGATGGCTTAGACTGGATGGGCGAAGAAACTAAAGTTAATGCACACGCCAAACTTGCCGCGTTCAACCCAAAAATTGGTTACCCAGATGTATGGCAAAAGTACGACGGTTTAACTATTTCAAAAACTGACTTAGTTGGTAATATTACTAACCTTCGTCAATTCTTTAACGCTGATAGTGTTGCTAAAGAATTACAAAAAACTGACCGTAACCGCTGGGGCATGACACCACAACGTGTAAACGCTTATTACAACAGTTCGTTTAATGAAATCGTGTTCCCTGCAGCAATATTACAACCTCCATTTTTCGATCCAAATGCTGATGCAGCAGTTAACTACGGCGCTATTGGTGCAGTAATTGGACATGAAATGGGTCACGGTTTTGATGATCAAGGTTCAAAATCTGATGCAAACGGTATTCAACGTAACTGGTGGACAGATGAAGACCGAGCGGCGTTTGATGCAAAAGCCGACCAACTTGTTGCGCAGTACAATAAATACGAACCTATTCCAGATAACTTTGTTAATGGCCGTAATAGCTTAGGCGAAAATATTGGCGATGTGGGTGGTTTAGCCATGGCTTACCATGCTTATAAACTTAGCTTAAATGGTAAAGAAGCACCGGTAATTGATGGCGTAACTGGCGATCAACGTTTCTTCTTAGCATGGGCGCAAGTATGGAAAGAAAAGCGTACTGAAAAGAGCATGTTAAACCAATTACGCGGCGGTACACACGCCCCAGGTCGTTTCCGTGCACAAGCACCACGTAACCACGATGCATGGTACAAAGCGTTTGATGTAAAACCAGGTGATGCTTTATATTTACCTGAAGATGAACGTGTACGTATTTGGTAGTTTTGTATAAATAACTATTTCCACAAGTAAATGATGTAATTTATTATCTTGAGATCTGGTTATTTAGCCAAATAAAAATGCCCATCAGAGTTATCTGATGGGCATTTTTTATTATGTGTTTTTGTATTATGCTTCTGCGTTACAGCCTAAATTTCATCAACGTATTACTGCTGACTTATATTAGCTGTTTTATACTTTTCAAACCACGCTAAAGTATGTTCAATTTTGGTGATCATACGTGAGGGTTTACCAGCAATACCATGCGGCGCGCCTGGTACTTTAATCAATACTGTATCTATTTTTCTTAATTTCAACGCCTGATAATACTGCTCGGTTTGCGCCATAGGAGTGCGTAAATCTTCCTCACCTGTCATTAACATAGTTGGCGTAGTAACATTTCCTACAAGTGACATTGGCGAGCGTTTCCAGTAATGCTCAACATGCTCCCAAGGCATTCCCGGAAATTGTGTTGGTATTTGGCGTAAACCACTATCAGCGGTTAATACTTTACTTAGCCAGTTAATCACTGGTTTAACAACAACTGCCGCAGCAAATCGATCAGTTAAGCCAATGGCATAAGCTGTAGCAATACCGCCCGCTGAGCCACCTGCAATAAAGAGGTTTTTCTTATCAACAAAACCTAAGTTAATCATGGCATCAACGCCTGAATTATGATCTGCAAAGTCTTCTTTTGAGCTGTATTTATATTTTAATAACATCGCAAAACGCTCACCGTAAGAGCTGCTGCCACGGTGATTATCATAAAAAACCACATAGCCTTGCGCGGCAAAACGTTGTAGCTCTGCAGAAAAATGCGGGCCATAAGCTAAGTGAGGACCACCATGTATTTCTAAAATAAGTGGATATTTTTTACTAGCGTCAAAATTAGGCGGCGTAATATACCAACCTTGAATAGGCTCACCATCAAATGATGATTTGTAATTAATTTCATGTACTTTACCTAAACGTTTATGTGCTAATAAATCCTCATTAAGTGCAGTAAGTTGTTGTGTATTTTTATTACCAGCACGCTTAATGTTAATAATAGCAATATCCGCAGGTCGCTCACTACTACCTTGAGTAAACGCGATGACGTTTTCTGATGAAGCACTAAAGCTACCGCTTAAATAAGGGCGACCTAGTGTAGTGCCTGATAAGGTGTCGGTTAACTCTTTAATTTTTCCGCTAGTGCTAATCGTGGCGAGTTTACGTTTACCAAAGTCATCATAACTAAAAGCTAATGTCGATTTAGATACCCATTGTGGACTTAAAATAGAACGGTCAAAATCATTAGCGACTTCGGTAACTTTTTTACTTTTCCAATCCATAATACGCAATTTGGCATTACGGTATGGGTTTAAAGCATTCGATGTAGATAAAAAGGCTAACTGCTTACCATTAGCTGAAAATACAGGGTTAAACTCTTTACCGGCATTATCTGTTAGCTGTTTAAGCGCTCCACTATCAACACTGACTTGATACAAATTTCCCTCTAGTGACTGATATTCCCAGTCTTTAATGCGGTTAGCCGAAAACACAATACTGTCATTATTTTTACTCCAAGCTAATGTACCGCGATGATGAAAATTATCAAAAGTTAATTGACGTGGCGTACCACCTTCACTCGGTAGCACAAAAATTTGCTGGTAACCTGGCTTAACTAAACCGCGACCGTCTGACTGATAGTAAGCTTGGTCAATTACCACAACAGGTTTAGACCAAGTCGCCCCTTTGGGTTTTTTCGGCATTTTAGCAATCACGGTTGGCTTTTCCTCAACACGTTGGCTAAACGCCAGCCATTTGCCATCGGGTGACCAAGTTAAGCTACTAATACCTCCTTGAGTTTGACTCACTAATGCCGTTCTGTTTTGCGCAAGGTAATGAACATGAATTTGATAGCTCCCCGACAAATTACTAACAAAAGCAATTTTTTTACCGTCTGCTGACCAACGTGGTTGTGAATATTTTTTATTGTCGGAAAATAAAGGCAATTGCTGCTTTGACTTTACATCCACAAGCCAAAGGTTAGTGTTTTTGCCATCTTTCATAATATCGTTAGAGTTTCTAACGTAAACTATTTTGCTACCATCAGGTGATATTTGAGGGCTACTGGCATATTCTAGCGAGAAAATGTCTTCTGCTTGAAATAACGCATTAGCCTTTACTGAAAAAGCATTAGCTAAAGGTGAAAATAGTGAGCTAGTTGATATTACAGTTGTGATTAGTATTAACAGTACTCGCGATGAAAGCGGCATGAGTGAACTCCAAAATAAAGTAGTGAACTTTTATTATATAAAAATTTCACTGCAATACAGTGTTAGTTTATCCCATTTGCCTTGTTTAATGGCACTTTAGTCGTATTCATTAAAAAACAATGTATAAAAACATAAAGCTAAACCCAAAAAGCAATGTCTAAAGATGCTTTATACATTTAAAATATGCCACCAAAAATAAAAAAGTGCTAAATAAAAAACAAAAAAGCCAGTCGTCATGACTAGCTTTAAGCCGATAATAGCAAAACGCTTTAATAACTTATCTAATAAACTATTTAACCTGAGCTCAGGTTATTTAAGCAAAAACTTAATAAGAGTATTGCTCATACTCTTCCATTTCACGGCGTGAACGACGCTGCTCTTTAATGTTTTCAATTTCGCGCCATTTACGTTTACGAACAGCTTTCCCTTTGCTTTTTCGATCGTGTGCTGATAGTTCATCAAGGTTTTCACTATACATATCATCAAACTCTGCCCAGTTTTCATCATTCATATCAATACTCGCCTTTTGCATTATTTAACTATTTAAGCCCGTTTATGTACGGGTTACTTGACTATCGAAGCCAATAATTTAAGCGAATAATATGAATGTTTTTTTAACTGCTCATGACAGTTTAATGACAAAACTCAACACTATTTATTTACAGTGCTGAATCTTCAATCCCTTTAAAAATGCCGATAGTACATCATCAGGGCAATCACGGTAATGTTTGTGGTTAGCATTTCTGAAAAAAGCACTAAGCTCATATTTACCTAAACTTAACTCTGCCAATTCAAGCGTAGCAATAACGTCATCAGCTTTTAATGCCAGTGCTATTTTAACTTTATTAAAAATAGCGTTATTGTTGAGTGTTAACTCATTAGGCCGTGCAGGACCGTCTTGCTGTCCTCGTTTTTCAATAATTAAACCATTTAAAAAAGCCGCTAATTGCTCATCTGTTACAGTAACGTATGCAGAATCATTTTTTTCTATAAAAAAGTGATTCATCTCGTGTTCAGAAATATGGCAACCTGTTAGCGTACAAATCGCTTTAATTTTTGCATTATCGAAATTAAAAATAGTAGCAATGCGACGAAGAATATCATTATTTATCATTTGTATACCTAAAATTAGAGCTAACATAAAGCCCAAAAAACGTTGTATTTACGTTAACTTAGCACTGGAGAAAATAGTCTGATGCTTTACGTAAATAAAGATACTGCAAGTATAACCGACCTTGACACATTACGTTATTAGAATATTTATAAAGAGATTGCCAAATATTTGTAATTTTTTGTAATACGGATAAAATAACCGAGACTTTAATCATTGCCACAAGGATATTCAATGAGCACTATCGACAACTCTGTTTCACAAGTTGAAGCACTATCAATGAAAGCATATGAGCTAGGGTTAACCTACGCTCCTAAGCTAGCACTCGCTATTTTTACTTTACTTATCGGTTTATGGATAATTAGTGGTGTTAGTAAGCTAGTAAAAGTATCAATGAAGAAGTCAAAAGTTGACCCTACATTAATACCCTTTATGAGCAGCTTAGTTTCTTGGTTATTAAAAGTATTATTATTTATTTCTGTTGCTTCAATGATAGGTATAGCAACTACGTCATTTATTGCTGTTTTAGGTGCCGCCGGTTTAGCCATTGGTTTAGCCTTACAAGGTAGTTTAGCTAACTTTGCTGGTGGTGTATTAGTAATGATATTCAAACCTTACAAAGTGGGTGATTTGATTGAATCACAAGGCCATTTAGGTGTGGTAAAAGAAGTACAAATTTTTAATACTATTTTATTATCGCCTCAATCTAAACGCATTATTATTCCTAATGGTGCTGTATCTAACGGCTCTATTGTTAACTACACCGCTGAAGGTAAAATTCGTGTTGATTTAACCATTGGCGTTTCTTATGGCGCTGATATTGATCAAACTAAAGCCGTATTAATGGATGTGTTAGTAAATAACGACAAAGTAATGCAAACCCCTGCTCCATTTGTTGGCGTAACTGAAATGGCTGATAGCTCTGTTAACTTTGTAGTAAGACCTCATTGTAAACCTGAGCATTACTGGGATGTATACTTTGGCGTGAACGAAGCAATGAAAAAAGCGCTTGATAAAAACGCAATTGCTATTCCGTTCCCGCAACGCGATGTACATCTTATTCAAGCGTAAGCTGTATTGTTATAGATACTTATATAACGATACTTATGCAATTATGCTTGTATAACGAGATTAGCTTTACATACTGGTATTAGCGCTTAATACCGGTTACAAAAAAGCCGTTAGTCTTTAATGACTAACGGCTTTTTTATTTATAGAGTCTGTCCTTTCTAGCGCTTATTTTTCGGTACGTAATTTAAAATTGACACGGGAACTACTTTTTTCACCGGAAACTCTGCAAATTCTTTACGTGTAATGACGTGCCCTAACCTACTTTCAATAGCACATAAGTTTCTAAAGTTATCTTTAGCCACAAAAGAAATGGCTTCACCACTTGCGCCCGCTCTACCTGTTCGGCCAATACGGTGAATATAATCATCAACCTGATCGGGTAAATCATAGTTAACCACACGGCTTAAATCACCAATATCAATACCTCGCGCAGCAATCCCCGTGGCAACTAAGAATTTAATTTTACCTGCTTTAAAGTCTGCTAATACTTGCTCTCGTATCGCTTGAGTTCTACCACTGTGAATCGACTCTGCAGCAATTCCGCGTTTTTCTAACTGGCTCACCAACTTTGCAGCACCATGCTTAGTTTCAATAAAAATAAGTGCCTGCTGCCATTGCTGCTCTTTAATCAAATAACTGAGTAATGCTGACTTATTGGTTTTATCAACGGTGATCAGCCATTGTTCAATATTAGGTTTTGAGGGGCTATTTTTTGCGATACTAATTTCAACGGGCTGATAAATAGCCCGTTTGGCGAGAGCCCTAACATCCTCTGACAAGGTAGCTGAAAAGAGTAAATTTTGACGTGTTTTAGGTAGGCGCTCTAAAATTTTATTAATATCGTCAATAAACCCCATATCAAGCATTCTGTCAGCTTCATCAAGAATTAAAGTTTCAAGTTCATCAAAATGTAATGCTCGCTGATGCGCCATATCTAACAAACGACCTGGCGTTGCCACAACCACATCAACACCCCAAATTAAAGTTTGTTTTTGTGGCTGAGAGTCAATACCACCGTACATTGCCATAGAGCTAATCGTTAACTGCTGACCATAGCTTTTAATACTCGCCTCGACTTGTACCGCTAATTCTCGCGTTGGTACCAAAATTAATGCACGAATGCGTTTTCCGCGAATTTTATGCCCTTGACTGGCATGAGCAGCATAAAGCTTTTCAAGTAATGGCAACACAAAACTTGCTGTTTTACCGGTACCCGTTTCAGCGGCCGCTAATAAGTCTTTCCCTGAAAGTACAACCGGTATCGCTTTTTTTTGGATCGCTGTTGGCGTTTTATAACCAAGCGCTTCAACTGCTTTTAAAATAGGAGCAGACAATCCTAGTGTAGAAAATGACATTCAGTGTGTAGCCTCAAGCGTGCAATCAGCTCAAATATAGCTAATTATAATTAATGGAAAATTTTTGATGAAAGTGGAGGTCAAATAAAGTGGCTCAGTATAACAGAAAAGGTACATCCACCAATAACTATAGGCCTGATTGGCCTGTCGAAGCCAATTTGGGCTTTACTGTTTAAAGACAGCAAAAATTATTGTTAGAAATGATAGTACCGAGTGTAGCTTAGTTACGCTCACTACATACCTCCAACGAAAGTACTTCCAACGAAAGTACTTCCAAAGAAAGTACTCTCTGAAGATAATGATGTTCAAAAGCACTAAGCAAAGGTAAAATAACGCGATTGTGTAAATAAGCTATATTAGCTTCTATTAACTTCCCCATATAATGAGTACTTACCTTCTATGGATCATTTTGAATTGTTAGGTGTTACCAGAACATCAACGACCGTCGAAATAAAAAAAGCCTACCGCAAGTTGGCAAACAAATACCACCCTGATAGAAATGACAGTGTTGAAGCAAAAGAAAAATTTCAATTAATTCAAAAAGCTTACGACGTTATTTCGGATCCTAAAAAACGCTCACTTTACATTAAGAGCAACTACACTGTTATTACCGACCCAAGAGAAATATCTGATTCCTTTTGGCATAATGCCCTATTGTAGGAATTACACCATGCAAAATGAAACCACAATTCCCGACTACCTCAGTGAAGATTTTTTTCTTTATTTAGAAAACATGGAATCGTTAACTGATCCTGAAAACCCTGATCTGCTAGGTAATTACTTAAAAGTACTCGCGAGTCAACTCAGCCAAGATAGCTCAATATTTACCGGCCTAATTGACCAATTAGCCATGGCAATTAATCCGAGTATTCGCATTAACTCAAAAGAGCTGGCAAAATTAGACTTAAATCAAGAGCCTAATTGGTCTGATGTTAAGCCTTTCGTAGGTGTACACGCTAATGCCAGAGCAACAATAACTGAATTAATGAATCACTCTGAGCAAGCACTAAAAACGGCCGTATTGCTAAATCACTTT
>NZ_JAHKPW010000040.1 GCF_018860755.1 Colwellia sp. D2M02 | reverse complement strand
TCGAACAAAATTTAACCGCAAAAGATCAACAGCCCCTAGTGCTATCTTTGTATTGAAAAGGTAAAATTAACATCAAACGCGGTTTATAGTTGAAATAGATTACCTTATGCAGCCTCAAGATCATTGCTTTACACCTTTTACTCAGTCAGTTGATGAATATACGCTCCCTGAGCGCTTTACATTTCCTTTTTATTATCAGCCGCACCCTTTATGTTTAGTTGCCTGTGAGCAGCTGCAACAACATATTCAAAACCAGACTGACTGGCAGCACAGCTTTAAACAAAGCGGGAAAATGTTTGGCGTGTTATTAGTTAAAAGCCCACAAGGCGAGTTAGGTTATTTATCGGCTTTCTCTGGCAAGTTAGCTGATAGTAGTGTGTTACCTGGCTTTGTGCCACCAGTGTTTGATAGTGCGGCAACTTGGGACGCAGAACTAGAATTTTCAGTACCTGAAGGCGAAAGTCATTTTTTACGAGAACAAGAGGTTATCAATCGGCTTAATGATGAAATAACTACCTTGGCGGCTAACCCTAATATTGCAAAATATCAGAGTACGTTAGCTGAAAATTATCAGGCAGAAGAGCAAGAAGTTGGTGAATTACAACAGTTAATGACACAACAGCGTAAAATACGTAAAACACAGCGAAAATCAGCGCAGGTGGCTTTAGCAAATAATGAAATAACCGCGACAGAATTAGCTAGGCTGCAAGATAAGTTAGCTAAGGAAAGTGTTGATTATAAAAACCAGTTAAAGTACTTGAAGCTAGCTTGGCAGCAAAAAAATAGCACTTTACAAAACGAACTTAACGCACTGCTTAATGCAATTTCATCACGTAAAAGTAAACGAAAAATGCTCTCGGCTGCATTGCAGCAGCAGCTTTTTCAGCAGTATCGTTTTTTAAATATTGCAGGTATTGAAAAAAACTTAATTGATATTTTTGAAAATACGGCATTTCACGATAAATATGGTGTGCCTCCAGCAGGCTCTGGCGATTGTGCCGCACCTAAGTTATTGCAATATGCATTTAAACAAGGGATGAAACCGTTGGCAATGGCTGAGTTTTGGTGGGGCGAGTCACCAAAGTCTGAAATGAAACAGCATAAAAACTTTTACACTGCGTGTATTGGTAAATGCCAGCCTATTTTAACGCACATGTTAAGTGGTATGGATGTTGATGAAAATCCCTTACTAAATAATGTAGGCGAAGATAAGGTGGTTGATATTGTTTATCAAGATGAAACTATGGCTATTATCAACAAACCGAGTGAGTTTTTATCAGTGCCAGGTAAAACAATACAAGACAGTGTTTTTCATCGTATGCAGGCGCTGTTTCCTAGCGCAACAGGCCCGTTAATTGTTCATCGTCTTGATATGTCCACCTCGGGCTTAATGGTAATAGCGTTAACAAAAGACGCTCATAAAAACTTGCAACAACAGTTTATTAAGCGCACAGTAGAAAAGCGTTACGTCGCCTTGTTGGAAGGGGGATTTGCTGAATTAGAGCTTAAGCAAGCGAAAGTAGGCGGTATAATTACTTTGCCGTTAGCAGGGGACTTTGATGATCGCCCAAAACAAATTGTTTGTTTCGATAACGGAAAAAATGCTGAAACTACTTGGCATTTGGCAACAGAACAGGCTGAGTATACGCGTGTATATTTACACCCTAAAACAGGACGAACTCATCAGCTTAGAGTACATTGTGCGCATAAATTAGGATTGAATATGCCAATTCTTGGTGATGATTTATATGGTCATAAGGCAAGCCGTCTTCATTTACATGCAGATACTTTAATACTGAATCACCCTAAAACGGATGTAAGGCTAACGTTTCAAGTTAATGCGGAGTTTTAAGTTGTATTGAAAGGTAAGTTTTTAGGCTAAATAATCGTTTTACACTACAATTAATTAGTTCAAGTATGTAAAGGACTTTACCGATGAAAATTTTAATTGTTGATGATACGCCGTCTATGCGTATGGTGTTAATACATATGCTCAAAAACTTAGGGTATCATGATAATGACGAGGCTGGCGGGGGAGCATTAGCACTCAAAATGCTTCGAGAGAAAAATTATGACTTATTAATTACAGATTTACATATGCCCAACCCTAATGGTCAGCAGCTTCTTAAGAAAATAAGAGGGGATGACTCCTTGAAAAGCTTGCCGGTTTTAATGGTTTCTTGTGAAGATGATAAAGAGGTTATTATGAAGCTTATTGCACTGAAGGTGACAGGTTTTATGATGAAACCATTCAACTTAAAAACATTAGAGAGACAACTTAAAATGATCAGTAAAAGTTATCTCTCGGGTATCGTAGATAATGTTGAGTGATTAATTAAACAATTAAACAATTAAACAAATCAGGACTTATTAGATAAGACTGATGTACCGGTAGTAAAGCGTATTTCAAGCAACGGCATTACTGCCTTATTAAATCGACTTCAGCACATAAGCTCTGTAGTGCAGTTAAGCTTCTTAAAGTCATTCTATGTAAACCGTCGGCATCAGGTTTAATTATTTTATTATTGGCTACCGCAGGTATTACCTGCCAATTGGGCCAATTAAAGCCTTCTAAGTCACTTTGACTAGCCGAGCGTGGTTGAATAATGAGTTGTACTGACATTGGGATAACTTGTTCAATATTTACTTGTGGGTAAGGTGTTGTAACCTGCTTAAAGGGATTTTCTACTTTACAAATATCCATAAACTGCTGTGGCCAGCTATTTTGGGCAACGGTTGTTAGAGGTCTTGACCAGAGCTCATAAAAGCCAATAATTGGTGTTTTATTTTTATAGCTACTAATGATGTTCGTCAATTTATCTTCAAATGCAGCAGTAATGCGTTCACCTTGCGCTTTATGGCCAGTAATTTCGGCAAAATAGCGCATTTCTGTCGCTATATCTTGAAAAGAGTGAGGTTGAGAGTAAACAATAGTAAAGCCAAGTTGCTCTAATCGAGCTAAATCATCACTCGGGTTACCACTTTTCCAAGCTATGATTAAGTCGGGTTGTAGCTCAATTACTCGCTCTATTTGCAAACGAATGTAATTACCAATACGAGGAATCTTTTTTGCTTGTTCGGGGTAGTCTGCATGTGCGGTGGTACCTATAATTTGCTCGCCAGCACCAACATCATAGAGCATTTCAACAATGTGTGGTGAAAGGGCAATGATGCTAGGTTTTTTAGTGTTATCGTTCGCGTAGCTGTTTAAGGATAATAAAACACTCAGTAATAAAGCGGTAAGCAATCGGATAGGTTTTATGTTCATATTATTTTCTCAATAAGAATGTATTGCAGAGATACTTGCATTACCAATCAATCCCTTTTTGCGCTTTGACACCATTATCAAAGGCATGTTTAACTGATTGCACTTCACTTACGGTATCGGCTAATTCAATCAATTCGCGATGACAACCACGACCTGTAATAATAACATGTTGATTTATAGGTCTGTTCTTTAGTGCACTGATTACATCAGTTAATTCAATATACTTATAAGCAACCATATAAGTCAGCTCGTCAAGTAGTACTACGTCAATACTCTTATCTTGTAATAAGTCTTTGGTTTTACTCCATGATTTTTGTGCAGCTATAGTGTCTTTTTCTTTATCTTGCGTATTCCATGTAAAACCCGTTCCCATTACTTCAAATGTAACGCCCGCATTTTCGAGTAACTGTCGTTCGCCGCAGGCCCAAGTTCCTTTAATAAACTGTACTACTGCAGCATTTAATCCGTGCCCAACAGCGCGCGCTACTGTGCCAAACCCGGAGGTGCTTTTTCCTTTACCGTTGCCAGTTATAACAATTAGTAAGCCGCGCTCTTCAGTGGCACTTTCTATACGCTCATCAACTTTATCTTTTAATTTTTGCATGCGTTGTTTATGGTTATCTGTCATTTTTCATCTCTTTAATAAGTTATGTTTATAGTTACCTAATTCCTATATTAAGTAGCGATACGGGTGCGGTACATAATAAATAAGAAAAATATACTACCTAAGGCTGAGGTAATAATACCAATAGGAATTTCTGCGTTGGCTAATGCTGAGCGCGCGATAACATCAACCCATATTAAAAATATAGCGCCAATTAATGCACTGCCTAAAATGAGTTTAAGGGTGGTGACGCCAACTATTTGCCGCACAATGTGAGGAATCATCAGGCCAACAAAGCCAATGCCGCCACAATAAGCGACAATAGTAGCGGTAAGAGCAGCGCAAATGCCAAGCATTAATAGTCGTAATTTATCAACATTAACCCCTAAGCTTGCCGCACTTTCATCGCCAAGTAATAGTGCATCTATTTGTCTATGTAATATTAAAATCGTAAATAAGGCGATGAGTAATATGCTGGAAATCACGTAAAAATTACTCATCTCAACACGCGATAAACTGCCCATCATCCAGAATATAACGCGATTGGTGGCGTAAGGCTCACCAAAGTAAAGAATGAATTGTGTAATAGAGGCAAGCATAAATGAAACTGCCACGCCAGCAAGTAAAAGTTGCTCCATACGCTGTAGTAACTTAGCAATAAATAACACAATCACGACGGAGAACAGGGCGCCTAAAAATGCTGCTAAGGGCAGGGCAACTGTTAGGTTGTCAGCCAAAGTGATATTAGCGATGGTTGCACCAAGTCCAGCTCCTGAAACAATACCAAAAAGGTATGGGTCGGCGAGCGGGTTTCGGGTGGTGTTTTGTAAAATAGCCCCCGCAATAGCTAATCCCATACCAGCGGCCATAGCCACTAATATTCTAGGCGTACGTACCTGCCAAACAACAACATCAATAACCTTGTTGTGGCATGTATCAATAAAGCAACTCATCAGCTGTGCTGACGTAATATTTGCAGGCCCAAAAGAAAGCGCGATAAAACCAGAAATTAACATCAAAAAAAATAGTGTGACTAATAAAATAACTTTATTCATGGTGAGTATTCACCGTACTGGTATTGTTGGCATGTTGAGTTTCAGGTAAGTAAAAAGAAACCTGAGTAGAGCCGGTAATTTCATTGACTTTTTGCTGGCATGGTAAGCCAAAGGCATTGTGCAATTGTGTCTCGGTTAAAACTTGCTCGGGTGTGCCATCACTAATGAGTTTCCCTTTGTTAAGGAGTAATAATCGCTGACAATAGCTACTGGCCAAATTAAGGTCGTGTACTGTCATAATGACTGTGATATTAAGTTTGCTGATCAGATGTAATAACTGATGTTGATAGAATGCATCTAAATGGTTAGTTGGCTCATCTAATATCAGAATTTGTGGCGATTGCACTAAGGCGCGGGCTATTAATACTCTTTGTTGCTCCCCCCCTGATAGCGTTGCAAAATTGTTGTTTAGCATATGGAGTAAACCAACTTTGCTTAACGCGTTATTAATTTTTCCGCGGTCGTGATCGCTCTCTAATGAAAAAATCGATTTATGAGGTAACAAACCCATTTTTAATACATCTTGTACAGATAAGGCAAAGATAGGGTCAGGTTTTTGCATCACCAAAGCAAAGTGTTGCGCTAACTCTTTAGTGGAGTAGTTAATAATATTTTTATTCTTTAAGTGTACGGAGCCTGACAAGCCACTTTTTGTGAGTATATTATTCTGGTTGATTAAACAGCGTAATAAACTTGTTTTGCCAGCACCATTTGGACCAATAATACCAATGACTTCGCCTTTGGTAATCGTTAAGGAAATATCTTGCAAAATACAAGTATGGCTAGTGCGCCAGTTTAATTGGCTGACATTGAGTAGTGCTGACATAGGCGCTCGTGTTTTCCCGCACGGTAATAATGATAATGTTGTTTGCTTAGCTATCTGACTTTGATCATGAAGCTTCTTCGCTCAAAAATCATTCACAGTTGCGGGTACAGTGATGGCTTCGCCCATCTTCGCTAAGAGCAAGGGTATATTCACGTCAATTGTATCCTTAATGTTAGATACTGACAATCTTTGACTGGTAAGTAGCGACTTACAGGCTTATGTCGATTGAAGTGAAATAGTTTTATTTTATTAGGGGCTGTTGCTCTTTCGAGATTATTTTTGCAGCGAATTGTTAGGTATTTATACAAAGCAGAGCCTTTGTCATGTAGCGTTAACTAAAAAGGCGATAACGCTGTAAAAATGACTAACAAACGCTGCCGAAGGGGTCGGCTAAAAGCGTTTTACGCTTTGTTGAGCAGTATTTGCTTAGAGTGACTAGGCTACACGCTACTCGCCGCGATTAAAGTCCTTTTAGAACGAACAAAATTTAACCGTGAAAGATCAACAGCCCGAGTATATTAATAATCTTAATAGTAATAATTTTCACTTATAAAATAGAAGGTTAATTAAGTTTTTGTTGTTTTTTTATTCGAAAAATAATTGTTTATCAACTAGCCTTAAAGTGTTTACTTTTAAATTTTTGGAGAGGGACATGAAAGGCAATAGCAAAGTGATTTCGAGCTTGAATGCGCTGTTACATAATGAGTTAGCAGCAATAGATCAATATTTTATTCATTCACGTATGTATCAAGACTGGGGCTTAGATAAGCTATTTGATCAGTTAGATCATGAAATGCAAGAAGAAATTACCCATGCGGATGCGCTAATAAAACGCATATTATTTTTAGAAGGCACGCCTAATCTAAAAGACAGACGCGATTTAATTATTGGTAATGACGTACCTTCAATGCTGAAGAACGATTTAATCTTAGAAATGGAAGTGGTTTCAGCGCTAAAAGATTGTATTAGTTTATGTGAAAGTGAAGGAGATTATCAAAGTCGGGAAATGCTAGAAAAGTTACTGGTAGATACCGAAGAGGACCATGTTTATTGGTTAGAGAAGCAACTTGGCTTAATCGATAAAATTGGCTTACAAAATTATATTCAATCTTATATGGGTAGTCACTTACCAGGTTAAAGGAGTTAAAATATGAAAGGTAATACTCGTATTATAGCCTTACTCAATAAGGCGTTAGGCATTGAATTAATAGCCATTAATCAATATTTTTTACACGCTAGAATGTATAAAAATTGGGGGCTTAACGGGCTTAATAAAGCAGACTATAAAATCTCTATTGAAAAAATGAAACAAGCAGATGATTTGATTGAAAGAATATTATTTCTAGAAGGGTTACCTAATTTACAAGATTTAGGTCGCTTACGTATTGGTGAGCACACCAGTGAAATGTTGCAAGCTAATATGGATTTAGAATATGTTTCTAGGGAATCATTGCAACTGCTTATTAGCGAAAGTGAAAAAGCCCAAGACTATATTAGTCGTGATTTAGGGGAGGACTTATTAGAAAAGGTTGAAGAGCAAATCGACTGGATTGAGGCACAGCAATATATTATTGATAATGCGGGTATAGAAAACTATTTACAGTCAATGATGAAGGCTGATTAAACATTAGCTGACTTACGCCACTTGCAATTCTTGCACTGCTATTTGGTTTAACTTTTTATTCAATACGCGTTTTGTGCACTGACAGCATTTTCCGCATTGAGATCCAACCTTTAGCTCTTTATTGAGCTGTTGTAAGGTTGTAGAGCCATTCTCAATGGCTGCTTCTATTTGTGTATCAGTAACACCATGACAAATACAGATATACATAATTTATAGGTCGTTGATTGCTTACAATTGTGTAATTAATAGAACTACATAATAACCTTAATGGTAATTGTTATCAATAAGGTTTTTGTTGGTGTTACTATGTTGAGGTATTGCGTCTTTGCTGTACTGGGAATGTTTTTATTTCAAATTGTTGTATTAAATCGTTTTTTATTAAAATCTAGTTTTTAGATTCAATTAAAAAATTTAATTAATTAATGAGTGAGTAATAACCAAGAATTAACAGGAAGTCTTAACAGGAGGCATTGGCTGAACGTTATATTTTATGGATTACACATAAGTTAATTTTACTCGTTAGATCTTTATTCAGTCATTTAGCATCTCAGCATTAATGATATGCCAATTTTTAACCTGCTCATTAAAAAAGCCTGATTGTTGATAAGCTTTGGTTATTGTGCCGCGTTTTCGTAAGATTTTTAAACCTTTCTGTAGGGCATTAAACGTTCTTTCTCCATAAGGGTGCTTTTTAGAAACAATAATATGTCTACTGTCATTTAAAGCTATTTTCACTCCTTCTATTGCCATTATTTTGTACTGCTCACCCTGATAGCTAAAAGGTTTACTATGAGTAAAAGGGGCTAGCATGATATCAATCCAGCCTAAACTTACCAGTTTTGCCATAGAGACCCACTCTTCTTGGTGAATAAGCTTTTTAGGTTTTATTTTTGATAGCGTTTCCCAATCTACGGGCCAATGTTTATTTGACGTTATAGTTAACTGTTGTAAGTCAGCTAATGAGTTTATTTTTAAGGTGTTTACTTTTTCTACTGACGTATATAACCCTGCCCAGTACTCCCCTTTACGTATTAAGGGATCGGAGATATATATATCTTCTTGAAGCCTTTCAACAGAAGAAAGCCACATAGAATCAAAGTTAATTAATAGCAACCCTTGTTGCAATAGTCTTATGTTTCTTGAATCATAATGGCCAGTGGTAAACTGGAAGTTAAGCTCAATTCCACCTAACGCCAAAGCTTGTTGCACTAAAATAACTTCAATTACATCACGTTGTGCATGCTCGCCAGAAAAGTCATCTATTTCTAAAGGGGACTTACCCGCTAATATTTCCTGTGTATAGTCGTATATATCAGCTTCAATGGTGATATTAATAATGGGAGGGCTAGTAGCATAAGCATAGAAGTTAAATGAGACTAGCAGTAACAACATTTTAGTAGACATACGGCTATCTTTCAGAGGACTCTGTATCAAGTATAGCCTAAAGGTTAAATATTTTTAGTTTAACTCGAATTGTATTTAGAAAGAAAAAGGGGGACATCTTACTGAGCCGAAGGGGTAATAGAGGAGTATTTGTTAGTGTTTGTTATTTATAATATTAATAACAAACACTAAGTAATTGCTGACGTTTTGAACGGTTATAAAGTTTTTCTGTGGGGAATAACCGCGTTAGAAAAAATAATTCCAGCAACTAATGACATAAAGATTAAAAATGTTTGCGAGCCTAAATCCGGCACATTAAGCATGTGTTGACCAGAAACAGCGCTATTTAAACCAATGTAAACTTTAGAGCCCGGTACCAGTACAACCAAGCCAAGTAGGCGTACTATACTTGATGGTAAGTTCATAATACGTGAAAACAAATTACTGTATAAACCTAAAGCAAAAGCACCAACAAAAGCCCCTAAAGCGACACCTAAATATTCACTGGCCCATATACTCCCACCAAAGGCAATATAACCTGAGATAATCCCCCAAGGCGCATCTTTTATTCGCACTCTAAATAAAATAACTAAGCAGCTACACAATGTTGTTACCGCTAACCACGAAGTCCAAACAGGTAGTGTTTCTGGCTGAACAAAAACAGCTTCTCCCCATAGTACTTTACCTAATGCCATACCTAAGACTGCGCCAAAATAAAGTTTGAATAGCATCATCGCGCCATCCATTATACGTGCAGTACCCGACATTAAGTGCCGAGCTGCTAATTCAGAGAGTCCAACAGTAAGTGATAGCCCAGGGATAAAAACAATAATGGTTGATAGAATAACCATAGGGATATTTATCGTAGGATCATAAATAGAAATGAGCGAGGCTAACAGTGCCGCGACTAATGCTGATAGTGGCTCAAGTAATTCGGTCATTCTACGTGAACGTTCGGCCCACAATACAAACCCAAAAATAAGCCAACCGAGCAACGTAGCCCAAAAAACATCGTGCCAGCTAGTATGCATTAGCATAGCAAAAGCGCCACTAGAAGCGCCAAAAGCAACAAAGGTTAATAACGTACCATAAGGAGCAGGTTTATCTTTTATTTCATCTAATCGTTCAATTGCTTCATCTAAAGTTCGTTCACCATTGACGAGTTCATCAACGAGTTCATCAATACGTGCTAATGAACCTAAATCTACATCGCCAGGTTTAACGCGTATTAAGTGATTATACTGCTGAACATCTTCCTCATCAGATAAAATAAAGGTCAATGCCGTCGGGGTGATAATAAACGACGCACGAATATCAAGAAAGTGTGCTATCGATAATAGGTTATCTTCTAAACGGTAGGCGGTGGAGCCTAACTTATGTAACGCTTTCCCTAAGCGAATGATAAAACGGCGTTTTTGGTGGAAATCATCTATTTGTGACATAGGAGTAAAGAGCAATTGCTGGTACTGTGTGCTATGGTAATCGATTTTACAAAATCACGATATAAAAAACTTATTTTATGATGAAAAGGAAATATAAATGACGTTATTAATAATACTAGCTTGTGTCTTTGGGGCTGTGGCGCTAATGGTGATTTTAGGTGAGCGTTTCGGTAGTCCTATTGATGAAAAGCAACAAAGTAAATACGGAAAAATTTTAGTGATTTTAGTCTTTATTTCGTTAACTGCTGGGTTAATTAAGGCGATGTTCTAAAGTCAACTTTATTGATTTATAGCAATCAGGTAAAATTAGAAAATAACGACGCTTATATAATTTAAAGGCTTGATACCGTGCATGATTTGCCAATAGTAAACTTAAAAAATAAAGTATCAGAACAAGAATGGCAGTTACGTGTTGATTTAGCTGCATGCTACCGTTTATTGCAAATGCATGGGTGGGACGATCTTATTCATACCCATATTTCTGTGCGTATACCTAATACTGAGCATGTATTGATTAATGCTTTTGGTATGGCATTTGAGGAAATCACCGCCTCCAATTTAGTCAAAATTGATATGGCAGGTAATGTGATCGATAAAGACTCGCCGTTTACCATCAACCCTGCGGGCTTCACTATTCATAGTGCCGTGCATGAAGTGCGTCATGATGATATTTGTGCTTTACACGTACATACCAATGAAACCATTGCTGTTGCCAGTTTAGCTGAAGGTTTATTACCTTTAAGCCAATATTCAATGTTTGCATTGGCCTCAATGAGTTATCACGATTACGAAGGGTTAGCAGTAAACGATGACGAAAGGTTACGCTTGCAACAAGACCTAGGCGATAAAAACTTTATGTTACTGCGTAACCATGGCGCACTTACCATGGGGAAAACTATTGGTGATGCATTTATGCATATGTACGACTTAACCCGTGCTTGCCAAGTTCAGTTACAAGTTATGGCAACGGGTATGAAGCCTATTTATGCGCCACAAAGCATTATTGATGGGATTAAAGCGCAAGCCAATATTGTTCATAGCGGTGAAACTGGCGGACAAAAGGCATGGCCAGCCATGGTGCGTCGCGTTTATCGAAATGATCCTAACTTTGCCACGTAAAGCACAGTAAGTCATAATTTTTAATTAGTATTACTATGCTTTTATATTCACTTTTACACCGACATTAATGGTTATGCAGAGCGTTGGTTAGTCTCTGCCTGATAACTTAATAATGTACATAACGACCGAGAATAAAATGAAAATTACCCATGTTGAAGTATTTGATATTCATTGCCCTAAGCGTACCGCTTGGAACCCTGTTTTTATTCGTATTCATACCGATGAAGGTATTAGCGGTGTGGGTGAGGCTGGGCTAGCGTACGACTGGGGTCACAGTGCCGCTGCGGCAATGATTAAAGAAATCGCTGAAGCGGTACTTATTGGTTTTAACCCTTTTAATACCGAACTGTTATGGTCACGTATGTTACGTGAGAGCTTTTGGGGTCTAGGTGGCGGTCCTGTACTGTACTCAGCCATGAGCGCTATTGATACCGCCCTTTGGGATATTAAAGGTAAAGCGTTAGGCGTACCTGTTTACCAATTACTTGGCGGTAAAGTGAATGATAAACTACGCACTTATGCAAGTCAGTTACAGTTTGACTGGGACAGCGACATTAAAAAACTTATTGAGCCTGCAGAATATGCCGAGGCAGCATTAAAAGCCGTGGCTCAAGGTTATGATGCGGTGAAAGTAGACCCTATTGTTTATAACCTAGACGGTAGTTCATCGTTCGACAGAACTAAGTTATTTACCCGTCCACAATTACGTTTATTTGGTGACCGACTACGTGCTATTCGCGATGCTGTTGGTAGTGATGTTGATATTATTTTTGAATCACATTCATTAATGGGCGCAGCCTCAGCAATACAAATGGGCAAAATAGTCGAAGAAGTTGACTGTATGATGTATGAAGAGCCAGTTAATTACTTAAACCCAGCAGTACATAAGAAAGTATCAGATAACGTTAATGTACCTATTGCTGGCGGTGAACGATTATATCACCGCTGGGATGTACGTCCTTATTTTGAAGATCAAAGTATTGATGTATTACAACCTGATGTTGGTTTATGTGGTGGTTTTACCGAAGCCAAAAAAGTATGCGATTATGCTGATGTATATGATATTCGTATTCAAGCCCATGTCTGTGGTGGGCCTGTAGCAACCGCAGCCTCGCTTCATTTAGAAACTGCGATCCCTAACTTCTTAATTCATGAACATCATACTTATGCAATTAAAGACTGGAACCGAGAGTTATGTATACAAGATCCACAACCGGTTGATGGATTTTTCCAAGTTACTGAAGTACCTGGGATTGGTATTGAATTAAATGATGACGTAGTTAAGCGTTCGCCGCACGTTACTATTAAGTAAGCTAATACGTTAACAGCATTCATTATTTTTTACTTTATACCATTTAAGCGCATTGCCACAAAGCAATGCGTTTTTTTGTTGTGTGCTGCAAAGACTGATAAAAGTACTGTTGGCTATAGTGTGCCAATAATCGTGATAACTTTGCTGACTAAATAAACATAGCGGAAAATTACTGGCTAACATTACGCGCTTAATGCCAAATATATCAACTACACCTTCTAAACATTGACTAAGCCATTGCTCATTGTAATTTCTACTACACATCTCCCAACCTGAACATTTTATTACTGTGTTCGTCAATTCAGCTAGCGAGGCTAGATTTTCAAGCCACTGTTGCCAATGCTTTGATGATATATCCATGGGCGGAAAGCCACTATGATTAATAACGAACTGGGTATTTGGATTATCGTGAATAACCTTTACTAGTGCTTCGCGTGTTGCCTTGTTTGTATCGGCGAGCGGTAACTGCACTTCAAAAATCAGTGCGTATTTATTTAAGTTTTTAAAATTTATTAACGCCTGTTCATTGGTCAAAATAGCATGAGCTTGCTCGTCTAAAATATGTCGAACTCCAACGAGCGATTGATAAGAGATAAGCTTATTTAATGTTTCGATGAAGCGCTCTGATGTTGCTAGTAAATCAATGTTAGCGACACTGGCAAACGGTTTATTACAGCTTTGCTCTAAGTAATTGATTTCTTGCCAAGGCTCATCATTATTAAAGCCAGCTTCAATATGCACAAAGCCAGCTAACGTTAAGGGCGGCTGCAGCACTAAACTTTGTTCTGAAAAGCTATTGTTGATAAGCGCTTTGTCGGACCAAAATGGAGGGTTTTGGCTTTTCAGCCAATGGTAATCACCTTGAGTTAAGTCAAATAAATGTATATGTGGGTCGAATATTTTCATTGTTAGAGGAAATTACCTAGCTTCTCACGTATTAAGTTATTTATAACGCACTTCATATTAGTTCGGGGTTACTGAGCGGTATAACCACCGTCAATTACCTGCAAACTACCGGTAATAAATTTAGCGTTATCAGAGGCTAAAAATAATACGAGCTCTGCTACTTCTTCAGGTTGCCCTAAACGGTTCAGTGGTTGTAGTGCCGCTTCTTCGGCATGTACTTGGGTTTTGTCTGCTCCAGATTTATCGCAATAGTTATTAATGGCATTATGATATAAAGGGGTTTCAATGGTGCCTGGGCATACAGCATTGGCGCGAATGTTAAAGCCTGCGTAATCAAGGGCTGTTGTTTTAGCTATTGAAGCTAGCGCTGCTTTTGATAGGTTATAAGCAAAAGAGTTGTGTTTAGCAATAAGTGCTTGATCTGAGGCCATTAAAATAATACTGCCACTGTGCTGTGTTTTCATATGAGGTAATACAGACTTTATTGCTGCATAAGCGCCCTTAACATTTATGTTAAATACTTTTTCTAATGCTTCTTCTGAGGTATTTTCTATATTAGCTGAAAAGTGAATACCAGCATTAGAAACTAATACATCAATGGTATGCTCACTGGCAATATGAGCAATTATGTTGCGTACTTGCGTGACATCAGTGACATCGCATTGGCAAAAGTCGCCAGTTGACGACGGGGTCAGGTCTAAGTTAAATACGCGGTAATTATTTTCAATAAATAATTTTACTATGCTCAAGCCAATACCTGAGCTACCGCCTGTAATTACACATACTTTGGTCATTATTCTTCACTTAATTATTTTATCAATTCTTATCATTGCCTATGATACGCGCAAGACTAATTAACTTCCATTGTCTTCTTTTCTAGGTTTGCGTGTATAATAGTGGTAATTAGTTTAAAGAGGTTTTTTCATGAGAGCATGTGGTGTTGAATTAAAGGGTAATGATGCAGTTATTTGTATTATGACAAAAGAAAATAATTTGTATGATATTCCTCATACGCGCGTACAAAAAATTCACCTTGATGATGCTGGTGATGCTGAGCAAATGCAGAAGTTTCAATTCACGTTTGCAAAGTTGATGGAAGATTACCAGGTAACTGATGTACTTATTAAAGGGCGTGCATTAAAAGGAAAATTTTCCGGTGGGCCTGTTGGTTTTAAACTTGAAGCGGCAATCCAACTGATTAGTGAGTTACAAGTAAACATTTTGTCGGCATCATTTATTAAAAAAGAGTTAACGAAAAGCCAAATTGATATTGATTTTCGTGATACCGGTTTAAAGCAGTATCAAGAACAAGCATTTGAAACGGTTTTTTCTTATTTAGAAAGCAAATAGCTTTTTAACAAGTGCGCCACTCTTTAAAAGCCGGAAGTATTTACTTTCGGCTTTTTTGTTTATGCTGACTCCGCTTTTCGTTTTTCATGCGTTAATCAAGCGTATTTACAAGCATACTTCAAGGTTGTACTTTAAATTAGTAGATGAAATCGAAAGCTATTTGAGCTAAGGTGTTTTTAGGATAACTTCGACTTAAATCAAAAGATAGAAAGCAATAGAAGGATTTTCATGAAAAAGCTATTAAAAGGGATATGGCTGCTAGCTTTGATTACTCAGCTTTTTGCTTGTTCGAGTATAACGGATAAAGGACATGCTAAGCTTAAAATTATTAATCTTCCTTTAAATTATGCTTTGTTTAACTCAGAAATATATAAAGACAAGCTTGAAGAAGACATATTTTATTTAACCCCAGTACAACAGCAAGAAGTGCAGGTGTTAATTAATAAAGCCGTTGCTAAAGGTACACCTAAGCATATTGCCTTAAATGATTTACTAACCTCTAAACTAGCAAACTTTACGTATTATGGTGATACTTACCCCGCAGAGGCAGCGATGCGATTAAATAAGGGGAACTGCATGAGCTTGGCTGTGTTAACCGGTGCTTTTGCGCAAGTTGTTGGGTTAGAGTTTTCATATAGGGAAGTAAATACATTACCTGTTTTTGATAAGCAGAATAATTTACTGTTATCATCCTCTCACGTCCAAACTTTACTACATGAAGAAGACTTTACTCCTGATGCAGACAGGTTTTATTTTGGCACTCCGGGCATAATTATTGACTACTTTCCAAGTAGTGATAATCGTCGAGGAAAAAAAGTTTCTAGAGACTCCTTCAGCGCTATGTATTATAAAAACCTTGCTAGTAATGCACTTATTGAAGATGACTTTAATAAGGCTTTTTATTTAGCTGAAAAAGCTTATCAGTTTGATAAAAGCAATGCATCGGTGATCAACTTATTAGCTGTTATACACCGTCGTTCTGGTGATGTAACCTCAGCCGAGGGAATCTATAAAGCGGGTTTAGAAATAGAGCCTTCAAGTTTAGCTCTCATGAGTAATTATGTTGTATTGCTGCAAACTGAGCAGAGGCATAGTGAAGCGAAAGTGTTAGAAGACAAATTAGACTTTGTAGATGACCCCAACCCTTACATATGGCTCGAGCAAGCGTATGTTGCCCAAATGAATAATGAAATTCCTAAGGCGAGTCGTTATTATCAAAAAGTTATCGAAAAAGCCCCCTATTTGAATGAGCCTTATATTGAATTGTATAAAATTTATAAAGAAAATGGACAGGTAAGATTAGCCAAAAAAATGCTGATTAATGCGCTTGAGTGGACCTACGAAATAGCCCAGAGAAAGCAATATAAATACAAACTTTACAGCCTTAACTTAAATCTTAGTATGAGCGAACACTAATCGAAATTAATGTAACTAGATAATAAAATTAACAGCTTGACTTAATGAACGGTTCAGTAGATATAAAAATGGCGCATATTAATGCGCCATTTTATTGTTAGTCATTACATTATAGCAACTGAGTTAGTGAGCTACATGTATTGAGTCTAATACTTCAATTTTAACAACTTTGGTAAAGCCTGACTCTTCGAGTTGTTTACGGGCAGCGATTATGTCTTGCTGACCAGTTACTTTGAATACCGCTATTTTAGTACCCTCGTAAACCGAAACTACTGCTAAGCCTGTTTCAGCACTTAGTTGTTCAGCTGAAACTCCTTCTTTAAGTAACACTGATATATTGCCAGATAACGCGGCCAGCTCGTTTGTTAAAGTATTTCTAACTAATGTTCCTTTAGTGATGTGCTTAATAGGTTGGTTAGTTTTAACCAGTGACATCGCGCCTTTTGTGCCAATAACCGCATCAACATCAGCAATCGCAGTGGGTAAATACGCTAAATCTCTTTCGATAATATAAGTACCAAAATCGGTTTTATCGAGAGAAAATTTCGTGGAAACTTTCTCTGCTTTAGGTAATTCAACTAGCTGACTTTGTTGAGCCATTACGTTGGTTGATAATAATACACTGGTAGCAAGAACTACTATTTTATTTAATTTCATCATAATTTTCCTACTTCTCGTGTCCAAATGCTCTAAGAGAAACACCTTCTAAAACACTGTTTACAGCGTTGTTAGTATAGCCAGTAAGTTCAAGAATACCGCCATCTGTTGTGGCATAGCTTGCACCACTAGTGTCAATTAAGCGAATACTCCACTGGCCTTTACTTGATTCTCCGTAAAATGCATTAGATAGGAATACGCCGTCTTTTAAAATGTAACCTACTTGCCAACCGTCGGCATTAGCAGGTACAGTGAGTGCTTGTTTAGAAGACAATAACATACTCTTTGTACCCGAAGGCGAAGTTACTTCAATGGCTAAATCGGTGCCAGCGGTAGTTTGAGTACCATCTTCAAAACCAAAGCCCATTTCGATATTGCTGACATTAAACTTAAATTGCATAGCTTCTAAGTTTAGATCTTCACTGACTTCAACAGTATAAGTTAAACCTTCTGCGTTATTATCAGGGATTTCACTCATTAATGCTGGTTCACCAGCTGTAGAGCCTGCACCAAGCCAATCAGTAATAACTTGTTCGCCTAAATCTTGAGTGTAAGCTTTAGCCATTTTCACCGCTTCACCAGCGTTGACACGGCCAAACCCGTATAAGTTGTTGAAGTTAAAACCAGCAGCGTTTTCTATCCAACCTTGGTGAGCGACAAAGTCTGTATCGCCAACTTTGAAAGTAACTGCTGCATTATCAGGATCATTTTTAGTACTTGTTGAAGCTAAAATATGACGGACATCACGCCATGTAAGCTCTGGATTAGCTGATAATATCAATGATATAACGCCAGATGCATTAGGTGCTGCAGATGAGGTACCATTAAATGTTGAAGTGTAGTTACAAGATACATTGTCATCATGACCTGGGAAGTTAAATGGGAATTGAGATTTAGCAAAATCTTCCCCATAGGCTTCAGCCCATCCTGTAATCCCGCGGCCGGTAAAACCAGAGTAACCACTCAAACAAGTCATTTGGTCTGTGGTAACCATTGCTGGTGCATTACGTCCATACTCACCTGCAGGAGCGGCAACAAAAAGGTTTGCTCCAGCCGTTGAATAACTCGTGTGCTTACCATCTGTGTTGACTGCGCCGACACTTAAATAATATGGATGTACTTGACTTGACTCATATGCAGCGTTGTAACAAGTTAAGCCTAACTCATGGGCACCGTTATCAGCACATAATGAGCCATCCCAGCCACCTCCTTCAAAAGAGTTGCCGCTTGATTTAATATTTAGCGCCCCTTTAGCATTACGTAAAACTAAGCTAGGGTAAGACTCAATAGCTTCATCTAACTCAGAGTAGCCAAAATGCGTCGAGACCTCGCCTAAACCATAGCTACGGTTAAATACTGCGATAGGTTCGCTTTTAGAGATACCACTACCTGGAAAACCATGAATTAAATAGTCTTTTTGAGGAACTTTATCTGTGCCTAAATAGTTCATACCAATTAGATTAGTATCTGGTGATACGCCTTGTCCACCTAAGTCATTCCAGCCTTTTGCAGCGATTAACCCAGCAACACTTGTACCGTGATCACCAGTAATTGCTGTGGGAGTTGGATCTGTCTTATCAGCAGCGACAAGGTTTAAGTTAAGAGAACGATTTGGCAAAACATTAGGCTCTAAATCTTCATGGCGAATTTCTAAACCTGAGTCTACAACTACTGCAACAACACCTTCACCAGTAACCCCTTGACTGTAAGCGCCAACAACATTGATATCTTCACCAGCAATTAGCTTAGCTTCTTCAATAGCGAATATCTCACTAATACGCTCATTAGCGGCTTCTTCTGGCCAACCAAAATTGTTTACATATAATGAAATCAAGCCTGCTTTCATTTCATCACTTAATGCATAGGCTTTTTGACCAGTATTTCTTAAGTGCCATTGTTGATTAATAAGAGGGTCACCGGTAACACCTGTAATATCAATACTTGCTGAGCTAGACTTACCATTTGCAGAAGCGGTATAGCTAATTTTTTTATCTTCGCCAGTGAGCGATATATAGCTAAATTTTAAGCCAGTTAACTCTAGAATGCCGTGACTTAGATGGTATACGCCATTATCCCCTGTAACTTTTTGTCCATTATCCATAATGGTAATTTTTAATGAACTTACATCAGCATTGGCAACTTTTATGGTACCAGTAACCGGCAGCCATTGTTTTGCATTTTCTATAGTGATGCTTTTAGCGATCGGTGATTTATTAACTGTTTTTGAATCGCTACCGCCACAACCCGCTAATGTTAATAATATCGCGGTCGATAATAGTGATAACTTGAGATTATTCTTATTCATATTCTTCCTGTTGCTTATGTTTGCTTGGATTGAATATAAGTGAATTGTAAAACATAGACAACACTGGTCTTACATCTACATTTCATTTGTGCAACATAATATTTACACCTACAGGTTTTACGGGAAACGTCAGATGAAAAATATATTTAAATAGCCTTTTTTTTCAATGTATTAGGGTAGGATCTGTTTGTATGGAAATTTAGTGTGCTGCTAATTTAGGCAAAATATTTATTTAATTACCTCCACGTTTTTAAAGGAAAATCGCTTTAGGTATATCTCCAAATTATTCACTTAAAAAGCCAATAGTTTAAAAAAAACACAATAAAGGGGAAAGGTAAATCAGAGAAGTTAGTGTAAGGCGGGCTATTAAAATAAGAATAAAGCACTTATCTATGATTTTTTTACAGAGTAAGTGCTTTGATAGAATAAACAGCGTAATTATAACCCTAAAACGTCTTTGCCTTGCTTGAAGGTAATGTCTACAGGTATGTTACCCGTTTCTAAACGCGCTAAATCAGCAGCTAACACTTCACCAATATTGCCACTTTTTTTAACTAATGCGTCAACACCTTGATAATCGCCATTACCTTGTAACGTCAAAATAAGCTCAGATAACGAGTTGATCGCGCTTGTCATTTTGTCCATATTGACACTATATAAGCCTTGCTCATTTCGGCTAAATGCGCCTTGCTCTTGAAAATAATTAAAGCGCACCATGTTTGCTTTACCGTGAGCGGAGGTTGCGCCAAAACGAATTGAACGGAAGATCCCCGCCATAAAGGTCGTGTAATATTCTTCTAACTTACCTTCAGTAATTACGCCTTTCTCTAACAGCTGCTTAATCATATATAAACCAAGAATATCAGCTTTGCCTTCTTCAAGTGCTGAAGCGTGCTCTTGCAGTGCTTGTCTTACAGGGCCTTTATCATTAATGGTGTTTTTAATGCCTAAACCATGGGCAACTTCGTGAAACATGGTGTTGGCGAAAAAGCCCGTAAAAGTAACATTGTTGCGCTGCTCGGGCACAATAAGCGTTTGTGCTATAGGCAGCATAATAGCGTCAAACTTTGCTTGCATAGCGTTTTTTAACTGTAGACGTCGTGTACCTTTTTTTAACTGTACTTCCTCATCATTAGGTAAGTTAATTGCAATGGTTTTACCACCAGCGTTTGAGTGGCCAGCATAATAAACAACATCGTAAGCATTAAGGTCAGCATCTGAGCCTGGTACTTCGGCTTTGTATTTTTGAGCTACAGGTAAACCTTTTTGTAATTCAGGTAAATACTCCGCATATTTCTCGAGCTTTTTACTCCAAGCCGTATCTTTAATTAATACATATGACTCAAAAGCTGCACGATAGCCATAAAGTTGATCTTCATAACTTTCTATTGGGCCAATAACTACATCAATTAAGTTATTTTTCATATCCATCCAAGCAAAATCTGATACTTGGTATTCATCACTAAGTAGGGCTTGTGCGCGTAATGTTAAGTAATTAGCAAACTCTTTATCGTCAGCATATTTTGCTGCTTCCTTTAGTATCACTGCAGCACGGGTTAGCTGTTCATGATAAACCTCAGAGTAGGCGATAGTACTTAATGCTCCTTGTTCGTCTCTATGGATAATAGAATAGAGTCCTTTTTTATCTTCTATTGCGGCTTGTTCAAACTCAGCCTTAGTGATATCGGCAGGATAAAACTCTGCACCATGATTTTTGGGAGTGTATTGGCTAAGAAATACTTTATCACCATCAAGTCTATCCCAAGGGCCATAATTTATTTCGGCAAAACGTCTTACTTTTTCATCATTGATACTAGCAAGAAATGTGGCTTTATCTTGCGTAAAGGCTTGTTGCCAAAATAAATCATCCATTATTTTAGAAGCATCTATTAATAACGACAGCATTTTCTTTTGGTTGCTTGATAAATGTTCTAAGTCAGCAGTTAAAGTAACTTCTTTATAAATATCGAGACGATTTTTAAAGCCAGCTAATAAGGTAACTGAAGCTGTATTTTGTTGTGTTAATGAGTTTTCAGCTGCTGAATCATCAGAGTTACAAGCAGTTAATGCAATACAGCTTATAAATATAGCCGTAGCAATTTTAGAGAAAGAGTTGGTTTTCATAGCAAAGTCCAGTAATAAACGTTTGTAGTGAGGTTAAGAAAAAATGTATTTAAGTGCAACTACCTAATAAGAGAAAGTAGGCTGTAAACTTATTGTAAGCGTAATAAAAGTCGGAGAACTAATTTTGAGATATAAAAAAACCGGCATAAGCCGGCTTTTTAAAGGTTTCCTAAAAACAACAGTAATTAAAGTGCTTTAATTGCTGCGTTTAAACGGCTCTTACTACGAGCAGCTTTGTTTTTATGGATAAGACCTTTAGATGCGTAACGATCTAAAATTGGTGTTGCAGCAGCAAGTTCTTTTGTTGCTACTTCTTTGTCACCAGCTTCAATTGCAGCGATTACTTTTTTAACTAAAGTACGCATCATTGAACGACGACTTGCATTATGTTGACGGCGCTTTTCAGATTGTGTTGCGCGCTTCTTAGCTTGCTTTGAGTTAGCCAAGGTGAACTCCTAAAGAATGATTATAAGCTTAAATTTAAGGCGAGAGAATATGCCTGTTTTTGAGCCGATTGTCAAATTTTTAATTACGCTCTTATAAAAAAATGGGCAATTAAAAAAATAATATTAATTATGCCTGAAAATTATTCAGGGTACATTGTTGTGAACAGTCGTAAGTATACATTGTTTAAATAGGTAAAATCATCACATAATAGTGATTATTTTTAATTGTGCTTGGCAGCGCTTAGCGTGTTAGGGCACATATTTTACGTTGTTTCATTTCTCGGGGTGTTTTTTGAGTAAAAAGCTGATCAGATCAGGGCTAATTGTAAGTCTGATGACATTGATATCGCGTGTACTTGGTCTTGTTCGTGATGTTGTTATTGCAAATTTTATGGGGGCAGGTGCGGTATCTGATGTTTTTTTATTCGCCAATAAAATCCCAAACTTTTTACGCCGACTTTTTGCCGAAGGAGCTTTTGCCCAAGCATTTGTCCCGGTATTAAGTGAATATCAAGTAAAAGATGAAGAAAATGCTAAGCTCACTGGAACGGAAAATCAGCATGAAAAAACCCGCTTATTGATTGCGCAAGTATCAGGCACTTTAGGCGTTATTGTTACTTGGGTGACTTTATTTGGTATGTTGGCATCGCCACTTATTGTGATGTTATTTGGCTTTGGCTGGTTTATCGAGTGGTTTAATGATGCCCCCGGTGGCGAGCGATTTGACCTTGCGGCAAGCTTATTAAAGATTACTTTTCCTTATCTTTGGTTTATTAGTTTTACCGCACTTGCCGGCGCGGTACTAAATACAATGGGCAAGTTTGCTGTTGCCGCTTTTACGCCAGTATTGCTCAATATAGCCATTATTCTTATGGCCATCTATGGTTCGCCATATACACAAAGTCCTGCACACGCTTTAGCGTGGGGCGTTTTTTTAGGTGGTTTGATACAGTTTTTATTTCAACTGCCATTTCTCTATAAAGCGGGGATGTTGGTTAAACCTAAATGGGCTTGGCAAAGTGAAGGCGTACAAAAAATTCGCAAGCTAATTATTCCTGCCTTATTTGGAGTGTCGGTAACACAGATTAATTTATTGTTTGATACATTGATTGCCAGTTTTTTAGCCTTTGGCTCTATTAGTTGGCTTTATTATGCTGATCGGATGTTGGAGTTTCCTTTAGGGCTTTTTGGAATTGGTATTGCAACGGTAATTTTGCCGAGTTTAGCTAAATTACATAGTAATAATAGCCCGAAAGAATTTACCGCCACGCTCGATTGGGGAATTAAAATTATTTGCCTATTTGGCTGGCCAGCCTTTGCAGGGCTTATGATATTGGCTCAGCCTATTATTATGCTACTGTTTATGCGCGGAGAATTCACGCAAACTGATGTTTTACAAGTCTCTATGGCACTTTTTGCTTACCTTTCAGGCTTGCTTAGTTTTATGTTTATTAAAATTTTAGCACCGGGGTTTTACGCAAGACAAGATACAAAAACACCCGTTAAAATAGGGATTATTGCTATGGTCGCTAATATGTTTTTTAATTTGATGTTAGCGCCATTTTTAGGTTTTGTTGGTTTAGCGTTAGCAACTACGTTATCGGCAACTTTAAATGCTTATTTACTGTATCGCGGGTTAAAGGCGCAAGGGGTTTATCAGCTATCAAATAAAACATTAGTATTTATTGGTAAATTAGTACTCAGTGCTGGAGTTATGGCCTTAGTGGTTGCTCAGCTTTCTGGTGATTTTGATGTGTGGGTTGCTATGACATTTGCTGAACGACTTCAACAGGTTACCTTATGTATTGTTGCTGGAGCGTTAAGTTATCTTGCTGCTATTACATTACTTGGAGTGCGAATGAATGATTTCAAGGTGAGTAACCAGTAAAATTATGTTGAAATAAAACACTCAAGGTACTGATTATTCAAACTCGCTGGTATATAATTCGTCGATTTAATTTTAAGTATTAATTTATCTTCTATTGAAGTCAGGTTTGATTACTCGATGCAGCTAGTTCGCGGTATACATAATATTCAAGCAGAGCATCACGGCTGTGTGTTAACTATTGGTAACTTTGATGGTGTGCATTTAGGGCATCAGCAGGTTATTAAAGCATTAGTTGAAAAAGCGCGTGCATTGAACTGTGTGGCCGCAGTATTAGTTTTTGAGCCACAACCACAAGAGCTATTTTCACCTAAAAATGCGCCTGCTAGGTTGTGCCGATTAAGAGATAAATATACTTTGCTTGCTAAGTTGGGCGTAGAGCGTCTGATATGTGTTAATTTTACTAGAGCTTTTGCAAGCCAAACTGCAGAACACTTTATTGAGCAGTTATTAGTAAATAAGTTAGGTATTAGACATTTAATTGTTGGTGATGACTTTCACTTTGGTAAAAATCGCGTTGGCAATTTTGATATGTTGCGACAGGCTGGGAAGCAATTTGGTTTTGATGTAAGTGACACCCAAAGCTATAAAATGGCCGATTGCCGTATCAGTTCTACCGCTATTCGCAGTGCCTTAGAGCAAAATAAACTGGACGATGTCCGTTACATGCTTGGTCGAGAGTATGCGATTATTGGACGTGTTTTTCATGGCGATAAGCGTGGGCGTCAATTAGGCTTTCCAACGGCAAATGTTTTACTCAAAAGACGAGTATCGCCTTTAAATGGTGTTTATGCGGTTAATGTAAATACCGAAAAAGGATTATTTGGCGGCGTTGCCAATATTGGTGCTAGACCAACCGTTAATGGTATTAGACAACAGCTTGAAGTGCATTTGTTTGATTTTAGTGATGATTTATACGGACAATGTATTGAAGTAATTATTAAAAAGAAACTTCGTTCAGTAATGAAGTTTGATACGCTTGAGGCATTAACGGCGCAAATTAGCCAAGACAGTGAGCAAGCAAAAAAAGCCTTAAGTTAACACGTTATTATTTTACTTAAGCCTACGTTAATAGCGTAGCGTGACAAAATTCATAAATTAAACAGTTATAAACTCGGTTGGTATTTATAACTATACATTATAACTATCAACCAATATTAAACGGATAATGATTTAGATGAGCGATTACAAACATACTCTTAACTTGCCAGATACTTCTTTCGCGATGAAAGGGAACATGGCAAACCGTGAACCCAATATGCTTAAAGACTGGGCGTCAAAAGATCTTTATGCAAAAATTCGTGCTGCTAAAAAAGGTAAAAAATCTTTTATTTTGCATGATGGTCCTCCGTATGCAAATGGTAATATTCATTTAGGTCATGCTGTAAATAAAATTTTAAAAGATATTATTGTTAAGTCAAAGACCTTGTCTGACTTTAACTCACCTTTTGTACCTGGTTGGGATTGTCATGGTTTACCCATTGAACTTATGGTCGAGAAAAAAGTTGGTAAGCCAGGTCATAAAATTAGTGCTAGCGATTTTCGCAAAAAGTGTCGTGAATATGCCGCTAAGCAAGTTAATGGTCAACGTGAAGATTTTAAGCGTTTAGGTATTTTTGCTGACTGGGAAAAACCTTACTTAACGATGGATTTTGATACTGAAGCTAATATTATTCGTTCATTAGGTAAAATTGCTGAAAATGGTCACTTGCATCAGGGCTTTAAACCCGTGCATTGGTGTACAGATTGTGGTTCGTCTTTGGCGGAAGCTGAGGTTGAATACAAAGATAAGCAATCTCCTGCGATCGATGTCAAATTTACTATTAATGACCCAGCGGTTGCTGATAAGTTCTCTTTACTTGATACTCAAGCGGGTGAAGGTGATATTGGCATTGTTATTTGGACAACTACGCCTTGGACATTGCCTGCTAACCGTGCGATTTCAGTACACCCAGATGTTGAATATAGCTTAGTTCAGTGTGAAATTGATGGCCAAAAACAACGTTTAATTTTTGCTACAGATTTAGTTAGCTCTTGTATGGAACGTTTTGGTTTTGAGAACTTTCAAACACTGGGCTTATGTAAAGGTAATGAACTTGAACTAGTACAATGCCAGCATCCACTTTATGACTTCACAGTGCCTGTTATTTTAGGTGATCATGTAACTACTGATTCAGGTACTGGTTGTGTACATACGGCACCTGGACATGGTGTAGAAGATTTCGTGGTTGGTAAATTATATAACCTTGAAGTGGCGAACCCTGTAGGCGCAAACGGTGTATATCTTGAAGATACTCCATTAGTTGCCGGGCAACATGTTTTCAAAGCTAATGCTAGTATTGTTGAGTTATTGAAAGAAAAAGGTGCTTTAGTACATCATCACGCTTTAGAGCATTCTTATCCACATTGCTGGCGTCATAAAACACCATTGATTTTCCGTGCTACACCGCAGTGGTTTATCAGCATGGATAATAAAGGCTTACGTCAAGACTCGTTAAATGAAATTGAAAAAACACAGTGGATTCCTGATTGGGGGCAACGCCGAATAGAGTCTATGGTTGAAGGTCGTCCCGATTGGTGTATTTCACGTCAACGTACCTGGGGCGTGCCTATGGCATTATTCATTCATCAAGATACAGGCGCATTACACCCACGTAGTATTGAACTGATTGAAGAAGTTGCTCAGCGCGTAGAAAAAGAAGGCATTCAAGCATGGTTCGATTTAGAGCCGAGTGAACTTATCGGTGATGACGCTAAAGAATATATAAAAGTACCTGACACCTTAGATGTATGGTTTGATTCGGGCACTACCCATGAGTCTGTTATTAATGCACGTGAAGAGTTTGACGGTATTGCTGATTTATACCTTGAGGGCTCAGATCAACATCGTGGTTGGTTCATGTCATCTATGATTTCATCAGTCGCTATGAATGGTAAGGCGCCGTATAAGCAAGTACTTACTCATGGTTTTACTGTTGATGTTAAAGGTCACAAAATGTCTAAGTCATTAGGCAATGTGGTAGAGCCATCAAGTATTACTAAAACCTTAGGTGCTGATATTTTACGCCTTTGGACTGCATCGGTTAACTATACGCAAGAAATTACCGTGTCAGATGAAATATTTAAACGCCAAGCTGATGCGTACCGCCGTATCCGTAATACCTCACGTTTCTTACTATCTAACTTAAATGGTTTTGAGCCAGCTAATCACACCGTAGCTTTTGATGATATGGTAGCACTTGACCGTTGGGTTGTTGATAAAGCGGCACGTTTACAAGAAGAAATTATTAGCGCTTACGATGAGTATGAGTTCCATGTTGTAGTGCATAAGCTTATGAACTTCTGTACAAACGAGCTTGGTGGTTTTTACTTAGATATTATTAAAGACAGACAATATACCGCTAAAAGCGATTCAAACGCGCGTCGCTCATGTCAAACGGCTATGTACTTAATTGCGGAAGCTATGACAGCTTGGATGGCTCCTATTTTGTCATTTACCGCGCAAGAAATTTGGCAAGCATTACCAGCGCCAGCAGAAGGTGAGCGAGATGAGTTTGTATTTACGGGTGTTTGGTTTGATGGTTTAGTGACTATGCCTGAAGGTAGTGAATTAGGTAATGAATATTGGACTGAATTGTTGCAAGTGCGTAGTGAAGTAAACCGAACACTAGAGCTAGCTCGTAAAGAAAAAGTTGTAGGTAAAGCACTAGAAGCGCAAGTGATCTTATTTGCAACTTCAGCACTAGCTAAAAAATTAACTTTGTTAGGTGACGAACTTCGTTTTGTGCTTATTACTTCTAGTGCGACTATTGAAGAAGTGTCACAAGCACCAGAAGGTGCTACTGCCACTGAAGTTGAAGGGTTATGGGTTAGTGTTTCAGCAGCTGAAGGCGATAAATGTGATCGTTGTTGGCACGTTACCGCTGATATTGGCGCTAACGAGAAGCACCCAGAGCTATGTGGTCGTTGTATCACTAATGTTGATGGCGAAGGCGAAGTACGTCAATTCGCTTAATTTACTGCTAAATAAAAGCCACGACAGTATTGTCGTGGCTTTATTGTTATTAAGTCACTAAATTATTACTAAGAGAATATTTACTTTGAATAAGTTATTTACGGAAACAGGGCTACGTTGGCTGTGGTTGACGATTATTTTATTAGCAATAGATCAAATCACTAAACAATGGGTTGCAGCAAGCTTTGATTATCGTGAAATACTCCCAGTATTACCTTTTTTTAATTTAACCTATGTGCATAACCCAGGAGCTGCATTTAGTTTTTTAGCTGATCAAGGCGGTTGGCAACGTTGGTTTTTTACCGCTATTGCTGCTATTGCTAGTGCCGTTTTTATTGTCTGGATGGCGAAAACGCCTAAACAACAAAAATTATTGAGTATTGCGTTTGCTTGTATTTTAAGTGGCGCTATCGGTAATTTAATTGATCGCGTGTTATTTGGTTATGTTATAGATTTTCTTGACTTTCACTGGGCTGGTTATCATTTTGCTGCGTTTAATATTGCCGATTCAATGATTTTCATCGGCGCAGCATTAATGATCTTAGACTCATTTAAACAAGAACCTATCAACAAAGATGTCGAGAAGTAAAAATTATGACCACATTAAATGAAACGAAAGTAGTTGCAGATTCAAGTATTTTAGTACATATCACCATGAAACTAGAAGATGGCTCAGCAGCAGATAGTACTAAAGTTAATAATAAACCCGCTAAAATCATCATGGGTGATAATAGTATTTCTCCAGCATTTGAGCACGAACTTATTGGTATGAAAGTTGGTGAGTCAAAAGAGTTTACCTTGGCGGCAAGTGATGCTTTTGGTGAGTCTAACCCGGACAATATTCACTATATGGATATTGATAAATTTACTGCTGATGCCCCAGCTGTAGTTGGGAATATTATTACCTTTACACAGCCTGGTGGAGAGTTGCCAGGTATGATTAAAGAGGTTTCTGGTAATTCAGTAACGATTGATTTTAATCACCCATTAGCAGGGCAAGCAGTCACTTTTGTGATTGATTTAGTCGATATATTATAAACTGTTAGTTTATTAATAAATCCAAACCTTTTAGAAAAAATTTGGAAGTACCATGGAAATTATTTTAGCTAACCCTCGCGGATTTTGTGCTGGTGTAGATAGAGCCATTAGTATTGTTGATCGCGCTTTAGATATTTTTGGTGCGCCAATTTATGTTCGACATGAAGTGGTTCACAACAAATTCGTAGTTGACGGTTTAAAAAATAGAGGCGCTATTTTTGTTGATGAGCTGGTTGAAGTGCCTGATGATAGCACAGTAATTTTTAGTGCTCATGGCGTATCTAAAGCGGTGCGCCAAGAAGCTAAAAATAGAGCGCTCAAGGTGTTTGATGCAACTTGTCCTTTGGTGACTAAAGTTCATATGGAAGTTTCTCGCGTCAGTCGAAAAAATATTGAGTGTATTTTGATTGGTCATGCAGGGCACCCTGAAGTAGAAGGTACGATGGGACAGTATGATAGTGATACTGCTGGGATTTATTTAGTTGAGTCGGCAGATGATGTCGCTAAATTAACAGTAAAAAATCCAGAAAAGTTATACTTTTGTAGTCAAACAACATTATCTGTTGATGATACTTCTGATGTTATTGATGCGTTACGTGCTAAATATCCATTGATTAATGGGCCACGTAAAGATGATATTTGCTATGCAACACAAAATAGGCAAGATGCCGTTAGAGCCATTGCTGATCAAGTGGACTTATTACTTGTTGTTGGCGCTAAAAATAGCTCTAACTCTAATCGACTCAGAGAAGTTTCTGAGAAAATGGGAACGACTTCTTACCTGATTGACTCTGCTGACGATATAGAGCTTTCTTGGCTAAATAATATAGGCAAGGTAGGTGTTACTGCTGGCGCATCAGCCCCTGCGATTTTAATTCAGCAAGTTGTCGATGCGCTAAAAGATAATGGCGGCCATGAAGTGATAGAATATCCTGGTCGAAAAGAAAACATCGTATTTGCAGTCCCAGTAGAACTACGCTAATCTAATTATATAATGTGTTAATAACTAACCAGCTAAGTGATTAGCTGGATTTTTCACCAATAAAAGAAGTTGGCATAGAGTAAATCAGAAAAAGTAAATGATGGGCTAGTTCTAGTCATTATTTACAATGTAGTATTGAGTAACGCTAAACTCGTTAAGTTACCTGATTGAGCTACCTTATCAAATTAACGATACCCTAAAATACTATGCTAAATTGAAAAACTATCTGATGTAATTTGTGCTTTAGTACAATCATGATTTCAGAGGTTTAGTATGTGCTATATGAGAAGAGAAAATGAGGTAGCACCACTCACTTCTCAGTCTATACTCTGTTTTGGCTTGACCCCTTCTTATTACCCATTTCCTTCTGCTAGAACGTTATGTATTGTTAAGTCCTTTTCATATATAGCTTTTTATGTTCCTTTTTTTTTACACTTTCCCACTTTAAAATTAAAAAATTCAATCGCTTTTCGTTTATTAGTCTGTCATTATCAGAGCATAGTCAAGGAAGTTAAGTATGATGAAATCAAATAATTTTAAGTACATTTGTTCTATAAAGCGCTCTGTAGGTATGACGTTTATTGAAGTGTTAGTCGCTTTAGTTATTCTTTCAACAGGCATTTTAGGAGCGGTTGCACTGCAAGCAACAGCGAAACAAGGAAGCTTTGATGCAATGCAACGCTCTCTTGCTTCAAGCTTAGCACAAGATATCATTGCAAGAATAAGAGCGAATAACCCTACCACGATAAATGCCTATATTGCTGACGATTATGGTGATGACTTAGATGCCGTTCCGGGTAATCGTTGCACTGCTGCGTGTACTGCTGCAGAGCTTGTTACCAACGATAGATATGAGTGGGAATTAGCTCTAATGGGTGGAGATGTTACATCAGCGCTTGGCAGCGCCGGTGGCTTACTTGGCGCTACAGGTTGTATCGCACAAGTTGGAAGCGCTATCACTGTGGTGGTAAGTTGGCAGGCAAGAAAAGATATTTCAGATGCAGCAAAAGTGGCTGGCTGCGGTACTGCCGGTGCTAAAAGGCGCCAAGTTGTAGTACAAGCTTTCATTATTTAGATGCTAGGTAAAGAAACTATATGGTTAAGGTAATAAGAAATAAAGGAAGTTTATTACAACGAGGCTTTACTTTAGTTGAACTTTTTGTAGCACTAGTTATTGGCTTAGTGTTGTTCGCTGGGGTAATGAGTATCTTTGTTGGTATGAGAAGCACTTCTGCTGAAACTTCAAGTTATGGCGAATTACAAGAAAATGGCCGTTTTGCCATCAGTTTATTGACTGAAGATTTATTAAGGCAGAATTTTTGGGGTGACTTCGATGGTGTTTTTAATACTCCAGCAATAGCCTTAGCACCAGGGTTAGCGGCACCTGGAAATGAATGTAATGGTGGTGGACTCAATAATGGAACTTTTCCAACGGGAGTTGGCCCATTTCGTACGCTTTGGGGAGAGGTCGTTGCTGATGCTTCACCTATGGGCTGCTTTAATGATGCCCGTATTGGCTCGGATGTTATTCAGATCAAACGCGTTGTCTCAACCCCTCTAGCAATAGCGCCAGCAGGAAACTTTCATCTAGTTAGTAATATGTCAGAAGGTGTACTTTTCACTTCAGGTGTTGTTCCTGCGATTAATAATGGCAGAGTTTGGCAGTATCAGCATCATGTTTATTATGTTCGAGATGAAGCACAAGGCGCTTCAGGTAATACGGTACCTGTATTAATGCAAGGGCAACTAACTAATCAAATGGCTTTTGCACCTGTGGTTGACGGTATAGAAATGATCCGTTTTATGTATGGTGTTGATACGACAACAGATCCAACATTACTGGGCTATGGCACTATCGATGCTTATATTTCTGCGGATAATATGACTGAAGCTTTATGGAATAACGCTGGGGGCACGCGTATTTTAGCGGTTAAAGTTTATGTTTTGGCGAGAAATATAATGCCGGACGCAAAATACACCAATACTAATACCTATCAGTTAGGCAATTTAGCCGTTGCTGTAAATGACAATTATAGGCGGTTATTATTTAGCTCAACCGTTACCTTGTTTAATGCAGGGGTTGATTCATGGTAAATAAAAAAATAGATAATGAGGTTGTTATGACTAAATTAACCGTTAATTTACAGGCAAGGCAGCATGGTGTGGTGTTAATTGTCGCGCTCATTTTTTTAGTAGCGCTTACTGCCGTAGCCGCCGCTTTAATGCAAAATAGTACTACAGATATGAAAATGGCTGGTGCAAGTGAGGTTAAAGAAGAAGCGGTACAAGCTACGGTAAGTGCGGTCGATGAAGTGATTTTTAATCAAGTCGCTCCAGGGCAAGATAATTTATTTGCAAGGCCGCTTAAAGGAAATTTTCCGATTAACGATCAGAATGCGTTATTGCCCGGAACTAACACTGAAGCAACAGCAGTAGTTAACGTCGTGAATAATGATCTAGAGCTAGAGGTAGATTGTGCGCATTCAAAGAGCGCATCATCAACAGGGGTCTTTAATTGTAGCTCATTGAGAGTAAATGTCACTCGTATTTATGGTCGTAATGGTACCAGTAATATGAGTGCGAGCTCAGGCATAACACAGCAACTATTAAAATAATTCAATTATTGTTAATTAAGTTAAGCGCTAATTGGAACGATATATTAATGAAAATTTCAACTAGTTTACAATGAAAGTAAGTTAGTTTAGGGAGTGGGTAATGGGTGGTTCAACAACAAAGCTAGTTTTGCAAAATGCTAAAAAATTATCGCTAAGAGTCTTAGTTTCACTTCTTTTGATAACGTCAGCGAATACTTTTGCTGAAGATATAGAATTATATATTAGTGATGCCGCTAAACAGAACACTGAAAGGCCTCAAGTACTCATTATTTTTGATAATTCGGGGAGTATGGGTAACACGGAAAAAGTAAAGGTTGAGTATGACCCCAATATTAATTACCCCGCAACCAATGGCTTTAGCGCTCTTACAAGTGATTATGTTTATTATAATAAAGGGAGTGAAGGGGTCATTCCTGTAGTTGATGATCCCGATGAAGGGCGCAGAATATTAACGGCCGTTAATGGTTGTCAGTCTGCACAGACAGCCTTAAATACATTAGGGTTTTATAATGGTCGTATACGTGAGTATTCTTTTAGTGGCAACTCAGGTAGTTGGAAGCAATTACCCGATAATAACGCAAGTAACGTTCGAGTTATCGATTGTGAGGAAGACGTAATAGCGCTAAATCACAACAATGCAGGGGCTTCTGATGGCTCAGGTAATGTTAATAACTTAGGCAATGGTTATCCGGTAGATGGTCAAGGTACCTTATTGTCGCCTCAATACCACACCAGCAATGCCACCGATTCAAATGTTTCATGGACAGGGCGATCTGTTACTTTATATTCGGATAACTATTTACGTTGGTACCATAATGCTTCTCTACCAAAAGAGTGGAGAAGCCGGATGGATATTGCTCAAAAGAGTGTTAGTGATTTAATTCGCTCAGCACCTTATGTGGATTTTGGGCTACAAGTATTTAATCGAAATAATAGCTCAAGTCGAAGTGGCGGACGTATCATTGCAGGAATTAAAGAGCATACATCAAGCTATAGAACTACGTTATTGAATAAAGTGGATAGCTTATTCCCTGATGGTAACACCCCTCTATGTGAAACCTTATATGAGGCATCTCGCTATTTTGCTGGTAAGGGGGTTTATTATGGCAATGATTATGATATCAACCCTAAAAGAGATCAAAGTATAGAGCAGTCGGGATCATATATTTCTCCTCTTACATCATGTGCCGATAAAGTTTATGTCATTTTGATTTCTGATGGTCAGCCTACTGCAGATACTAGTGCTAACAATTTGATCACAAGTATGCCACAAGCAGGACAGGATCCTATGGGGCCAGCATATAACGATACTAATGTAAGTAATAATTATTTACCCGCTCTGGCGCAGTGGTTAAACAATAACGATATTAATACCTCATTAGATGGTAAGCAAACATCTTCACTCTATACTATCGGTTTTGGTAGTAGTGTAGCTACTGCTGCGCCAATTCTAGCAGAAGCGGCTACGCTTGGAGGCGGGAAATACTTCCCCGCTAAAGACTCAATCTCCTTAACCGCGGCACTGATTAATGTTTTGGTTAATTTAGATACCAGTAATGACTCTTTAACGTCAGCTTCAGTGGCTTCGAACAACTTTGACCGTACTGAAACTCTTGATTATGTTTATTATGCTATGTTCCAGCCAGAGCAAGGTCCTCGTTGGCAAGGTAATATGAAAAAATATAAAGTGGTTAACGGGGTACAAAAAGGTAAATTAGGAGAAGACGCCGTTAATAGTGATGGAATTTTTTCTGAGGATGCTACCAGCTACTGGTCGCCTAGCAAAGATGGCGATTTAGTCTCTAAGGGCGGCGTTGCAGAAATGTTAAGAGGCTTAACTAGTGCTCGAACAGTTTATAGTGACTTAGGAACGGGAGGAGCACTTAAAGATTTGAATCGTTCACATGCTATTACAGCCTTCGGATCTAGAGCCGATTTAGCTGTAGCATTAGATGTAGCAGATGATGATGATGTTATTGATGATTATTTAGACTGGGCTAAGGGGTTAAATACTGATGATGTGAAAGCCGAAGATGAAAGTATTCCATTCATGCGGCCCGATGTATTTGGTGATCCATTACACTCTAAACCTATTGTTATAAATTATGGCAATGACAAGATTTATGTTGTTGTGGGCACTAATCAAGGTGCTTTACATATGTTTAAAGATGATAGCGTTAATGATCAAGTCAGTGAGTCATGGGCGTTTATGCCTAAAGGTTTATTCCCTAATATTAAACCGCTTCGTGAAAACTATACATCAACGAATAAAGTGTACGGTGTAGATGGCCAAATCACATCACATATTGTTGATCATGATGGCGATGGTATTGTTAACGGTAGTGATGAAGTGTGGATATTCTTTGGCTTACGTCGAGGAGGAAACTCATATTATGCTCTTAATGTGACAAACCCAGAATCACCCCAGTTAATGTGGCATATTAAAGCAGGTGATGCTGGTTTTGATGATTTAGGACAGACATGGTCTCAACCTAAAGTTGCCTATTCAACATTAAATACTACAGGAACTAATGCTAAGCCTGTGCTAATTTTTGGTGGTGGCTACGATACCACTAAAGATGCTAACGGGGTTGGTGGTAATGATAATGTAGGTAAAGCTATTTATATGATTGATGCTGAGCAAGGAAATTTATTATGGAGCTTAGCTCCAACAGGGGATACAACCTTTACAGGAACTGATAGCATTCCATCTAGTATTGCTACATTAGATAGTGATGGTGATGGTTTAACAGATAGGCTTTACACAGGTGATACTGGCGGTAATGTTTGGCGTATAGATATGCCAGGAAGTGATAAAAGCAAGTTCTCAGTTTTTAAGTTAGCGAGTTTGGGAGGATCTAGTGCTAATACGGTTGATAGACGCTTTTTTAATGAGCCGGCAATTGCTAGAGCCATTATAACTGAAACTCTTGATACCGGTGAAAATGATCAAAATGGCGATGACATTATTGTTCAGCAAGAAACGCCTTATGATGCTATTTTGATCGGTAGCGGTGATAGAGTTAACCCTTTAGGTACTGATACTGATGATAAATTTTTTATGATAAAAGATATTAATATTCGTACCCAGCAATTTCCTGGAACAGTAACACCCATTACACCAGTGCCAACTACTATTCTACTGAGTGACTTATATGATTATACTAATGATCCCTTTGGAGGCTCGTTAAGCACTCAAGCATTAGAGGCTTTATCATTAGACGTAAGTAATCACGATGGTTGGTATATGAGTTTCACACAAACAGGGGAAAAGAGCTCTGCATCAGGCCTAGTTATTAATAATGTTGCTTATTTTACTTCTTATACCCCACCTGAGCTTGGAGTTAATGCAATAAGTTGTAATTTACCAAATGGTCAAGGTTGGCTATACGCGATTGATTTAGCTTTAGGCACTAAAAAATATAATTGGGCGGCGGAAGACTCTAGAAATAGAAGCGATCATATTTCCTTTGTTAATGAACAATTCTTAGGGGCACCTACTTTAATTGTTACCGATATTGATGATGGTGACCCAACGACTGATGACTCTACAGGCCAAATTATCGTTGGGAGAAAAACTATTGATGCTCCTTTACTCCCTAGAACATTACGTAATTACCTTTACATTGATGAGCAATAATAAGGAACAGATGTAATGAAAAAACTCAAAATGAACAGTACTTGCAATAATGGTAAACACACTTTAGGTTTTACTCTGATAGAGTTGATGATTGTTGTTGCAATTGTGGGGATTTTAGCCGCGATTGCTTACCCTTCATATAGCGCCTATGTTATACGCTCTGATAGAGCTGAAGGGTTAAGTGAGCTACTACGGTTAGCTAACCTACAAGAGCAGTTTTTTATTGATAACCGGCAATATACAGCCAACCTAAGTCAGCTTGGGCTTGGTGCTGGCGCTACTTATGAAACACCTACAGGTAATTATTTAATATCCTCCGTGGTGAATAACAATACTTTTACGTTAACCGCAACAGCGCAGTATAATCAAGTTCATGATACTGGATGCACAGCTATTACAGTTACCGATACTGGTACTAAAGCACCTTCAATATGTTGGGACAAATAAGATGAATCATTACATCAAATATATCTTAGGGTTTTATCTGTTACTAAATCACTATACTGTGTTTGCTAACGATAAAGTGGAAAATAATAGAAATGAAGTTAAATGTCATGTCACTTTAGCAAATAGCACTGAAGCCATCAGTTTATGGACAATACCCTACGAAAATTTTAAAGACTTAAAAGGTTTCGAAAGCACTATTGTTGGGGTTAAAGTATATGTCAAGAAAAGTGTTAATAAAGATAAGGCTGCTATAGATAAGGTATATCAGTGCGTGCCAGAAGACGAGCAGTTTACTAGCCCTCAAGCACGACAACTAGATAAAAATTTGTATCGCTAGAGCTGTAAAGCTCCCCTTATTAATTATCTGTATAAATAAAAGCCTTTAAGAAGTAGCAACTAATTGCAAACAATATTGTTGCTATTTCTTGTCTCATCTCTACCATCTCCATTTTGATCTGTGCTTACATAACTTCTTCCTGAAAGTGCAACTTCAACACCTCGGGAATAATCAGCATAGTTTTTTGGGCAATAACTAAAAGTACCCACGTTATTATTATCGAGTTGACCACTGGCATTGTAAGTTATACTGCTAAAAGGGAATTGTAATTTATCACCGTCTTTAATCGCATCTTTTTGTTTTACTACTCCATCAGGAGATACAACACCTATGTTAACGGTCCAATCGTTAGCGCCAGAGCAGCCATTACCAGCTATAGGGCAAAGTGATATATTTCGTCCTTCGTTAATCGCGGTATTTCTAGCGGTGAGTACTAAACGCTGTATTTCACTTACTTCATTATCAGTGCGCATTTTTACAAGAAAGTCATTCAAACTTGGTAATGCTATTGCACTAAGAATAGCAACAATAGCTATAGTGACCATTACTTCAATCAGGCTAAAGCCTTTATGCTTTGTTGTATTCTCTTGGGGGGCTAAATTGCTCAACGGTTTGTTTTTTTTATAAGAAGTCATAGCTACATCATTGTAATTAGTTGATTAGGTAGTTATAACACCTTAGTTTATTGGACGCTAGTACCTAAATATATAGTTAACCTGAACATGAGATGGGTAAAATCACTTAACAAGCTATTTCGATGCTCTCAGCTATCATAGCTCACCTTATAGTTACCAATAAGGCTAATGAGTGTTGTTTATTTGAAGTACGTAAATCACCTAGTATGAGGTGGATTTATCAATAAGAGCAGTTCTTAACGCTAATCTAAATAATCTTTTTGTGGTATGAATAGTCAATACTTATAAGTGTTAATCACAAGTGATTTCTTGGTTCATTCTCGTTTCATCTTTGGCGTCGTTATCAGTATCAGAGGTTGTATAAGTTCTGCCAGAACGAGCTACCACAACTCCTCTTGATTTATCCTCATGTTGGTAAGGGCAATACCGAAATGTACCATTGCTTAAACCACTTAAGTGCCCTGAAGGTTGGTAAATAACGCTCTTACGGCCAATACCGTAAATTAAGGTGTCACCGTCTTTGATTGCTGACTTAGTTCTTAGTACGACTTCATTTTCTGACGAATCAAGTTGATTGTTGTTATTACTATCGATAAATACAGTGAGATCTTTATGCCACTGTGTGGAGCACTGACCTGCTTGATTAAGTGGACATAATACAGCATTACTATTATGGTTTATTGCTGAGTTTCGAGTTATTAATAGCAAACGCTGTAGCATTGATATCTCGTCATCGACACGCATTTTAACAATAAAGTTATTCATGTTCGGTAATACCGTTACGGCTAGAATTGCTGTAATTGAAATGGATGACATCAACTCAAGTAAAGTTAATCCGCGAGATCTAGATATTGAGGTCTGAGAGCTTCTATGAGAAAGGGATGACTGAAAGTTCAACATATAAAATCCATTTTATAAACTGTCCTGACAATCAGTTATAGTTAATAAAAATGGATTTTGCTATTAAATAATAAGTTTGAAATTAAAATTAATCGTAAATGGTTGGTATTGCTTTTCTTTTGTGTTGCGTCTTAGTATAAATATTAATGATATGTTGGCTGACATTTGCCGAAATTGTTTTACCTTCTAAAAAGTCATCTAGGTCTTGATAGCTAATCCCTAAAGCATCTTCATCTGTTTTTCCTGGTTCTAAGTCCTCTAAATCAGCGGTAGGCACTTTATTGGATATAATGCTGCTTGCGCCTAATGCGTCAGCTATGGCTCTTACTTGTCGTTTTGAAAGCCCGAACAATGGCGCTAAATCACAAGCTCCGTCGCCCCATTTAGTGAAAAAACCCGTAATATTTTCTGCGCTATGATCTGTTCCTAGTACTAAAGCGCCTAATATGCCAGCAATATGATATTGGGTTGCCATTCTTGCTCTAGCTTTTAAGTTACCTTTAGAAAAGTCTATTGTTGTATCTGACGCGGATAATAAACTAGCTGAGTTCATTGATTGTAAAACGTCCTGGTGTAGTTCATTAACGCCAGATAGTATGTTAGTGGTAATACAATGGCTTGGCTGTATAAAAGCCAGTGCATGTTGAGCATCTTCTTCATCAGCTTGAACACCATAAGGCAGTCGTACCGCAATAAATCGGTATACTGTCTCTTCGCTACATTCTTCGTTAAGTTGGTTTACGGCAAGTTGAGCAAGGCGACCACAGGTTGAAGAGTCTACACCACCGCTAATCCCTAGTACTAAATTAGCTAGACCTGACTGCTTTAGCTGCGCTTTAATAAAGTCAACACGACGGCTTATCTCAAAATTTACGTCGATAGTGGGTAATACTTTCATCTGTTTAATAATTGTTTGCTGGTCCATAGGGTATCCTAGTGCTTATTTTTAGGAGTCATTGTCGATAGTTTAACAAAATTAAAACGGAATTGGATATTGATATCTGGCGATAAACAAGCTGTAATACAATTATTATTAATATTACGCTAACGTAGAGAACAAGTATGAAAAAAATTGAAGCTATTATTAAGCCCTTCAAAATGGATGATGTAAGGGAGGCTTTAGGCGAAATAGGTGTTACAGGTATGACAGTCTCTGAGGTAAAAGGCTTTGGACGTCAAAAAGGGCACACAGAGTTATATCGTGGTGCCGAATATATGGTGGACTTTTTACCTAAGGTAAAACTAGAAATAGTTATTGCTAAAGAAGATGTTGAACGTTGCGTTAATACCATATTAGAAACCGCGCAAACAGGTAAAATAGGCGACGGTAAAATATTTATCACCGATGTTGAGCGTATTATTCGTATTCGTACCGGCGAAGAGAACCATGATGCAATATAGTTGTGCTTAGCCTAATTAAGCTTTACTCAACAATAAACCATAATAAAAAAAGCTGAATAGTTAATCATTCAGCTTTTTTGGTTTGTGTAAGTGAACTTAGTTAATCAGTTTATTATTAGGGTAATTAGCAGCTAATACTTGCAGCGTATTAGTCTTTAAGTCATCAAGCTCTAACTTTTCGTAACACTTTACCATCATTTCAAGTGCTTGTTCTACTTCAGGGCTCGGTGAGAAATACTCAACAATATAACGTCCACGGTTGGCTGCTGATGCATAAGCTTCACGTTTGTAATAAAACTCAGCTACTGCTAACTCATACTGAGCAAGTCGAGATTTAATAGAGATCATGCGCTTGCGAGAGTCTGCTGCATATTTACTTTCTGGGAAATCAGTGACTATGCGTTTGAAGTCTTCAAAAGCACTTTTAGATGCCGTAGGATCTCTATCAGATCTATCAATACCAGCCATATCTTGGAATAAATTCTCTTCCGTTGAGATATTAATTAAGGCGCGCATGTAATAAACATAATCAACGTTAGAGTTATTTGGATTTAAGCGTAAAAAACGGTCGGTTAATGCAATACCTTGAGCGGCATCGCCACTTTTATAGTATGCATAAATTAAATCGAGCTGTACTTGATGAGAAATAGGTCCAAATGGAAAGCGTGAATCAATTGCTCCAAGAATTTGAATAGCCTTTTGATATAAGCCACTATCGAGTGCCGCTCTTGCATCAACAAATAGCGCCTGTGCTGATTTATCCGGTACTTTTTCTAGTTCAGGCTCTGAAGATGAACAAGCTGTTAATGTTAAAATGAGAACCGCTAAAATAATTTTTATTGTTAATTTATCCATGAAATTTATGATCGCTACTTTGTTTTAATTAAAATAAATATCAAACCCTCTCGTAAACGGGTAAAATGTTTCTATATTTAAGAATATGCATTCTACCCTAGCAATCTTACCTTGCACAGTGCTAATACTGTGCAAATTGTGATTTGATTATTTACTAGGGCTCAAAACGATTTAAAGAGAGTTTAATGGCTGAAATTATTCAACACACAGATACTGTTCCTGATTCATGTTTAGGTAAACGGTTTGACCAAACATTAGCGCAAATGTTTCCTGATTATTCACGTTCACGCTTAAAAGATTGGATTTTAGCTGGCAATGTTACCGTAAATGGTGATGTACTAACACGTGCACGCGAGAAAATGTATGGCGGTGAAGTCATTACTATTGATGCTGAAGTTGAGTCAGAGTTACGTTTCGAAGCGCAAAATATCGCTTTAAACATTGTTTATGAAGATGACGATATTTTGGTGATTAATAAACCTGCGGGTTTAGTTGTTCATCCAGGTGCAGGTAATCCTGACGGTACAGTGCTTAATGCGCTATTACATCATTGTCCTGAACTTGATGTTGTTCCACGTGCAGGTATTGTGCATCGTTTAGATAAAGACACGACAGGTTTAATGGTTGTTGCAAAAACTATTGCCGCACAAACTAATCTTGTTGAAGCATTACAACTACGTGAAATTACACGTGAATATGAGGCGGTATGTAATGGAATAATGACCGCAGGTGGCGTAGTAGATGAACCCATAGGGCGTCATTCAACTAAACGTACCCATATGGCGGTTTCATTTACAGGGCGACCTTCAGTAACTCATTATCGTGTGATGGAAAAATACCGTTTACATACACGACTTAGATTACGCTTAGAAACAGGTCGAACGCATCAAATTCGTGTACATATGGCACATATCACTCACCCGTTAATTGGTGACCCTGTTTATGGCGGACGCCCTCGTCCACCAAAAAATGCAACACCTGAGCTACTTGACAAGTTACGCAACTTTAAACGTCAAGCACTTCATGCGGCAATGCTTTCTTTATATCATCCTATTACGGGTGAGTTGATGACATGGCATGCTGACTTGCCTGAAGATTTTGTTGAGCTAATTGAGTTGTTGCAAAACGACACAAAATTAAATGCAAAAGAAGAATACTAAGCTCGGCCTCGATAATTGCAACCCCGCAATTGAACGGGTTAACTGGTCTGTACGTAATGTGCAGGCCTTTCAGACCACGCGTCATCATCCTAATATCACTAATAACAATCTTTTTGATATTCAAAGCTCTTACGGTAACTTTAATTTAGGTTTACACGTTAATGATGATGAACAGCAAGTTAACCATAACCGCTGCTATATTGAGCAATACCTGCTTCAAGGAAAAAAAATTCAATGGCTCAATCAAGTGCACGGAAATGATGTTGCCTTTATTGAGCAAGTAAGTAGTGAACCGTTAACCGCAGATGCTTGTATTACTGAAAATAAAGATATTGCTTTAGCTATTATGACCGCCGATTGTTTACCTATTTTATTGGCAAGCCATAATGGCGAAAAAATAGCAGCAATTCATGGTGGTTGGCGCTCTTTAGCTGCCAATATTATTGAAATAACCATAAAAAAAATGGCATTAAACACTACTGATATTCAGGTGTGGTTAGGTCCTTGTATTGGTGACAGTGCTTTTGAAGTCGGTAGTGAAGTCAAAGCGGCTTTCGTTAATATAAACCCACAATATTCATCAGCTTTTAAAATAAAAAATCATGATAAGTATCTTGCTAGCTTACATACTCTGGCAAAGATTCAGCTGATGAACTTAGGAGTTACTGCAATATATTCGCTAGCCGAGTGTAGCTACAGTTTACCTCAAAAATATTATTCTTATCGCCGTCGCTCAGTTACCGGCAGAATGGCATCTATTATTGCTCACATGCCATAAATTTCCCTCTCTTATTATATTTCTCTAATCGACTTCTGCTATTGAAAACGTTTCAAACAGACCTAATATTTAGTATTAATATCGTTATCAGATAAATCCTCAGTGATTTAATAAGCTTGATTACCTTTGGGTATCGCTCTGGGTATACAGAGTAGGAGAATATTTATGCGTTTAGATCGTTTCACACAATCGTTTCAAGAATCTATTGCCGATGCACAATCATTAGCTTTGGGTAAAGATCATCAGTTTATTGAGCCTATTCATTTAATGATGTCCTTGCTTAATCAAAATGGCAATTCAATCATTCCTTTATTAAAAAGTGCTGGCGTTGATGTTCGTACGCTACGCATAAAAATTGAAGAAGCGCTCCAGTCGTTAGCGCAAGTTGAAGGCAACAGTGGTGATGTTCAGTTATCTGCAGCCTCAGGACGCTTATTTAATTTATGTGATAAATATGCGCAAAAAATGTCAGACAAGTTTATTTCTTCTGAAATTTTTATTTTAGCCGCCTTAGAAGATAAAGGCGCACTAGGAAAAATACTACTCGAGTTAGGTGCAAATGAGCAACGCATTAAAGCGGCTATTGAGCATGTTCGTGGCGGGCAAAAAGTCGATAATCAAAATGCAGAAGATGTACGACAGGCATTACAAAAATACACGGTAGATTTAACGGAACGCGCTGAGCAAGGGAAATTAGACCCCGTTATTGGTCGAGATGATGAAATACGCCGAACCTTACAAGTGCTTCAGCGACGCACTAAAAACAATCCTGTACTTATTGGTCAACCAGGTGTTGGTAAAACCGCCATTGTTGAAGGCCTAGCACAGCGAATTGTTGATCACGAAGTACCCGAAGGGCTAAAAAACAAACGGGTTTTATCATTAGATATGGGAGCGTTGATTGCAGGGGCTAAATATCGAGGTGAGTTTGAAGAGCGTTTAAAAGCGGTGTTAAATGAGCTGTCGCAAGAAGAAGGGCAGGTTATTTTATTTATAGATGAGCTGCACACTATGGTTGGCGCTGGTAAAGGCGATGGTGCTATGGATGCGGGCAACATGTTAAAGCCCGCATTAGCACGAGGTGATCTTCATTGTGTTGGCGCAACCACACTTGATGAATATCGCCAATATATTGAAAAAGATGCGGCTTTAGAACGACGCTTTCAAAAAGTCTTAGTGGAAGAGCCCTCGGTTGAAGATACTATTGCCATTTTACGTGGCTTGAAAGAACGTTACGAGTTGCATCATTCGGTGAATATTACCGATCCTGCTATTGTTGCCGCGGCGAGCTTATCTCATCGTTATATCAGCGATCGTCAACTACCAGATAAAGCGATTGATTTAATTGATGAAGCTGCTTCAAGTATTCGTTTACAAATGGACTCAAAGCCTGAAGATTTAGACCGACTAGAGCGTAAACTTATACAATTAAAGCTTGAGCAAAAGGCGTTAGAAAAAGATGAAGACGAAGCCTCAATTAAAAGGTTAGCCACCATATCTGAACAAATTAATGCTCATCAACAGCGTTATGATGAGTTAGATGAAATTTGGACGACTGAAAAAGCGGCATTGCATGGTACACAAGCAATAAAAGAAGAGTTAGAGCATGCCCGTATAGAGCTTGAAGCTGCAAGACGTAGTGGTGATTTAAATCGTATGTCTGAATTACAATACGGGAAATTACCTGAGCTGGAAAAGCAGCTCGATTTAGCAAGCCAAGCTGAAATGCAAGAAATGAGTTTGTTGGCGAATAAAGTGACAGATGTTGAAATTGCTGATGTATTGAGCCGTGCTACCGGTATTCCCGTATCGAAAATGCTTGAGCAAGAGCGTGATAAATTGCTTGAAATGGAAACTACATTACATAAAAGCGTTATTGGACAACATGAAGCGGTAACTTCCGTGGCTAATGCTATTAGACGTTCGCGTGCAGGATTAAGTGATCCTAACCAACCGATAGGATCTTTTTTATTTTTAGGACCTACGGGTGTTGGTAAAACCGAGCTAACTAAAGCATTAGCCAGTTTTCTTTTCGATACTGAAGATGCGTTGATTAGAATCGATATGTCAGAATTTATGGAGAAGCACTCTGTTGCTCGTTTAGTGGGAGCTCCTCCAGGTTATGTAGGATATGAAGAAGGTGGTTACTTAACTGAGGCAGTACGCAGAAAACCATACTCGGTGATATTACTCGATGAAGTAGAAAAGGCACACCCTGATGTTTTCAATATTTTATTACAAGTACTTGATGATGGACGTTTAACTGACGGGCAAGGTCGCACCGTTGATTTTAAAAATACCGTTATTATTATGACCTCTAATATAGGCTCAGATATTATTCAAGCTTTTGGTGATGATAGCCGTTATCAGGAAATGAAGGCTCAAGTGATGGCCGAGTTAAGTCAGCATTTTAAACCTGAATTTATCAACCGTGTTGATGAGTCGGTTGTATTTCATCCGTTACTTGCTGAACAAATAAAACAGATTGCAGGTATTCAGCTCAAAGGCTTATCTGAGCGTTTACTTACACAAGAGCTAACGTTGTCGGTTAGCGAAGAAGCACTCTCTTTAATTGCAGAAGCAGGCTTTGATCCTATTTTTGGTGCTAGACCATTGAAAAGGGCTATTCAGCAGCAAGTTGAAAACCCATTAGCACAGAAAATCTTGTCGGGTGAGTATGCTAAAGGTGCGCAAATTAAATTGAGTACTACCGGTACAACACTTGTTTTTAATTAACCTATAAAAGCCTATTTTGTAAGCTCTTACCTTTATAGCACTATTATTTAAGGGTAAATAATAGTGCTAGCTATTGTCCTCGTCATATCTAACGCTCGAGTGACGGTTTATTTATTATCTTAAATATAACTAATGATGTTACTTTCATGCTGATACTTTATCAGCAGCCCAGTGTTCGATATTAGCCTGCTCAATATAAGTGTCAGTATTTTTTACATATTTGGTTGTTGTTGTTAATTAAGAGTAAAGTAATTGTTTTTATGGTGTTATCTTATTGGTTTTAAATTGTTTTTTTTTAATATTTAGAAAGGTGATAATTAGGTCTGTTTTTTGCAGTTAACGCGTTACTGTTGGTTTAATGGTTGCATAAGCATCATTAGCCAATGTGAATAATTATAATAAATAGTCACTCTATTAATAGGAAGTAACATGTTAAATAAATTAATTTTACGCGCTTTTTTGTCAATATCTTTAGCGTTGACATTTACAGGTGCTGCAAACGCCACTTTAATCAATCAAACTATTATTGATGGAAGCGGAGCGCAAGTTGGCTTTATTTCAATTAATATTGATAATTTAGATGAGTTTGATAGCGTTTATGAGTGGGAGTCTTTTCAGTTTTTAGGCTTTGATATGTTGGCGCCTGATACTATAGATAATCAGTTTGGTGAGCAATTTTATGCTTCTGTAGATCCAACCGATATATTTGCAGGTATTTTTGATATTAACTTTGATTTAACCGATATCTATGGGCAATATCAGTGGATAGGTGCAACCTTCATTGATTACGATGGAACAGTTGATAGTTATGGAGTAGCTATTAATAGGCTTGGTGCTGTAAACCCACCGTTAGTGGCTTATATCCCTGAGTTTTCTTTTGGTGCTACAACTGTAGTACCTACACCAGCGACATTAGTGTTGTTTTTAACTGCTATTGTAGGTTTAGCTTCACGTCGTAAAAATGGTTAATAGTTTAAGGTGTCGCCCTTGGCGGTATCATTTACTTTAGCTCGTTTATAGCAATAAAGGGGGTTACTCAAGTAACCCCCTTTATTGCTTTTTAGTTATTATATTTTATTTATAACCTTTCAATTGGGCATGTTATAAAGGTGTTCTCACTGACCATCCTATTTTCTATAAATATACCGTTAAGAGGTAGGTTGTCTATATTTAGCTCCTTGGCAATTAACTTATAGAAACTCCTTAAATCATAATGTGTATAGCTTCTATTAATCCTTCTTTAATCTTCACTAATTAAAATCAAACGCGTTTCATATCAGTTGTTTCTAAATAGATATGTGAGGGGTTTTTGGTTTAATAGGTCTCATTACTTTTATTCGTAGTTGCCATTGAAGCTTAGACCTTATACAACTTGACTAAGTTGTATAAGGTTATTTTGCTATGTTAAGTAATACATCTATGTTATTTCAAATTCCATTAAAAGTTATTATTCATAGCGTCACTTGCTGTTTATTAGCAACAGGGTTATTAGTTCAATTAAGGTGCCGAGAATAATACCAAAAGGTTTATAGCTAAACTGTTGACATGTATTTTAAGTTTATACGCTTACTTAGTGATATATAAGTTAATAATAAAAAAGCCCCGCTAAAATACTTTAACGGAGCTTTTTATATAGAGTATTACTTAACCTCAGAGAAGCTAAGTAAAAGTAGTGTTGTAATTAATTACCTAATTCAATTACAGTAGTGCCTTCAGCTTCACCTTCAGCGTTATAATAAGTAACAGCACCCATATAAATCATACCAGCCGTTAAGCCACGAGTGGTAATCGTTGTATAATTATATCGGTCTTTTATCGCTTTTTTACTTGATATAATACGCGTTGATGAAGAGGCTTGATCTGCAACCCAGCCCATCATCGTATAATCTGTGCTTTCAGCTCCTTTTAAATCTTTACCGTGAACAAAAGCGATATATAAATCACCTACTGCACCATCATTAGCTGCAATAGGGTTCGTCAATATGATATCCTCATTTGAATCACTTGATGTCGCACTATCTACCGAACTACAACTCCATTTCACACAGCGGTATAGATAGAAGTCTAAATCAGCACCTTCTACGTCTACTAAACCAGCACGTAAGCTGAAACGAGCTACTTTAGTACCTTCTGGGATAGTAAAACCATGGAAGCCCAATCCTGGTTCATTGAAGCTAAATATAGCATTTTCATCTTGGGCAACCGTTCTACTTGACCCAAATGGAGCAACTAAGCCTGCATAATCTATTGAGGTGGAACCCGTGTAGTTATATTTCACAGGGAACCTATAACGTCCACGCTCTAGTTGCGCTGAAACTTGTGCTGGCACTTCAATTTTTACGTCTGCGGCAGCTTTTACAGCAATAGGGCTACGTACACTATGACCAGAGTTGTCAGTCCAAGTAATAGCGCCAAACTTCCAAGTATCAAACTCTGTTGCTTCAGTTCTAGTAAAGGTTAACGCATAACTTGCTGTGCCATTTACCGCAACATCTAAGGTGTTATTTGGGTTAACAGCGCCGTTTGCATCAAATGTTTGTAATTGCACATCAATACCTAATGGTGCTTCAATTGTCGCTGTATAACTTGATGCGCTCGCGCTAGCATTTGAAACCGTTCTTATAATTGTTTCAGGTGCTTGCAGTTGAGCAATACCAATAGATGGCAAGTTTAGTTGGCTAGGGTCTAAGTTAAAGCCAGCTTCTGCTAAAGTTTCACAGGTAATGCCCATGCTTGCCACATAGGACTCATTACCAATCCCACAAAGAAATGCAAGATAATCAGCAGTATTTGTATCGTACAATAAACCAGGATTTAATGAGGCAACTGGCGCCACATGACCCGCACCAAAGTTGAATGGGTCAGCAGGTGTTACGCCATCAGGCTTCATTACATCCTGATATGCATTAGTCATCATTGCTGATTTAATTTGTGCAGGTGACCAAGTGCTATTTGATTCTTTAAATAACGCGGCAATACCTGCTATATGAGGTGCAGCCATTGAAGTCCCTTGTAAGTACCTAAATGAATCACCTGAAGCACTACTTACAGGGTTTTCACTATAAGCGGCTAATACTCTAACACCTGGAGCAGTAATATCTGGCTTGATAATATCATAGCTAGCAGTATTAGGACCAAGCGAAGAGAAATCACCCATTACATTACCAGTAACAGTTCTAGGAGCAAAAATACCACGTGCTAAGGTAGCTTCTACTACTTCTCCGTTTGTTATAGCTGTATTTAGCGATTCGCCATCACTTTTACTGATCATCATACCAGGAATATCAAAAGCACCTTCGCCACCCATAATAATAGGTGTTTCATCTGTGCTATAAACAATAACTGCTGTCGCACCAGATAATTGAGCTCGCTCAACTTTTTGAGAAAATGGGCAGCCACCGCGACTAATTAAAGCAATATTGCCAGCAAGTTGGTTAGCATTATCAAGAGCTGTAGCAGTTTCACCCTCGAAGCAACCCAATAAAGGCTCTGCAACAACGACATTATTGATTATTGGGCCAGAATCTTTTAATGGCTTAGTTATTGCCCCCTCAGGTGCTAACACTGTTTCTTGAGGAGTGCGAGAAGAGTAGGTTAAACCTTGCGCAGGAACTTCTCCGCTATAAGTAGATGCTCCTACCGTAGTTATCCATGGAGCAGGAGTTCCTATTGTTTCTGCACCATCCCTACCGCTATTACCTGCAGATACAGCAACAAAAACACCCGCATCTGAAGCGCGTAACATTGCTGCTGTTGGCGGCGTTGTTAGATCTGTTCGGCTACCACCAATTGAGTAGTTAATTACATCTACGCCATCTGCAACAGCTTGATCAATTGCTGCCATAGTATCACCATACATGCAGCCTGCTTGACTGTCACCAGTGATAGGGTCTTTGTAAGAGTCATTCCAGCAAGCCTTATAAGCAGCAATACGTGCTCTTGGGGCCATGCCAGATATCAAACCAGCATCTGCAGCATAACCATCAATATTGACAGTACTCGCCACTGCTTCATTACCTGCTGCAGTACCTGCAGTATGACTACCGTGACCAGCAGCATCTCTAGGTGAATCAATCTCGCCTAATTCATATTGAATTTCATAAGTATTCTCAAAAGAATCCTTGAAGAATCTAGCGCCTATAAGTTTATTATTACAGCTAAATGCTTCATCTAAGCCACTGTCACAAGCACCTAACCAACCTAGTGTTGAAGGATCACTGTAACTTCCATCATCTGAGAAGCTAGGGTTTTCAGGCCATATACCAGTATCAATAATACCAATAATTATATCTTCGCCTTTAATATCTAATGTATGTTGTCCAGCTTCAGAGGTTAAACCAAGAAATTCAGGAGTATTAGCGGTTGAAACATGTTGAACTTTATCTTCCCATATACCAATAACGTCAGGATGACTCTCTAAAGATGCTTTCTGTGATGGTGTTAAAACCGCGCTAAAGCCATTAAAGGTATGTTTAAATGAATAATTTATATCAATAGAACCGATACCTTGAGCAACAGATTTTTGCTTTGCTTCTAAAGCTAAATGATATGCTCTCATTGCAGGGGTGTTAGCATTATAATTATTACCCGCAACTGCTACTTGTTGATTACTTGGCAATAGCTCCCCAATAGCCTGAGCCCTTTCAATAGCAGACTGCCCTTTTAACTGAACAATATAACTAATTGTTTTGGTTGGCTGAACCGTTTGATCTAAGTTTCCCCCCGTAAGTATCAATTGACTTCTATCTACTGATACTTCGTTGGCGTAACTTGAAGTTGCTAAGGTTAATGTTATAACACTACCTATAATGGATTTTTTCAGTTGCATCTATCTCTCCAATTATTATTATTTATTCGCTAAATATTGAGTTGAGTATTGCCACCTTAAGTTTAAATAAAAGTTAAACTTAAGGCTGAAGCTATTAGCGATTAATATTTAAAGCAATAATAGTGCCTTTGTTATTAAAATGTTAAAACTGTTGTTCTATCTCACCTTTATATATCTTGAATGTAACTTTGTGTAAATAAATTGTAAATAAAATTTACAGTTGTAATTGGTTGCTGTTAAAACTCAAAGTGCCATTTATGTTTTTTGTTTGGTAATTATGGTTTATTTTGGTTTTTGTTTGTTATTTTGTTGTTTTGTTGGTTTTTGTGTGGTTTAGTATGTTTTTACTGTTTATTTGTTGGTGTAAAATAAGTTGACAGAAGCACTTGCAGAGATACAGGTGAGAGGGAGACGTTAATAGTAAAAGTGAGTTGTTGGTAACGATTGATATTACTGTGGCTTGAGCTCGACTTTTAACCATGTAGCCGTATTTATAGTCGAACAGTCATTAAAATGAAAATAACCCTTGCGCATTCAAGTTAGCTCTCTATAATGCGCTCCAGTTCCAAGGGGTTCAATCAAAAAGAAGCCTGAAAGAACTATTTTGATAGCTTATCTACTCGTATTATCGAATAAACAAGCCACTTAACGTTTACTTTTAAATGATTCTAAAATTAATTTGAAATTAAAGGTTGACATGAAAACTCGGAGGTGGCTGGTACGCATGCTGCTTCGGGGCTACGGCAACAAACACGCTACTTACCAGTAGCTATGATAATGAGCGATGTGACTCTTATCTTCTTCTTTAA
>NZ_JAHKPW010000051.1 GCF_018860755.1 Colwellia sp. D2M02 | reverse complement strand
GTGCAGCGTCTGCCTGTGTGTAACCTTCATCAATAACCAATTGCGCTGTTTCGAGCCTAAACTCTGCGCTATAAGTTGGTCGTTTCTTCTTTGTCATTTGTATCACCTAAGTAGTTATGAGATGCATGATAACATCTCTAATTAGGTGGCCAAATTAACTATGCCACTTCAACCTGCTAAATATGAAGAAGCGTATTTTTCTGAATTAGAAACTGTCTAGTGAAATCTGGGAAGTCCAGTGTGATAGAAATTAACTTATTAGAAAAAGGTAAATAATAGTCATTTAGAGTTAACTTTTAGAGTTAACTTTCGTTTATAGTGAATTAAAGCTAAAGTTTTAATTTTAATCCTCTTTTACATCACAAGCCAAGGTAGATACATAATAATAAATTATGAATTCCAAATATTTAAAATGACAAAATGATATTAAGATGGGTAACAAACGTAACAAGAAAAATGAGAAGTACACTTTTGTCTGGTAATTTTTAATTAAAAGTTAGTGCTAATTAAAAATAAATTTACTCTGCTATTTTATAAAAATATAAGTTATAGGTTCATAAATGAAAATATTCTTTAAGCTTTTAGTAATGACGGCTTTAATATTAAGTACTACTTCTATGCCAAATTGTTTTGCACAACAATCTAAAGAAAAAGTAATACTAGACAATATAGAACCTGTTAATCACTTTTCACTATCTCAGTTAGAAAATATGGCAATAGAGCTGAAATATTATGATGAAGTACTTACATCTTCCGTTTTAACTTATGCATTTTCTGGTGATGAAAAGTGGTTAGAAAGATACAAAGATAATGAGATAAAACTCCTTGAGGTTATTGAAGCACTGTTGGCTTTACAGCTAACGGAAGATAAAGAACGGATGGCTAATCTCGAAAAAACAAATAACGCATTAGTCGCACTCGAATCGAAAGTTATAACAGCAGTTAAAAATAAAAATAGACAAACTGCAATCGCTATTATTAATAGTGATGAGTATTTGCAAAATAAAACTGAATACATGTCAGCAGTTACACATTTTATCTCAATACTTGAAAGCAGATCTAAATCTAAGGCAGTTGATCCAAACAAGTTAACGTTGACCGAAGAAGAGCAACACTGGGTAGCTAATAACAAAGTACGAATTGGTATTGAACATTGGCCACCAATAATTTTTATGCAAGACGACAATAATCCCGGTGGACTTGCAGGCGAAATACTTCGTCAAATCATCGAAAAAACGGGATTACAACCAGAGTATGTGATGGGAAGCTGGGATGACGTTTTAAGCCAATTTAAAGACGGAAAAATTGACTTGCTGCCCGATGCCTACTTCTTTGAAGAACGCAAAAAGTATGGTTATTACTCGACACCTTTCTTTATGGTAAGAGAGTTATTTTACGTAAAAGATAATAATACCCGTTTTCAAAATAATATTGATCTTTCTAAATCGACTATTGCGGTATCCGCGGGATATACCACTATTGATAAAATTAAGAGTGTCTACCCTGATATAAACGTAATAGAAACGACTGGCATTGAAGAGTCGGTAGATAAAGTATTGTCAGGTGACGCTGATGCATTATTAGACGCACAAATTGTTGTCGATGACTGGGTTGAACAAAACAATGTTAATGGATTAAGGGTGATAGATGAAGACATTGTTTTTCCGCCGTCATTACATTTATTGAGCAGTAAGAGCAAAAAAATTCTTCATAGTATTTTGCAAAAAGGCCTAGACTCGATTAAAGCCAGTGATTTAATGAATTTGAATAACGATTGGCTGACTTCAAGGAATACGTCACGAATCTCCAAAGAAAATATTTTCCAATTAAAGCATCTGATCTGGTTTGTTTTAGTTGCAGTTGTGCTGTTATTTATAATTGGTCACTTGGTCAGTTCTTTAGTATTGAAAAACAGTGAAAAAGAGCTAATTAATAAATTTAGTTCCTCTCACTTTAAAAAAATGATTGTTACTGGCTTAACGGTTTTGTCTGCAGTCTTAATCGTTATTTCTTACTTCGTAATGAATTACGCAGAAAAACAAAGAATTGAGTCACTGGAATATAGTTTATCTACTTTACTAACGACAACGCATCAACGTTTAGAGTTTTGGATAAAGTATGAGAATAACAGGTTAGAGCAAGTAGGTAAAAATAAAGAACTCGTCTCATTAGTAGAACAATTACTTTTAGTGCAAGAGTTACCGGAAGCTTTGAAACAAACGCCTTTACAGTCTCAAATACGTCAGTTCTTTAAAGAACGAGAGGGCGATTTAGGTAATATTGGATTTTTTATCATTTCACCCAACAATATCAGCTTATCTTCAAAGCGTGATTCTAATGTGGGAATAAGTAATATCATTCATAATACACGACCAGGTTTATTGCAACGAGTGCTTAACGGCGAAAGTATTTTTGTTCCGCCTATTCGCTCTGATGTGTTTATTGAAGATGAAAAGTTACCTGAAAATCCAGTAAAACCACCCACAATGTTTTTCGCCTCGCCCGTTATTAACGCTCAAGGGGAAGTCATAGCGGTTATTACGATTAGGGTTGATGTCGATGGGGTATTCTCTTCAATATTATCTGCAGGCTTTATTGGTAAAAGTGGCGAAACTTATGCTATTGATAAATCAGGCCACTTACTCTCGAATGTACGTTTTGAAAAAGAATTAAGAGAAATTGGTTTAATCAATGGAACTGAACGTTCTGCACTTAATATTAATATTACCGATCCAGGTAAAAGTTTACTAAATAGTAAAGAGAAAATAGTACAAGAGACAAGTTGGCCATTGACCTTAATGGCTAGGCACATTGCTGCGGGTAAGTCGGGTTATAACCTTGAAGGCTATCGAGACTATCGTGGAGAAATGGTTGTGGGCAGTTGGCTTTGGGATGACGCCTTAAATATGGGTATAGTTGCTGAAGTTGATGTTGATGAAACACTTGAACTTATCAATATTTTTAAGTACAGCATTTGGTCCATTTTATTAACTGCTTTGATGTTACTATTTGGAGGAACACTTTTTACCTTAAAAGTCGGTACAAGAGCAACAAAAGCGTTAGCGCGTTCTCACCTAGAGCTTGAAGATCTAGTTGGTGAACGTACTAAGGCGCTTGAAATGAGTATGAAGCGTACAAGTAGTATTATTGATACTGCTGTAGATGCTATTATCATGATTGATAGTAATAATATTATCCTGATGTTTAGCCCTGCAGCAGAGCGAACATTTGGTCATAAAGCTGTCGATGTTATTGGTCAAAGTATTCTAATCATTATTCCTCCTGACTATCACAAGGCTCATTTGGCTGGAATGGGAAGGATGGTTGCGGGACACGCCGCTAACTTACTCAACAAAACGATTCAAATCTCTGCTTTACATAAAAATGGCCATATTTTCCCCACAGACTTTTCTGTTTCGGGATGGGTTGAAAATGATGAGCACTTTTTTGTTGCGATTCTTCGCGACATCAGCGAACGCAAAATGGCCGAAGATGAACTTCTCCACGCAAAAAATGAGGCCGAAATTGCTACCCAAGCCAAAAGTGATTTTCTCGCCAATATGAGTCATGAAATACGTACGCCAATGAATGCAATTATAGGTATGAGCTATTTGGCAATGCAAACGAATTTAAGCCGAAAACAAGCTGATTATGTCAATAAAATTCAGAGTTCAGCGGAAGCATTACTTGGTATTATTAACGATATTTTAGATTTTTCAAAAATAGAAGCGGGTAAACTTGATCTTGAAGAGATACCTTTTAACTTGAACGATACTATTGACCATCTCGTGCAAATTATTTCACATAAAAGTCAGGAAAAATCCTTAGAATTACTCATCGATTTATCGCCAAATTTACCACTCGACCTTGTTGGCGATTCTCTAAGATTAGGACAAATATTAATTAACCTCGCTAATAACTCGATTAAATTCACCGATCAAGGTGAAATAGTAATTAGAGCAAAACCTATCAAACAAAACGATAAAAATGTCACGGTAGAGTTTTCAGTATGTGATACAGGTATTGGCATGACCAAAGATCAATTAAGCCGATTATTTCAATCCTTTAGCCAAGCAGATGCTTCAACAACCCGAAAGTATGGGGGAACTGGTTTAGGCTTAACTATTAGTAAAACGTTAACGGAATTAATGCAGGGTGAAATTTGGGTTGAAAGTACCAGTGGCGAAGGTAGCCAATTTTACTTCACCGCAACTTTTGGCATTGCACAAAAAAATACTGCGCATATCCAAGCATCACCAGCAAGTTTGGTTGATTTACCAGTGTTAATTGTTGATGACAGTGTAGCCGCAAGAGAAATACTTTTTACTATGTCAGAAAGTTTAGGCTTTAAACCCGAATTAGCAGCTTCTGGCGCAGAAGCATTAGAGAAACTAAAACTTGCGGAGCAAAACAATCAACCGTATAAATTAGTACTTTCTGATTGGAAAATGCCGCACATGGATGGCATTGAATTAGGCGAACAAATCATTAGCGATGGTTTCTTATCTCAACCACCTAAGTTTGTCATTGTGACCGCTTATGACCGTGATGAAATGTTGAAAAAAGCACAACATATCAATTTAGCTAGCTCGATAACTAAACCTGTATGCGCATCTAAATTACTCGATATTACTTTAAGAGTAATGGGAGAAACACATGGTGTAAGCTCAGGAGTTCAAAGTAATCGATTAGATATATCATTTGCTCAAGCTATCGTTGGGGCAGAAATTTTATTAGTGGAAGATAATGAAATTAATCAACAAATAGCCGTTGAATTACTTGAAATGGCAGGGTTAGTGGTAACGGTTGCTTGCAACGGAAAAATAGCAGTAGAAACGGTTGAAAATAAAAATTTTGAGGCGGTATTAATGGATATACAAATGCCGATAATGGATGGTTATACTGCGACCAAAGAAATACGTAAAGACGAAAAAAATATTAATTTACCCATCATTGCAATGACTGCTAATGCTATGAGTGGAGATCGTGAAAAATGTCTTGATGCAGGGATGAACGATCATTTACCTAAGCCTATAGATCCCCAAGAAATGTATAAAACACTTTCACAATGGATCAAACCAACAGGCAAAGATTTGAGTCATGTAAAACCTATAATAACAGAGAATAGTGAATCACCGATTTTACCCGGGTTTGATGTGCCTACCGCTTTAAATCGAATGGCTGGGAATGTTAAGGCTTACCGAAATACACTGAAAAAAGTTGTTTCATCAGAGTCAGATGCAGTCGAAAGAATAAAAGCGTCACTACACACAGAAGACTTCCAATCGGCCGTAATAGCAGCCCACACATTGAAAGGTGTAGCTGGTACTATCGGAGCTAATTTTATTGTACCTGTTGCGGAGAAATTAGAGCTTACTTTTACCGATAAAATAGAGAAGGGCACACCAATAATTATTGATGAGCTTGAAGCCATGTTATTGGAGTGTGAAGTCAAGCTAACAGAAATGATTAGAACTATTGAAGAAAACCAAGTTTCTCAAGAAGATAATAAAGGTAAAGTTTTTGATAGCAAGGCCGTTTCAAATTTGTTTGTAGAATTAAAAAGTAAAATAGATAATTTTGATTCGTCTGCTGGTGACACTTTAGACAATATTTTATTATATATAACGTCAGTAAAGTCATCATCCGTAATAAGTGATCTAATTCAGGCATTAGAAACGTATAACTTCGATGAGGCACTAAATTTAGTTACTATTTTCGAGCAGGAAACGACAAAAAGCGCTGAGGATAGAAAAAGTAATAGATTAGATAATGACACTTTTATTAAACAGTTGAATGTTATAGAACAGAAAATTCAGAACTTTGACTCTACAGTAGTTGATAGTGTTGATGAGTTATTAGACTTTGAATTCAAACAATGCGTATATGGAGCATTAGAAAAATTACGAAATACGTTGAGTGAATATGACTTTGATTCCGGAGAGGCTCAACTGTCGGAAATTAAAGCTATGTACCATAAAAGTTAATTATATTAATGTCGGAGAATATTAACATGTCAGAAGGAAGTAAACAGACGGTCTTAGCAGTAGATGACACTGTAGCAAATATTGACGTAGTAAAAGGTGTCTTAGCTCAAGATTACCTCGTTCAAGCTGCGTTAAGTGGAAAAATGGCTTTAAAAATTATTGAAAAGCATAAGCCTGATTTGATTTTACTCGATATAATGATGCCCGAGATGGACGGTTATGAAGTCTGTAAAATATTAAAGTCTCAAGCTGAAACTAAAGATATTCCTATCGTTTTTTTAACGGCAAAATCGCAAGAAGATGATGAAACTAAAGGTTTAGCGCTTGGCGCAGTTGATTACATAACTAAACCTATTAGCCCTCCTATTTTAAAAGAGCGCGTTAAAAATCACTTAATTTTACAAGCATCAAGAAATTTACTTACGAGACAAAATGAAATATTAGAAGAGCGCGTACTTGAGCGAACATCGCAACTTTCAGAACTTCAAGATGTCGCTATGGTTGCTATGGGAGCACTCGCCGAATCGAGAGATCCTGAGACTGGTAACCATATTAGAAGAACACAACGCTACGTAAAAGTATTAGCGACAGAAGTTGCTAAGTACGATAAATACAAAGCCTTTTTAACACCCGATGTTATCACCTCACTCTATAAGTCAGCACCTTTACACGATATTGGTAAGGTTGGTATCGAAGACAGTATTTTATTAAAGCCAGGAAAATTAACTGACGAAGAGTTTGAAGAGATGAAACGTCATACCACTTATGGACGAGATGCACTTGCTGCTGCGGAGCAGTCGATTGAGTCTGCAGATAACTTTTTGATCTTTGCTAAAGAAATTGCTTATTCACATCAAGAAAAATGGGATGGCTCTGGTTATCCTGAAGGGCTGTCAGGTCAGGATATTCCATTATCAGCAAGAATCATGGCTGTTGCCGATGTATATGATGCCTTAATAAGTAAACGTGTTTATAAGCCAGCGTTCTCCCATGAAAAAGCTGTCAGTATTATTATGGAAGGCAAGGGAAGCCACTTTGAACCGTTGTTAGTTGATTGCTTTCTCGTGATTGCAGATGATTTTAAACAAGTAGCAAAAGATTTCGCTGATAAAGAGGGCGAAATCCAATAACGTTAATATTCAACATTGTGGTTAGTGTAATGCGGCTTTTAATTCATCTATTTATATGTTTCAATGAATAAGCTTTATCAGTAACTAATTCAATATTCTGTTCTGAATATTTACCCTATTCTTTAATAGCCTTAGCCGCGGCAATGCTAACCGTTAGAGGGTTTTTAAATTATGGTGGGTAATAGGTTCAATATCTTCTTTCAATTAAATATTTCTATCTCTCTTAGGGGGCGAAAGCGAGTTAGAGTATAAAATCTAATATCTACTCTCATAAATATAGCAAACATCAAGGTGGATTTATTATCCTAGTAATAGGGTAGTTCTGAGACATTAGTGATTCGCTGTATTAATTTCAAAAGTCACACAATCTAAATTAATATGACATTATATGGTGTTTGTATTGAGTGTTTGTGACAGCTTATGATGTTGGTAGTGGTATTTGACTCATAAAAATATTAATTGCTAATAAAGAGTATTATTGTAGAGTGCTAGGAAATATGCTGGTTGAGTGGGAACAAGCAGATATGGTAAGTAATTATAGTTATGACAATTTATGGTGTATTCATCAAGAATAAATATCATTTAGTCAGTATTCTAGAGCATTAGCTATTTAACTCAGTGTAGAAATCGTTTTATACTGAGATAATTCTTTTAGCTTTAGGTACTTATTCTTGCTTTCAATCACACGGAAGTCATTATTTTTTAAATGCTTATCTTTCGCTATTTGCCTTTACTGTAGCCCTGTATTTTCATTGTCGAAAGAGGCGGTCGATAAGAGCCCTAAAGCACTATTAGAAAGTGCTGAGTTAATGCTTAAATCAGATGTAGGGTTAACCTTTGATCTTCTGTCTAAGATTGAAGCTCAATTAACGCTGCTATCTATTGAGCAAAAGCTTAAATATTACTATTTACTCTCAGAATCTTATAGCACCAGCGGACAGTTCATTAGTGCTGCTCAAACTCTTGATACCGCTCTCACCCTAGCTAAAAAACTAGCGAGCCCTAGTGTAATTATTTGCGATTTACTTTATTTACGTGGCTATTCGGCTGAAAGCCTAGGTGATACATCACTTGCTGTTGAGTATTATAAAAAAGGTCTCGAAGTTGCTGAGTCATTACATAACAAGGTTATGATTGCTAATGGCTTAATTAATTTAGGCGCCATTGCTTATATTACCGATGACTATAAGCGCGCATTAATTCTGTTAAACGACGCTTATAAAATTGCAGCGCAAACCAATGATGATCAACTAAAAGGCTATTCTAATGTTGAGTTAGGTATTGCTTATGCGAACCTTGGTCAAAATGAACAGTCTATGGTTTATTATAAGCAAGCGTACGGGTACTTTAAAAAGTCAGGTATGTTGTTGGCTGCACATAACGCTCTTAATAACATTGCCATGAACTATTCAGTAAACAAACAATACAATGAAGCGATTTCTGCTTACCAAGAAATTATTAGTACATCTAATGAACATAGTCCCGCAGAAATAATGTACAGGGTTTTCTCTGGTATGGCATGGGCTCAGTTTAGAAAAGAAGAGAGTGATCCTGAAAAAGCTTATGAATACTTTCTAAAAGCAGAAAAGTATATCGATACTATTCAACGACACGACATAAAGTTGCAGTTTTATTTTGATCAAGCTTTCGTGTTGTTTCACTTAAAGCGCTATCAAGATACGTTAGTGAGTATTGCGGAAGCAGAAAAATTATTAGTTAACCATGACTCTTTACCCTTCTTTCAAAAACAAGCTAACTTGGGCATTATTAACCTTAAAAGTAAAGTTTATTATGAACAAAAACGCTTTAAAGAAGCCTATGAAGCTAAATCTAAACTTGTTTTTTTACGTGAGCAATTACATGAAAATGAAGACAAAAAGTCAGTAGCAGAAGTACGACTAAGTTTAGAGAGTGAGCAAGCCGATTTAAAAAATAAATTGTTAGAGAATGAAAAAACGATAAACCAAGAAAATTTAGCAGAAGCGCAGTTTGCGAATAAAGAGCAACAGCTTTACTTAAGTATTGGCGCTTTAGTTGCATTGGCACTTGCTTGGATATTGGCTAAATTACTTTATAGTCAACGCCAACTTAAACTTGCCTCAACGATTGACACTTTAACAGGTATAGAAAACCGTCGTAGTTTAATGAAAAAGTCTGCGCAAGCATTTAAGTTAGCCAAAAAGAAACATCATTGTTTTAGCGTACTTGTGATTGATATTGATAGATTTAAAAATATCAACGACACCTTCGGTCATAGCCAAGGAGACGTAGTACTGAAAGGGGTAGTGCAGCTTAGTGAAAGTATGATACGAAAAAGTGATGTTTTTGGCCGTTTAGGTGGTGAAGAGTTTATGGTTTGCTTACCTAAACAGGATTTACAGTCAGCAATATATATAGCCGAGCGTATTAGAGAGCGTATTGCTGAAAAACAGTGGCCTTTACGTAACATAACACAGGTTACCGTTAGCATTGGCGTCGCGAGTTTAGCGAGTGATTCTGATCTCAATACGCTTGTGCAGCGAGCTGATAAACTCCTCTATAAAGCTAAGTTGAGCGGCCGAAATAAGGTTTTTAGTTCATGATTTATCAACGTAGATCTCTGTTACCTGTATGTAGAGGCGTATTTTTTAGCGCATTATTACTGGCTTTAGTATTTTTTAATGCAGCAATCGCAATGGGTAACCTAAGTCAGGATATAACACCAGAAGTCGCAGAGATAACTGAAACGGAAGAATTTTCAGTAGACCCTAGCTTATTGTTATTAATTAATTCAATTAAGTTACTAGATAACAGCAAAGGTACTCAATCTATCAAATATGCTCAAGAGCATTTACTTCAATTTTCATCACCTAAGTCACCGTTAAACCCAGCAGAGCAGTATTTATATTTACTTGCCCAAGCGCTTCTTATTGAAAAAAAGACTCAGTTACAACCCCCTACGCTTAATAAGGATAAAGTAACAGAGTCAATCGTCGCTTTGCTTGTTGAAGCCAAAAATGTAGGCGAAGTAATTGATGAAGGGCAATTAAGCCAACCTATTTTTTTGCAGTTACATGAAATTTTAGCAAATAAGTATGCTGAGTTAGGGCAGTATGATTTGGCCTATCAAGAAAAGCGAGAATATCTAATCAAGTACGATATTTATCGAGATAACAAACGTAATGCGATGTTATCAGCATTAACGGAAGAATTTTCTATCAATGAAAAAAAATCTTTAAATGACTCTTTAATTAAACAAAATCAGCAACAAGTACAGCGAGTTGATGAAGCGCAAAAAGAAAAAAAAATGCAGCAAACGCGCTTTATTTTAGTGATGGCTATTGCGCTAGCTTTTGGGCTATTGTTTTTCTGGCAGCTAAAAGTGCGTAACAAACTGATCGTGTTAACTAAAACTGATGCATTAACCGGTATATTTAATCGCAGTGCTTTATTTGAACATGGTCACACTATGGCAAAGCGCTTTAGTGAACAACCTTACGATTTATCTATTTTATTATTAGATATTGACCATTTTAAGAAAATTAATGATGTCTATGGACACCACTGTGGTGATCAGGTATTAAAAACGATTGCTTCATTAGTGAATGAAACAATGCGCACACGTGACATATTTGCTCGTTTAGGTGGCGAAGAGTTTGTAGCGTTATTGCCGTTAGCTGATAGTAGCAAAGCAAAAGCTATCGCACAGCGTATTAATGAGAAAGTAGCACAGTACGACTTTGGTGCTATAGGTCTAAAAGAACAAGTAACGTTAAGTATTGGTATTTCAACCATGGATTACCATAATGCAAGTTTTGAAGATGCTCTACATAGTGCTGATTTAGCGATGTATCAAGCTAAAGCACAAGGGCGAAACTGTGTATTAAGCTATCAAAATATCTCAACATCACAAGAAAGGCGCGGTATTTAATAGTTTTATTATTTTAGCTATTTTGTCTTACCTTATAATCAGATAAGCTATACCTACTATGTAAAATAGTTTCCAGTTAATACCCAAGCAACACCTAAGTAGTATCTAAAAGTGCGTCAGTACTTATGATTAATAGTTACTCGGGAGAGATTTATTATTCCCTTGTTTACCTATCGTAATGTAAAGTTGTTTAGGTATCGCAATAATTAAAAAAGTCAGGAAATATCATTTCATGTCAGATGTGCTCGAATATAGCCCTGATGGGGTCGAACAAGTTCCGTTAAGACGGTTTACCGAAGACGCTTATTTAAATTACTCTATGTACGTTATTATGGACCGAGCCTTGCCACATATAGGTGATGGTTTAAAGCCAGTACAACGACGTATTGTTTATGCTATGTCAGAGCTAGGATTATCAGCCACAGCAAAGTATAAAAAATCAGCGCGTACGGTTGGTGATGTGCTTGGTAAGTTTCATCCTCATGGAGACAGTGCTTGTTACGAAGCCATGGTATTAATGGCGCAACCATTTTCCTATCGCTATCCTTTGGTTGACGGTCAAGGTAACTGGGGTGCTCCTGATGACCCTAAGTCATTTGCTGCAATGCGTTATACTGAATCGCGTTTATCGCGCTTTAGTGAGGTTTTATTATCAGAGTTAGGTCAAGGAACGGTTGATTGGCAACCTAATTTTGACGGCACGATGAAAGAGCCAAAAACACTACCAGCGAGACTGCCGCATATTTTATTAAATGGTATTACCGGTATTGCCGTTGGGATGGCAACAGATATTCCTCCTCATAATGTGCGAGAAGTTGCTAATGCTTGTGTACATTTAATTGAAAACCCAAAAGCAGACGTTGCTGATTTATTAACGTTTGTACAAGGGCCAGATTACCCAACCAATGCTGAAATAATTACCCCAAAAACCGAGATTGAAAAAATTTATCAAACTGGCCGTGGTAGCATCAAAATGCGCGCAGTTTATGATGTTGAAGAAGGAGAGGTTGTTATTACCTCACTCCCTCATCAAGCTTCAGGCGGTAAGATTCTCGAGCAAATAGCGGCCCAAATGACCGCTAAAAAGCTACCAATGGTGATTGATTTACGTGACGAGTCTGATCATGAAAACCCAGTGCGTTTAGTCGTTGTACCGCGCTCTAATCGTGTTGATATTGAACAACTTATGCAACACCTTTTTGCTAGCACCGACTTAGAAAAAAGCTATCGCGTTAATATTAACATGATTGGCTTAGACAACCGCCCAGCAGTTAAAAACTTACAAGTTATTTTAAGTGAATGGTTAGAGTACCGCCGTGAAACAGTGCGCAGACGCCTACAGTACCGCTTAGATAAAGTTTTAGCTCGATTACATATTTTAGACGGCTTATTGGTTGCGTATCTTAATATCGACGAAGTAATTGAGATTATTCGTGGTTTTGATGACCCTAAAGCTGAGCTAATGTCACGCTTTGGTTTATCTGAAACACAAGCCCATGCCATTTTAGAAATCAAATTACGACAACTTGCCAAGCTTGAAGAAATTAAAATTCGTGCCGAGCAGGATGAGCTACGTAGTGAGCAAGAATATCTAGAAAAAATTCTTAATTCAAAAACACGTATGAATACGTTAATGAAAAAAGAAATTCTAGCGGCAGCAGAGGAACACGGCGACGATCGTCGTTCTCAACTCGTTGAGCGTAGCGAATCAAAAGCCCTAACAGAGAAAGACTTAGTCCCTAGTGAACCCGTTACTGTGGTTGTTTCAGATAAAGGCTGGGCGCGTTGTGCTAAAGGCCATGATATTGATCCTGCCGCGCTTAGCTATAAAGCGGGTGATAGTTATTTATGTTCTTCTAAAGGACGTAGCAATAACCCTGTTGTCTTTATTGACTCAGCAGGGCGTGCGTTTACCACTGATGCTCATACCTTACCAACGGCTCGCTCGCAAGGCGAACCATTAACGGGTCGTTTTAATTTGTCTAGTGGCGAAACCTTTGTTCATAGCATTATGGCTGAAGACACCAATAAGTACTTGTTGGTTAGTGATGCTGGCTATGGGTTCGTCAGTAGTTTCAGCGATATGGTCAGCCGAAATAAAAATGGTAAAGCACTCATTAGTTTACCACAAGCGGCTAAAGTATTAACGCCACAGCGTATTGGTAACCTAGAGACCGATTGCTGTTTAGCGATTACCAGTGAAGGGCGAATGCTAGTATTTCCGGTGAAAAATTTACCCGTACTAAGCAAGGGCAAAGGTAATAAAATTATTAATATTCCATCGGCACGTGCTAAAACCCGTGAAGAATATGTAAGCCTATTAACTTTAGTGCCCGAAGGCGCAGCTATTACTTTACATGCAGGAAAACGTAAACTGACCTTAAAAGCTGCTGATATTGAGCACTATAAAGGTGAGCGAGGGAGACGAGGTAATAAGTTACCACGGGGCTTACAACGTGTATCAGCCATTGACGTTGAAATGAGTGTAGTCTCAGAAAATGAGGCTGATGCAGGCGTTACTCAAATAGATGAAAATACAGCAGAGTAAAGCTATTAACTTGAGTCCAGCTTAACTAAAAAAGGTAAATACTATGTCAGTATTTACCTTTTTTATTGTCGTTTATTTGTATGAGTTTAGTGCTATTGAAGTAAAGGGGAATTCTCTAACATTTTAATATTTGCTTGAGGGTAACTTGATTTAGTATAAAGTAAGCTATCTTCATCAGGGACATAATTAATAATGTCACGGCGATAGAAGGAGTTAAGTGGTAATTTCACTAAAGGTCTGCCCTTTCCTGAAACCGTATCATGAAACATCAATATATGGTGTTCCTTAAGCTCCTTGTTAAAGTAAACACCATTATTGTAATAGTCCCAGGCATATAAACCAGTGAATTCCTTACCATCAATAATTTGCACGGGTGGTTTTTCTTTATCGGTTAAATCAATTTGCCACAAGCCACGTTTTATTTTTGCATAAAGTAAGGTTGTTGGCGAATTCATAATGCCATAGCGCGCATTGTCATGAGTTAAACGCTCAACAGCGCCATCAGCAATAGTAATGCTATATAAGTCAGTCGCGTTATTATTATAAACAGCGGCAATGATTTTGTTATCATCAAGCGACCAGCTTGGTCGGTTATGGCGATCAAATGGGCTATTTAGCACTGATATTTTTTGTGTTACTAGTGAGTAAATATAAATGTTTTCATGCTTGTTATCTTCAGATGAAGCTAAAAAGGCAATGCTTTTACCGTCATGGGACCATTTAGGTAAGCTAATATTCTTTTTCAAAAATGTGAGTTGCTTTCGCTCTTCACCTCGGGTATTTGCCGACCATAGCTCATAAAAGCCTGATTCATTTGATACATAGACAAAGCGCTTATTTATAGGGCTGTAATCAGGGGAGTGATGGCTGAAGCTTGATAAAACTACAGGGAATGGACTGCTCGCAATATCGGCTTTCAATGATAGGCTCGCAATGGATGATATTTCTTGACGCTGCTGATAAAACAGCTTTCTACCTTGCTTAGTAAATTTGGGGTAACTAAAGCCGGGTAAATTAAGCTCAGTAAATGTGTTTTTATCAACATCTATAATAAAACCTGATCTGACCCCAGCTTTGTGAGTTGCGTAAATTATCTTACTTTGATCAGACCATGTAATGCCAACAATATCTTCCTCATTAAATGTAAGCTGCTGTGTTTCTTTGGTCTTTATATTGATTAAATAAATATTCTCGCTGTAACGATTAAAGCGTCGACTAATGGCAAGATGTTTACCATCGGGAGAAAAAGCCATATCTCTATCTTTATAATCACAACCTTTTTTACAAGAAAAGCGCTCTAATGGTGCATTTTCTTTCGTTAAATCAAGAAAATAAATGCCACTTTTTTCAGCGTCACCATTAAAGCCATGTATGGCTAATGTTTTATCGTCAGGTGATATGTCAAGGTAAAAGTAACCAACTCTATTCGGGCAATTAGCAATAGCTTTTTCTTGTCTGCTCAACACTTTAAGTTGAATATATTTACAATTTTCACCGGCTTTAGCTGTTCTGGCAAAGTATAAGTATTGTCCGTCATTGCTCCAAACACTATGGCGTTCAATTGCCGTATCAAAGGTTAATTGTTGTGCTGGCAGTTGCGGCTGTAAAGTGTCTTTCATAAACAAGTTGGTTGGTTGATTATTAGATACTTGGCTATAAACCACATAGCGACCATCAGGTGAGGGAGATGGAAAAAGTTCACTGCCTGGGTGTTTAGTGACTTGCGTTACTACGGCTGGATCATGTGAGGGTTTACCTAAAAAATAACCAATAACCACTGCTATAAATGCAGCTAATACAACCCAGGTGATAGTTTGCTTATTAATACGGTATTGTAATGTTTTTGCTAATAAACCATCTGTTTCTTGCTCAGCTTCTCTTTTTAATTGAGGGTCGTTTTGAAGCGTGTCATCGCTGACTGTGATGTTACTGTGAGCGGTCGTAGTTACATTTGTAGACCATTGTGGCTCAATAACTAATCGGTAGCCAGCTTTGCGAATTGTTTCAATAACGCCGTTGCCTTGATCAATTTCTGCCAAACTTTTACGCAAATGCCAAATGGCGTTGGTCAGACTTTTATCACCAACAACGCTATTTTCTCCCCAAATATTATTAATTAATTCTTCACGAGGAATAATACGAGGATGATGCTGAGCTAAATAGCATAGCACGTCAATGAACTTGGGTTGTAATGACTGCTTTTCCCCCTGATCTAGTTGTATCGAAAACTCGGTTGGGTTGACGTAACAGTTACTCAGGTTAAAAGCACGATTAGGCTTCATTGATACTCTTTCTTATTAGGTAATAGTACAGTTTATATAAACTGTACGGGTATTTATCACTACCATCCTTGATATGTTTCTCTGATATTTATGCTACCAAAGTTATGCGGTTAAGTGGAATTTTTTTCGCATATAGTTCGCAAAATAATGAATTTATATTAACACTAAAATAAAAAAAGTGAACTTTTATAAAAAATTTAACTAATTGTTTAAGTAGTGTTTTTTTTGTTTTTTTTAGAAATAGATGTTAAATAGAGGTACAAATGACCTCTTAGCGATTGAATAACTGCCATTACTTTCTTAAAAGAGTAGTAGAGCAAAGTTATGTCGTCATTTTACAGCATAACTCCTCATTAAAAAAATAATAAAAGTGCAGTAGATAATACTAAGTTTGCAGTTAAAACCAGAGCACTTAATAACTTAACGTATGGGAAGTTTAGTTATTAGGTTATTAGGGAAAAACAATAGCAGCGGTCTATTTACTGGATAAAGAGTTGAATTTTGTAGGCTTAATCGCCTGCAAAATTCAACTTCTATAATAAACCATGAAGAACATTACTTAAAAAAGAGAGAGATGAATGATGAACAAAAAACCAATCACCATCGCAATTCAAACGGCTATCTATTCAGCTATTGCCGGTGGCGCATTAGCGATGTCTCCAGCGGCTTTTGCAGCTGACGCATTATCCGCTGAAGAAGCAAAGGTTGCTAAAACAGCAACGCAAAGCCAAAAAACACCAGAACAAAAAGTTGAAGAAACTCACGAAAAAATTATGGTTACAGGCTCGCGCCTTCGTCGTGATAGTTTTAGTGTTGCTACACCATTAGCTACTATGGATAACGAAGCGATTGAAGATACTGGTTTAGGTTCATTATCAGAAATTTTAATTGATGAATTACCACAAATTTCGGAAAGTAGCAGTAACACCAATAGCCAATCAAACATTACTGCAACGGGTTTATCTACGATTGATTTACGTAACTTAGGCTCGCAACGTACTTTAACTTTAATTGATGGTCGTCGTGTAGTATCAAATAGCCACAGCAGTAATGCGGTAAGCTTATCAACTATTCCTAGCGGTATGGTACAAAAAGTTGAAGTAATTACTGGTGGCGCTTCTGCAGCATACGGCTCAGATGCTATTGCGGGTGTTGTTAACATTATTACCCAACAAGACAAAGAAGGCTTTGCTTTTAAAGCGCGTGGTGGTGAATCAGTTGAAGGTGGCGCTAAAGAATTTACTTTAGATTTAAACTACGGCACTGAATTTGCTGAAGGTCGTGGTTATGTTTACTTAAGCTCAACTTATGATAAGCAATACGGTTTAACTTATAACGACCGTAAGCGAGCGCAAATTCAAGAATCACATTCTTATGATGATGAAAGAATGTGTAACACTATGCTTACTGAAGCAGAGCCTAGAGATGGCGAGTGTATGCGTGATATTAGCCAATCTGATTGGCGCAGTTTAAGTGACTCAATCCCTGGTGGTGTTTTCCACGAAGGCAGTGGTGGCGTAGGCGGTTTTTGGTATGACGGTCAAACATTGCGCGATGATTGGGTAGAAGAAAAGTACGGCATCGACACTGATCAGTTCGTTATGCTTAAAGTGCCTGATGAAGGGATAAATACGGCGATAAAAGTTGATTTTGAATTAACCGATGACATTACCTTTTACGGACAAGTACAACATAGTTTAAATAAATCATTTAATGACAAATCACCAGAAAGCGAAGATGAAAGCGATTTAGTTATTACCTATGATCCAGCAACAGGTGAGTTTGACCAAATAGATATGGGTCGTATTAGTAGTAGCAACCCTTATGTACCAGCTGAAATTGCTGCTGGCGGTGGTAGCACTATTAAATGGGATAGAAACTTTGCTGAGGTAGGTAATATCTATACCGATAACGAACGTACAACTATTCGTTCATGGGCAGGTTTACAAGGTACATTATTTGATGGCGACTGGGACTGGGACGTTTCTGTTGGTTATGGTAAGTCAACCCAAGATCAGCTTCGTGGTAATGAAATTGATGTTTTCAAAGCACGCTATGCACTTGATGCTGAATATGCGGCTGATGGCGTTACAATTCAATGTGCTGACGAAGCTGCCCGCGCAGCAGGTTGTGTACCAATGAACTTATTTGGTGAAGGCTCTATTAGCGCCGAAGCAGCCAATTATATTCGCGCCAACCCAACAATTAATACTGAGGTAGAGCAGTTAACCTTTACTGGTTATATGGCGGGTGATTTATTCGACATGCCAGCAGGTCCTGTAGCAACCGCGTTTGGCTTTGAATTTAGACGTGACTCGCAAAAAGTTACAACAGGTGGCGGTGGCGTTGAAGGTGGTATTACCTTTAACTATGTACCGCAATACTCAGGTGAAATGGATGTTGCTGAAGTTTTTGGTGAAGCCGGTATTCCACTACTTAGAAATGTTGTAGGTGCTAAAAGTTTAACGGCTGATGTATCGGCACGTTTTGCTGATTACAGCCCTGAAGGTGTTGACTTAGTTGCCAGTTACCGAGCTGGCCTTGTTTGGGAAATTGTTGATGGTTATGCGGTAAGAACTAACTGGGCACGCGCCCAACGTGCACCATCAATTGATAACTTAATGTCACCGCCAGCAGGTGATTATGACTCAAACTATAGTGATATTTGTCTCGGTACTACTGCTACATCAACTGATGCTGGGCACGACAAATGTCGAGAAGAAGAGTCAATCGCTAATTATATTGCTCTGAATGGTGAGTTTGATGTAGAAGATAATAACTACTCTCCTGGTGTTGGTAACCCAGATCTTTTTGAAGAAACCGCTGATACCCTAACGTTCGGTGTAACATTAGCACCATCGTTCATTGAAGGTCTACGTATTGCTGTTGACTACTATGATATTGCCATTAAAGACGCGTTAGCGACATACTCTAATCAAGATATTATCGATTACTGTTATAACTCTGAATTACCGTGGGATGAGCGCGGTGGTTCTAACTCATTTTGTAATGATTTAAAGCGTGATGAAGATGGTGGTTTAATTGAAGTAATGCAACGTGACTATAACGTTGATGAAATTAGCACTAGTGGCTTTGATGTCGCGATAGAATATGTTTATGACTTTGATGATTTAGGTCGTATTAAGTTTAAGAGTGATTGGACTCATGTGCTTGATTGGACTAAGACCGTACAGTCACCAGGTGGTCCAGCTACTACCAATTACGAAGGTTACTACGACAACGATATCTACGATACTCAAGGCTCAGCTTCATTAACTTGGTATAAAGAAGACTGGCGTGTACGTTGGAGCACTAAATACAAAGGCCCGATTACCGTTAACCAAGGTGATGAAAAAGATTGGTTAGAAGATATGGCTGCTAACGATAAAAATTGTGCAGCGGGTAGTGCAGATTGTATCGAGAACCCTGAAACATTAGCGTTTAACGAGATTGGTTCATACATCACGCATAGTTTATCTGTTTCTTATGATGTTGAGCTACCAAAAGACGGTGATTTACGTGTATTTGGTGGTGTAAATAACATCTTTGATAACCAAGGTGATTACAGCTTAGGTGGACGCGGACATTTCTACAGTGGTTATGGTAGCAGTGTCGGTCGCTTTGTTTACTTAGGTGCTGAATTTAAGTTCTAAGTAAACGCTATTAACTTAGTGTAAATGGTTATTTATACTGAGTTAACTCAATAATTTAGTTGCTGACCTTAGGTTAGCAATTAACAAAACTAAGTCACACGGATGTGACATCCTATTTATTTTCGTTTAATTTTTATTTACTGCCATAAAGGGTAACCCTATATGCTCAACCCTCTTTATTTTGCTCATCGCTTATTATTAAGCTGCGCTATAGTGACTTCTTTATCGGCTAATAGTACGGTTACTGATAATGCAAATGACGGCGAGAAACTTGTTGAAAAAACTGTTCTTTATTCTGACGGTCCTTATGTCTTTACTCAAGATAAACACTTAGATGCGCATTGGTTATGCCACGGCGAAAAAGTGAGTCAACGCTTAACGCTAAGCACAGAGCAAGTCGACAATTTAGCAAGCAAACCTATTGCTGTTAGTGCCTGTGACTTACCTGCGACTATTCATAATTTAATCAACCAAGAGCACGAAATTCTCGAATACAACGGCGACTTTCCTGTTGCTGCCCTTAGCGACTTTCATGGTCAGTATGATTTAATGATTGAGCTATTAACCAATAATAATATTATTGATAAAAACCAACAGTGGGCTTTTGGTAATGGTCATTTTGTTATCACCGGTGATATCTTTGATCGCGGCGATAAAGTGACTGAGATTCTATGGTTTTTATACGACTTAGAACAACAAGCTAAAAAAGCGGGTGGTGAAATCCATTTAACCTTAGGTAATCATGAGGTAATGGTACTTAATGGCGACTTACGTTATTTACACCCTAAATACATTGAAACGGCTAAAAAGCTTAATAAACCGTTTGAGCAGTTATTTACCTCAGACAGTATTATCGGTAATTGGTTACGCAGTAAGCCAGTATTAGTTAAAATTAATAACATGCTATTTGCTCATGGTGGTTTTCATCCTGACTTAGCGAAAGATAAACGCACCTTAGTAGACATTAACCGTGTTTTTAAAGATAACTTAGTTAAAGCTGAGCTAGATAAACCACGCGAAGGTTGGGCAGAAGTTTTACATACAACCAATGGCCCTATTTGGTACCGTGGTTATTTTGCCGCCGATAGAGGTAAAGATAATGGGGCAACTTCTGCTGAAATAGATTTATTACTTAAGCACTTTAAGGTGAAGCATCTTATTGTTGGTCATACTTCTCAAAAGCAAATTGAAACCCGCTATCAAGGACGTGTTATTGCCATTGATTCAAGCATTAAGCGAGGTCAGTACGGTGAAATATTGTTTATTGAAAATGAAAAGAAATGGCGTGGTAGTTTAAGTGGTAAGGTCTTACCTTTATATCATCAATAACCAATAATCTGATTATAGCCAGCGTTGAGTTGGCTATAAACGGATAATACTGACGAATACCATGTAACTACAAATTGAAAACTAGGTTAATTATAAGGCGAGCTCAATTACCATTTCACGTAATTCTTCTTTCGAAATTGAGTTAGTGTGATCTTTATCAAAGCGATTAAAAATGCTTTCGCACATACGAATGCCTTTATCTTGTAATAGCACATCAATTAACTCAACAAATTCACTACGGTTTATAACACCGTCTTTATCTTCGTCAAATACTTCAAATAACTCATCTACCCACTGATTTAATTCCATAATATGGCTTCCTCATAAACCTAATTTATAGTTGAACCTTATCTCTTATTAAAGCATTTGGGAATTACTATTTACAAAAATTTACATGCTGAGCAAGTTATGCCTTTGTTATCGTATAAGTAATAACAGCTATAGTTTAGTTCAGGTTTTTACGCTGTTTTCAGTTTCTTCTTATGTAAGAGAAAAATAAAAATAAAAAAATATGTATTTTTCTGTAATAAAATTGAAAAGCTTCAGACTAAGCGTTCGATTATTTATTAAGGAAGAGTTTATGAAAACAATATGGGGAAAACTCCTAACCATTGGTTTGTTATCAAGCGCTAGTCATGTTTTGGCAAATAACGAGGTATTGCCGAGTGATAAACTAACGAATGAGGCATTAACACTTGAAAGCTGTCATGTTGGCGAAATTCGCGCATCAGTAAAATGCGGTAAGCTACAAGTGCCTGAAAACTATCAAGAGCCTACGGGCGAAAAACTATTAGTTAATTTTGTGGTATTGCCCGCCATTGATAACAGTGAATATAAAGCGCCATTAATGTTTTTAGCGGGTGGTCCAGGCCAAGCTGCTGTTGAATTAGCAACAGGCTTAAATCGTGTTTTTCGAGAGGTAAGAAAAACTCGTGATATTATTTTAGTTGACCAGCGCGGTACGGGTGAAACTAACCCACTTTCTTGTGAATTTGAAGACGAGCAAGGCGTTTATGACACAACACTGCAAGACTTTAAAGCCAGTGATGTTACTGAATGTATTAACCAGTTTACGGGTAACTTAAGTCAGTTTAATTCAGAAAACGCCATTCGTGACTTTGATGCGGTTCGTGCAGCATTAGGTCATGAAAAATTAAATATTTATGGTGGCTCTTATGGTACGCGCGCTGGTTTAGTGTATATGCGTATGTTTCCACAGTCGCTTGAAAGTGTCGTGCTAGACAGTGTTGGGCCTATTGAAGTACCTATTGGCTTATTTGGCCAAAGTGGTGCTCGAGCATTTAACTTACTACTTGAAAACTGTAAAAACAGTGACTCGTGTAATACCGCTTTTCCTAATTTAGCTGATGAGTTTCAACAAGTAAAAGCACGTTTAGCTAAAGCCCCTGTTGAGCTTGATATTATGCACCCACGTTTAGGCACACCAATAACGTTTAAACTTGATGAAGCTAAGTTTACCAATAATTTACGTATGCAACTGTACAGTGTTTCAGGGCGCTCATTAGTACCACTTGTTATTAACCAAGCGTATTTAGGTAATTACCAACCGTTAATTGGTTTAATGGCAAGTACTGAAGGTGAGCAAATGGTTTACACCGGATTGCTGTTTAATATTGTTTGTAATGAAGATATGCCAAAAGTAACAGAACAAATGCTAGCCGCCGATGCTGAAAATAATTTTGATGGCGGCATGAGCCACTTTGCTTTTAATGCCATTTGTCCGTTGTTTCCTAAATATACTCCTAGTGAAAATTTCTATGAGCCGGTTACCGCTAATATTCCAACCCTTATTTTATCAGGTGAATTAGACCCAGTAACGCCGCCAAGTAATGGCGATTACTCAAATAAAACGCTGCCTAATAGCCATCATATTGTTGTTAAAAACGCAGCGCATACCGTTGCTATGAGCACTTGTGCAAATAAAATTGTGAATGAGTTTTTAACCAAAAAAGATCCTAAAGCACTCGATGAATCATGCCTTGATGAGATCCCCGATGAAAAATTCATGACCAGCGTTAACGGCATTCAATAGGCATATTTAATTTCTTGTAAAAGAAAAAGGAACAAAATTATGATTGAAGTAAATAACTTACATAAAAGCTTTATCGACAAAAAGAATAAAAAAAATACTGTTAAAGCCTTAGACGGACTGTCATTTACCGCAAAAGATGGCGAAATTACCGGTATTTTAGGCCCTAATGGCGCAGGTAAAACTACCTGTTTACGTACCCTTTACGGCTTACTTTCAGCCGATGAAGGCTTTGCTACCATTGACGGTATTCGTGTGACTGAAGATCCTATTGCAGCACGTGCAAATTTAGGGGTTTTTCCTGACAAATTTGGTCTGTATGAGCGTTTAACCGCTTACGAACAAATAGACTACTTTGCTAGTTTGCATGGTATGACTGGGCAAACGAAGCATCAAGCGATTGAGCAAGTGATCAAAGATTTAGAGCTAGAAGAGTTAGCGCACCGTAAAACTGTTGGCTTTTCGCAAGGCCAACGAATGAAAGTCACTTTGGCGCAAGCTTTAGTTCATCAACCCAAAAACTTTGTGCTTGATGAGCCAACCCGTGGTTTAGACGTCATGAGTACGCGTGTTTTACGTAATCATTTAGCAAAATTCAAAGCCAAAGGTCACTGTATTTTGTTTTCATCACATGTCATGCAAGAAGTTGCAGCCCTTTGCGATCGCGTCATTATTGTCGCTAACGGCAAATTAGCAGCACAAGGCACGCCACAAGAGTTATGTGAACTAGCGGGTGAAACGCAATTAGAAGAAGCCTTTGTGAAGTTGATTGGTTCAGATGAAGGAGTAGCAGCATAATGAACGCAGATTTTGGCCAGTTAAAAGCATTGGTATTAAAAGAATATAAAGAAGCATTTCGCGATAAGCGCGCCTTGATGGTGGCATTAATGATGGCGTTTATGGCGCCGATTATGATAGTTGTAATGTCAAAAATCATGATTGAAAAAATGGTTGATGAGCCACCGGTTTACATTAAATTTACTGGAGCAGAGTACGCCCCTAAATTAATGACCCACTTAAGCGATAATAATATTTTGCCGTTTGCTGATATTCCTGAAAGTGATAGAGGCATTTGGGATGAACGTAATATTACTCTGGAGATACCATCAGAATTTGCGCAAAATATGGCTGAAGGTAAACCGATCAAAATACACTTACAAGCTGACTTTACCGATAAAGCGGTAGCGACACCTGTAAGGCGTATCAATAGCGCGGTAAGAGACTTCTCTCTATCTATTGGTTATAAACGTTTACAGTTACGTGGTATTGATGTTCGCTTATTAAACCCTGTCACCTTGGTTGAACAAGATACCGCTAAACCAGACGCTACTTTTATCATGATTTCAATGCTGCTTGGTGTTTACTTAATGATGGCTGCTTTTATGTCAGGTCTATCGGTAGCTATTGACTCGAGTGCAGGCGAGCGTGAACGTAATGTTCTTGAAATGCTATTATGTCAGCCAGTAAGTACATTAAAAATAGTGCTTGCTAAGCTCATTAGTGCTGCCACTATTTCTCTTATTGGTGTTGTGCTTATTTTAGTGTTGACATCGGTGTCTGTCGGCTTTGTCGATCTAACCAAGGTTGGTGCTACCTTTAGTTTAGGCTTATCAACCGTGGTAACTTTATTGATATTATTATTACCTATTTGTTTATTTGCCTCAGCAGCCCAATTGTTTCTTGCTTTTCAAAGTAAAAGTTTTAAAGAAGCACAGTCAACGGTAAGTATTGTTATAGGTATTCCTGCGATAATTCCTTTTGCTATGATGATGATGGATGACAGACCGCAATGGTTAGACTGGATGCCTATTTCGGGTCAGTCATTGATCATGGAAGATATCTTTAAAGGCGTTGATGTTAATTGGTTAGCTGTGCTGGCTACCAGTGGCGTTACCTTAGCGATTACTGCTGCATTGGTACTCTCACTGGCTAAAAAGCTTAAATCAGAAAAAGTGGTTATGGCACTGAGCTAGTTTTAGTGAAATAGGTATTTATTACTGCGCTTAGCTGAACTTAGGAGGAATAATATGTTAAATTCTTGTGAAAATATATTATTAGCTCCTAAGTTCTTTGATGCTAATGCCAAAATTTATTGCAGTAAGGGTAAAAATTTGAAACATCAAGCGCTGTTTGTTCAATGGATGACGGAGCATGAAAAGCTGCTACGTCATATTATTACAGGCTTTGAAGCGAAACCGGCGATTCAAGATGAATTATTTCAAGATATAGCACTCAATATATGGCGTGCTTTACCTAGTTTTAGGCAAGACTCAGCGGTGAAAACTTTTGTTGCTCGTATTGCTCATAATATTCTAGCGACCCATGTTGCCAAAGCGGTAAAAACGATTAAAACCGAGCAAGATCTTAATGATCTTCCAGCCGAGTTTGAAAAAGATCATCACCAACCAACACCTTATCAAGCATTAGATCAAAATCAGCGTCAGCAAAAGCTTGCCAATGCCATTAGGCAGTTAAAGCTAGAGCAACAGCAGGTTATTACCCTAGCGCTTGAGGGCATGAGTTATCAAGAAATAGCTGATGTATTAACCATTACTCCTAATTTAGCTGGTGTACGTTTACAACGTGCTAAAGCCGCTTTAGCACTATTATTGGAGGCTTAATGAATAACGAGCAACCACCAAAAAAACAAAACCAGCACCATAACGACTCACCGCAAACAAATGCTGATGACTTTGATGCTTCAACATCGCCGATGCTAGATGAGCAATGGTTGAGTTTAACGCAAGACTGGCAAGAACAATCATTTGAAAAAACCGATATGAACGCACTGGTTAAGCAAACTAAACGACGTACTTATTGGGCTAAATCTTTATTAGTGCTTGATGTTATTAGTACGTTATTCATCTTTGCTATGTTCGTCTATGGCTACTTTAACGACGTTTGGTCAACAGCAACCCAAATGTTTTTATTGGGTAGTGGGATTGGTTCAAGTATTTATGTTTATTACGAGTTTAAAATTCGCTTAAATACTTGGCAGAAAAACTGTGGTAGTCCAGAAAAGGCAGTTGAAAATGCGATTGCTAGTTGTCAGTCGTCAATTAGTTATATCAAGCTAATCAAGTACAGTTTTTGGGCGATGCTGCCTATCATGAATTATTATTTTTATATTGCTTCGCAAGAGTTTGAGAAATCGCCATGGCCACCGTTTATCGTTATCAATTCATTGATCGTTATTATATGGCTTGTCACCCATGTCTTTCATAAAAAACGTTTAAAAGAGCTGTCATTATTGACTAAGCTCTAGTAGCAAGTGTGATGTAGTTGTTAGCCAAAGCTTGCTTAAAATAATTAACCTGAACTCGGTTTAAGAGATATTTAACAAATTGAAATATCAGCAAAAATTACTTTTATGAACCTCTAGCTTGATAGTTTTTCTTCTTTTCATATGATAAGCAAGGCAAATTTCGCGTCAATAGCTGGCCTATTGCAAGTAAATTTAACGAAGAAGTTAGGAAAATTAGCTGCTAGAGAA
>NZ_JAHKPW010000038.1:9493-21283 GCF_018860755.1 Colwellia sp. D2M02 | reverse complement strand
CATTTTTACTGCGTTATCAGCTTTTTAGGTAACGCTAGGTGGGTGTAGCTTATTAGACAATGCAGGAGCTTATTGTCCTGAATAGCCACACGAGAAAGGCTCTGCCTTGTATGAATACCCAACAAAAAGCAGCAAAAAAATCTCGAAAGAGCAACAGCCCCTAGGAGGTAGATCTTTTAGATGAAATATCTTAAAAGGGCAGAGGGAAGGAGTACTTTTTCTATTGCTCTATCTTAGATAACTGGGCTTCAAATTGTTCAGCACCCGCTTTTACTTGATATAGTTTTACTAATAAATAATCTAATTTTGGTGCGAACCAGGCATAAGTGATACGTTTTTTCTCGGGAATTTCACGTTTTAAGCGTATGGTTTTTACTAAGCCATAAGGAAGCATTAACTCTTCTTCGCCATCATAGGTATAAACATAATCTTTAATTGAGCCAGAAGTACTAATAACAGGGTAAACAAAGCGTTGTTGTTCAGGGTTGTTAATAAGGTCAATACGGTTTTGTAAATGATAACTTAATTTATCTTGCAAACCTTCATGTCTATCTATGGTGATGGTTTTATTTTTTACCAGATCTTTTGCACTTTTATTACTGAACTGATATTGCCACTCATAGTGCTTATCTCTACCTGTACCTTCTCTATCATAAAGGTAATGAAGGGGTGTTACTTGGTCCTGTTGAATTGATAAGGTTGAGGTTTCACTGCGTTTATCTGAGAAAATTAACCATTCAATATCAGTTTCATAATGATAAACCGCATTACCATTATCAAGGTAAGTCAGTTTTCGAGTAGCTTCGCCAACCGGATCTGATTTATGTAATAAGGTATAGGTGGCGTTATATGCAGGAACTTTATATTTTTTTTCTATTGATGGTTTGTCTGGGGAAGGTGTTATTGATGCTTCGGTTGTGGCAAAAGTAGATAGGGGGAAACAAATAAGTAAAACAGAAAGATAAGTGCGCATGTTCAATTTGACTACTCTAGAAGCTATTAATAATAAACTTATACTAACAGCTTCAAGCGTAGATTCAATTAATCGTTTGCATAGCCTGAAGCTGGTAATGGATTTCCATCTAAAATAGCTTGTTCATTGGCCATGGATAACCTTTTTTCACAGAGCCATCTCACAACTAATGGGTATATACGATGCTCTTGCTCATGAACTCGAGCTGCTAAGTCATCACTATTGTCGCCATCGAAAACAGGAACCTTGGCTTGTAAAATAACCGGGCCACCATCAAGCTCTTCTGTAACAAAATGAACACTGACACCATGTACTTTATCACCAGCATCAATAGCACGCTGGTGCGTGTTCAACCCTTGATATTTAGGTAGCAATGACGGATGAATATTAAGTAGTTTACCTTGGAAGTGTTGTACAAAGGCAGGTGTTAATATGCGCATAAAGCCAGCAAGTACAATAACATCAGGGGTAAAAGCATCAATTTTTTTAATTAGCTCAAGATCATACGCTTCACGGCTGGCAAAGTCTTTATGTGATAACGCTACGGTATTTATATTGGCATTTTCCGCACGAGTTAAACCATAGGCGTCTGCTTTATTAGAGAGTACACCAACAATTTCACCGGGGTAATCGGCTGTGGCACATGCATCAATAATTGCTTGTAAGTTAGTGCCGCTACCTGAAATTAAAACGACTATTCGACTAGACATTATTATTCCTGCTTAAAGTAAGTTTTTCATGAGCTTTATAAAATAGGCTCTAAAATGAATTAAAGGGGCTAAATAGCCCCTTTAATAATAGTGTTTATGCTTACGGTGTTTACACCATTAAGCAAAAATAACTTGTTCGGCATCGTCTGCTTTATCAGCGATTGCGCCAATGTGCCAAGCGTTTTCGCCATGTGCAGTAAGTACTTCAATACTTTGCTCAACTTTATCAGCTGGAACAACGATTATCATACCAACGCCACAGTTGAATGTGCGGTACATTTCGTGCTCAGTGATGTTACCTTTTTCTTGTAACCAGTTGAAAATAGTCGGCCATTCCCAGCTTTCACCATTAATTACCGCTTGTGCTGTTTCAGGTAAAACACGTGGAATGTTTTCCCAGAAGCCACCACCAGTGATATGAGAAAGCGCATGAACATCAACGTCTTTAAGCAGTGCTAATACTGACTTAACATAAATTTTAGTCGGTTCAAGTAAATGTTCACCAATAGATTTACCGTCAAGTAATTCGTTAGTATCAGTATTGTTAACTTCTAATACTTTACGGATTAATGAGAAACCATTTGAGTGTGGTCCTGAAGCACCTAAAGCAATTAATTGATCGCCAGTGGTTACTTTAGTGCCGTCAAGTAAGCGTGATTTTTCAGCTACACCAACACAAAAACCTGCGATATCGTAATCACCTTGATGATACATACCTGGCATTTCAGCAGTTTCACCACCAACCAATGCACAACCTGATTGAATACAACCTTCGGCAATACCTTCAACAACTGAAGAGGCTACATCAACATCAAGCTTTGCTGTTGCGTAGTAATCAAGGAAGAATAATGGCTCTGCACCTTGAACAATAAGGTCATTTACACACATAGCGACTAAATCAATACCAACGGTATCGTGTTTAGCTAAATCAATCGCTAAACGTAACTTTGTGCCAACGCCATCAGTACCAGCAACTAATACAGGTTCTTTATAACCTGTAGGTAATTGGCATACTGAACCAAAACCACCTAATCCACCCATAACTTCTGGGCGCGTAGTGCGCTTAACCGCACCTTTAATGTTTTCAACTAGGGCGTTACCAGCATCAATATCAACACCAGCATCTTTATAGCTTAAAGACTGTTTTTGTTCGCTCAAGGGAAACCTCAAATATTACCGACTGTATTTAAAGGTGCACATTCTACCAGTGCAAGTGTTGATACTCAAGAAAGGATGAACATCTTCATGTGCTTTTATTTTTTGAGGCACTTTTTTAGAAATTATTTATATTTGCAGATAAAAATCGTTTACATTGTGGTAATATCTTTAGTACAAACGTTTATGAGTTTTTTCTAGTTATTATACGGTATGTTTAAACACCTTATCGCGCTCTTAATATTGATTATTTTGTTTACAAGTTCAAAAGCTTATAGCGTTGAAGTAGATGATTTATATCAAGCAAAAATTCCCGTTGTCTCCCAAGCGAGCGAGCAGCGTAGTATTGCTATAAATAAAGCAATGCAAGCGGTTATTTTAAAAGTCGGCGGGCAAAAGAGCGTCTTATCAAATGAGCTTATTCGTAACGCGGTTAATCAATCATCATCGTATATTTCTCAATATCATTATGAAGAAAGGGAGCACCAACAACAAAAACAATTGTTTTTAATGGTGAGCTTTAACGAAAATAAAATAAATGAATTATTCCATCAGGCTAATTTAGCTATTTGGGGAAGTTTACGACCGCAAGTACTACTGTGGTTAATTGATGAAAATGGTTTTTCTCGCGCTGTTATTTCTAATTCAAGCCAATCGAGCTTACCACTCCAAGCAGAAGATTTTTCTCAAGAGCGTGGTTTACCCCTTTTATTGCCACTGATGGACTTAGACGATGCCAGTCAAATTACGTTAAGTGATTTATGGGGACGCTTTGTTGAACCTATACGTCAAGCATCTGCCCGTTACTACCCTGAGGCGATTGTTGTGATGAGAATATCAGACTCAAGTCTATTGTCTGAAGATACAGTAATAGCCACAGACGTCATATCAAATGATAGTGCTGTTGACTGCGGTTTGCTATGCCCACAAGAAGCGGACGATGCATCTTATGCACTAGATTGGACTTTTATTACACCAAAAGAAGAAATTAACCAACGCAATATTTTTAGTCAGCAATATCGTGGTAGTAATAAATCAGCGCTATTAGCTTTAGGCTTGGCTGATATTACGGATTTAATTTATCAAAAATACGCTCTATTAACCTCTACCAATGATAACTTCATTATTGAAGTATCAAATATCAGCTCATTAAAACAAGACAGCGAGCTAGTTAGCTTTTTAGCTGATTTATCTGCGGTTAAATCAGTTACTCTTATTGAAGCTCAAGGTGAAATGAGGCGTTATAGCTTAGCTCTTTTAGGCTCGCAAGCAGCATTATTAGCATCATTAAAATTAAATAAACAATTAAAGCCAGCCAAGAAATTTATTGATCCCTTAAGTGAATATGATGCTCCGCAAGTGCCGATATTTTATTGGGATCAGCAATGAAGCAAATCGCTCAATTAGCGTTATCGGTGCAATTACCCGATGACGAAACCTTTACTAGCTTTACGAGTGAAGAAAATAAAGCGGTGGTTAACCAACTCAAAAGCTTTATTACCCGTGCAGAGAAACAACCAAATAGCTTTTACTTGTTCGGTTTATCTGGTGTCGGTAAATCACATTTGTTACACGCCTGTAGTAGTTATGCTGCACAGCAAGGTAAAACCTCGGTTTGTCTTTCTTGTGCCGAATTAAAGCAGTTACCCGTTGAAGTCTTAGATGGTTTAGAGCAAATAGATCTTATTTGCTTAGATGACATTAACCTAATTGCTGGTGATAAACAGTGGCAGCAAGCCATTTTTGATCTATACAACCGCGTACTTGAGCAAAATAAGTGTTTGTTAGTCAGCGGTGACGAAAGCGCACAGCAATTAGGAATTACCTTACCTGATTTATTATCTCGTTTAACGTGGGGTTTAACCGAGCAAGTTAAACCGCTTGATGATGAAGAAAAAAGCGCAGCCCTACAGCATAGAGCTATGCAACGTGGATTGCTATTAACTGATGAAGCCGTACGTTTTTTACTAAATCGCTCAAATCGCGATATGACTAGCCTTTTAGAAACACTTGATGTTTTAGATAAAGCTTCCATTCGGGAGCAACGTAAAATTACTATTCCGTTTATCAAAGAAGTGCTTGGGCTAAGTTAACTAACCTAAGATCGGCTTAACAAATATTTCTCTAGCAGCTACTTTTCCTAACTTCTTCGTTAAATTTACTTGCAATAAGCTAGCTATTAACGCGAAATTTTCCTTGCTTATCATATGAAAAGAAGAAAACTATCAAGCTAACGATTCAGAAAAGTAATTTTTGCTGATATTTCAATTTGTTAAATATCTCTTAAACCAAGCTCAGCTTAACTACTAACTACTATTCTTTTTCATTTTTATTACTCCTCTTCTTTAGTGAATTAGCCTTAAGTGCTGAGTGCTATTGTCTGTAACTACGTCTTTTATTTTTTCATACCTTACTCACTCTACCTTTAAAAGGTCAAAGTGAGTTGAGTGTGCCTTTTAAATAAAAAATAAAAAAACATTTGCAATGGTGGTATGACCAGTGCTTTAATCAGGGGTAATAAAACAATAATTATTACTTTCAGAGGTGGGAGCACAGTTATGCTAACTTACAAAGCGCCAGTAGCAGATATCAAATTTTTAGTAGAAGATGTATTTGATTATTATGGGCATTATAAAAAGCACCCTGAGTTTGAAGAAGCGACACCAGACTTAGTTGACGCTATTTTTCAAGAATGTGCCAAATTTTGTGAAAATGAATTATTACCTCTTTATCAAAGTGGCGATAAAGAAGGTTGTCAATTTGATAATGGCAAAGTAACTACCCCTAAAGGCTTTAAAGAAGCCTATCAACAATATATTGAGGGTGGCTGGCCTTCGTTATCGCACCCAGAAGAATACGGCGGGCAAGGTTTACCACCATCATTAGGTATGGTGCAATCTGAAATGACAGGTACCGCAAACTGGTCGTGGGCTATGTACCCAGGGTTAAGCCATGGCGCGATGAATACTTTACAATCACACGGCAGTGCAGCACAAAAAGAACTCTATTTAACACAGCTTACCGCAGGCACTTGGACAGGAACTATGTGCTTAACTGAACCACAATGTGGTACTGATTTAGGGCAAGTTAAAACCAAAGCTGAGCCTAATGATGATGGTACTTACAATATTTCAGGTACTAAAATATTTATTTCAGCAGGGGAGCACGATTTAACCGAAAATATCGTACATATTGTACTGGCGCGTTTACCTAATGCACCTGCAGGAACAAGAGGTATTTCGTTATTTATTGTGCCAAAAATCAAGTCTGATGAACATGGTACGTTAGGCGAAGCTAATAATGTTACCTGTGGCTCTATTGAAGAAAAAATGGGTATTAAAGCCTCTTCAACCGCGGTACTTAATTTTGATAATGCTGTCGGTGAGTTAATAGGCCCTGAAAATAAAGGCTTAGAATGTATGTTTACATTTATGAATACAGCACGAGTGGGCACAGCATTACAAGGTGTATGTTCAGCGGAGTTGGCGTTTCAAAACTCATTAGCATATGCGAAGGAGCGTTTATCTATGCGCTCTTTAACCGGTAAAAAGTACCCCGATCAAGTGGCAGATCCTATTATTGTTCACCCTGATGTTAGAAAAATGCTGATGACACAAAAGGCAATTTCAGAAGGTGGACGCGCTATGATTTATTATACGGCGAAAATCGTTGATGATATTGAAATGGCTAAAACTGAAGCTGAAAAGAAAGTGGCTGATGAACGTTTAGGTTTTATCACCCCAATTTTGAAAGCATTTTTAACTGAGCTTGGCTTAGAAAGTGCTAATCATGGTTTGCAAATTTTTGGTGGTCACGGTTATATCAAAGAGTGGGGCATGGAACAAATTGTTCGTGATGCGCGTATCTCAACTTTATATGAAGGCACAACCGGTATACAGGCACTTGACTTGTTAGGTCGAAAAATACTGTTAACACGCGGTAAAGCATTAAATAACTTTTCAAAAGAAATACTCACTTTTTGTAAAGATAAAAGCATGTTATCGAGTAGTCCACACAAGCGTCAAATGAATAAGTTTATTTGGCCATTAAGTAAAGCGGTTGCTAATTGGCAGCAATACTCATTACGTTTAGCAATGAAAGCGAAAAGTAATCGCGATATGGTCGGTTCGGCATCGGTCGATTATTTGATGTTTTCTGGTTACGTTACTATGGCTTACTTTTGGGCTCAAATGGCGCAATCAGCCTATGAAAAATTAGCGACGGATGTTGAAAACCGAGATTTCTATCGCGCTAAAATTAAAACAGCTGAGTTTTATTTTGAACGCATGTTGCCAAGAACTAAATCGTTAGCAAAAACAATGCTAGCTGATCCAAAAACATTAATGCAGCTTGATCAAGAGCTACTGTCATTTAGCTAATGTTATGTTTTTAAAGTAACCGTAAGGTTGTTTGTTGGATAGTAAAAAGCACGGAATCCCGTGCTTTTTTATGTGTTTATGTTTTATGTCGTTATATTGCTATTTTAGCTTCATAATCCAGGCGAATAGTTTTCGTATCGCGGGTTGAATATCCGATAATACTAATACTTTATCTGCTGTGACTTGATTATATTGTAATTGAGCAATATAAGTGAACATCACCTGAGCATCTAATTGTGGATCTGTTTTATTGAAGTACTGACACAAGTGCTCGAAAGGTAACATTAACGCTGCTTTATGTTTTGACACTAGTGCCTTTAACGCAGGCGTTACTTGTGCTTCGTTAAACATAAACTGCTCTACAAGTAATTGCTCAGCCTGATGTTCAATCCGTTTCATTATTTGTGAGCAAATATTAAGGGTTAGTTCATCACATAGCGCCTCTTTAGCTGTTGCTTTTCGTAGTTCTTTTTTATCGGCTGATTCTATTAAAGCGAATGATGATGCTAATAAATGATGGCTACTTGTTGAGGTGTTTTGACAATTTAGTGTAAAGGCTTGTTGAACAAGCTCTTGAATATCTTTGAAATAATACGTAGTTAACGATAGTTGCAAATCAGCTTGCGCTGCGATGGCTCGATGGGTTGTTCCTTTGATACCTTTTTGTGCTAAGACACTTATTGTGGCAAGAAGGATTTTTTCTCTGGTTTTCTCACCTTTAGAACGCCGTTTAACTGATGAATCACTTTTTTTTATGTTGTTATTTTCATCACCAGTTAACGACAAAGCTTTATTGATTTTGGACATAATAAAATCTACTACTTTAGCTTACGTTAATTTGTTAACCTCATTTTAACATTTTATAACGCCAAGACTAGAGCGTAAATAGCATTCATTTGTATCTTTGTGTTATATCGTATATCTATATTCAAATTTTTAGTATAAATATACGCACCTAAGTTGCTTTTTTGTTCTCGATATCACTACTATCAAAATCATCTACTGCAATAGCCCATTTTCTTCCTTGTTCTGCTTTTACTAACAGCTCTGCTTCTGCAGAAGAAATAACCTCGGCAGCTAAACCTTTTTCAGCAACAACATCTAATTGGTAAAAAGGGAACTTCTCATTAAGCGCTTTACATACTTTATCGAAAATAGGCTCTGCGTTAATAATGTCTTCAAGGGTTTGTTCTAAGCGGCCAAAAACGTTAGTGTTATTACGCGTTAAAAACTGCCCTTGTCCTAAGCGTGTTCTGGTTGGGCTTGGTGTTTGTAAAATACGCGCAACGGTGTGATCTAATGTATCTTTTGGTAGGCTCAACCACGCTCCCATAGGGAAAATAATTAAACGCAATGTAGCTGCTAACCACTTATTTGGGAAGTTATGTAGTAACTCATCAATAGCCACCTGTATTTTATAAAGTGAGTCTTCTACTGCCCACTTTAATAGCGGTAAGTCATCAGCTTCTCTTCCTTCATCGTTGTAGCGCTTTAAACAAGCACTAGCTAAATAAAGGTGGCTAAGTACATCGCCTAATCGAGCTGAAATGCGCTCTTTTCTTTTTAAGTCAGAGCCAAGAGCTAGCATGGCAATATCGGATAGCATGGCTAAGTTAGCGCTAAAGCGGCTTAGTAGCTGATAATAACGGCGAGTTTCATCATTAAATGGCGTTGGCACAAAGCGAGAGCCTGATAACGAGCACCATAAACTTCGGCTGATGTTGCTAATAGCAAAACCAACGTGTCCAAATAGTGCATGGTCAAAGTCACTAAGTGCTTGTTCGTTATTAGGATTATTAGCTGCTTGCAGTTCAGCTAATACATAAGGGTGGCAGCGAATGGCGCCTTGCCCGTAAATAATTAAGCTACGAGTGAGAATATTTGCTCCTTCCACGGTTACGGCGATAGGCGCGCCTTGGTAACTTCGGGCTAAGTAGTTATTCGGACCCATACAGATACCTTTACCACCGTGCACATCCATAGCGTCGATAACACAAGCACGCATTTTTTCGGTTAAATGGTATTTAGTAATAGCTGAAATAACAGAAGGTTTTTCACCTAAATCAATAGCGCCAGTTGACATTGTAGTAACTGCATCCATCAAATATGCATTACCACCAATGCGAGCTAAGGCTTCTTCAACCCCTTCCATTTTACCAATAGGTAATTTAAATTGACGTCTAATATGACTATAGGCGCCTGTTGCCAGTGCTACGGTTTTTATGCCACCAGCACTATTTGAAGGGAGGGTAATTGCGCGGCCAACCGATAAACACTCTACCAACATACGCCACCCTTGCCCCGCCATTTCTGGACCGCCAATAATATAATCTAAGGGGACAAAAACATCTTTGCCTTGTGTTGGTCCGTTTTGAAATGGAACATTCAATGGGAAGTGTCTGCGACCAATGGCAATGCCTTCAATATCTGTTGGAATAAGTGCACAGGTTATGCCTAATTCAACGATATCACCAAGTAAATGATCAGGGTCTTGAAGTTTAAAGGCTAAGCCAAGTACTGTCGCAATAGGTGCTAGGGTAATGTAACGCTTGTCCCAATTAAGGCGCATGCCTAATACTTCTTTTCCTTCAAACTCACCATGACAAATAACGCCAGTATCAGGAATTGCTCCGGCATCAGATCCCGCTTCTGGACTTGTTAAAGCAAAACATGGAATTTCGTCGCCTACCACTAAACGAGGTAAGTAATAGTCTTGTTGCTCTTTAGTTCCGTACTCTTGTAATAATTCACCAGGTCCTAACGAGTTAGGTACGCCAACAGTACTTGATAGTACAGAGCTAACGCCGGTTAATTTTTGTAATACACGAGATTGCGCATAAGCTGAAAACTCTAAACCGCCATGTTTTTTCTTAATGATCATCGCGAAGAATTTATTGTCTTTAAGGAACTGCCAAACTTCAGTGGGTAAATCAGCGTGTTCGTGAGTGACTTCCCAATCATTGACCATGGCACATAACTCTTCTACTGGGCCATTTAAAAAAGCTTTTTCTTCACTGCTTAAGCGTGGTTTAGGAAAGTTATGTAACTTGGTCCAGTCAGGATTACCACGAAATAAATCAGCATCAAACCACGTTGTGCCGGCATCGAGGGCTTCTTGTTCAGTGGTTGACATTTGGGGCATTATTTTTTTAAACAACGCCAATAAAGGCATACTAATAAATTGTTGTCTAACACTGTCAATATTTAAGGGGAGTGCAATAACGGCAAAGAGTAGCCAAGAGACAAAACCAATAATATCTAGAAAAGTGCCTATCACCATGAGTGCAGCAAAACTCAAAGTATATGTTGATAACGAGGAGCGAACACTGCTCATAAACCAAGTTAATGAAATTGCTACGATAAGCCAAATAATAATATCCACAAGCTTTCCTTTTTATGAGGTTAAAACGTTGTTTACGTTAATCACTATCAGTATAGGCATGTATTTAAAGGCAATTAAAGCAATTGAATTTAAATAATTTTTTAAGCAGTGATATAATCTAGTTATAGAACAAATAAAGGTCATCGCCAAGCAGTTTATTGCTTATAATGGTTTTTATTCATTTCCTCTTTTATTTCTGTCTTCATCGTGGAGTTTTTATGTGTGAATTATTAGCGATGAGCGCTAATGTACCAACGGACATTTGCTTTAGTTTTAGTGGGTTAATGCAACGTGGTGGTAATACAGGCCCTCATCGAGATGGCTGGGGTGTTACTTTTTATGAGGGTAAAGGTTGTCGTAGCTTTAAAGACCCTATGCCAAGTGCGCAATCGCCTATTGCCGAACTAGTCACAAAGTATCCGATGAAAAGTGAAGCGGTTGTTTGTCATATTAGACAGGCTAATTCGGGAGCTGTTAATTTAGAAAATACGCATCCATTTATTCGACAAATGTGGGGCAGAAACTGGACTTATGCGCATAATGGGCAATTGAAAGATTTCACAACTGAATTGCCCATTCAATTTCATTTACCTATTGGTACCACAGACAGTGAACATGCATTTTGTTGGATATTAGATCAACTACATATAACTTTTGGTGCAAAACAACCTGACTATAAAACGCTGTTTAGTTTTATTGCTAATTTAGCGTCACAAATAGACACCCTAGGTGTTGCTAATATTATTATTACCGATGGCGAGTATTTATTTGCTTATTGCTCTAATAATTTACATTGGTTAACTCGCCGTGCTCCCTTTGGTCAGGCTAGCTTAATTGATGCTGAGGTGGCGGTCGACTTTAAAAAAGAAACAACGGCCAATGATGTGGTTAGTGTTATTGCAACCCAACCGTTAACCGATGATGAAACATGGCATAAAATGTCGGCAGGGCAGTGGCAGTTATTTTGTTTGGGCGAGTTAGTTGATGGGGCATTAATTGCAGGTAAATTAACAGCAAATAAATAATAAATAACCTGAGTTCGACTTAACAAATGTTTCTCTAGCAGCTATTTTTCCTAATTTTTTCGTTAAATTTACTTGCAATAGACCAGCCATTGACGCGAAATTTGTCTTGCTTATCATATGAAAAGAAGAAAACTATCAAGCTAGCGGTTCAGAAAAATAATTTTTG
>NZ_JAHKPW010000038.1:0-9275 GCF_018860755.1 Colwellia sp. D2M02 | reverse complement strand
AGAAAAATAATTTTTGCTGATATTTCAATTTGTTAAATGTCTCTTGAACCGAGTTCAGGTTAAATAGTTAATCCAAAGCAAAGTGGGAAAGTTAAACAATAAGCTTGTTATTTAGCTTTTTACTTTGCTTTGGGTACTTAAAATGAGTTTAGACATTTAAAAGTCGGTAAAGCTCCAAGCAATAAAGCGACTGATTTTTTGCCCTTGTGTCATATTAATAACTTTATAGTGTGCAACATTCGCTTTTTTCAAACTGAGTTTAAGCAAAGACAAATTATCTTTTTTAGAAACTAAGCAAGTAAACCATAATACTTGCGCTTTAAAGTGTTTGCTCTCATTGATCATTCTACGAATAAAAGCTAACTCACCACCATCACACCAAAGCTCAGCCTTTTGGCCGCCAAAGTTTAACGCTGAAGTATTTTTAGCAATAGTATTAGCGTTATTATTATTTTTTTGTTTGTTTTTTGCTAATTTCTGCCACTTCTTTACAGAGCCTTCACTTGCTTGAGCAAGTGACTTATGAAAGGGAGGGTTGCATAGCGTGACATGATAAAACTCATTGGCTTGAATAATATTGGTAAATATTTTTGAGCTGTCAGATTGTAAGCGACAATCTATATTATTCATTAAATTGCTATTTTCAGCTAAGTTATTATTGGCTTGTTCAATAGAGCGTGGGTCAATATCAGAGGCTGTAAATTGCCAATCATAAACACGCTGCCCTAAAATGGGGTAAATACAGCTAGCGCCAGTGCCAATATCTAATGCCTTTATCGGTGTGTTTTTATTAAGAACATTAGCGGGAACTTTTGCTATTAAGTCATGTAAGTAATGAAGATAATCAACCCGGCCTGGAATTGGCGGACATAAATATCCGAAAGGAATATCCCAAGCGTTAATTTGGTAGTGATGTTTTAATAAAGCCAAGTTAAGTGCTTTTACCGAATTACTGTCACTAAAATCAATAGTATCTTGATTGTTATAAGGATTTTTAATTATTAACTTAGCTAGCGGTGAGTGCGATTTAACTAATGCGCTAAAATTGTAGCCGTTTTTATGTAGATTATTTTTATGCACTATAATGCTTACTTATTTTCACTAGGTTTAGTGCCAATTTTGAACAAGCCGTTACTCGTAAACTGCACAACTTGCTGACGCTTTTTGCCTAATAAAATGGAGCCGTCATCCATAAAAAGAAAGTTTTTCCAGCAGCGCTTGAATACCTGCCATGTAGTTTCAATTACATTGTCTCGAGCAGAGCAATAATAAACAACCGTATTACCATCCCAGTTTAAATATTGTTCAATTAGTTCAGGTAATGCAGGGTTATCACTATCCCAAACGCTTTCCCATTTACCTTGCTCAACCCAGTTGCCTTGATCAAAAGGCCAGTCACCTTTTTTAAAAAAGTCAGGGTGATCCGCTTGGCGACTAATAAAGGTATCCCAAAGTATATTGGCCCGTTCAGACACCATTGGCTTTATTTTAGGGAAGTCTTTTTCAATGATAGGTAAGCTCTTGTGTTTAAAAATCCAAGCATTTTTTAATTGTTCAACAGGGAAATAATTCATATTGTTGTTTTATTGGAACATTACGGGGGTATAGTCTAATTATACCCAGCAAACAGGAAATTAAAAAGCTGAGTTTACAGCTGAAGCCTTTTAAGGGAGATTAGTGCTACATAAAGTAACATTTTTGTTGAAAATGGCATGACATAATATTTATATCGATAATGGCTTCATTATCATTATAAATAACGCGTTGATTTATTAGCGCTTGAATGAATAACTATTACCTGAGAAAACTATGATTCGTACTATTTTTAATACCACATTAGCTAAAAAATCATTACTAAGCGCAGCATTATCATTGGCGTTAGTAACAACCACTAACGCAGAGCAGTTTACTTTTGAGCAAGATAAAAGCACTAAATCAGCGACTACCTTAGTTGTGTTTCAAGCAAAAGAGCAGCCATCGAGCGATTTGAAACACTTAATTAATGCCTCTGAGCAGCAGATTTCTAACGTGTTAAAAGTTGCTAAATTTACGGGTGAAAAAGATCAATTAGTTGAAGTGATAGCTCCTCATGGTATTGATGCAGAGCGCGTTATTATTATCGGTTTAGGTGATATGAAAAACTTACATGCGGGCGCAGTTAATAATATTGGCGCTAGTGTCGCCGCTAAGTTAGCAAAAATGGACGCAGAAAATATCTCAATATTAACTCAAGGGGTTAGTGACGATACCAGTAATGCTAGCTTTGCGGCACATTTAGCACATGGTATTAACTTACGTTCTTATCAATTTGATAAATATTTATCGAAGAAAAAGCCGGCAGAAAAACACTATCACTTATCGGTAATAGATGAGCAAAAAGCACAAATAACTTACCAAGGGCTAAGTGCTATTGAAGCTGGCGTTTTTCTAGCACGTGATCTAACCTCTGAAACTCCTACCGAAATGACGCCTGTTGATTTTGCAAATGCGGCGAAAAGCTTAACTAAACTAGGAGTTAAAGTAACCGTGCTTGAACCTAAAGAGATTGAGGCTTTGGGTATGGGCGCATTACACGCGGTTGGTCGAGGCTCGCTTGAAGGCTCTCGATTAGTTGTTGCCCATTGGCAAGGAAGCGATGAAACACCTATCGCGTTAGTCGGTAAAGGTATTACGTTCGACTCAGGTGGTTATAATATTAAAGCGGGCAGCTCTATTTCTCGTATGAAATCAGATATGGCAGGTGCTGCAGCAGTATTAGGCACGGTTAAAGCAATGGCATTACAAAAAGCTAAAGTTAATGTGGTTGCCGTTATGCCAATGGCAGCAAATATGGTCTCAGAAACATCCTTCGCACCGGGAGACGTATTAACAACGGCTGAGGGATTATCGGTTGAAGTACTCAATACTGATGCTGAAGGGCGCTTAATTCTTGCTGACGGTATGTGGTATGCGCGCGATAAATACAAAGTTAACACTATGATTGATGTTGCTACTTTAACGGGCTCAAAAGTACGTGCGTTAGGCGATCGTTACAGTGCTATTTTTACCGATGATGAACAGCTATTAACCCAGTTAACGGTATCGGGTAAAACCGTTGAAGAGCAAGTGTGGCGTTTACCTTTAGCGTATAAAGATATGCTTAAAACACCGATAGCCGATTTGAAAAATATTGGTACCTCTGGGCCGGGTGCATCAACAGCTGCAGTATTTTTACAGCACTTTGCCGGTGATACAACATGGGCGCACTTAGATATTGCGGGTAATGCATTAGCAGCAAAAGATAAAGATGTAATGCCTGCTGGTGGTACTGGCTACGGCGTACGCTTATTGAGTAACTGGTTATTAACGACACAAGTAAAGTAGTTAAAAAACTTAGTTTATTGTGTTGAAAAAATGGCTGATTTTCAGCCATTTTTTATGTGGGCCTATTCCATTTTATTTATGAATGTTTTCTTTTTGACTTTAGCAAGCCGATAAGCATCAAACATAGCAAATAGCCAAATGAATAATAAGGCATAACCTAACCAGTTATACTGTGGTGGTTGCATAGCTAATTGTGTAGTAACGGCTTGAGAAATAGCCTCAATCGTTAGCGCAATTTCGCCATTAGTTATTTGTAAGGCTACTTTTTCGCTGATACGATTTAAGGTACTGAATAAGTTATATAAAAGAAAGGTAAACGAGCTAATAAAACTCAAACCGATAAAGTATTTTTTTAAAAATATATGCCCAGAGCCAGGATACAGTAATGCTGACAATAATACGGCTTTGTGTTCTAGTTTCATCAAAGACCTTAAATAATTTTCAGGTAAACAACTTAGATAAATACACGATAGCTTACATCAAGTAATGCTCAAAGATATAAGTCATAAAAATATGAAAATTTAAGGAAAGTAGAAAAGTAAAAAGCCACTTTAAAAGTGGCTTTTCAAATATGGTGCGCGGTAAGTGATTCGAACACTTGACAACTCGCAAGTCAGGCGAGGACTCTACCACTGAGCTAACCGCGCACAGTATAAAATTGTTAAGAGCCTTATAGGCTTTAACGAGCGCTATGTTAGCGCCTGTCTGATTAGCTTGCAAGCGGTTTTAATCGAAATAGCTTAAATGAGTGTTTAAGTGCTTATTTAATCTACATGAAGCGCAGTTAACACTCAAAATCTATCAAACTATCAAGTTGTTAGCTACCTAAAGCTTAGCTTCGCTATTATAGTTCAAATTCTGGCGAATTATTTTTTGTTGGTGGTAGTTCATCTTTATTTTGCTCAAGGCGTTGTTGAATAACGCGCAAACGCCACGCTAATAAGACTGCAGCAGCAGTTAAACCAATAATAAAGCCAATCCAAAAACCGTAAGGTCCCATTTTAGGAACTACCCAATCAGTAATGCCTAATACTAAACCAACACCAAGACCAATTAACCAATACGAAACGAAGGTAATATATAAAATTGACTTTGTATCTTTATAACCCCTTAAGGCGCCGGCCGAAACTACTTGAATAGTATCTGAGAATTGATAAATTGTTGCGAGTAACATTAAGCTAGCGGCAAGTTCTATTACAGGTAACTCGCGACTATAAATACCGGCTATTTGCTCTCTAAATACCACGGTTAAAATAGCGGTTACACAAGCGAGTAATAAACCAAGGATCACCGAATAAAAACTGTAATCTTTGGCTTGTTGGTAGTTTTTATTTCCGATGGCATAACCGACTTTAATGGTTGTTGCCATGGCAATACTCAATGGCACCATAAACACTAAACCTGTAAAGTTTAATGCGACTTGGTGACTTGCCACTACTTGTGAGCCAAAAGGTACTAAAATAATGGCAACAATAGCAAATAAACTTACTTCAAATAATAATGATAAAGCTATGGGAATACCGAGCGCGAGTATATTTTTGATATGGGTGAAATTAGGCCAATAAAAGCGCGTAAATAAGTTAGCCTGTTTTAATATGCTTGAGCGAAAGCAATAAATCAGCATGCTGATAAACATAGCCCAATAAACGATTGCGGTAGCAATACCACAACCTGCACCACCTAAAGCTGGAGCACCTAACTTGCCATAGATAAAAATATAATTGGCAGGAATATTTACCAATAACCCGATAATACTAATAATCATGGTCGGTTTTACATATGAAAGACCTTCCGCATAATTTCTTAATACTAAATACAAACAAAAGCCAGGAGCGCCCCAAACGATATAAGCTAAATAATCTAAAATTAGCGTTTCTAAATTACCTTCTAAGCTAAACATCGGTGAAAGTAGCGGTGTGGCAACGTAGTAAAGTGCAATAAGAGATATGCCTAAAGCTAATGATATCCAAGCGGTTTGATAGGTTTGCTCAGCAACTTCAGGGTACTTATTTGCACCAGCAAGTTGGGAAACAATCGCGGCTAATGCCATGATTAAACCATAAATGGTTAAAATCAGCGGTAACCAAATACTATTTGCCACCGCTACTGCGGCCAAGTCTTCAGCACTAACACGCCCAGCCATAACAATGTCAACAAAGCCCATTAAGTTCTGGATCAATTGTGCAATTAAAATAGGATAAGTGAGTTTGAGTATACTTTTACTGTGCGTAAAAAAGGCAGGTAAATTCATAGAGATCTTACATAATGGAAATAACGTGAAATATTACTGTACGTAATGATTTAATATTTTATGACTAATAACTTTATTGTATAAGTACATTATAATTAGCGCATCATAGATGAGATATACCTAGCAAACAAGCGCTAACTTGTGACTTAAGGAAGTTTATTTATACAGCATTTTTGAGTCGTTAAATTGATGTTAATCATCTGTGTCAATTGACAGTTGAATTTTTTTTCGGTATTCATCAATATGCAAATGGTAGTGAATTTCCATACAACAAGCTGGGCATTCATCATAGTAATCTTGATCGCCCGCTGAAGCATCAACAGTTGTATGTAGGTGATGACCACAATGAGGACAACAAATACGTTTTTCACTGAGTTGATTTTGCATGTTAACCTCCATATTCCAATTGAGTTTATAAGTATAGTTAGGTCATGCTTAATGGTAGTTTAATGCCATAATACGAGCGAGTAATGCTTTGGCTTGCTCAAGGTAAATATTACCAAAAAGGTTAGCGTGATTGAGAATATGATAAAAATTGTAAACTAGCTTTCTTTGCTCATAACCATCATCTAAAGGATATTCTGCTTCATAGCCATGGTAAAAATCGTTAGGAAAGTGTCCAAAAAGTTCAGTCATAGCGATATCGACTTCTCTATCACCATAATAACAAGCAGGGTCAAATAACATCGCCTGTTTATGTGTGAACCCTGTATTGCCTTGCCATAAATCGCCATGTACTAAACAAGGTGTTGCATGATAACAACGTAATATTTGATGGCAAACCTTGGCAATATGGTCAATATCGCCCAGTAGAATTGAACGCTCAGAGAGCAATTGTAATTGCCAAGCAATGCGTTGTTCAGCAAAAAATGAATGCCAATGGTTACTCCAGTGATTAGGTTGTATCGTGTCGCCAATAAAGTTATCGTGTTGCCAGCCAAATTGATTATGTTGTGTTTCATAATGCATTTGTGCAAGCTGCTGCCCTAATTGGTACCATAGTACAGGTTTAGCTTTGCTAAAATTAATGTAATCAAGTACTAGAAAGCTTTTATCTAAGGTGGTGCCTATTGAGGCAACATGGGGGCAGGCTATGTGGGTAAGCTTACTTATTTGCCTTAAAGAATAAGCTTCAGCTTGAAAGTTAACTAAACACTCTTTTTTATTCAGTTTAATAAAGTAACTACGTTGTCCATCACTTACTTTAAAAGATAAATTAAGCGGTTGTTCGTTACTGTCCAATAAAGTATTTGTTAACGAGCAAGCACTAACTGCCTGCTTTTCAACAATATGAAAGCGTTTACCTGTTTCAGTGCTAATGGCTTGTTCAATACTCTGCCACATAGACACCTCCAAAGCTTGTTTAACACCTTTTAGAGTATAGTCGCTTTCTGTCAGAGTGCCTTACCTGTGCGGTTATTCATCATCAATTTTTAAATATTTAATTTTTCCTTCAATACCATCCCATTGCTTTGCGTCTTTAGGTGGCTCCTTTACTTCAGTAATACGTGGCCAGTGTTGAGATAACTCCGCATTAAGTTCAATAAACTCTTTTTGATGTTCAGGTACTTCATCTTCTTGGAAAATAGCGCCAGCAGGGCACTCTACAGGGCACAAATCACAATCAATACAATCATTTGGATTTATAGCTAAAAAATTAGGGCCTTCATAAAATGCGTCGGCGGGACAAACGGCGACACAATCCGTGTATTTACATAAAATACAATTATCAGTAACTACAAAAGCCATGGTTTTTTCTCAAAAGCAAATTAAAGGTTTTACAAGGTTAGAGCGGTAGATCATACCTTTGTTTCTCACAATTTCAATCTCTTGTTTCTAAAATGCCTCGGGATAGGTAAAATAGCGAAAATTACTCCCGTCCCAGCTGGATTTCAAAAGAAATGATTCGTTTAACCAATATAAAACTAGCCCTTGACCATCAAGCGCACGAACTTCAACAAGCTATTTTAAATAAACTCTCAATTGATGAAGCGCAACTAGTTAACTTTTCTGTATTTAAACGCGGTTACGATGCCAGAAAAAAAAGTAATATCTTTTTAATTTACACTGTAGATGTTGATACCACTGAAAACGAACAGCTATTAGTGAAGTTTCAGCAAGATAACCAAGTCAAGGAAACGCCAGATATGGCGTATAAATTTGTTGGACAGGCTCCTGAAAATATAACCGAACGACCGGTTGTGATTGGTATGGGACCATGTGGTTTATTTGTTGGTTTAGTGTTAGCGCAAATGGGCTTTAAACCGATTATTTTAGAACGCGGTAAAGAAGTTAGAGAGCGAACTAAAGATACGTTCGGTTTTTGGCGTAAAAAAATATTAAATACTGAGTCAAATGTACAATTTGGCGAGGGCGGTGCAGGCACTTTTTCTGATGGGAAACTTTATAGTCAAGTAAAAGACCCTAAGCACTATAGCCGCAAAGTGTTACATGAATTTGTTGAAGCTGGCGCACCGGATGAAATTTTATATGTCAGTAAACCCCACATAGGTACGTTTAAATTAGTCACTATGGTTGAGCAAATGCGCGCAAAGATATTTGAACTTGGCGGTGAAGTTCGCTTTAGTGAGCGGGTAGAGAAAATTCACTTTGATGACAACACAAGTTCTGCAATATCTACAGAAGATGTTACTCCCGAATTATCAGGCTATCAGCAGAAACAAGTAACGGGTTTAACATTAGCTAGTGGCGAGGAAATAAAAACTCGTCATATTGCTTTAGCTATTGGTCATAGCGCACGTGATACCTTTAAAATGCTTTTTGATGAAGGTATTTTTATAAAAGCTAAACCTTTCTCGGTAGGGTTTAGAATTGAACATGAACAATCAGTTATTGACGATGCTCGTTTTGGTGAAAATGCTGGTAACGAAATCTTAGGGGCTGCAGATTATAAACTAGTACATCACTGTAGTAATGGTCGCTCAGTGTATAGTTTTTGTATGTGCCCTGGGGGGACTGTGGTTGCGGCAGCTTCTGAAGAAGGGCGTTTAGTGACTAATGGCATGAGCCAGTATTCACGCCATGAACGTAACGCCAATAGCGCTATTGTAGTTGGTATTGACCCGAGTGACTTTACTCAAGGGGAGTATGGCGCACAAACAGATTCAGTATTAGCAGGTATAGAATTTCAACGTAACTTAGAAGAAAAAGCCTTCCGTTTAGGAGGTGATAGCTACGATGCACCTGTGCAGTTAGTTGGTGATTTTCTTGCCAATAGAAAAAGTGGTGAGCACGGAAGTGTTGCGCCATCATATAAACCAGGTGTTACTTATTGTGATTTAAGTGAAGCGTTACCGCCTTATGCGGTGACTGCTATTAGAGAAGCATTACCAGCTTTTGAGCGAAAAATTAAAGGCTTTTCAATGAATGATGCCACACTAACAGCAGTAGAAACGCGAACTTCTTCGCCCATTCAAATAACGCGCGATAAAGAAACACTAGAAAGCCTTAATGCTAAGGGATTATATCCTGCAGGCGAGGGCGCAGGTTATGCTGGCGGTATTTTATCTGCAGGGATTGATGGCATTAAGGTGGCTGAAGCTATGGCGTTATCAATGTTAGCGAGTAAGTAAGCTACGAAGCAGGAAATGAAAAGGTAGCTCTTTATTGATACCTTTTCATTTTACTGTGAATTTATCCC
>NZ_JAHKPW010000076.1 GCF_018860755.1 Colwellia sp. D2M02 | reverse complement strand
AAGCTAGAGATTCAGAAAAGTAATTTTTTATTATATTTCAATTTGTTAAGTATCTCTTAAACCGAGTTCAGGTTAAATAACCTCAGATCGGCTCAATAAGCCTTGAATTAAGTAAAACTATCTCACTATATTAAAAACTTCTTAAACAGAGTTGAGATTAAATAAATTAGATGGCCTGATACTCTTGTAGTATCAGGCCATCTAGCTTATTACAATCAAGAAAAATACTGTGATACCCCAAGCAAAAACGTTCTATAACTATATTTAAACAATACTTTTCTAAGTTGATTTTATATGAGTGGAAACGCTACTTTAATTATTGAGTTGCTAAAAATTTAACCCATTTTGATGTTGATTTGAATTGCGCTAATACCAGCTTAATACATACCAATAGCGGTACCGCAATGAGTAACCCAGTTAAGCCCCATAACCACCCTGTAATGAGTAGCCATATAATTATAATAAAAGGATTTATACGCATGTTTTTAGCTAATACTAAAGGGGTAATAAGTTGTGACTCAAGTATGTTGAGTGCCAAAACACCTGACAGGGTAAGTAATACTTTAATATCAACCCCCCATTGAACGGAACCGGCAATGGCTATTGCTGCCAAGGCAAATGAGGGCCCCACAAAGGGAATAAAATTAACAAAACCTACTATTAATCCCCACAACAATGCATCCTCTAAACCCATGGTAGTAAAAATAATTATTGCAGCTAAGCTGAGGCCAATATTAATTACACTAACTGTTAGGATGTAGCGTGATAATTTTTGCTGCATATTTAAAGCAAATTTAAATACGTTACGCTGGCGTTTTTCAGTAACAAATAATTTAACATACTGCCTAAATAGTTTGGGTGAATAAACTAAGGTAAATAAAATTAAGATTATTGTCGTTAATAACTGTATTAGTGCGAGCGGTGCCAAAACCATAAAGTCTGTAGCTAATGAAAATAAAGATGCTTTTAACTGCGTGTGAATAGTGTCTGTTTTTTGCGGTTGGCTGTTAACCTTTGGTTCGTCTTCAAACCATGAAAACCAGCTCTTTTTAACTTCTTGTGATTCAATGTTATCTGGCGTGCTCTTTTTATCAATAGCCCGATTAAGTTCTTCTAATGTTTCTGATACATGCACCGAAAGCTCAGGTAATAACTTGGTCCATTTGGTGACAGGCTCTTCTAGTTGTATGATGAGGGCAGCACTTGGTAGCAATAAACAGCTTAAAAGAAGGGTCGACCCTAGAACACGAGGAATAAAAAGTCGCTCTAATGCTTTTACACCAGGGCTTAATAATAGAGATATTAAACCTGCAACTAAAAGTAAAAGAATTAAATCCTGAGCTAAATATGCGGTATAGAATATAGCTAATACTGTCAGTGTATAAATGCATATTGAGTTAATACTAGTTTTGCGTTCGAATGGCTCTAATTTTGATGATGTAGGTGGTGTTACTGACATAATGGCCTTACTTGGTGTTAAGTTAAGATAACGACATGATAAAAAAGTAAATTAAGCAATATTCACGCCTAACTCTTTAGTTTAAAACTAACATTACAGTTAGCCATAAAATCCTAGTAAAAAACAATTAATTTCAAGCATATAAGAAAATTAAGCATGTGCAAAGTTGATAGGGCCGTTTCTATTACTTATAAACGTTAACGTTTTGATGTTTAATCGTTACAAAGTGTCTATGAAAAAAGTACATTGTAGTCAGTATTTTTTTCATAATAATTATTAATAACTGCATGATATGTTTTATATCAGTAATATAATCAGTTAGTTAAATTATGGCACACTTATAGCTCAGCAGTAATGTTAAAACGATTAACAGCATGTAGGTTTGTCGAGAGAATATAAAGTACAAAGGCTAGTCAGTGAACCACTTTCGTTCAATAGCAAAAGGTTTTGCTAGTGGAGCTAAAAATAATAGGCAATAAGTCAAAGTAGCCAGCGATTTTTTAAGTAGGGAATAACAATTTTATGAGTATAAAAATAGAGCCTTTACTAGAGTCAATAAGAGCAAGTTTTTGGTTTTTGCCCTCAATGATACTTATTTTTACCGTGATTATTGCAACGATCACTATTTGGATCGATATTTCGTTGTTATGGAAATTAAAGTCATATTTTCCAATTATTTACAGTGCTGAAGTCGGTGCTATTAGGTCATTACTCGGTACCATTGCTGCTTCTATGATAACGGTTACGAGTATTGCTTTCTCTATTACCATTGTTGCGCTTACCTTAGCTTCATCACAATTTGGCCCGCGTTTATTGCGAAACTTTATGAAAGATCGCACCACACAAACTGTTTTAGGAGTATTCATTGCGAATTTTTTCTATTGTATTCTTGTTTTTTGTGCACTTAGCTTAGAGGAACCATATAACTTTAGACCAGGTATTACCGTAATATGGGCGATATTAATGACCTCTGTCAGTATTGGTTTTCTCATTCACTTCATCCATCATGTTTCAGTGTCTATTCAAGCTGACTCCGTTGTAGAGGATGTATATTGCGAATTAAAGGAGAGTATAGATAAGCTATTTCCAGACTCACCGACTAATGATTTACAACATGACGAATCAACAGATAAAGAGCTGGGTAATAATGATTATATTTTTAGCAAGAAGTTACGCTCTGAGCATTCGGGCTACGTACAGTTAACTGACTTTTCGCCGCTCATTAAGCAATTAATAGCCTCAGACCTACAATTACAGCTTGATTTTTCTCCAGGAGATTATGTTGTAAGAGGTGGTGTATTTGGTTTACTTCATGCGAAGCAACCTATTGAAGAAAAAACTCTTGATAGTATTAAAAAACACTTTATTTTAGGTAGTGTTAGAACACCTGTTCAAGATCCAGTATTTGCCATAGGTCAGTTAGTTGAAATTGCACTTAGAGCACTTTCACCAAGTATCAATGATCCCTATACAGCCATTACTTGTATTGATAAATTAAATTCCACGCTGTGTAACTTAGCTACAAGAGACTTCCCTAAATCTCATTTCAAAGATGAGGATGGTCAGCCCAGATTACACAGTAAAGCGCTAACTTTTTTAGATGTAGCGAATTCTGCCTTTGATCAAATTAGAAGGCACGCTAAGGATAATACTACGGTAACTATCCGGTTGCTTGAGTCACTTGAAGAGTTAGCCTTACGAGTAAAAAATGAAGAGCAATATCAATTTATTGAGGAACAAATTAAGATGATTTTTGATCAACAAAAAAGCCTTGAAGTTGCTCAATTGGATGCCAAGCTAGTTATAAATAAAATTGAACAAATTGAGCAACGCCTAACGGCTAATAAAACTTAGCTTAAACCTGAAACACGATATGTACGTTTAGCTAGCACTAAAATAACTAGCACCAAAAAGTGAAGGCAATTATTTATAAACGCTACTTGAATCAATTGCTAATTGCTTCAAGCTATTCGATTTAACTTTCACTATTATCTAACACGGCAAGTGAGAAGAAGTTCTTAAAGTGGTCGTTATTATTACTTGTTTTGATTAATCATCCCGACAGAACCACAGGCGTTGAGTCTAATTTATTTTTGCCACACATAAAAAATAGCTAAATAAAAATATTTAGCTATTTTGTTTATTCCCGTTAAACAACAAGGAATATAGTGCTGATGTAATTATAAATTAACAATCATTATCTTTAGTTTCTAGCTTATCTTTAACATCTTCACAGGCATCTTCTATTGCGTTGCCAGCATCTGAAGCGGCATCCTTAGTATCTGACACTACTTTATCAAATTCTTCACCTAACTCTTCAGCGCCATCATCAGAGCATGCCCCTAAACTTAATGCTGCGACAACTGTGATTAATGCTAATGTTTTGTTTTTATAAGTATTCATAATAATCTCCGTTAAAGTAAAATTTTTTATTTGCTCAAAAGACTTTAAGGTCTTGGGGCTTTGCCTCGTAATGCATTGGCAATTAATGAAATGACAAGTAATACGACAAAAATGAAAAATATGATTTTGGCTATGCCGGCTGCTGCGCCAGCTATTCCGCTAAAACCGAAAATAGCGGCAATAATTGCTATTACAAAGAAAGTTAATGCCCAACTTAACATGTTAATCTCCTTATTATTTATCAGAAAGTGTCTTCAATAGTTATAATGCTATAGTTATGCCATGTTTTAAGTTGTTGTTAATTAAGTGATATTTTTGTTGTGAAACTTGGTAGGGATAATGAATAAGTAAACTTTACAGGGTTGATATGTATAATTTTCAAAAAGAATTATTATCAATAAGAAATCGTGAGTGAGCAATGTTCTATAGAGCCTCTTTTGACTTATTACGTTGCGTGTGGAATATATAGATGAATAGTGAGAGCTTTTTTAGCTTTTATTAATACTTTGTAAGGTAGAGGAAATTATAAATGTTTGAAATTAGTTTAGATTTTAATTTAATTATATTTCATTTTATACAGTTAGGAATTGCCTTTGTATTGTCACTACCTATAGCGCTTAATCGTGAGCTGCATGATAGGGGGGCGGGGCTGCGAACATTCCCACTAGTTACCATTGCATCCTGTGCCTTTATGTTGGTTGGTATCAATGTTTATGAAGGCTCTGATGCTGAAGCAAGAGTGATGTACGGTATTATTACAGGCATGGGTTTTATTGGCGGTGGGGCTATTTTCAAAAACGATAGCGGGGTTAAAGGAACTGCCACAGCGGCAGGGCTATGGAACGCTGGCGCTATAGGTATCTCTGTTGCTTACAGTCGTTATGAAATCGCTATTGTATTATCTTTTATTAGCTTTCTTATTTTTCAATTTTCAGAGCTATTTAAACCAAAACAATAACCCCCCAATCAACTCACAGCTTTCATCCAAGCTCAGGTCATTTATTTTTATTACTTAGAAGTCTTAATCATTTTAACTGTAGTGTTGCCATTGTGATTTTATATGTTCAGCGACCCGAAAGGCGTTAGCGTAAATGGTAAAAGTATAAGGTACACTACCGCCTGTTGGCATAAACGAGCCATCAGTTACATATAAGTTGCTTACTTCATGGGCCTGACAATGTTTATTGAGTACAGAGGTTTTCGGATCGTTACCAAAACGACAGCCACCTGCCATTAAATTAGTTGCGGGTGAGCCACTAACCGATGATGAAATATTTTTTGCTCCTAATTCGGCTAATAGTTTTTCAGCCTTTTCAGCTAAATAACTACCCACTTTAAGATCATGTTGATGATAACCAATACGCACATTGGCAACGGGATCTCCCCATTGATCTGTGGTGTTTTCATCAAGTGATACAAAACAGTTATCGTTGGGTAGCCAATCATTAAATACTTCAAAACGTAGGGTTTTATAACGGGTAAATTCACTACGCATACTTTGTTTTAGCGCTTCACCCCATAATAATTGGCTGTTGCCTTGCTCGTCTTCACCCCATTGTGTGCCACGTGCGCGCGCAATAGGGTTTTGATGAAAAAGAAAGTCGATAGTGCCACCTTTTGCGGTGCCAGCTTTACTTATGCCTTGTTGTGATGCCGCAAATTTTTTATCGTTAATTTGATACCAATCTTGTAAAGCGCGATTAATAAAAGGGCCTACAGTTTTCAAATCAGCCACTTTCTCTGGTGTTAACTCATTATAAATAAAATCACCTTGGCCTGTACCACCGCCGCTAAAAAGTAAGTTTTTACCCACTTGACCATTATTATTTGCTAAGCCCTGTGGAAATTTATCGCCTTTAGAAGCAAGCAATAAACGCGAAGTTTCAACGGCTTGGCAAGCTACGACATAAATTTTTGCGGTGGCAATTTCTTCACGTCCTTGGCTGTCGTAATAATGCACGCCACTAATTTCACCTTGGCTATTCGTGGCAATATGAAATACTTTTGAGTTGGGTTTAATGGTGCAATTACCGCTAGCAACCGCATGATTTAATAAGGCTGCTCTGCCACTGCCTTTAGCGCCTGATGAGCAACCATAACTACTACAGTAACCTGAGTATTCGCAGCTACGACGACCCATCGCTGGGCGTGATAAAATAGCGCGTGGTACTGGAATAGCATGATAACCAATATTGTTTGCGGCTTGGTCTATCCATGATGAAATAGGCGACTCAGCAACGGGCGGATAAGGAAAGTCTGCAGATCTAGGCTCTTGGTGTGGGTGATCTACTACACGGCCAGAAACACCAACAATACGTTCTACCATGGCGTAATAAGGCTCTAATTCTTCATAACTAATCGGCCAATCGGCAACGTTAGCGCCTTCAATATCACCAAACTCTGTTTTGAGGCGAAAATCTATTGGTTTTAAGCGATGAAAATAACCACTCATAAAGTTAGATGAACCACCAACCACATTGCCATTCCACCAGCTCCAGCCAGAATCACTGGTTTTTTCGCCTTGCCAAAAACTTACCCCGTCACTGGTTTCGTATTCTTCTTCAATCACGTGCTCTTCATCAGACAACTTCGGGTTGTAAGCATCATGTACGCTAATGGCTAGTTCATCTTTAAAAAACTCTTTTTCGGTTAACCACGGCCCCTTTTCTAAAACCAGTACTTTAGCTCCTGCATTAGCTAAGCTATAGGCAATAGGAGAGGCTCCTGCGCCACTACCAATAATACAAATGTCGGCGTTTAAATTACTTGTTTGAGATGTGGTCATTACTTATGGCCTTGAGGTTTTGCACGTGGCGGTAATTCAAAATAGCGCTGTCCTTTTTCAGGTAACGGAAAGCCACCTTGGTGTTCAAGCCATTGCCAGCCAATACCTTTTGGGTTTCCGCCATAAGCGGCGGGTGTCAGCATGGCTTCAAAAATATAACCGAGCAGTGTATTTAACCAATTTTGACCAGCGCGAGATTGATTAATACCTTTTAACAGTTGTTCTTTTTCAGTAAAACCAAGCTCAACAAAGCTTTGTTTTTTTTCGCTTTGCGCGTAGCCATTTAACCAACCCACTCCTTTTAGAATAAAGTCTTTTTCTGCTTGTTCGGTCGGCTGTATAGTCATTATTTGATAAAGATAAGCCGTGGCATTAATTTGTTTCGCGCTAATATCTTGCGCAGTCGTATTATTACTGTTTGTTGTTGGCGACTCAGGTAATAAATGCTCTAGCGTAGCATTGAGCGTTAGCCATGGGTCGGAATTGAGTAATGATGATAACGCTTTTTGTACATCAGCATTAAACGAGAAAGCAGGAAAAACAGAAGCTGCACCAACACCTGCGGCTGACTTTAAAAGACGGCGGCGAGTGAGGTTTTTGTTTTTAATAAACTCAGGCGTTTGGTAGCTTTCATCAAAAAAAGATTTACCGGAAAATAAGGTCGTCAAAATAATTCCCTAATGTTTAAATGCGTAATTTATGTGATGTTTGAATATACTTTGGCGCAAATGAATTAGACCACTTATGTAAGAAAGTAAGCCATTGTTCTCGTGAATAATTACCATCAACTAACAATTCAGCAGTATCTTTTGACAACAACATTTTACCCGTGGAGGTTGATACATACATATGAGGATAACCCAGTACAGGTGGTAATGATGACATAAACGCTTCATTTTCATTACTGTCGCTAACATTAATTTTTAACAACACATATTGGCTATGCAAGGCTTGATAAATATCGGGATTTTCCTCTAAAAAAGCATCCATTTTGTGACACCAACTGCACCAGTTTCCGCCAACTTCTATTAATACTTGGCGATTACTTGTTTTAGCTAATGCCAGTGCGTCAGTCGCATCTTTAAAAGGATCGCGAGTATCATCATAAACCTTACTGTAGATTGGTAAGTTATTGGCAGAGTAAACCGTTATTGCTGGGCTTTTAGCACACGCAATACCTATCATGCTTAGTGCGAATAAGCCGCTTATACTCAGGCTAAGTAGTATGCTAAATAGGGTGGATTTCATTATGTTCTCGTTATCTTTTTTACGGTTAGTTAATAAGACCCTAGTGACTTGTACTATATTTCAAATGATTTTTATCAGTGTACATCGTTTTATATGGAGTATGACAATAAGCGAACTCGCAATTCAAGCATACTCGGGTATAATGCCGATAATTAATCTACTTACGTTTTTAGAAGGAATACATCATGCGTCCAAGCGGCAGAACATTAGGGCAAATTCGCCCCGTTACAATTACTCGCCAATTTACTGCACACGCAGAAGGCTCAGTATTAATTGAGTTTGGCGATACTAAGGTTATTTGTACTGCTTCAGTTGAAGAAGGTGTACCACGTTTCTTAAAAGGTCAGGGTAAAGGTTGGGTAACGGCTGAATACGGTATGTTACCTCGTTCAACACATACGCGTATGCGTCGTGAAGCGGCTAGTGGTAAACAAAGTGGCCGTACTTTAGAAATTTCACGTTTAATCGCCCGTGCTTTACGTGCAGCGGTAGACTTAAAAGCGTTAGGCGAAAATACTATTTCGGTTGATTGTGATGTAATTCAGGCTGACGGTGGTACACGTACTGCATCTATTACAGGTGCTTGTGTTGCTTTAGTTGATGCTCTTAACTACATGCGCGCGAAAGATATTATTAAAACCAATCCACTTAAACATATGATTGCTGCAGTATCGGTTGGTGTTTATCAAGGTGAGCCAGTATCAGATTTAGACTATGCTGAAGACTCGAACGCTGAAACTGACATGAACGTCATTATGACAGATACCGGCAAGTTAATTGAAGTACAAGGTACGGCCGAAGAAGAGCCGTTCAGCTTTGATGAATTACAAGCAATGTTAGCATTAGCAAAAAATAGCATTAATGAGTTATTCGAAATTCAGAAAGAAGCTCTAATTTAAATTTAATTTATTCAATAGATTAGGAAAATATCGACATGAAAGATTACCAACGTGACTTTATTGAATTTGCGTTAGCCAAACAAGTATTACGTTTTGGCGAATTTACCTTAAAGTCTGGCCGAACGAGTCCATACTTTTTCAATGCAGGTTTATTTAAAACCGGTGGTGACTTAGCGCGTTTAGGTCGTTTTTATGCCGCAGCATTAGTTGATGCTAACATTGACTACGATTTAGTGTTTGGGCCTGCCTATAAAGGTATTCCTATTGCAACGACAACCGCAGTTGCGTTGTACGATCACCATAATGTTGATGTGCCTTATTGCTTTAACCGTAAAGAAGCAAAAACACACGGTGAAGGCGGTTCATTAGTGGGCGCAGAGCTAACCGGTAAAATTATGTTAGTAGACGACGTAATTACTGCGGGTACGGCTATTCGTGAGTCAATGGAAATCATTAAAGCGCAAGGTGCTGAATTATCAGGTGTTCTTATTGCGCTGGATCGCCAAGAAAAAGGTCAGGGCGAGTTATCTGCTATTCAAGAAGTTGAGCGTGATTTTGGTACGCAAGTGGTTGCTATTGTAACGCTTGCAGACGTTGTTACTTATCTTGAAGAGCAAGTAGCAACCCAACCTGAACTTGCTGCTAACTTAGTGAGTATTAATAAGTATCGCGAAGACTTTGGTATTTAATATCAAAAGCTAATGGCTATTTATTGTAGCCAGTTAGTAAGTTAAGCCAGTTTTCATTTGTAAAATGAAACTGGCTTAATTTTTTCTGCTCTTTTAAAAAGGAGCGCTCTAATCTTGCCATATTGTCTTGTTTCCAGCGAACATCGCTCGCGTTATCAGTGCGAACTTCACCGCGATCAAAATCAATTAAGAACACTTCATTTTCATCATTAATCAAAATATTGTGACTATTTAAGTCGTGATGATAAATGCCTTGGTCATGAAAACGTTTAATTGTTGCGCCGATATTTTGCCACAGCGCATCAGTAATTGAGCCTTTACTTAATATATCAACCAGATCGGTTGCTTGAGTAATTCTGCTAGAAAGTAAGTCGGCTTTATAAAAAATACCATAACGAGTTACGCGATAAGCAACGGCCTTTGGCGCGGGCAAGCTTAAACTACTCATATGCTGTAGTAGTGCGTATTCTTTGGCGGCGCGAGTGTTTTTCATACCCGTAAATAAATACGTATCGTTAATGACTTTACCAATGAGACCACCACGATAATAATGGCGAAGCACCCAATGCTGGGTAGGTTTGTTGCGATGTTTTACGCCAATAAACCAAGTAGTGCCGCGACCCTGTGCTGAACCAGTAATAGCATTACGCAGTTGCCAGTATTCAGCATTGAGCATTTCAGGGCTGAAATGCGATATTTCATCACAATTATAAAGACAGTGATCATTATCAAGTACGAAGGTTTTATCTTGGCTTGTTGTCATTAAAAGTTGTTGTATCGCTAGGTGGTTAACAATAAATGTTATTGTCGAGGGGATTAGCTTGAGGGTCAATAAATTCTTATTTTTTTATTGAGGAAGAAACAAAAAAAGACCCAAGCTTTCACTTGAGTCTTTAGGGGCTGTTGATCTTTCGAGATTGTTTTTAACTTTTTAAACTAGGCATTTAGCAAAGCCTATAGCATCTTATGCTTTGCGTCGTGAAGCGGCTAAAGCAAATAAAGCCAGTGCTAATACAGCAATAGTTGTTGGCTCAGGAATCGTGGCAATATTAAACTCACCTAAACTGTTTGCTTGAGTAAAGTTGTGGCTAGTCACTTGGTTGCTTGCATCAAATGATAAAAATTTAAAGCCCTGGCCTAAGCCTTGCGTGTTAGTAATAGCAATATCTAAATTGAAATTATTAGGATCATTTAATTGAAAAACTAAGCCGTCGTTACGCTTTGATGCCCAAGCCCACTTAATGCCATTAGTAATATTAGTATCGCTAGTATCATCTTTAAAAATAATGTTACCGAAGTCATTTAAGTTATTTACACTGAATTTAGCTTTACCTTTACCAGTACTATTTGCGCTATCGGCTAATACAAATAAGGCTAAGTTATTGTTGTATTCTGCAAAAAACATAACTAGTGCGTTGTTTGCTTCATAACCTGTGTTTGAAGAGTAACGAATGTTGCTACCATAACCATAAAAGTCAGTAAAACCTTGATCAAGGTTCAATGCGCCTAAGGCAATATTGTTATTAAGCTTGATTGTAGTCGCATTAACGTGCGTTGTAGTGCTTAGAATAAGTGCTAGTACAAGTGCTAGACTAGTAAATAATTTCATAAAGAGTGTCCTGTTAAACCTAAAAGTAATTAGTACGTCTTAACGTGGTGTTCTTGTGCCAATATAATTAAAGCACAGTTTGATCTAAGCACTGTTCGTGCCATGAATTATTACAACAGGTAAAACAGCATGTTAGTGTTGGAATTATTGGGTGGTTATTAATAGTTTTACATACTGTAAAATTATATGACAGAGGTTAACCAGCTAGGTATTCGTTTATTGGTTTAGGAGGCTTTGTACTTGCTGAAGTGTTGTTTGGGTTGCACCTTGGTTGGCAAGTACTACGTTATAGGCATGTTGCCCTAAAATATGCTGTTGCTCAGGCGCCGAGAGTAATTTGATAACACTATTCGCGAGTTCATCGGCTTGTTCATCAATACTTGTGGTGGTCGCTGGTGTTTTTAGTTGCACTATGCCGTTTTCATGCTGCATTTGCTGCATTACTTCGGTAAAGTTACTCATGTCATTACCGACAATAATAGGTTTCTTAAAGAGTGCAGGCTCCAATGGATTATGCCCGCCAATACTACCGCTAAAACTCCCCCCCATAGTAATAATGTCACCTAAGGCAAAAGTTGCCATTAATTCGCCTAAACTATCGAGTAACCAGATATTTTCATCGTTAATAACCTTTTTATCGCTGCGTTTTATTGTGCTGAAACCTTGCTTTTGACATTGCTCAGCAACAGATTGAAAGCGCTCAGGATGACGAGGTACTAATACTAATAGCAATTGTGGAAAATGGGCTAGAATTTTAGTAAAGGCAAGTAATGCTAACTTTTCATCGCCCTGATGAGTACTGGCGACTATCCATGTTTTACGGTGGTTAGGGATATATTGTGCTAGCTCAGTTTGCTTTTGCGCTAACTCATCATTAATACTGATATCAAATTTTACATTACCACTATTTAGGCATTGCTCAGATCGAGCACCTAATTGTATAAAATGTGCTAAATTTTGCTGGCTTTGCGTCAATATAGTATCAAAACGCTGTAAACATGGAGTGATTAGCGCTTTTAATTTACTGTAGCTGTGTAATGATTTTTTCGATAGGCGGCCATTAATCAGTAGTAGTTTTATTTTTTTGTGATGGCACTGGGCGATTAAGTTAGGCCATAACTCAGTTTCCATAAAAATGACTAATTGAGGTTTGACTCGCTGTAAAAATAACCAAGTACATGGAAATATATCAAGCGGCAAATAACAATGCTGAACAGAATTACCAAAAAGTTTTTTAACTTGCGCAGAGCCAGTAGGCGTAAACGTGGTAACCGTAATCGCTAGTGCAGGGTAGTTAGTTAATAACTCATTAATGAAAGGTTTAAGGGCAAGTACTTCACCGACACTGGCTGCATGCACAACAATGCCGTCAGGTTTGATTGAGTTAGAAATAAACCCTAAGCGCTCTGATATGCGCTGCCGATATTGCTTGTTATTTTTAGAGCGTAAAAGTAAGGCAATCAGCACTATAGGTAACAAGCTTAATAAAAGTATACGGTAAAATAGCAAGGCAAACATAAATTGCTCTATAGTGAGTTAGTCGGTAGATTATACGCAAGCAATCAACTAAATATAAGTGTTAGTCAGTTATGCTCATAAAATTAATATCATCGTTTTCACATTCCTTTCACCCTAAACCTAATTCGTGCGAGCTGTTTCAGGTTTTATCTTATTGCTATCGACACAAACGCAAATTCATGGCGCTATTGTTACTATGTTGCCCATTTACCTCTATGGCGCTAGCTGATATTGAGGCAGATGAAAAAGCACTGCCAAGCCATATGGTTAAGTTTAAAGCCGATGTCGACAGACGGTTTTTATTGGCGGCAGATTACCTTCATTTCCCTCAAAAAGAAGCCGCTCAACACATGGGTGGTGTGTTGATTTTGCATGACTGCAAAGAGAGTCGTAAAAACTATCAGGAGCTGGCACAAAATCTAGCTAATAGCGGTTTACATGTGTTGTCATTAGACTTTAGAGGTTACGGTGATAGCACGGATAATGGTTTTTTTGAGCAAGAATTAAAAAAACAGGCTAAAGATTTAGTGAGCTATCAGAGTGACTTGGCTCTATTAACGTCATATTGGCCTGAAGATGTTATAGCAGCTTATCACTATTTGCGTAAAGAGTTAGATAAGAGCAAAGGCATTGCGGTTGTTGCTAGTGGCTGCTCTAGTGGCTATACGCTTGAGTTGGCACAAAAATATCATGTTAAAGCTTGGGTATTATTAAACCCTGAAATGTCATATAGCGATAAAGAACGTTATAAAACCTTACTTGACGCTCCTAGTTACTTTGTTAGCTCGGGGCATCAATTAGCTAGTCTTAGCGTTGCTCAAGAATTATTTAATTGGAATGGAGATAAAAAATCTAAAATTCAAATATTTAAAGTAGATAAAAACAATAGTCAGCTTCTCAAAAGCAACAGAAGATTAGTAATAGATATTGTTGAGTGGTTAAAATTTAATTTGTCATAAACAGTGGTTCGGGGTATTTAAAACAACAATAGAGCAGCAGTAAAGCTTTTGTGACACTCAGTTAAAATTTTACAAAATATCATTCGGCTTATGGCGCATTTGATTGATGATTGTCGTACAATAGCAAAAACGCTAAAGCTGGCTACAGTTAACACTATTATTTGGTAAAAACCAAAACGTAATCAGCGCTTAGATAAGCTAAATATTCAATTACCTGTTGAGGCGAAAACATGTCAGCAAATTTCTATCATCATATTCAAGATCAAATTAATCAAGTAAAAGCCGATGGCTTATATAAAGCGGAGCGTGTTATTACCACTGCTCAGCAAGCCAATATAGCCGTAGCTAGCGGTGAGAAAGTTGTTAATTTTTGTGCGAACAACTACTTAGGCTTAGCGAACCATCCTGCGTTAATTGCTGCAGCAAAAACAGGCTTAGATGAGCATGGTTTTGGTATGGCATCAGTGCGCTTTATTTGTGGTACACAAGATATTCATAAGTCATTAGAGCAAGGAATTAGTGAGTTTCTAGGCATGGAAGATACTATTTTGTATTCATCATGTTTTGACGCTAATGCGGGTTTATTTGAAACCTTATTAACGGGTGAAGATGCGATTATTAGTGATGCGTTAAATCACGCTTCTATTATTGATGGCGTACGTTTATGTAAAGCAAAACGTTTTCGTTATGCAAATAATGATATGGCAGCATTAGAGCAGTGCTTAATTGAAGCAGAGGCTGCTGGCGCGCGTTTTAAGTTAATTGCTACTGACGGTGTTTTTTCAATGGACGGCGTTATTGCTAATTTGAAGGGTGTTTGTGACTTAGCTGAAAAATACAATGCTATGGTTATGGTTGATGACTCACACGCGGTTGGTTTTGTTGGTGAACAAGGTCGTGGTAGCCATGAATATTGTGAAGTAATGGGGCGCGTTGACATTATCACTGGCACCTTAGGTAAAGCTATGGGTGGCGCTTCGGGTGGTTACACTTCAGGTAAAAAAGAAGTGGTTGAATGGTTACGTCAACGTTCACGTCCCTATTTATTTTCTAACTCACTGGCACCAGCCATTGTTAATGCTTCATTAAAAGTACTTGAACTATTAGCAGACGGTGATGATTTACGTAAAACCTTAAAAGATAACGCTGCTTATTTCCGCAATAATATGGAAGCTGCTGGCTTTACTTGTGCAGGGGCCGATCATGCAATTGTTCCTGTTATGTTAGGCGACGCTAAAGTAGCCAGTGATATGGCTAACAAATTACTTGCCGAAGGTATTTATGTTATCGGCTTCTCATTTCCTGTTGTACCGAAAGGCCAAGCCCGTATTCGTACGCAAATCTCTGCAGCACACAGTAAAGCTCAGCTAGACACTGCTATTGATGCGTTCACTCGTATTGGTAAAGAAATGGGTATTATTTAATAATTAATGACATAGTCACTTGTATAGCCCACTTACATGAAAAATATAAATTGGGCTATACAACTTAGCTATGCCGATATTGGTAGTTAGAAAGAGAGCAATAATGAAATCTTTAGCAAAATTAAAAGCAGAACCGGGTATTTGGTTAACCACCTCTGAAAAACCTGAAGTAGGCCATAATGATTTATTAATTAAAATTAAAAAAACCGCTATTTGTGGTACCGATATTCATATTTATAATTGGGATGAATGGTCGCAAAAAACTATTCCAGTACCTATGGTGGTTGGTCATGAATATGCAGGCGAAGTGGTTGGTATTGGCCAAGAAGTAAAAGGTTTTAGTCTTGGTGACCGAGTTTCGGGTGAGGGTCATATTACTTGTGGTCATTGCCGTAACTGTCGTGGTGGTCGTACGCATTTATGTCGTAATACTGTTGGTGTTGGTGTTAATCGCCCTGGCTCCTTCGCTGAATACTTGGTGATCCCTGCTTATAATGCTTTTAAATTACCTGATGAAATTTCAGATGATTTAGCGGCTATTTTTGACCCGTTTGGTAACGCTGTACATACGGCATTGTCTTTTGATTTAGTGGGCGAAGATGTTTTAATTACCGGTGCTGGCCCTATAGGTATTATGGCGGCAGCGGTTGCTAAGCATGTTGGCGCACGCCATGTTGTTATTACTGACGTTAACGAATATCGTTTAGAGCTAGCACGTAAAATGGGTGCAACACGCGCTGTTGATGTAAGTAAAGAAAACCTTAAAGATGTGATGAATGATTTAGGGATGACGGAAGGTTTTGATGTTGGTATGGAAATGTCAGGTGTACCTTCGGCATTTACCGGTATGTTAGAAAATATGAATAATGGCGGTAAAATTGCCATGTTAGGTATTCCTGGTAGTGATATGGCGATTGATTGGAGCCAAGTTATCTTTAAAGGGTTAACCATTAAAGGTATTTACGGTCGAGAAATGTTCGAGACTTGGTATAAAATGGCCAGCTTAATTCAATCAGGTTTAGATTTATCACCGATTATTACGCATCATTATAATGTAGATGACTTTCAACAAGGTTTTGATGTAATGCGCTCTGGTCAGTCAGGTAAAGTTATTTTAGACTGGACCTAATCAAAGCGTGTAACGATCAGGCCCGTAGTTTTTAAATGACTCGGGTCTTATTGCAAATATAACAAAGAAAGAGGTAACTATTTTGGCAAGCAATGAAGAAGTTTTTCAACATATGAATGTAAATGAATTGCATGAGGTCTTGGCAAATAAAACCCATGTTGTTGTTGATATTCGTGATGCTACCTCTTTTAAAAATGGTCGTATTGAATCTGCAATCCATTTAACTAATGAGTCGTTACCTGAGTTTTTAAGAACCGCTGACTTTGATATGCCTGTTGTTGTGTGCTGTTATCATGGTATTTCAAGTCAACAAGCCGCTCAGTTTTTAATTAGCCAAGACTTTACCGAGGTTTATTCTTTAGATGGCGGTTTTGAGCAATGGCAAGCACTATACCCTGAAAACATTGAGCGCTAATGAGTGAGCCGTTAAATCATCCTGTTGATGAAGCATCAGCGCTAGTTTCGTTAGTTGAGGTTAAAGCCCATAATATTGCGCTTTTATTTGCTAATTATTTAACGTCGCTGGATATTATTGCAAAAGTTGTTGAAGCCGATAGCGGTTTTATTATTTATTGTGAGCAAGCAAAGCTGGCGCAAGCACAGCATGAATTTGAACAATTTATTAAACAGCCTTATGCGCAAAAATACCAACAAGCGGCTTGGCAAAGTGGTGAAGTTGTTAGCGTACGTAATGGTGAAGCGTCCTTGCTTGATACTTTTAAACAAAGCTTTTTAGCTCATGCGGGTATGGTGACGTTAAGCGTTTTTGCCATATGTTGGGCGGTTTTTATTGCTAGTAGTGTTAGTCCAACCTGGGCGCAAAGTTTATTTAAGGCATTGCAGTTTTATCCACAGCTATCAATCGATGCTTTTATAGCGCAACCGTTACGAGTGCTAGGGCCAGCATTTTTCCATTTTTCATTATTACATATTGTTTTCAATACTATGTGGTGGTGGCAATTAGGTGGCAGTATTGAGAAAACCTTAGGCAAAGGCACTTTAATTAATTTGTTGCTACTGTCGGCGATAGTTTCGAATTTAGGGCAATATTTAGTGTCAGGTCCGAACTTTGGTGGTTTATCTGGGGTTGTTTATGCGCTAGTGGGTTTTGTTTGGTGGTATGGTTATTTAGCACCCGAGAAAGGCTTATCGTTATCTAAACCTATTGTAGGGTTTTTACTTTTTTGGTTAATATTGGGGTTTGTTGATTTACTCCCTGTAAATGTTGCTAATACCGCGCATTTACTTGGTTTGTTATCAGGCTGTTTTTTAGCGGTATTTACTGTGAAAGTACTAAAAAAAGATAAGTAAAGTTAGGATACTTAATCAATATAATCAATAAAACACGGCATAACTATTAGCCGTGTTTTTGTTCTAAGCTTAAGTTGTGTTTAGTTATCTAACCATTGGGTAAAGAGTAATTTTTTGATTAAAGGCTTTCCTGTTTCTTTGGTGAGTAAATCTTTAACCTCTTCTTCGCACATTAATTGAATTTCAGCACGACCTTTCATTGACTTGATTCTAGCCTCGCCTTGTTGACCGATAATGTTAATAATAGCATCGCGTAACAGTGGCGCATGATGTTCAACAATAGACAAGTTATCACCTTCAACCATTAGCTCAACAGTTAAACGTACAAAGCCCATTTTCTTCTTTACTGCCACATAATTGGTAACTATATCAGGCTCGAAACCATAATAGGCATATTTAGAAGCGTGAGCAGAAGCTGAAAATAGTGAAATGGATAACAATAATAAAGTGAAGAAATATTTAAGCATAAAGACAAACTTACCGTCAGTTTAAAGTGAGAAGATTATTCCTTATGATAACCTTATTTTAATGTTTTGCTTGTTTATTTTATAAAAAAGGCAAAATTTTTATTGATGCTCTTTAGGTCAATGAGTTCTGCAACAAACAGTGTTATTATAAGCGCGTTTTTCGTTACTATTAAATTTTATGAGCCAGCCACACCCATTATTTCCTGTTACATTAGCTAGCCATTGGCATGATCCTAGCCGCAGTCAGTTAACTCATTCTTTATTAGACTGGTTACTCGATTCTGCGTCGCTTACTGCAAGGTTAAAGAAGCACTGTACTCATTTTAGTGTTGAGCTTTTGGGACAAAAAGTTGAGGCATGCAGTGCTGCTGAAGCTACTGCTGAAATTTGTGCAGGAGAGCAAGTACTCGTAAGAGAAGTGCTTTTGCATTGTGACCATGTACCACAAGTGTTTGCGCGCAGTTTATTACCGTTATCGAGTTTAACGGGTGAAGAGCAACACTTAGCTAACTTAGGTACTCAATCGTTAGGACAAGTATTATTTAGTAGCCCGTTATTAACACGAAAAAAAATTCATATAGCCTCGTTTGATAAACAGTCAAGCGTCGGGCAGCTTTCACAGTATTTACAATTAGCGGTAGGGAAGCCCTTATGGGGGCGTCGCTCTACGTTTATGTTAGGCGATAAACCACTCGTAGTTGCTGAAGTGTTTTTACCGCAAGCATTCGCTTATCAACAAACGCCTTTGAGTGTTAACGCAGGAATAAATCATGCTGAGTAAGTTAAACCAAAATTGGCAAGCTATTAAATTAATCACGCGTATGGACAAGCCTATTGGCACTTATTTACTATTATGGCCAACATATTGGGCATTGTGGATAGCTAGTGATGGCTGGCCGAATTTTCATTTATTACTCGTTTTTACGCTTGGCGTTTTTATCATGCGTAGTGCTGGCTGTGTGATTAATGATATAGCGGACAGAAAAATAGACGGTAAAGTTGAACGCACCCAAAACAGGCCTTTAGTGTCAGGAATGATGACCACTAATACCGCCATTAATTTATTTGGCATATTAATAGGCATGGCGCTGGGTTTAGTGCTTACTTTGAGTTGGCCAACTATTTACTTATCGGCAGTGGCATTGGCACTTGCATCACTTTATCCCTTTATGAAACGCTACACTCAATTACCGCAAGTGGTACTTGGTGCTGCGTTTAGTTGGGGTATGATAATGGCGTTTTCTGAAGCGCAGGGTGAAGTGCCGTTAGTTGCTTGGTTGTTATTTATTGCTAACTTACTATGGACTGTAGCTTATGACACTATATATGCCATGGTTGATCGAGATGATGACTTAAAGATAGGAGTTAAATCAACCGCTATTTTGTTTGCTGATAATGATAAGCGCATTATTGGTTTTTTACAGTTATTAGTACTGGCTTTACTGTGGACTGTTGGTGACATTCTTGCCTTTGGTTGGCCTTATCAATTAAGTATTGTTATTGCTGGTGCAATGTTTACTTACCAACAAATCCTCATTAGCAATCGAGAGCGAGAAGCTTGCTTTAATGCCTTTTTACATAACCATTGGGTGGGCATGGTGGTGTTTATCGGTATTATGATTGAATATTTATAGCTCGTAGTGTTGTGGCACTATAATAAGCTTTTATTCACTTGAATTAAGTAGCTCGATAAAGCTTTCTAAAGGCAATGGCTTACTAAAATAAAAGCCTTGGTAGTGATAACAACCCAAGGTTTTCAAACAATTTAATTCTTCTAAGGTTTCAACGCCTTCAGCCAATACTTTCATATTCAAGGTTTTACCAAGGCTGATAATCATACTGGCAATGGCAGCACTTTCGCTTGATTGATTAATATTGGTGACAAACGAGCGATCTATTTTTAACACGCTAGCAGGGATTTTTTTTAGGTAGTTAAGCGAAGAATAACCTGTGCCAAAATCATCAATAGCGCAATCAACCGATTGTGCTTTTAAAGCATTAATTAAGGTTATCGACTTTTCAATATCTTCTACCAATAAGTTCTCAGTAAGCTCTAAGGCAATGTGCTGAGCATTAATCTTTTGTTGCTCAATTGCTGCTAACATTTTGTCTTGAAAGTCAGCCTGAATAAGTTGCTTTGCACTAATATTAATAAATACGCGTTTAAAGCTACTAGGTAACCCCAATGTTTCTAATTGTTTAATATCACGGCACGCTTGCTCTAAAACCCATTGTCCAATAGCAATAATTAGATTACTTTCTTCAGCAATGGGAATATAAACCGCAGGTGACTCCATACCATGCACGGGATGTTGCCAGCGTAGTAACGCCTCAGCTCCCGTGATTTGTCCTGAATGGTTATATTGCGCTTGGTAGTGCAGTCTGAAATCGCCAGCGACTAAACTGGCTTTCATGTCTTCAATATAAGCCAAGCGTTTATTGATTTTATCCGACATTGCAGTGTGATATTGCAATCCAAGAGGTGTTTTAGCGCGCTTAGCTTCATACATCGCAATATCGGCATATTTAATAATACTGGTCGACATATCACTTTGTAATGGGAATAGTGCATAGCCAATACTGCAACTTAACTTATAAGCATTGCCATCAACTATAAAAGCGGAGGCTAATGCTTGATTGATACTTTGAATTATTTCACTAATTTCGAGTTGATATTCCTGACTTTTTTGAGATCTTAACTGATTAATTAATAACGTGAATTCATCACCACCAAAGCGTGCAATGTCAATATTTTGATTAGCAATAGTATGCAATCTGTTAGCTAGGGTGACTAATATTTTATCACCAACGGCATGCCCTAAGGCATCATTAATGGGTTTAAAGCGGTTTAAATCGATAAAAACAACAGCACCAAGCTGGTTATCTTTTATGGCATTATCAATAGAGTTCGCTAGTAAATTATTAAAATGTTGTCGGTTATATAAACCGGTTAAACCATCATGCTGTGCTTGAAAAATGACTGTTTCTTCAGCAAGTTGTCGAGAATAAACTTCTTGTACTAAAGAGTCGTGCACAATAGAGGTATAACAGCTGGTGGCTAGCTTGTTTAAAATAGGTGTGAGCGCTTTTTGAACTGTTGTTTCAATTTGATAATGTGTTTCAAAAATAAGCACGCCATGTTTAGGAATAATAAAGCCATAAAGGTGCTGACCGTTTTGACAAGTAAACATTTGCTTGAGTTTTGTCTGTTCTACTTGCAGTGCAAAATCTTGTAATATTATATTATTTTGCCATGGTTGATTACGCTTGTTTTTAGGAATACTCAATAGGTGATTAAAGCTATTATCTTCTTGTGCTGAAAATGACTTGGGAGTACCGTTTTTATCGGTATAAATGTAAACATGTGCACTGGTTAAGTTTAAACGGCTAAAGCAAACTTTTAAAAATACCTTTAACATGGCATTAAGATCAAGCTTATTGCCAATGGCCATAGCAAGCTCGTGTTGTAATGAAATAATAAATAATGCGTTGTTGTTCATCATACTGTTATTAAATTACCATGAAATGATTACTGTTGATTTATTGAGTAGCCGAATGGCGCCGCTTTTATTCTTTGCTATTTCACCTAAGGATAACACCCCAAAAAGATTATTGTGCTGGCACTGTTGAGCGATAACAGCAATTTCCCTTGAAAAGTCTTCTTGCATATATAAATCGCGACTAATGCAGTCAAATACCATAGTAGCTGAAAACTCATGCTTGTATTGAGTTAGGTCATTTATTGATGTTGTTATTGTGTTTCTAGTAGGTGTAAGAGAGGTGATTGCCGCCTGTTTCGCTGAGTCTATTAAGCTGTCGATATTGCTCTTGAGTAAATAAACCATACTATTTACAGGAACATTACCTAAGCATTGTAGTTGGTTATTAATCGCTAAAATGGGATCACGTACGATTAAGTTATGGTTAATATCTTCGATGCCTAGAGGGAAGTGCTTTGCTATCTCGAAAAAGTCATCTGTATCAAAACAATAGTCGCTTTCACTTTCAATAATGTTCTTGTAAGTCTCAAAGGCAGGCAGGTAGTTTAAACTGTGCACCGTTTGTCCTTGCGCCTCTGACACTAAAAAAGGCCCTTTAAAGGTTTCCCAACCATGGGCTATACCGATGCTTAAATCGTAAGGTAAAGCGGCTAATTGAATGGTGTCACTAAGTAAGCCTTGGTTGCTGTAAATACAAGGTTTTTGAATGAAATCTAAATTACCAGCACCACCTCCTGCGATAGAAATATCATGATCGAGCAGTTCAAACAATGTATCTAAAAAGTTCTCTACACCATTAACCAGGCTATCATAAAACATCAGTAAACTGCTTTCGGCAATAGTAATAGCGTATTGGGGGTCGCTTAAATAAGCCTCTAGTGCTTTTTCTGTTTTAATGGCGCTTAAGTGAGTGAAATTGGCAATGTTAATGTGCTCATTAAACCCGATGATTAGTGAACCTTGCTCTAGAACATTTTTTTGATGGATAATTAGTGGATAAATACCGCCGCATACAGGTAAGTCGAGTTGGGTTAAAATAGGGTCGAGTTGTGCGGGAGTGTAATTGTTTTGGTTGCAGCTTAATATTAACAGACTTTTTGCAGGGCTTTGCTTAGCTAATGCTATACCTTGTTCCAGCTCTGTTAGTAAAGGGCTAGTGGTATGCCAACAGAATAATGTAGTAGCCATGTTGTTAACCCTCCTTGTTATTTACAAGCCTAAACGGTGTAATAAATATGCAATATTGATAATGCCTAATAAATGTAAATAAAACCAGTTTTTTCTTATATGCCAATTAGTTATAAAAACTACTCACTATCAACCAGTCCATGATTTACCGCATAGCGAATTAGCTCTGCTAAGCTATCTACATTGAGTTTTGCCTTAATATTGCGTCGGTGAGCTTCAACGGTGCGAAAGCTAATATTGAGCATTTTTGCAATGGTTTTACAGGCGTACCCTTGCGCTGTATAGGCTAAAATAACTTGCTCTCGCGTAGTAAGCTTTTCTTTTTCATCACCGAGTGGACTATCTATTAAGGCTTGAGCAATTGAGGGGCTGAAATATTTTTCCCCTGAGGCTACCGCTTTTATCGCAGCGTATACTTCTGCAGAGCCAGTGTCTTTTAGAATATAACCCGACGCACCTGCTTGCATGGCGCTACTCACAAACTCTATGCTGTCATGCATACTAAAAATAAGTACGCGTGTATTTTTGAGTTGCTCGGTAATAATTTCGGTGGCATCAATACCGTTCATGTCGGGCATGCTAATGTCCATTAAAATAACATCAGGTTTTAGTGTTAAAGCTTGTGTTAACGCATCTTTACCGTCTTGAGTTGACCCAATAATATTAATGTCATGATAATAAGACAGACAAGCAGTTAAGCCATCTTGCACCATTGGGTGATCATCAACTAATAATACCGAGGTTATGTACTCACTGGCGGTGTTATTAGTGCTCAGTTCAGAGTTTTCCATCTTGTTAGGCTCCTATTCATGCGTGTTATTTTTAGTTATGGGCGGCTCAGGTTTGTTAGATGATTGTCTATTGGCATTAAAATAAAAAGCAAAAACGTGTGTTGGAATATTGGCTGTAATAATAGTCCCTAACTTGGATGAACTAATGGTGAGTTGGCCACAGTGGTATTCAATACGTTCGGTTAGGTTGCGTAAACCAATACCAAAAGCCTGTTGGGGAGTACTAGTATTAAACCCTTGTCCGTTATCGGCAATAACTAACGTTAACCATTTATTTTCTATTGATAAGTCGATAGTGACTTTAGTGGCGTTTGCGTGTTTTTCGATATTGATCAGCGACTCCTGCACCACACGATATAGACTGGTATTAATATCGTCTGGTAATAGTTTACTGAGTTTAGGCTTAGTTATTTCAACATTAATGCCAGTTTGTTTTGAGAACTCTTTTCCTAATGACATGATGGCGGCAGATAAGCCAAGCTCGTCTAAAATCCTCGGGTGTAAATGGTGAGAAATGCGCCGTACTTCTTGAATGGCAACAGCAAGGTTTTTTTCAGCATCTTGTAAAGGTTTGGGCTTACTCTGCTGCTGTTGGCTTAAGAATATGCCAGTGGCTTCTATTGAATATTTTATGGAAACCAAAATTTGCACAATACCGTCATGAAGCTCACGCGAAACATGGCGATGTTGCTCTTCGCGTAAATTAATAATTTTTTGACCAAGCTCGGTAATTTTTTTATCGGCTTTTTTCTTATGGCTAAGATTGATGCCTAGGCCAAAGATGAAAATAATGAAAATGGCACTTAAAGCCACTAACAAAATAATTTGTTTTGTTTTATTAATGTGTAAATCAATTTTTTGCTGCAAGGTGGCGAGCTGTTGGTTCATATCATCAAGATAAATACCTGTGCCTAACATCCATTGCCATGAGTCTAAATAGGTTGAATAACTCATTTTGTCGGCAACGGTTTGGCTTGATGGTCTCATCCAGGGGTAATGTAGAAAGTCACCGCCCGCTTTGGCGTTACTGATGAGTTGTTGAATTATTTTGTCGCCTTGTTCGCTTTCTATATGCCACCAGTTTTCACCGATGCGGTGCGGCTCCTTAGGATGAGCAATATTAACCCCGTGTTGATCATAAGCAAAAAAATAACCGTCATCACCGTTGTATAACAACTTATCAATAAGCTTTTTAACATCGGCTTTTTTTTGCTCATTGGTTGCATCGGCTATTGGGTGCATATGGTGAATAGCCGAACTCACTAAGGCGGTGTAGTTTTTAAGCTCTTGCTGTTTTTGTTGAATAAGGAAGTTTTCAAGGGTTTTGAGGTTTTGATTGGAAAGCGTGCGGTACTCACTGGTAACAAAAAAGTAAATAACAATGGAGGTCAATATAACTTGTAACACCGCAATATAAAATAAGCGTAGTGGTAAAAGCATAATCATTTTCCAACAGTTATTAATACAGCGGTAAATAATTACAAACTTTCAATAAAAGCACTAGTATTACTTTAGCTTATCGGTACTTAGCGGCTAAGACTTTGGTCGTAGGTGTTATTACTAATAGTATTTTTAGTCAGATTACTTACTATAGTTAAGCACTAAAAAATTATAAAAATAACGACAATAACAATTCAATATTACAATGACAGGAAGGAAGGTATGAAAAAATCAATTTTTGTAAAAGCCGCGCTGGTTGTGTCGCTTGGCTTATCATCGCTGGGTTTAACGTCAGTGGCGTTAGCTGATGATGGTAAGAAATACCGTTGGAAGTTAGCAGAAACTTGGGGGCCAAATTTTCCTATTTTCGGTGAAGCTTCGAAGAATATGGCTAAAATGGCCAAAGAAATGTCAAATGGCCGTTTAGATATTCGTATTGATTCATCAAACAAACATAAGTCGCCACTGGGCATTTTTGATTTTGTGAAAAGTGGTCAATACCAAATGGGCCATTCAGCTTCTTATTATTGGAAAGGTAAAAACTTCAATACCATGTTTTTCACCACAGTACCTTTTGGTATGACCGCACCTGAGCAATATGCGTGGTTTTACCATGGCGGTGGCATGGAGTTAATGAAAAAAGTTTACGATCAATACGGTATTTTATCGTTCCCAGGTGGTAATACAGGTAACCAAATGGGCGGATGGTTTAAAAAAGAAATCAATAGCGTAGAAGACTTCAAAGGCTTAAAAATGCGTATCCCAGGTTTTGCTGGCGAAGTATTGGCTAAGCTTGGTGCTAAGCCAACGAACATTCCTTCAGGCGAGTTATATACAGCTTTAGAGCGCAATACTATTGATGCTTTAGAGTGGGTTGGACCTTCGTTAGATTTACGTATGGGCTTCCATAAAATTGCGCCATACTACTACACAGGTTGGCATGAGCCAGCAACTGAGCTGCAATTTATGGTTAACGAAAAAGCATACAATGAGTTACCAAAAGACTTACAAGCTATTTTAACCGTAGCTATGAAAACTGCGGCTTATGACATGTATGTGCAATCAATGCATGCCAGTGGTGAAAACTTAGCGTCTTTGAAAAAAGACTACCCTAATGTACAAATGCGTTCATTCCCGAAAGAAGTTATGAATAGCATTGTTAAAGCAAACGATGAGTTATTAACTGAATTTGCTGCTAAAGATTCAATGACTGCAGAAATCTTAAAATCATTAAACGATTATAAAGGTCAAGTTCGTGCATGGACTAACTTGTCTGATCGTGCCTACCTTGATAATTTTGACGAAAATAAATAGCGTTAATTGCTATTAAACTTAAAAAAGCTGTTAGTTAATTCATACACTAACAGCTTTTTATTAAGCTTATTTGTACTGAGAATAAAATGAATACAATGTTAAAAATAGTCGGGAAAATTCTTGATGCCTTAGGAAACTTTTGTAGTTTGTTAATGGTGTTGATGATTCTTAATGTTTTCTATGATGTGGTAATGCGCTACTTTTTCAATGATGTCAGTATTGCCATGCAAGAGCTCGAGTGGCACTTGTTTGCTGCGATGTTTATGTTTGGTATTGCCTATACCTTAAAAGAAGATGCTCATGTTAGAGTCGATATTTTTTACGATAATATGCAAGCGCGCAACAAAGCGTTTATTAATATTTTTGGTTCGTTATTTCTCGCTTTACCTATTACTTTATTAATTCTTTATTACAGCTGGGATTACACTTTCGATGCCTATGAAATGGGTGAGGGCAGTGGTGACCCCGGTGGTTTACCGCATCGCTGGATAGTACGTAGTGTTATTCCTCTTTCATCGGTATTTTTAATGCTCGCTATTTTTCATGTGGTACTAAGTCAAATACAAGTACTGATAGCCGCTAAAAAACTAACTGAGGAGCAGTAATCATGACAGGTATTGTACTTTTTGCTATTGCTCTGGTTTGTTTATTTTTAGGCTACTCAGTTGCCTTTACCTTTGCCGGTGTTTCTTTAATTGTTGGCGTGTTTGTTTTAGGTGCCGATTTATTTGCTTTTATGCCGTACCGCATTATGAGTATTATGGAAAACACCATTTTAATGGCAGTGCCTATGTTTATATTTATGGGGATTGTGCTGCAAAAAACGGGTTTAGCTGAGCGTTTATTAGAGTCAGCGGCCAAACTCTTTGGCAGCATTGCTGGCGGTGTTGCTATTTCAACAATTGTTGTTGGCGCTTTACTGGCAGCGTCTACCGGTGTTGTTGGTGCTAGTGTAGTGGCAATGGGAGTAATTTCATTACCGGTGATGCTTAAAAATAATTATCACCAACCTACGGCAACAGGGGTGATATGCGCCTCTGGTACGTTAGGGCAAATTATTCCGCCGTCTATTATTTTAATTATTTTAGGCGATGTTATGGGCGTACCTGTTGGTGACCTATTCCGCGCCGCGATTATCCCAGGCATGATGCTTGTTGTCGCTTATGTGGTGTACATTTTAATTTTGGGCAAAATAAAACCTGAATTTGTGCCGCCGATTACCGTGACCGAAAACAAGCGTGAATTATTAGTGCAAGCACTTAAGGATATTGTGCCGCCATTAATTCTTATTTTAGCGGTGCTAGGCTCTATTTTTAGTGGTATTGCCACGCCAACCGAATCATCGGCAATAGGCGCGGTAGGCGCGGTAGTTTTGTCTATTTTCTACGGCAGTTTTTCTTTTGGAAAAATGCACGAAGTGTCAAAAGAAACCGTTAAAGTGACTTCAATGGTATTTGCGGTATTAATTGGTGCCACTGCTTTTTCTATGGTGTTTAGCTATTCTGGTAGTGAGTACATTGTAGAAGACTTCTTTATGGAATTACCTGGCGGTAAATGGACCTTTATTATTTTAGCGATGCTAGCTATTTTGATTTTAGGCTTCTTTATCGACTTTATTGAGATTGCCTTTCTCGTCGTGCCAATATTATTACCCGTTGCGATAGCGCTTGATATTAATTTGGTGTGGTTTGCTATTTTGATTTCTATGAATTTACAGACATCGTTTCTGACGCCACCGTTTGGCTTTAGTCTATTCTACTTAAAAGGCGTCGCGCCGAAATCACTACGCACTACGACGATTTATAAAGGGGTTATTCCGTTTATTTTAATGCAAATAGCCGTATTACTTTTAGTTATCTTGTTCCCAGAGCAGCTGATATTCTCGTAAGAAAAAGCGACTCACTAAAGTGTTAGTGAGTCGCTTAGTTTGATCTGCCAAAGTCCTAACAGAACATACCTCATCTGAATGTAACCTATCTGATCGGTTTTATTTTAGCGTTTACTTTTTTCATGTGCTCGCGAAAGTTCTTATCAAACTTACTCTCGCCGCAGGAAAAATGAGAGGTTGTTGCTTCTACTGAGCTACCAAGCATTTGTTCGCGGTGAATAGTACACGTACCATTATCATTTTTAGTAATAGCATGGTGACCAGTACGCATGGTACTTTGCTGATACTTTTCATCACGAGTTAACTGTTTCACTGAATGGGGGACTGGTATTTGTTCGCCGTCCATTGCAGAGGCAGAGCGTGCTTGCGTATGCTCTTTATATAGCTGATTTGCCGCCTTGCTATTAATAGCGCTTCTTAAGCGTGTGAGCTGCTCGGTTGCCGATAAACGTGGTTTATTGGGGCCTGTTGTCTCGGGTAAAGCAGGTCTTGGTGGTAGTTCTGGTGCTGGATTTTGTCGCTGTGCTTGCTCCAGTACTTTATCCGGTACTTTCTCTGGTACTGGCTCTGTTAGTTGTTGTTCTTGAGGTGGTGCTTCTGCTAACAATTGCTGTAACACTTCGGGCGCTATTTTAGGCTTGGTAGCTGTTGCTTTTTTTATGCTTGTATTTGTGCTGGCGATCGACTCTGACTTTTTTTCAGTTTTAGTTTCAATTTTAGTTGTATCAGTTATGTCAGTTACTTGAGCTTTATTTATCTCAGGCGCGATTTTTTCAGGTATTGGCTTTGCTTTACTCGGACGATAAATATAGCTTTTGATGGCAGGTTTGGTTGCTTTTATCGCGGGGAAGGTTTTTTCAGTATGACTGAAATAGATCAGCGCAGCTAAAATAATTAGGTGTAAAATCGCAGAAATAACAACCGCAGTATAACGTCCGTTTAACACCTTATTTAACAAAATAACCAACACTTATAATATAAGAAAAAATTAAGTAAATCAGTAGACAAGCTAAACCTAGTTAGGTTCCCCTTATCTACTGAAATTGGTTATTTTGTCTTATTTACTAACGTTAAATTAACGCGCAATACTTTGTAATACTTCAATATCAACTAAGTTGATGATGGTGTTTTTAACTTCTTCCATCTCACTAGTGGTGATAAGCAGGCCATCGTCATTTAAGGTAATATAGCCTTGCTCACGCATGCTAGCGATTAAAGTGGCTTGCGCCTTTTTATCGATGAATTCAGGGGCATTGATATTGTTTAATACCGATAAACGTTTTGCTATAGCAACCACTTTTTCTTCTAAGTCGCGTTTGCTTAGCGGAGCAAGTCTACAGCTTAGCAGAGCAATAATCGCTAAACGCTGTAAGCTTTCATCGATACACTCGCCCATTAAACGTACATTGCCTAATAAAGCGGTATTGTCAGTTAATGACCAATAATCGGCTTTACTAACCTGTGCAATATCCATGTTTTGCAATACAGTCAGCACTTGCTTAATTTGTTTAGTTAATGTTTCGTGATTTTGATATAAAAACAGCTCTTCTTTAAGCAAACAAACAATGCTTTGCGCTTTACTGATTAGCTCGGTTTCCGCGATTTTATTGTGGCGCTCTAATAATCTAAAGACAACCGACGGTAAAATATAGGCATGAAGAATATTATTGCGATAGTAACGCATCTCCAAACAAGCAATGTCATCTAATGAAATAATAGTACCGAAGCTGTCCTCGGTTACTGTGACTTTATTGAGTGAAATAACGTGAGCTAAAAGTTGCTGACCGTTTTCTTGAGGAATGGTTATTTGCTCACTAAAAGGAGCTTGCTTTTGAATAGCCAAAAAGAAATCAATCTGCTTTTCTAGCTCAACTTTTGATAACGCCTTGTTTTTAGTGGCATGTAAAATAAGCGCAATAATTGCTACACCATTAAGAGCAACACTCTTATTAATATTAACCATAACGTTGTCGGCAAGTGTGTTAACCGTTGGCGTTAACCAGTTTGGTTTTTGTGGCTCAATAGGGTCGATGGCATCTTTCCAGTCAGGAACTTTTTTATTTAAAAAGTCATTAACATTGATTGGCTCGCCAAAATTTACGTAACCGTTACCGTAGTTACGTAAGCTTTTAATTGCTTTGAATACACCTGAAATCGACTCGCCTTTTTTCTCACTGCCGTTTAGCTCTTTGTGATAAGTGCCTACTTCCATAACGTGCTCGTAACCTAAATATACCGGTACTAAAGTCAGCGGGCGGTCAATGCCACGTAGTAAGCTTTGAATGGTCATGGCTAACATGCCCGTTTTTGGTGATAGCACTTTACCTGTACGGCTACGACCACCTTCGGTGTAATATTTAACAGAATAACCACGCTCAAATAACAGGCTTAAATATTCACGGAAAATAGTTGAGTACAAACGGTTGCCGCCAAAACTACGGCGAATAAAAAACGCGCCGCCTTTTCTAAAAATGCTACCTGCAGGCCAAAAGTTTAAATTAATGCCAGCGGCAATACGTGGCATCACTAAGCCTTCTTGTAGAATGACGTAGGATAATAATAAATAATCCATATGGCTGCGATGACACGGCACATAAATTATTTCTTGTCCATCTTGCGCTAGTTTACGCAAGACCTGAGCGTTGTTAACTTTAATGTCGCTATATAAACGACCCCATAGCCAATGAAGAATGCGCTCACCTAAGCGCACCCACGAAACGCTGTAGTCACCGGCAATTTCGTCCATCATGGCAAGGGCTTGTTTTTTTACTTTTTCTTCGCTAATTTTTTTACTTTTGGCTTCATCGCTAATCATACGTTTTATTGATGGATTAGCCATTAATGCATTAAACATTTGCTGACGATGCATTAATCGCGGCCCTTTGGCTGCAATCGTTTGACGATGGAAGTGAAAGCGTGCCACGCGTAATAATTTATGCGCTGCTACTTCATCAGTGCCGTGGTTGTCTGAAATATCTCTAAACGATAGTGCTTCACTAAAACGTACTAAGGTATCGCGACCTGAGAACAATACAATAAAGAATTTTCTTAACCAACTTGGAGATTCTTGGTCGGTTAGTAAAGTACCCACGTTAGCATTGTTTTTTTCTTTAGTGGGCGCGCGTCCCCAAATAACATTGGCAGGAATTAATTGTGCATCAAGATCTTCACGTTGGGTGTGCAAGGTTAATAGCGCTAAACCTTGCTCAATCGCTTTGGTTTTACTTGCTTTTCGCCATGAGAATATTGGTGTTGGTTTATCTAAACACAGTACGCGAGTGTACTTAACGTTTTCAATAGTAATTTGTTCAAGTGGATCAGGTAAACCTTGCTTTTTACATGCGTTTTGTAGCGCTAATAAATCACTCGCGGATTGGTGGCGAATAATATAAAAAATGGGATGATTCTTTTCACAGTTAGGTAGTCGGCTATCCGTTACTATTTTGCAACGAACTAAGACCAATAACGGCAGTTTTAATAAGAAATAACAAAGTGAGCGTAAAGCCTGCATAATCGATACTTTCAATAAATATTAGTGCACCAAAAGGCGAAGTTTAACATTGTTTATAAAAATAGTCTTGGTTTGAGGTCAAAGAAATAGCGTGTCACGCCAATATTCTCTATGATGGACTTTCATAGGGTTTATAGGAAATTGATGTGAAAAAAATAGCGGTTTTTGTTGATGTGCAAAATATATATTACACCACGCGAGATACCTTTTCTCAGCAATTTAACTATCGCTTATTATGGCAAGAGTTAGCAGCACAAGGCGATATTGTTATCGCGAATGCGTATGCGATTCAGCGTAGCGATGATCAACAACATAAATTTCAAAAAGCGCTTAAACATATTGGTTTTGAGGTTAAGCTCAAACCTTATATTCAACGTCGTGATGGCTCAGCTAAAGGAGATTGGGACGTGGGAATTACCATCGATATAATGGAAGCTGCAGCAGATGTTGATATGGTGGTTTTGTTGTCGGGAGATGGCGACTTTGATTTACTATTGAAAAAAGTAAAAGAAAAATTTTCAGTAACTACGCAAGTTTACGGTGTAGAAAAATTGACTGCACAATCATTGATTAATGCCTGTGACGTTTATCATAAAATTGATGCTAGTTTACTGATGTAGCGTTTTTACTATTTTTTTTGCGTACCTTTACTAAGTAGGCTGTTAAAAGTAGGGCAATGACAAATAGTACGCCGCTCGCTATTAACTCTGTTTTTGCGCCCAATCGAATACCGCTACCGGCTAATGAAAAAATGACCATTTGTGGAATAAAGCCAACTAATGAACCACTGACATAAGCTTTCATTGATACCTTACTAACTCCAGCAACAATATTAGTGAGAAAGTTACTGCCAATAGGCAGTAACCGAATAACAATAACCTTGAGAAAGGTTTTTTCAGCAATAAAATCCGATAAGCTGTTAATTTTATCTGGGTATCTCGCGCGCACCCGTGCAGCCAATAAATAACGAGATACACTGAAAGTTAGCCAGCATCCGACCGTTACCGCTAATGTTGCAACAATGGCGCCCATTACCGCCCCTAAATTAATGCCTGCGACTAAGGCGGCTATTTGCCTTGGTAAAGCACAACTGGTTGCTAACGCTAAAAAGCCAAATAGCAGTAATGTGTTGATAATGCTGTGTGGTTCGCTTTGTGTAAACTGTACAATATTAACCATATCAATAGTCCATTGACGTATTGATATGTCTTTGAAAAAAGATTGGGAAAATAAATACCAGCCTCCTAGTACCAGCAACAGGCAAATAAGAGTACTAGTAATGAAAACAACTTTTTTTGATGAAACAACAGTTGAGGAGCTTGGTATTGGTGTAGGAGCCATTAAATTGCTATCACTAATTAGTATCGATTAAGCTACTGAGTAGTTTCGCTTTGGCCTGAGCAAATTCATCGGCGCTTAAAAAACCTTGCTTATTTAGTTGTACTAGCTTTTCTAATGCATTAACCAACTCGGTATCAATAACACCAGGTTCACTTGCTTTGGTTATAGTGCTGCGATCATTTTTATTAATACTGTCAGTATTGAGGTCGTCAGCGCTAAAGGCGTTATTAGTGGGAGCTAAGCTTTCCTGATTACTTAAATTGGCCTCTTCAACATGCACTGTTGGGCGTAATGTATCTGCTTGTTGATGTAATGGCGCGGTGTCAGTAATCATAGTTGGTTGGGCTGGAATGGTGTTTTTATTAGGTAAAGGCGCACGCGTGCCCGTATTGCTCGCATTAATAGTGTTAGCAATTAACCAGCACCAATCTATTAGCTCATCTATTACAACGAAGTAACCTTTTTTAGTAATACGGTCGCTGCCCTTACGTAAATATAGGCACACAGTCGCGTTAATTTTTTGCGGCTCACTAATGGATAAACTAATTTTACGTACTTTACCATCAACCATTTTGTCTGTTTGTTCACGTTGAAAAATATCACGTAATGCTTGCTCGTGTTGGTCACTAAAGCCATGTTCACTACTCTCATTATCAATGGTATTGATCACATCATCACCTAGTAATATTTGACAAGCGCTTATATTACACAACTTAATAGAGCGGCTACTTTCACGGTGGTGACGTTTATATAAAGACAGGGTTGCTAAATCAGTGCTCAGTACCATACGAGCATATTGTTTACGTACAAGCGTTTTTGCAGAAAGCTTTTTGATTTGAATACGATAAAACATCAATACCACTAACGAGCAAGCGATTAATGCGAATAATAGATAGGTAAATATACCCGTACTAGATGATTCAGCTAGTTTGGTTGTGGCAGTACTTGCTGATTGTAGTAATTGATGTGCAGCGCCACTCTTTGTGTTTAACAGGAGTAATTCAGACTCTGCTGTTTCAAATAGCATTACAGTATTTTTGGGTGAGATATCGTTTGGTAGCTGCCACTCAAGTGTTGATGATAAGCTTTCATCATCGTCGTAGGAGTCTTGCGTACTAAGCTGCACTGAACGTAAATGCCACTGAGGCTGGCTATGCAACATTAATATTTTATTGCGTAAATTTTTAGCGCTGCGGCCTTTATAACTAATAATGCTGTTCTTAGTTAGTAAACTATTATCTTGATAAATTATGTGTGTTGGAGGAGAAAAACGCCAATCCTCACCACCTAAACTTAATGATAAAAGCTGTTGTTTTTCTCCTTTCGCTATTTTTTGGTTGTGATAATGGTGAGAAATAACTAATTGATCATTATGTTTTTTAGGCCACACAAATTGTTGAACTTTTTGAGCGCCAACAAGAAAAATACTATTGTGTATCTTGCTGTTATTTAGGTAGGGATTATTTGTCGGCACACTATAACTACGTAAGCCAAATTGATTAGGAATGATGCGTAATATAGTCCCTGAATATAGGGGGTGACTAGTAAGAGACTCCGTACCATTTAAAGCAATATATAATAAACCAAAATCTTCATCCCAGGGTTTTCGGTCAGGATGAAAACTCAATTGCGTAACGGTGTCACTAACATTGGCTAAAGCGATACGAACAACTTCTCGTTTGGTGGTAGTATCGACTTTAGCGCTAGTCATAGAGCTAAGCTGCCACTCGATAATTACCGCGTCGGCACTACTTGTTGGAGCGGCTTGATTGTCTTCAATGCGTAAGGTGTTTACGGTTTTGTCGGTACTTTCTGTGTGAGCGGTATAAAAGGTTTTATAACCTGGCTCATCTTTTAATAAAAAATTGGGGTGTAGTGTAACTGCGTTGAGACTAACAGTATTTTTATGTATTTTAGCTAAGTCGAGCAATAGTTTTGCGTTTTGTTCATTGCTTTGCTCAACCAAATAAATTTTACCACTGAGGTGGCCAGCAAAATATTGTGAGCTTTTCCCTGGATGAGCAATTAAGTGCTCCCATGACTGTACGCCTATCTCATTAGCTTTGGAAAGTTGCAGGGTATGATTTGAAATATAGCGAGTTATTGCTGAATTATTATTGCTTGTGTCAAACGCACGAGAATAAGGCGTAAATAACACTATTGAAAGCAAAAAAATCACAAACAACAGTAAGAAAAAATAACGCAGTTGTTCGGTGTTAAAAATTTTGGGTATGCTCGACATATGTTAACGAGTATCCGTGCTGATTGTGCCAAATAGTCCGTATTGGGCTTAGTGAATTTATTATAATAACAAAAGTATCATTTTTTAAATAGATGTAGCTTTATGACTTCAATAAATTGTGACTTTTGCGTGTTGCTGGTGTAGCTAAGCTTTCCTTCAATCACTAATTCATCGCCAGTAGTCGCATGTTCTGCTAAATATTGCGCTTGTTTTCCCCAAATATGTATTGCTCGCTCTATTGAAGTGGTTAACCATTCCTGCTTTTCAGTACTATAAGCATCATGCTTAATTACCACGTCTGCTTGGGTGAAATGCTTGTTATGTTCAGTAAGCATTAATTGTGGTGTAGAGGTTAACGTGGCACTACAGTGAATTTGGTTAATAGATTGAATGTAACCTTTAGGAAATTGCTGAATAAAGCTCGCATGCACAATTGCAGGGTGCTCACTGTTTGCGTCTTTACTCGTTGCAGGTTTGATATTACTTAAGTAGCCATGAACTAAAACCACATCGCCTTTGTTAGCATGAAGTAATGACTGCTCAACTAAGTCACCTTCAACTTTAACATGATGATAGCTAGTCCATTCTTTATAGGTGTTGGTTTTTTTATCTAACCATTTACTGGTAGTGGCCAGTACAATTTCAGTAATCGCAACAACTGGATTCGCTTTGTAACGAATATCGGGTTTTGCGACTAAATTACCTAATAAACTTACAGTGCAAAGTTGAGGCGAACTTTGCTGAGATATAGCGCTTGATAATGGCAAAATTGAACCTAATTAAAGATAAGTAATACATTGTATTTTAAGTATTATCGCTTTGCATTTTGAATCGAGCAAGTATTAATCGTGAAATATATTGGCTTAGTAAAAGACAAAGAAGGCCATGGCTTTTATAATGAAGCTAATATTCTAGAGTCTAATCAAAAAATCTTATCCTTTCTCGATAAGCATATAGGAAGTTAATGAGCCAAGCAGCCCCAGAGTTTAACGACAGTAAATTAACCAATATTGCTGTTGCTTATGTTGACTCAGTTGACAGCGAGCAAGCCAAACGAATTGCAGTCAAGTGGCAATTCCCTTATTTAGGTGATGTAGCTGCAGCCGCTAAACAGCCAGCATTAGATTTTTTGCTGCAAGTGAACTGTCACACCTTAGAGTTATGTAAGTTAGATGAACCAAAACTTGGCGCAATCAAAGTTGATTTTGTTGAAGGGGCTGTTGCGCATCGTCGCAAATTTGGCGGCGGTCGAGGGCAAGATATTGCTAAAGCAGTCGGTTTAAAACATGGTTTTACACCGCACGTATTAGATGCCACTGCAGGTTTGGGGCGTGACGCTTTCGTTTTAGCAAGCCTAGGCTGCCAACTTACTTTAATGGAGCGTATGCCAGTAGTTGCTGCGCTGTTAGATGACGGTATTGAACGCGCCAAATTGAATAGTGAAGTGAATGATATTGCTAATAACATGCAGCTTATTCATGCTTCATCTATTGAGAGCATGAGTTTGGCGACTACGCCCGATGTGGTTTATTTAGACCCTATGTTTCCTCATCGTGAAAAGTCAGCTGCGGTGAAAAAAGAAATGCGTATATTTCAATCACTCGTCGGTGAAGACTTAGATGCAGACAATCTACTTGAGCCAGCCTTAGCGTTAGCTAAATATCGCGTTGTTGTTAAAAGACCTAGCTATGCCCCACCGCTTGACAATAAAAAGCCTTCAATGAGCATTAATATGAAAAAAAATCGCTTTGATGTTTATGTTAAACAAGCAATTCCTAAGTTGTGATCACAAATGCTTACTAGCACTTAACAGTATTAAGCACTACCCTGTATTACTACTATTATTTTAACAAAAACCACAGACGAAAAATTAAGGTATTTTATGATCCAAGTAAACAGCGCTATGCCAGAAGGGCAATTACAGCAACGAAAAAATGGTGAAACCATTATTCACAATACCGAGGAATTATTTGCTAATAAAAAAGTCGTATTATTTGCTGTTCCGGGGGCATTCACACCAACTTGCTCTGAGACGCATTTACCAGGGTATGTGGTATTAGCGGATGAGTTTAAAGCCAAAGGGGTTGATGCCATTATCTGTTTATCAGTCAATGATGCTTTTGTGATGAATGCATGGGGTGAAGCCCAGAATGCTGAAAACATTATGATGCTAGCTGATGGTGATGGCAGTTACACGAAAGCGCTAGGGTTAACTATGGATACTGCCGCTTTTGGTGGTATACGCTCTCAGCGTTACGCTTTAATTATTGATAATGGAACAGTGAGTAGTGTTAATGTTGAAGCGCCAAAATCATTTGAAGTTAGCAAAGCTGAAGCGCTATTAGCTCTTTTATAACAAATGGCGTAATGCCAATTGTAAGTGATAAACAAGGTGTAACACGAAAGTTTAATGAAAACGATTAACATTATTAATGTATTGTTTTTATTAGTTTTTATTTATTGTGTTACATCTTTTAACTTGAGGTCGTGTTATTTTTAAGGCACAATTGCCGCAATTGAAATTATGAGGCGAACCCATGTTAAAAGCTGAAATGGTAGAAAAATTAAATCAACAACTTAATTTAGAATTTTACTCTTCAAACTTGTACTTACAAATGAGTGCTTGGTGTGAAGAAAAAGGTTTTGCAGGCGCAGCTGAATTTTTACGTAAACACGCGAATGAAGAAATAGACCACATGAATCGTTTATTTACGTATGTTAGCGAAACGGGTGCATTACCAATTATTGGTGCTATTGAGGCTCCACCTCACCAATTTGATACATTAGGGCAGTTGTTTCAATTAACCTATGAACACGAGTGTTTAATTACGGCCCGTATTAACTCACTTGCGCATGAAGCATTTACTGGACAAGACTACTCAACCTTTAACTTTTTACAGTGGTATGTTGCCGAGCAACATGAAGAAGAAACATTATTTAAAGGTATTTTAGATAAAATTAACTTAGTGGGTAACGACGGCCACGCTTTATTCTTCGTTGATAAAGACTTAGCTGAGTTGGCTAAAAGTGGTAGCACTAGCATTATGACTGGCGCAAACCCATAATAAACGGTTTTATCGACTGTAACGAAAGGGCTTAATAGCCCTTTTTTTGTATTCGCATTATAATGGCGCCATTATAAATAGCGTTTACTCATAAAGGTTTTATCTTGATCACTACAGATGTATTAATAATTGGTGCTGGCGCGGCAGGTTTAATGTGCGCTGCAACTGCGGGCTATCGTGGTAAAAGCGTTGTAGTAGTTGATATGGGTAAAAAACCTGCGCGTAAAGTGCTGATTAGTGGCGGTGGTCGTTGTAATTTTACCAATGAAAATGCCACACCAGAAAACTACCTTTGCCAAAACCCTCACTTTGCTAAATCGGCATTAAGCCGTTATTCGGCACAAGACTTCATTGATTTAGTCGATCGCCATGGCTTGAATTACCACCATAAAACATTAGGGCAATTGTTTTGTGATGACAGCGCACAAGATTTAGTTGATATTTTAATGACCGAATGTGAATGGGCTGGCGTAGAAATTAATTTGCGCAGCGAAGTATTGTCAGTAACTCCATTGCAAGACGAAAAAACATTAGGCTATATCGTAAAAACTCATGATAAAAGCTATCAATGTCAATCACTGGTAGTGGCATCAGGTGGTTTAACTATGCCTAAATTGGGCGCTTCACCAATCGGTTATAAAATTGCGGAACAGTTTGACTTGAATGTACTTGATACCGTTGCTGCACTGGTACCTTTTACCTTGCATGATCACGATAAACAGCGCTTTGATGGTTTGTCAGGCATTAGCTTGTTGACCGAAGTTACCAGCGAAAATGGCGTGATGTTTAAAGAAAATATTTTATTTACCCATCGCGGTTTATCAGGCCCTGCTATTTTACAAATATCTTCTTTTTGGCGTGCAGGACAAGCGGTAACCATTAACTTATTACCTGAGCACAAGCTCAATGAGGTGTTAATAAATTGGCAAAGTGAGCAAGGTCAGAAATCGGTTAAAAATTTACTCGCGACTTTACTACCAAAACGCTTTGTTGATGTGTTGGTTAAAGACGGCGTTATTGCTGACAAACCAATAAAGCAACTTAATCACCATGATATTTCAGCGTTAAGTGAATACTTACATGCATGGCAGATAAAGCCGAACGGCACAGAAGGTTATAGAACCGCCGAAGTAACTTTAGGTGGTGTTGATACCGATGAACTATCGAGCAAAACCTTTGAAAGCAAAAAACAAACAGGCTTATTTTTTATTGGTGAAGTGATTGACGTTACTGGTTGGCTCGGGGGCTATAATTTTCAATTTTGCTGGGCAAGTGGTTATGCTTGCGGACAAGCTGTTTGATTATTGTTACTACACAATTATTTAATGTTTAGACTGTTCAGGTTTTGATATTACATATCAGGGAAGTTGTTGGAGGAGTACAAATCAAATATTTTGTCATAACGGCCACTTTGTTTCAGTGCTTTTAAGCCTTTATTGAACAAGTCTTTAATATGCTCTTCACGAAATAAAATACCATTAGGGCTTTTACCAAAGAGTGGGAATTTATCGACTAGCTTAGAGGTATCTATATTACTTTCGCTTGCAACTTTAAGGCGGTAATAATCAAAAATGTGCTGATCTATTTGTATTACTTCAAAACGCTCCAAAAACAATAGCTCTACTTGTAATTCTTGACTATTGTTTTCCCTATATAAAGGGTTTTTCTTAGCCATTTCAGCATAAGCCCCCCCCAAATGTTCTACAGCTCCTTGCCAAGACATCACTGAATGTGACACTAAGTCGTTAAGGTGAGAGAATTGAAAGTGATTTTTTTTGAGCGCATAAGCAAAGTTTTCGTAGGCGTAAGCTTCATCAGACAAGAAACCCTCAAGCTTTTCTATGGCTAATGTCTTTTCATTAATATCGCATACGGCATCAACATCCTCAAATTGGTAAGATTTTATTCGTCGAGCATAAGGGTAATAAAGCATTTCCAGCTCATAGCCAGCAGGTGCTAATGCTTCTTGTATGAGAGAAAAAATGATCCCATTATTTTTTTCGGGCATTACCCAAGGAGCAAGCGCATCTCCACAGGCAATAGTAATCTTTTTACCTGCTAGACACGAAAAGGAACTTAACAAACTAATAGCTAATATAAATAAATGTAATCGCATAGATATACAGTAGTTATTTTAATAAAAATAAAACATGAAATAACTATAGTCGAATAAAGTAATGGTGTGTTGAATATTTTAATTAACTAATGCTATCAAAAACAAACAGCTAGTGTTTTTGGAAAGTTCGAAAGTAGTGTTTTGCTAAAGGTATGCGATATCGCATTAATTAATGCCTTACTTTAGTTAGCAAATCATGCATTTGAGGTTATAGTTAATACTTCATAAAGGTATCAATTATGTATAGTGCTAAAGTAAGCAAAGTAGAGAGTCAGTACCTATAAATTACTTACAAGGGAAAGAATGAATATAAAAACTCCTGAAAATACGAGTAAGTTATTAATACCATTATTGGTTATTATTTTCGCAGTTGCGGTAGGAATAATTTTAAAGGTTCAGGATAATAAGCTAATTAGCACTTTGGAAAAATCGATAGCTAATCAATTAAGTGACACTTTTCGAGAGCAAAAAAACGTTTTTGATGACTTCATAAATACCCAACACCTCCATTTATCTTTTCTGTTAGATACACCTCCTATACAAGGAATAAGCCGTGCACAGCGAAATAATGGCATTGATCCTGTTGATGGTACTAAAACTGATATTTGGGCGACAAGGTTGTCCATTATATTTACATCGTTAGTGAGTAATTACCCTGCAATTTCGCAAGTGAGGCTAATTGACGCCAAAACTGGCTTTGAATTAGTACGCGTTGATAAAATAGGTCAAAATATAAAACGTATTCCTCAAGCTAAACTACAAAATAAAGGGTCCACTGAATACTTTAAAGAAACTATTAAGTTAGCCGAGCGAAGTATTTACACATCAGAGCTTAACCTTAACCGTGAAAATGGTGTTATAGAATACCCGATTAAACCTACTATTCGTTTTGCGGTACCTGTTTATAATGATGATAATGATTTGTATGCTTTCGTCATTACCAATGTATTGGTTGCAGACTTGTTGAAAGAGTTACAAAGTATTAGTGGTGCTGCGAAAGCCAATTTTTCTATGTTAGATCAAGATGGCAACATTATTGAGCATACTGACGAGCGTTATATATTTACTAAAGACTTAGCACCAGAGCTGTCTTGGGAGCGGTTGTTTAAGAGTGAGCCTTGGCATCAATATCCCCTTAAACTAATTTACTATGAGAATGGACAAAATAGATTTATTTCACTGTTTAGAGATCTACGATTTGCTCCTATTAGCAGTGGTGGTGCTACGCAATTTACTTTTATCAATTCAATTAGTGAGAGTGATTTTGACGAATTATTATTGGAAAAGCGCTTAGCCAACTTGGGATACTTTTCTATCATTTTTGTTATTTTTATCATTATTACCCTAATTTTACTGTTTTATATTAAAAGCGCTGCACAGTTAAAGAAAACCCGTACCGAATTTGCTGCGATTATTCATGGTGCATCAGATGGCATTATTGCTATTAATAAAAAATATGAAATTGAAAGTTATAATACGGCCGCGGCTGATTTTTTTCCTGAGTTAAACCGATCTAAAATAGGTTTACCTCTAACAGACGTGATTGATTTTATTGAGGAGTTTAAGGAGTCGTTGGCATTTCCAGCTTTAATTGAAAGTGACAATCATCATTTTACTATTAAAGCGTCAAATAATAAGGATGTACTGCGTGTTAAATTTTCTCAAATAGTCGATGAGAATAATCAAACTATAGGCACTGCTTTATTTATTCAGGATATTTCAGAACAACTTAAATACGAACAAGAGATTAAAGATATTAATGCTTCTTTAGAAGAACAAATAACAGAACGTACTGCGGAATTAGAAAAAGAGCGTAAAAATGCTATTAATGCCTCTAATATTAAAAGCAAATTTGTTTCAACAATTAGCCATGAAATGAGAACTCCATTAAATGGTATTTTAGGTTCATTAGATTTAATTTCACAAGAGCCGCACTCAGAGCATGTTGGTTCGTTATTAACAATGATGGACTCAAGTGCTAATTCACTCGCGGTGTTAATTAATGATGTTTTGGACCTGTCAAAAATAGAAGCAGGCAAGCTAGAAATTACCGAAGACGAATGCAATGTCATCAACTTAATTGAAGATAGCGTTATTGCACTTTCACCCCAAGCGGTGAGTAAAGGAATTGATTTAGATGTCGATATAACCGCAGTACAATATAGCCACTTAAATACAGATGCTGGTCGACTGATACAAATACTAAATAATTTAATTGGTAATGCCTTGAAGTTTACTTTGCATGGTGGTGTTTATGTTGCCGCGCGTACTTCTTTAGTTGCTAATAAAGTGAGGTTAGAGGTCGAGATAATAGATTCTGGTATTGGTATCGCTAAAGAGAATCAGCAGAAACTCTTTCAATCTTTTGCACAAGAAAATAACACTATTGCCTCAGAATTTGGCGGTACGGGATTAGGGTTATCTATTAGCAAGCAGTTATGTGAATTAATGGACGGTGATATTTCTGTAGTATCAGAGAAAGGAAAAGGAAGTACTTTTTCTTTTTATATCGATTGTGAAATGGTTAATGCGCAGCTAATTAATAATGTTGGTGTTTTAAACGGAGAATCATTTCAGTTATTTTTATGTAGCCCATTTTTAGAGAAAAAGTGGGCTAATGTTGTCCGTTTACTTGGTGGGACTATTGTGAATGAGCAAGCACAATATTTAATTGTTGATTGTCATCATGCTCAATATCAACATATTAAAGAGGATGAAAAAACACTCGCTAACACTATTTTGCTTTCTCGACATTTAGAAAATCATGGTCATATCAAGCACTCTCTGGCTTTTTTGAACCGCCCAACAAAATTACTCTCCGTTTTACGACTATTTTCTAGTGATACTGCTTTGTTAGATATGTTCAAGCCAGAGCAGCCCCTTAATGAAAATATTGATTACCCTAACTTAGCTCATAAAACATACTTGGTTGTTGATGATAATTATATTAACGTTAAAATTGCCAGCCATTTACTTGCGGCGGTAAATGCTAAGGTTATTGTTGCTAATTCTGGCGTTGAGGCACTTGAGAAACTGATTATTGCCGCACAAGACGGTGTGTTTATTTCTGCGGTGTTGATGGACTGTCAAATGCCAATTATGGATGGTTATGAGGCAACGAGTCGCATTAGAGCTGGTGAAGCAGGTGATTCTTATATTACTACGCCTATTATTGCGCTCACCGCTAATGCTATGTCAGGGGAGCGTGAAAAATGTTTAGCGCTAGGTATGAGTGAATATTTAACAAAACCTATTGAGAGTAATCGCCTGTACTCTATCTTAAACGATTTTATTGACCCCGATACTCTTGCTCAGCAAAACAGTCAAATAAATAAAAATAATAATGCTGTAGGCGCAGTAGATACTCCCTTATCTCTAGATAAAGCCGATGCGTTAGAGCGCCTGCTTGGCGATGAAGCGCTTTATACTAGCTTGCTCGATATGTTTATTGAAGATACTCCAGAGATGCTATCCACATTAAGGAAGAATATTGAGGAACATGATCTTGCTTCTATTAAAGAGCTTAGTCATGAACTTAAAGGGGTGGCAGGTAATATTGGTGCGACCAAATTACAAGTTATTTTACGTGATATTGAAAGTGCAACGAAACAAAGTGATTTATTGCATTGTCAGCAACTTATTAATGAGTTAGATATTGAATATCAAAAACTTATTACTATTGTTGAAGGTTAGTTATTTATTTAATTCGCGATAAATTAGTTATGTCATCAGCATATCAGCATTTACAAACAACCCTTAACCAGTACTACGCTTTATCAGATAAAGCGTGGCAGGCTTACTTGGCGTGTTGTTCAATAAAAGAAATAGCCAAAGGGGAAGTATTATATAGCCTAGGTGAACGCCCAAAAAGCTTTATGTTTATTCACCAAGGTTTAATGCGCGCTTACGTTATTGATGACGACGGCCATGAATATAATAAAAATTTCTTTGCAGAAGGCCGTTTCCCTGGCTGTATGAGTGCTTTACTTAACGGTGAGCCAACTACAATTGCGATTGAAGCCGTGGAGCGTTGTCAGGTGGTTGAAATTAACCATCAACAATTCAGAGCTGCGCTATTTAATGACTCGGACTTAATGGCTTTTCATATTCACTATCTTGAAAAGCACTGGCTATTAGAAAAAGAGCCTAAAGAAATAAGTTACTTACAATACGAAGCCAAAGCGCGTTACCTCAAGTTTTTAGCTAACTATCACACCTTATTACCACGTTTACCTCAATACCATATTGCTAGCTATTTAGGTATAACAGCCACTCAACTAAGTCGAATTAAAAAAAGCCTATCTACAGCATCACTAACCTGAGTTCAGGTTAACCATTTGAAATAAATTGCTTGTTTTAGCTTATATCAACATATGTAAAGGCATCAGTATTTTAACTTTCGTAAACTACAGACATAGTCACTTGGAGATATACTATGTCATTAATCAATGCCCTTAATTGGCGTTATGCCGTAAACGAATTTTCGCCACAAACCCTATCACAAACGCAGCTTTCTGGTTTAATTGAAAGTGTTCGTTTAGCCCCAGCTTCATACGGAATTCAGCCATATAAACTTATTGTTATTACGCGCGACGAGGTTAAGCAGGCTTGTTTAACCCATAGTTATGGCCAAAATAAAGTCGTAAACTGTTCGCATTTATTAGTATTTGCTCATCAGACTGAAGTGACGACAGCTAATATTCGTCACTTTATTGCGCAGTTAGCGCTGACGCAGAATAAACCTGTGAGCGTATTACAGCAGTATCAAACTCAAATTGAGCATGATTTATTAAGCCGAACAGCACTGCAACAAAGCCAATGGGCTGAACAACAATGTTATATCGCTTTAGGCACCTTACTCACTTATGCCGCTGCTAATGAAATTGATGCTTGCCCCATGACTGGGTTTGATAGCGTAGGTATTAACCAAGTTCTTAAGTTACACGAACAAGGGTTAAGTGCTGCTATTTTATGTCCCGTGGGTATACGTGCCGCAGATGATAGTAGCGCGCAACGACCTAAACACCGTTTAACGCGCGATCAACTTGTTATGAGCATGTAATAATGATGAATATTTGCATTGGGCTAGCTTTTTCTGCAGGTGTTTGTATTGCTATACAAGCAGCAATGAATGCACAGCTTGGTAAACTGCTACATAACAGTTTAATCGCAACAAGTTATGCATTTTTGAGTAGCTTTTTATTGGTGTCGCTATTGGTACTTTATTTAGGGGGGAGCAAGCAGATTTTCTCTGACCAAAGTACTATGTTGGTATCGCTCAGTAAGAATATGAGTACTGTACCTTGGTATTTGTGGTTGTCTTTTATTTTTAGTGTGATTGGCGTCGGGAGTTTTTATTTTTTAATCCCTAAAATGGGCGTTGGCAATATGATGAGTTATGCCCTGACCGGACAAATACTAATGGCGATGTTAATCAGTCACTTTGGATTATTTGATAGCCCAGTGAAAATAATGTCATTAGATAAACTGATAGGCACAATATTGCTGGTGATAGCTATTGTGCTCATTAACAAGGAATAACTAATAAATAAGGAATAAATTTATGAAGGAACTAGATCGTAATTTAGCTAACCTAAATCAGTTTTGGCAGCAATTAAATGCCAGTCATAAAGAGGGTATTTTCAGCCATCAAAGCTGGCCTTATAAACAATGGCAAGCCGATTTTACTTTACCTAATAAAGCACTTACCGAAATTTTATTAACGGATAGTAACCAAGGCAATGTTTTTACTACTGTTGATCAGAGTGATTTACCTTTAATAGATTTCAAGCTTAAAAGCCATTTAGTGGTGATGACTTTAAAAATGAATAATGTCAGCGAACACTCAGCTACCCACAGTGATGGTGTTGAAGAAAATGGCGTAGTTATTAAAAAGCTGAATAAAGATGATAGTGCTTTATGTTGGGCTGAGGCTTGTGGTTTAGCATTCGGCTATGACATTGATGCTAATGTTGTACAAGGCTTGCTAAAGGATACTAATACGAGTGTATTAGCTTATATCATTAACGGCGAAATTGCAGGAACTGCGATTAGCTACCAAAGCGGTGATACCTTAGGTATTCACCAACTTGGTACCGTACCTAATTATAGAAAAATGGGCGTAGCAGCAAAGCTAATGACGTATTTACTTAAACAAGCACAAGATAATGGCTGCCATTATGTGAGTTTGCAAGCCTCCCAAGCGGGTTTACATTTATATGAAAAAATGGGCTTTAAAGCCCTCGCCAAATTAAACAGCTGGGTAAGAGAGTAATTTACCTGAGCTAAACGCATGAATAATTGTTTATAGTTTACTTAGTCAGTTATTATGGTTGGTTATTTACACTGAGGAAATACCATTAATGAACAAAGTATTTATTAGCGCGCAGCAACTGATGGAAGACTCTTTTCGGCTGGCGGCTAAAGTATATCAAGATGGCTTTCGCCCACAATTCATTATTGGTATTTGGCGTGGTGGTGCGCCTATAGGTATTGCGGTACAAGAGTATTTTGACTTTAAAAAAGCCAGTGCAGATCATATAGCAGTGCGTACTTCATCTTATCAAGGTATTAATCAACAAAAGAAAGAAATCACGGTGCATGGACTGCATTATATTGTGGAACAAGCCAACGCCGATGACAGTATTTTAATTGTCGACGATGTTTTTGATTCTGGGCAGAGCGTACAAGCGCTTATTACACAGTTACAACTACAAATGCGTAAAAACATGCCGCAAGACTTACGTATTGCATGCCCTTGGTTTAAGCCACAAAACAACAAAGTGGCTCTAATCCCAGATTATTACTTACACGAATCTGACGAGTGGTTAGTGTTTCCACACGAAATTTCAGGGTTAACTCCTGATGAAATAGTAAATGGTAAGTCTGATTTAGCAAATGTTTTGCATTTATTTGAATAATTCTTGTGGTGATACGCATTAAAACTCACCAGTTTTTTATTCTAATGATACTATGGCGCACTTTCCCTTTTTTAAGTCAACAGCATGTTGCTTCAACCCCAATTTACGGTCGATACTGATAGTACCAATACCTCGCTTTTTGAATCAATTTCAGATGATATTAGTACTAAAGGTTATAGTATTCGCCCTTATGCATTACCTGAACATTTAGCGCAGCTATTATTAGAGCAGGTCACCGAATTACCTGAACAGCAGTTTAAGCGAGCGGGTATTGGCAGGGCACAAGATCATATTATTAATGACTTTGTTCGCACTGACGAGATATGTTGGATTACCGGAAACTCTGTTGCAGGGAGCGCTTGGATAAAATGGACACAATCATTGCAAGCGTATTTAAATCGGCGCTTATTTTTGGGGTTATTCTCATTTGAAAGTCATTTTGCGCATTATGCTAAAGGTGATTTTTATAAAAAGCATAAAGATGCATTTACCGGCGAAGGAAACCGTGTTTTGTCTGTGGTGGTTTATCTGAATCAACATTGGCTTGCCGATAATGGCGGAGAACTAGTGATTTATGATGACAAGCAAATCAACAGCGGGATTATTGATGATCATATTATTAAGGTAACGCCAAGTTTTGGCACTATGGTCGTTTTTTTAAGTGAGGAATTTCCGCATGAAGTATTACCTGCTAAATGTGATCGCTACTCTATTGCAGGGTGGTTCCGCTTAAATAATAGCATTGCTAATAATATTGACCCACCAAGTTAGCGGTAATAGGTTAAATAACCTGATCTCGGCTTAACAAATGTTT
>NZ_JAHKPW010000020.1 GCF_018860755.1 Colwellia sp. D2M02 | reverse complement strand
CGCCATAGTCTCTTGTTATATTTAATAAACGTTAAAATGTGTAATTAACACCGATACTTGCACTGTTCCAATTAGATGAATCCAAAGTACTTACAGCTAAATCAGGTAAAACTTGATAGTCTAAGAATGCTGAGAATTTTTTTGATATTTGATAATTTATACCTACTCCATAAGTGAAGCCACTTTCAGAGTGATCCCTTGTATCTTGGAATCTAATTTCACTAACTGTAGTGTTTTCTTCGACAATTTTATATTGGCTTTGGGTTTCTAAACTGTATGAAGTTTTAATAACACCAGCTAAAGCATAGATACTAAAATCATTTAGTATGGGATAGGTCCCTTTTATAAGCAACGAACCTTGGTTGTCAATTTTTTGTTTATAAACATAGTACCCATCCTCTTCTCCACATGGGCATAAAGCAGAATACTCTGATACCCCCATATTTAACCGAGTTTCAAGAGAAAAATACTGGTTGAATTGATAACCTAAAATAACTCCTGCTGTGCTTAAATCAGATGAAGATTCAATGTTTTGATTACTATATTGTACACCGACATAGAAATCACTTTCATTTTCGGCCTGAGCTGTCAAGGTAAAGATTAAAGATAAAGCAAGGGTGACTAAGCATAATGTTTTGTTCATTTTAAATCCTTTAAATTATTATATTCCAATTTTAAATACTATTTTTCTTCGAGTTGAATGTTACTACCTTATTTTAATGTAATATATATTATTAAGCTGAACACCACCTGAACACTGAATTAAATATAACGCCCTAATAATACGCTAAAAATTGTTTGCTAAAATGTGTAGCGAAGCGAAACCGAGCAAACTGTTAGCAGTCCCGCTTTAAATACTTGTTATGAAACGATTGATACAAAACTGTTTTTTAGCTTAACTAACACAACAACGGTACAGGTAACTACAACAAACGGCCCACACAACAACATAAATAACTTTGACCAAAAATTAATCTCCTCAGTAAAGACTGGGTGCCAAAAATAAATAAGAGACAAATTCCCTGGAAACAAAAGAATTTGATAACCGGGTAATGGGCCACTAAAAAACTTCCAAAGGCTCTAATTTAATGTAAATGTAATAAGCCCTATAATTGTGGCTATTACACCAGAATAAATTGCTACTGTATGGGATTTATAAAAATTAATTTAGTTTCATAACCCCCTGTTAAGGGGCTTTCTGTTAGTTTGCTATAATTGTGAAGTGAAACGAAACCGAGCAAACTGTAAAAAAGTCCCGCTTGAACAGTTTGTTAGAGCTATACTTTATAATTCCATCCGCACTTGGTTTTAGCTTCTTTCGCATTCTTTGCCCCACTAACCACGAAGTCCAATTGTATAGATGTCAAAACAGGTGTTTTATCAATATTTACTTCTGTTGCTGACCATTTCCAGTTTTTAAGAGAAGCCGCAGCATGATCATCAAATACACCTTCAGGATAAGACTCCTTAACTTTGTAGCCACTGGTTTTACCATTTTTGTTGATGCCAACAATAAGATCTACACAACCAGACAGTCCTTTTCTTGCTGCTGATATTGGGTATTTAGGTTCTTGCCTCTTTTCAACGACCCAATACTCTTTAACTAATTGTTTTTGTTCTTTTAAAGATAAATCCTTATATTCAATTGGGGATTTATCGGCAATCTGCACAGTATCATTAGATGCACATGCACCTAAAAATAAACTTATTATTGTAATTGAAACAACATTTCTCATCGCTAACTCCTTATAGCTCTAACGCCTCATTAAGAGGCAAATAATATGTTGGCTAAAATAAGTGAGGCACGAGCAAAAGACCAACTGTATTTTGTCCGACTTAAATTCCTTGTTAGTGTTTAGCCTAGCCAACTGTTAATTCTGTTCACCGTTGCCTGTGCGCTTAACCGATTTATTGAGCCATACGCAAAAGGTAGAACCGACATTAATAGCTTTTCATAGCCGAAGCCTGCTTTTTGAAAACTCTTATTAATGAGCAATCCTAACCTAGCCTTGGCGAAATATAAACACCGTAAAAAAGATTAACACGCTGTGTAAAAGCTATTTTCACCAAACCGAAAAAACATAAAGCTAAAACACCTAACGCCTCGCTAACGGGCGCAAAATTGTTGGCTAAAATTAGCGAAGAGTGAGCGAAAGCCAACTTTTTGCGCCCACTTTGAGCGACTTGTTAATTGCTGGTAGTTAAAAGCAACAAATTTACAACAAGTTACCACGTTTATGGAATGGTAGAAAGAGCCAATAAACGCCGCCGCAATAAACACCTAAACGTGAACTTTGAGCCTTAGCAACTAAAGCAATTTAATCACTAAACTACGCAAGGCGAAACTGATTGGCAAAAAGGAAGTAAAGATTAAAAGGCACTTCCATTGCCACACCAAAGAATTGAACCAAGCGCAAAAGCTAATATTGTGCGCTCAACGACAAATAATTTAACTCGAATTAGTGCGGGCAACTAACGCCGCACTAAGAGACAAAAAATTGTTGGTTAAAATTAGCGACGAAGGAGCAAAAAGCCAACTGTTTTTTGTCCTTTTAAGTGACTTGTTATGTGCCAATACGCTATACTGTACCAAATAACGTACATGAACACTTTGGAGATACACATGGATGCTATAAGTTACACAGCTGCTAGAGCAAATTTAGCAAATACAATGGCGCATGTCTGTAATGATCACGCACCAATTATTATTACACGTAAAAGTGAAGATCCTGTTGTTATGATGTCTTTAGAAGACTATAACGCCATGCAGGAAACTACATACTTACTAAGATCCCCTGCAAATGCTAGAGACCTTTTAGAGTCAATTGCCGAGCTTGAAGCTGGAAATGGTACTGAAAGAGAGCTTATTGAATGAAGTTAACATTTTCAACAAAAGCTTGGGAACAATACCTTTACTGGCAAACCACCGATAAAAAAATACTTAAACGTATTAATCTACTCATTAAGGACATTCAAAGAACTCCTCAAGAAGGTATTGGTAAACCAGAGCCTTTAAAGCATGGATTATTTGGATATTGGTCGCGTCGAATAAATGATGAACATAGGATCGTTTATAAACATCACGATGACACGATTCTAATTGCACAACTACGATACCATTACGGCACATAACGCCCCATTCAGGGGCTGATAATAGCTTGCTAAAATGTGAAGCGAAGCGGAACCGAGCAAGCTGTAAGCAGTCCCGTTGCTGTAATGGCTTGTTATGTACGTATTACCACTGTTCTGCCAATAAAGTCATGCAATGCTCTCCGTTTTTCATTAAACAACATTGTAACAAATTCAGATATTACCCAGGTTATTGCGACGACACCCAATACAGCTGCACTTAAAGTTACAAATGTTGATAATGTTCCTGTAGTTTCGATAGATGAAGCAACAACGACAATTAAAATCAAAGATAAGGTATTTAAAACTAAATTAACAGATTCTCTTCTTAGAGCTTGTTTTACTCCTATTTCTGATTCGTCTAAGTGATTCAACACTTTAACGCCTAGAGCCATTTTGCCAAATGTTTGCCCACCACAAAGGCCGTGCATTAACACAGCATAAACCCCTAATTGAATAGCATTAAAAGTTTGAAAAAATTTATCTTGTTGGGTGTAATCAAAGCCAAATATTAAACTTTCCACATAGAGGATAATCGCAAACAGTATTCCATCAATGAAAGCAGCCCAAAACCGAGGCCAGAATGTAGAATATTTACTAACTTCTATTTCTTCAAAAAATTCATTTTTACCTTGAGATGTGTGATTGGGATCATTTAAGAGCTCGATGACTTCTGCATACCTTTCAGGGTATGCATCTTTATCAATATGTTTCTCTGCATCTAGCAATTCATCATATGTAAATTCACTGAAGTTTGGTTTGTAATCCATTATTTGTGACGACTCCATATGTATATAACGCCGCATTAAGCGGACTAAAATTGTTGCCTATAATGTGTAGCGAAGCGAAACTTAGGCAACTGTTTTAGTTCCGTTTAAATGCCTTGTTATGCGCCTAATTGATATGATGGATTGATTCTAGACATGATGACTGTATCAATATATTTACCAGATTTGAAAGTACTTAACCTTTTTGTACCTTCGATTTCAAAGCCCATGCGTTTATATAATGAAATAGCACCTAAATTATCTTTATGTACCTCTAGCTCTAAGCGTGTAATATTTAGCCAATTGTCTGACTGGTCAATAACAGCATTCATTAAAGCTTTACCTATACCTTTTCCATGAATCTCAGGGTGAACCGCGATAGCTAAACTTGCACAGTGTTTAGCCCTAACCTTAATAGATTGAAAAACAGTGACATGCCCCACTACTTTAGAATCATGTTCAGCGACTAACGTATAATTTTGAGGGCTGTTGAAAAGAGATGCAACAGTATCTGTACTTAGATATTGAAGCTGAGATGTATGCTCCATTACCGATGCATTACTATAAATATCAAAAATATCGGGATTATCTAACGATTCCAAGTGTCTAATTACAGGTTTCAAAACTCTTCCTTTTAGATTAATTATGGCGCATAACGCCCTAATAATGGGCTAAAATGTTGAGGAACGAAAACGAGCAAACTGTTTTAGTCCTTTTAAGCACCTTGTATGGATAATACACCCATCTTTTTTATTCTTTTTAAACATCTTTAGGTAAAGTGAGACCCAGGTTTAAGCAGCAACTTAAGCTTTCCTTGTCGTAGTTCGATTGAGCAAAGGCTCCTCAGTTGAGAGACCGATAACAAGAACGAACGCGACAAAGGACTCCAAGCACCACACTCGAATAGTCTACTGGGTCTCGAACCCGCATTATGCAAGTAAGAGTTAGCTTATTATGAATACAAAAACAAAGCAAAACATAAACGTAGGTGTTGATACAGGAAAGTATCAACTAGATATATTCATCCGCCCACTTGGTACTTATTTCACCGTAACCAACGATGAAAAAGGCATTAATAAAGCGGTTAAAGAAATTAAAAAACACAAGCCGAAGCGGATTGTTATTGAAGCCACAGGTCGTCTTGAAATGCCATTTATCTTGGCATGTGCTAAGGCTAATTTACCTTTTACCATCGCTAATCCAATCCACGTAAAACGTTTTGCCGGAGCGATCGGTCAACGGGCAAAAACAGATAAACTTGATGCGGAGCTTATCGCTCATTTCGGTGAAGCGATTGAGCCACCATTATCCACCTTAAAGCCGGACACGAT
>NZ_JAHKPW010000026.1 GCF_018860755.1 Colwellia sp. D2M02 | reverse complement strand
TTATCCCATTTATATAAACAGCATAAGAGTTAGCTAAATAAATATTATTTTAGCTCCTTAATATTAGAGATCTTTTTGCTTTGCCAATGTGAGTGGGGTAATTGCTGTTGTAAGGCATGCATGCTTTTCCAAATTGATTTCAGCGCCATATGGTTTGCTAACCATGTCGGCGCATTGCCGCCGCCATCGGCAATCACCGTATATTCAATAGCTATTCGTAGCGAGCCACCTTGCAGTTTAGGTGTTAACTTCCAATGAGCGTGATGAATGGTGACAATAAAAAAATCGTCAATGCTTTCGTCAAGAGCCATGGTTAAATTCTCAGGAGGAGCAAGTTGTGTCACCGACATATCAACGCTGAGATCATCATTTTGCCAAAAGCGAGAATGCAACAATAGTAGTCGCGGTTTTAATGGCCATATTTTTGAGAAAGTCACGAAAAAACTTTGCTCACTTGCTGATGCGTGAGTAAGTATTTTACTTTCTTGTGCGCCTTTTAACCAATTGGGCGTATTATCAACATCTTGAAGAAATAATAAAAAACCGGCAAGGCTTGATTCAACGATGAGTTTTGCTTGTATTTCAATTAAACCAGCGGCACTTTGCTGCGTTGGCAGTTGAGCATCTCTATAGCTGACACTTAAGTGACTATTATCTTCCCATACAGTCCAAGGCATATTGCTTGCGTGACAACTAAAGTGAGAGGTAAGTACAATAAATAGGAAAAAGATAAGTTTCATGAGATAAAATGTTGCCATTCAATAATGATTGGTTATAGCTATAGTTACTTGAAAAGGCTGCCATAGTAGATTTCTTTATTATATTTTACAATGTTATGTTGTACATAAGTTAGTGCCAAACGATGATTTTTATTGTCATTACTTTGTTTTAATTTGGCTTGTAAATTAACGTTTAAAGCTTCTTTAGCGTGAGATGACATAAATTCTCAATTAAAGCCCTTGTTTAAAAAGCGCAAGGCTTTTACAATCCCTATCCAAATAAAATATAAAAGGAGCTTTTGCTCTTTTTTATGTTTAAATGCCGAAAAATGCTAATAAAATGAAGTATTAGCTACTATTTTTAAATTAATTTTCAAGCGACGCTTGGTATGCGCCGCCACTGATAAGGAAAAATTATGCCTGTAATTACTCTCCCTGATGGTTCTCAACGCTCATTTGAGCAAGCTGTTTCTGTAATGGATGTCGCCCTTGATATTGGTCCTGGTCTTGCTAAAGCAACTATTGCTGGCCGTATTAATGGTGACTTAGTTGATGCGTGTGAGCTGATTGAAGCTGATGCAAACTTACAACTTATCACCAGCAAAGATAGCGAAGGTCTTGAAATTATTCGTCATTCATGTGCCCACTTATTAGGTCATGCTATTAAACAGTTATATCCAAACGTTAAAATGGCGATTGGACCTACGATTGATAATGGCTTTTATTATGACATCGATCTTGAAGAATCAATTACCGAAGACGATTTAGCTAAGCTTGAAAAGCGTATGACTGAATTAGCGCGTACGGGTTATGAAGTCGTTAAAAAAACAGGTTCATGGCAAGATGCCTACGATGCATTTACAGCACGTGGCGAAACTTATAAATTACAAATTCTTGATGAAAATATTGAGAAAACAGACACTCCTGCTTTATATCATCATGAAGAATATATTGATATGTGTCGCGGCCCTCATGTACCAAGTATGCGCCACTGCCATCATTTTAAATTAATGAAAGTTGCCGGTGCCTACTGGCGTGGTAATTCAGACAATAAAATGTTGCAACGTATTTACGGCACAGCATGGGCTGATAAAAAACAACTTAAAGCTTATATCGTACGTTTAGCTGAAGCTGAAAAGCGTGATCACCGTAAAATTGGTAAAACGTTAGACTTATTCCATTGGCAAGAAGAAGCGCCAGGCATGGTATTTTGGCATAACGATGGTTGGACTATTTACACAGAACTAGAAAAATTTGTTCGTGAAAAACTACGTTCATATGATTATGACGAAGTAAAAGCGCCAATGATGATGGACAGAAGCCTTTGGGAAAAATCAGGTCACTGGGATAAATATGCTGATGGCATGTTTACCACTGAGTCTGAAAAACGCGAATACGCTATTAAACCGATGAACTGTCCAGGGCACGTACAAATCTTTAACCAAGGCTTAAAATCGTACCGTGATTTACCATTACGTATTGCTGAGTTTGGTTGTTGTCATCGTAACGAGCCGTCAGGTTCACTACATGGCTTAATGCGTGTTCGTGGTTTTACTCAAGATGATGCGCATATTTTCTGTATGGAGTCACAAGTTCAAGCAGAAGTGACTAAATGTATTGAAATGGTTTACGACGTTTATGGCTCATTTGGTTTTGAAGATATTGTTGTAAAGCTGTCAACACGTCCAGAAAACCGTATTGGTAGTGATGAAATTTGGGATAAAGCCGAAGCTGGTTTAGCGCAAGCATTAACTGATAGTAATATTCAGTTTGAATATTTGCCAGGCGAAGGTGCCTTTTACGGGCCAAAAATTGAGTTTACCTTAATGGATTGTTTAGGCCGAGCTTGGCAGTGTGGCACAGTGCAACTTGATTTTGCTTTGCCAGAGCGTTTAGGTGCAACTTATGTTGGTGAAGACAACGAAAGATACACACCGGTAATGATTCATCGCGCTATTTTAGGATCATTAGAACGCTTTATTGGCATTTTGATTGAAGAATATTCCGGTAAATTCCCAACGTGGTTGTCGCCAACTCAAGTCACAATTATGAATATTACTGATAAACAAGGTCAATATTGTGAAAAAATTGTTAAAAAACTAAAAGAAAATGGCTTTAGAGCAAAACTAGACTTGAGAAATGAGAAAATAGGCTTTAAAATCCGCGAGCACACTTTGAAGCGAGTTCCTTATTTATTAGTTGTAGGTGATAAAGAAATGGAAGCAGGTGAAATTGCTGTTCGTACTCGAGGTGGTGAAGATTTAGGAAAAATGTCGGTTGATGACTTTATTACAAAATTATCAGGTGAAGTAAATAGTCGCCAAAGTGATAGTTTAGCGTAAAAAATATTCATTAACGGACACCCAGCATGGTTAATTATTATGACGAATAATCGAGATGCTAATTAACCAATATTTTATTGTGAAATATAGTATAATCAACGTCGCTTTAATTAAGCACAGTACTAACAGAATAAAATAATACTTATAAGATAAAAAAAGTTCTTTGGAGGAACATGGCTATTAAAGGTGGACAACGAGGCGGACGTAAAGAGCCAGCTCATCGTTTAAATGAGTTAATTACTGATATACCAGGCGACGAAATTCGTTTAATTAAATTTGACGGAGAGCCAGGTGGCATCGTTACATTAAATGAAGCAATGGATCAGGCTGAAGAAGCGGGCGTAGATCTTGTTGAAATTAGCCCTACGGCTAAACCACCGGTTTGTCGTGTCATGGATTACGGCAAGTTTATCTATGAAAAAGCTAAAGAACAAAAAGAACAACGTAAAAATCAGAAACAAATTCAGGTTAAGGAAATTAAATTCCGTCCTGGTACAGATGAAGGCGATTATCAGGTAAAACTACGCAACCTGAAACGCTTTTTAGAAGGCGGCGACAAGGTCAAGGTTACTTTACGTTTCCGTGGCCGTGAAATGGCGCACCAAGAGCTTGGTTTAGCTTTACTAACTCGCGTTAAAAACGATTTAGAAGAGTTAACTGTGCTTGAGTTCTTCCCGCGTCGTGCGGAAGGACGTCAAATGGTGATGGTCTTAGCCCCTAAAAATAGATAAAACTTGGTCTGAAAGTAATAAAGTATCTTCGGATACTTTATTCACCAACTTTATCTTTACGCTGGTAGTAAAGGCTTGCAAGTAAAGTAATATTTATTACTTTCGCCCTCGCTACTTAATATTTGGCATATACCTACGGGTATAAATGCGGAGTTATTCACATGCCTAAAATGAAAACCAATAAAGGTGCTGCAAAGCGCTTTAAAAAAACAGCTTCTGGCTATAAGTTCAAACAAGCTGGCCTTCGTCATATCTTGACTAAGCGTCGTACTAAAGTTAAGCGTCATCTTCGTGCTAAATGCATGATCGCCGCATCTGACATTAAGTCAGTTAAAAAACTTTTACGTCACGGTTAATTAGGAGATATAGAAAATGGCTAGAGTAAAACGTGGTGTACAAGCTCGTGCACGTCACAAAAAGGTTCTAAAGCAAGCTAAAGGTTATTACGGTGCACGTAGTCGTGTTTATCGTGTTGCTTTCCAAGCAGTAACTAAAGCAGCTCAATACGCTTACCGCGATCGTCGTCAACGTAAACGTCAATTCCGCCAGCTTTGGATCGCTCGTATTAACGCAGCAGCTCGTCAAAATGGTTTATCTTACAGCCGTTTCATTAATGGTCTTAAAAAGGCTTCTATTGAAATCGATCGTAAGATCCTAGCTGACATCGCAGTATACGATAAAGCAGCATTCACTTTCTTAGTTGAAAAAGCGCAAGCTTCTTTAGCTGCTTAAGACAGAATGTAAGCTGTAAAGCTTGAATAAAAGGACGCTTATTGCGTCCTTTTCTTTTTGCTTATTTTTATTTTATATTTGACGCTAAATAGAAAATAAAAATGAGTAACTTCAATAATACTTATGGGCGTTATTGAACTCGATATCAACACACGGTGAATTGGTATAATAGTTAATGCAAAAAGTCATCGTTTTTTCTTTAACGTGTATTATCAATTTAATCAGTCATTTAAGTTATTAAAGTAAACAGTTAGTTTAATTGAGAGAAAAATCATGAGTCTTAGCGACAAAGTTCTTGCGGTGAATAACGACCTGCCAATTCGTACAGATGCGCCAGTTCACAGTGGTAAAGTTCGTTCTGTTTATTGGTTAACCCAAGCCGATAGCAAACGCCTTATTGAAGAGAAGGGCTACAACGTACCTAGCGACACTGCATTAGCCATTATGGTTATTAGCGATAGAATATCTGCTTTCGATTGTATTTGGCATGGTGAAGGTGGTATGAAAGGTGTTCCTGGCAAAGGTGCAGCATTGAATGCTATTTCAAACCATTGGTTTAAACTGTTTAAAGAGCAGGGACTAGCTGATAGCCATATTCTTGATATTCCTCACCCTTTCGTCTGGATAGTGCAAAAAGCACAACCAGTAATGATTGAAGCAATTTGCCGTCAATATATTACGGGCTCTATGTGGCGTAGTTATGCTAAAGGTGAGCGAGAGTTTTGTGGTATTAATTTACCTGAAGGGCTAACGAAAGATAGTAAGTTACCAACATTATTACAAACACCATCAACCAAAGGTATTTTAAAGGGCATTCCAGGTGTTCCTGAGGCGGATGATGTTAATATTACGCGTAAGAACATTGAAGATAACTTCAGTGCTTTTAACTTTAAGTCGGTAGATGATATTGGTTTATATGAGAAGTTACTAACTCAAGGTTTTGATGTTATTGCCTCTGCATTAGCTGAGCTTGATCAAATATTTATTGATACAAAATTTGAATTTGGTTATGTAAAAGATAAAGTGGGTAACGATAAGCTGATTTATATGGATGAAGTTGGTACGCCAGATTCATCACGTATATGGGACGGCGAAGAATACCGAGCGGGTAACGTCGTTGAAAACTCAAAAGAAGGTTTTAGGCAGCTATTATTAAACCATTTCCCAGATCCTGATATCTTACTAAATAAAGATCGTATGGCTGAGCGTGAAGCATTAGCACGCGATAATGCACTACCTGTCGATGTACTAATGAATGTATCTAAAACTTACATTGATATTGCAGAAAAAGTGACTGGGCAAAAAATAGTACTTTCTGATAACCCAAAAGCCGAAATTGTTGATATTTTACGTCAGCAATACCAGCTAATTGATTAAGCTATATTACTGAAGTCATATGGCTTAAATAATATGGTTTAAGTCATTCTTTCGCTTAAAAGTGAACACAAAAAATGGCAATGATTGTAATATTATTGCCATTTTTTTTAGAATTTATTATTTACTCATTGGCTGAGTACAGGCTACTTTTTGCCACCATTTTTCAGTATTTCTCTTGCCATTTCATCAGCAATAACGCCCGTAGGTGAGTTGCTCAATTCAGCTTTTTGATAAATATCTAGTAAAGTATGATAAATTTCATGTACTTTTTTAGTCGACTTATCAGCATCATAATTATCTTCGAATGAGACATTAATGATACCGCCAGCATTAATAACATAATCTGGAGCATATAAAATCCCTTTTGTTAATAACATATGATCATGCGCAGGTGTTGCAAGTTGATTATTTGCACAACCTGCGATAATTTTTACTTTTAATCGGTTAAGGCTATCGTCATTAATTGTAGCGCCTAGAGCACAAGGGGCGTAAATATCAGCATCCTGATCGTAAATTTCATCTAAGTTGACAATCGTTGCGCCAAATTCATTTGCAGCTTTATCTAAAGCAAGCTTATTGATGTCGGTAATAATTAATTTAGCACCTGCATTATGTAGATGCTCACATAATGAATAGCCAACGCTACCTAAACCTTGTACGGCAACAGTTAAGCCAGTTAAATCATCACGCTTCAACTTGTGTTTTACGGAAGCTTTAATACCTAAGAAAGTACCAAGGGCAGTAAAAGGTGCTGGGTTACCACTTTTACCTTCGGTTCCAGTAACAAAAGGCGTTACGGTGTTAGTTATTGCAATATCTTGTGTGGTGATATTAACGTCTTCTGCACTTAAGTAACGGCCATTTAAGTTGTTCAATGCCTGACCAAAGGCTTTGAATAATCTCTCAGATTTTAGGATTTTAGCATCGCCAATAATAACAGATTTACCACCGCCCATGCTTAAGCCAGCCATTGCATTCTTATAGGTCATGCCTTTTGATAATCTCAACACATCTATTAAAGCGTCTTCATCATTAGCATAATCCCACATGCGACATCCGCCAACAGCAGCGCCAAGTGCCGTACTGTGTACTGCGATAATTGCTTTTAAACCACTGACTTCATCGCTACAAAAAACAACTTGTTCATGATCATCGAAGTCAGGTAAATCAAAGAATGCCATTGACATATATCTCCATAGCCACGCTAGAAAAGGCTTGTAAATTGTGTTGTAATTAATGAAATGCACCATAGCACTTAGCTTTTTTATAGACTAGCTAGGGTAGATAATTAACCCGAAGATTAAATGAGTTAAAGTGTTAAGTTAAAGCTACAGCAATTGCTATGAACGGTTTATGTAACTATGTTCTGAGTTCAGATAATATTATTTCTTAAGGTATGAAACTAATGACACAAGAAGTCGCAATGACAACACAAGAGCAGCAGCAATGGATTAAAGATCAGTATCAAGTTGCGACCAAATACTTAGCTGAGAAAGGGTTGGTAACGCAAAGTGTTACTGCAGAGGAAAGTCGTTACTTAACCCCAATGATTGCTATTTGGAAGTTAACAGTAACAGGTGGTAGTAAATATTGGGTAATTTGTGGTGATTTACCTACGGATCATAGCTCTATTGATGTCGCTACCACAGCAAGAGATGCCTTGAAGCACTTTTCATTAAAGTGGCAACTACAAGCTGAAAATTTATTACAGTCGGATAATAATGCTCAAAAAAACTTTGCTGGTTTCTTAATTAGTAGAGCAGAGGGGTTGTATCAGGTGTGTGACAACGAAAGCTTATGGCAAGCTTAGGTGATCAATTTTAAACAGATTTTATTCTGTGTTAACTATATTAGTGGTTAAGGTAATACTTAGCGCTATCAATATTTTTTAATGCTTCATTTATTGAGCATGCCATACGTTGTTTTGGCATGCCAGCTTCCATATAAACAGAGCCTATAGGGTAAAACTCATGCTCAGTAAAATAGCTTACTTTATCTAATGGACTTGAAATAAAAACTTCCTTTAATGATAACTCTTTAGCGATACTAAATAAGCCTTTCATAATAAACTTATCAACTTTTTTATTTCTATAACCAATAACAACCGCAATGCGGCTTATTTCACCTTGAGGAGATATTCTGCCAGTGGCAATAGGCTCTTGGTTTTTATCATCACAGACAAGCATGTGATAAGCAGTACGATCACCGTTATCAAATTCAACCTTTTTAGGGATACGTCTTTCACAAACAAATACTTTTTCACGGATATTTTTTAACAATGGGGCTGCCTGTTGCCATTTTACGCGGCTAATACTATAAGACATTGTTACCTCTATGAAATCATAAATAAATAGAAGGAGGTGAGCCTTTTCATTACCTATCATTAACATCAAAGCAACGTATTTAAATTCTACCCCTTTAATAAACACTAGTTAACGATTAACAATTAATCAAACACAATAGTGGAAATTATTGCTACCTTTTTAGAAAAACAGCAATAAAAAAGAAGACCGAAGTCTTCTTTAAGTAATTATAACATTGCGCTAACGTTTATTTTAATTCATCAATAAAGTCAACAGCACGGCCAATGTAGCCACCTGGAGTTAATAAGCATAATTCTGCTTTAACTTCTTCAGGAAGCTCAAGGTTATTGATAAATTCGCGCATAGACTCAGCATTAACACGTTTACCACGCGTTAATTCTTTAAGTTTTTCATATGGCTTTTCAATACCGTAGCGACGCATTACTGTTTGTACTGGCTCAGCTAGTACTTCCCAGTTATGGTCAAGCTCGTGTGCTAAGTTAGCTTCATTGACTTCTAACTTGCTAATACCTTTCAATGTTGCTTGGTAGGCAATTAGTGCGTGTGCAAAACCAACACCTAAGTTACGTAATACTGTTGAATCAGTTAAGTCACGCTGCCAGCGAGAAATAGGCAGTTTTTGTGCTAAGTGACTAAATAATGCATTAGCAATACCTAAGTTACCTTCTGAGTTTTCAAAATCAATCGGGTTAACTTTATGTGGCATAGTTGAAGAGCCAATTTCACCTGCAATTGTTTTTTGTTTAAAGTGACCTAGAGCAATGTAGCCCCAAATATCACGGTCAAAATCAATTAAGATAGTGTTGAAACGAGCAACTGCGTCAAAAAGCTCAGCAATATAGTCATGCGGTTCAATTTGTGTGGTAAAGGCATTCCATGTTAAACCTAAAGAGGTAACAAATTCGTCAGCAAAGCCATGCCAGTTAACTTCAGGGTATGCACTTAAGTGAGCATTATAGTTACCTACAGCGCCATTAATTTTACCTAGTAATTCAATGTTAGCAATTTGCTCGCGTTGACGTTGTAAACGTACATAAACATTCGCCATTTCTTTGCCTAGCGTACTAGGTGAAGCAGGTTGACCGTGTGTACGACACATCATAGGGATTGATTTATACTCAATCGCTAAACTTTTAATGCTTGCTAAAATTTCATCGATAGCTGGTAATAATACTTGCTCACGACACTCTTTCAACATTAAACCGTGTGAAAGATTGTTAATATCTTCTGAGGTACAAGCAAAGTGAATAAATTCAGTAACCGCGTTTAATTCAGCGTTATCAGCAATTTTTTCTTTTAAGAAGTATTCAACCGCTTTTACATCATGGTTAGTTGTTGCTTCAATGGTTTTAATGCGCAGTGCATCTTGCTCTGAAAAATTATCAACAATAGCGTTTAATACCTTATTAGCTTCATCGCTAAAAACAGGAACTTCATTGATTTGGCTAGTATTACTTAATTTTTGTAACCAACGTACTTCAACGGTTACGCGATATTTGGTTAAACCAAACTCACTAAAGATAGGACGCAACGCGCTTGCTTTGCTGCCGTATCGACCGTCAACGGGTGAAATTGCAGTTAATGCTGAAAGTTCCATAATGTTTTCCTAAAGTTATATATTAAATATGTTAATAGCGTTAAGTTTTTACAGTTATTTATTTTGTAAAATTAGCAGGTTAAATTTGTTTTAGTAATGTTTGAGCAGTCTCAACCATTTTTTTACGATTAAACAATATTTGCCTTCTTTTACCGCCAACCTGACGCCATAAAACGGCAGCCCTGATACCGGCAAGTAATAATGCTCTAATTTTATATTGATTTACGGTTTGCTTTAATATTTGAGGCTCACCCGTGACTTGAATTTTTTGCCCTAAAGGACTGATCACATCACTATAAATACTGGCAAAACTTGCAATAAGGGTTTCACTGGTTAAATCATAATGTTCAAGTTGGCGTTGGGTCGCGTTAATACGCTCGCCAAGGTTATCAAGTTGCTTGGGTTGCTTTGCTAAGCGTCTTTCTAAATTAATGAGGCTAATGACATAGCGTGTAAATTCAGGATCTTTTTGATTATTAGCACTATCGCTACCTAAATAATTTACTAATAACGATAAACCTTTTTTGAGGTTCATTAAGTCATTGCCGTATACTGCTAAAGTATTCTCGGGAGATGTTTCAATTAAACTTTGCAGTAACACACTAAAGTCGTCATCTGAAATATAACCTTTTTTAGATACTTGCTGTACATGATAAGCAACTTGGCAAATAGCAGCAAAAGTAATGATTTTATCTTTCATTTTTTCTCTATATAAATTCGATATTCATGGGCATACGGAGCATTATTATTCGCTATGACTAGCGAATAAGCGTATTAATAATACCGCCGCCTAAACAAACTTCGTTTTGATAAAATACAACGGATTGTCCTGGGGTTACTGAGCTTTGTTGTTGATCAAAGTCTATTTGGTACTCATCATTTGCTAGAGGTGTCACGGTACATGGCACATCATCTTGTCGGTAACGTGTTTTGACGGTGCACTTAATACTACTTTTTAATGGTGTGCGGTCAACCCAGTCGAGTTGATTTGCAATCAGCCCTTTTGAAAATAGACGAGGGTGGTTATGTCCTTGGCCAACAATAAGTACGTTACGTAATAAATCTTTTTCAACAACATACCAAGGCTCTTCACCTGCATTGGCTAAACCACCAATACGTAAGCCTTTACGTTGCCCTAAGGTATGGTACATTAAGCCGTCATGATGACCTACTGCTTCACCTTCAGCTGATTCTATAATGCCTGGCTTTGCAGGTAAGTACTGTCCTAAAAAGTCTTTAAATTTTCGCTCACCAATAAAACAAATACCGGTACTGTCTTTTTTATTGTGAGTAACTAAGCCAGCTTGCTCTGCAATAGCTCTTACTTCTGGCTTTTCAATGTGGCCAACTGGAAATAGGGTTTGTGCTATTTGGGCTTCATTTAACGTATATAAAAAGTAGCTTTGATCTTTGTTGTTATCTAACCCGCGGATCATTAACCATTTATCATCGCGAAGCTCACGCTGAACATAATGCCCGGTTGCAATGTAGTCTGCACCTAAATCTTCACAAGCAAACTCTAAAAATGCTTTAAATTTAATTTCTTTATTACACATAATATCAGGGTTAGGTGTTCTGCCTGCCTTATATTCAGCCAAAAAGTACTCAAAGACGTTATCCCAATATTCAGTGGCAAAGTTTATGGTGTGTAACTTAATTCCTAGCTTATCGCATATGGCTTGTGCATCTTTTAAGTCATCAGCTGCAGCACAATACTCATCGGTATCATCTTCTTCCCAGTTTTTCATGAACAAGCCTTCAACTTGATAACCTTGTTGCTGTAATAAATAAGCTGAAACTGAAGAGTCTACACCGCCAGACATACCAACGATGACTTTGATTTGCTCAGGCGATTTATTGTTTTCGGCGGTTAAAGTGCTTATTTTGCTCATAAATTACTAACTTCTGAATGTTTTTATCTAGAAAAAGGAGTATAAAAGTAAACGAAAATCGAATACTTAGTACCTTTATTGGTATTTGCTGTCAATAAAGGGCGCGAAATTATAGCACGGTGTCAGCTTAGGATATAGGTCAAAGCATCGATTTTAAATGAGATAGTAATATTTTATTGCCAGATAAATAATCTTCTATGCATTCAAGCACTAAGGGGCTTCTAAGTTGGGATGCTTTGTTTTTAATTTCATTCAGTGATAACCAATGGGTGGTAATAATATCGTCATCGTTGGGCGTACCAACTAAAGGGTTATCTAATTCAATAACAAAACAAAACCTTAAAAAATAAAGCTGAGCTTGTTGATGATAAAAATAATATATTCCTGATAGATAGTCGGGAGATAAACTCAAACCTGTTTCTTCTAATACTTCGCGTTTAATTGCTTCTATTAAATCTTCATGCTTTTCAAGGTGTCCAGCAGGTTGATTGAAAACAGTTCTTCCTTGTTCAAATTCTTCAACTAATAAAAACTTACCTTGATGGTGAATAACCGCTGCTACCGTGGTATTAGGTTTAAATTGTTTATCTCCATGGTGTTCATTTGTTGTATGTTCATGATTAAGGCTCAAGGCGATATTCTCCATTCGCGATATTGTCAATATTCCATTGACCTATACCATAGCGAATTAAACGTAACGTAGGATAGCCAATATTAGCTGTCATTCGCCTTACTTGGCGGTTTTTACCCTCGGTTATTTTAATTTCTAACCAAGTTGTGGGGATAGCTGCACGTTCCCTTATAGGAGGAATACGATCCCATACTTTAGGGGCCGTCATAACACTAACTTTCGCAGGTTTAGTTATACCATCTTTTAACTCGACCCCTTGGCGTAACTTATCTAAATCGTTTTCTTGTGGCGCGCCTTCAACTTGAACCCAATAAGTTTTTTCGGTTTTTTTACTCGGGTTGGCAATCTGGTGTTGAAGTTGACCGTCGTTCGTTAGCACTAATAAACCTTCACTATCTCGATCAAGTCTTCCTGCTGCATAAACGCCTTCAATATTGATAAAATCTTTTAATGTTCGTCGTTGTTGTTGTTCATCGGTAAATTGGCATAAAACATCAAAAGGTTTATTAAATAGGACAATTTTTCGCTCGCCTATTAATGGTTTCACTTTAGCTTTAGGTTTTGCCTTATGTCTTGTATAGCCGTTGTTTTTCTTCATTTTGCTGCTTAGTCCCAAGAAAATAAATTATTCAAGCGCTTGTTAGGCTATTTTAATACGCTTTGAATTACTATACTATGCGTGCGCAAATAAATTTTATGCTTGGGTGAATATTAATTACTTTTTAGTGCATTTATATGCATTTCATCTTGGCTTTTAGCTAAATTACAGTAGGAAACTCAATGAGCACTGATAACTCTAAAATCATTTATACTATTACCGATGAAGCGCCAGCATTAGCGACGTATTCTTTACTGCCAATTATTCAAGCTTATACTGCTTCTTCTGGCATTAATGTTGAAACACGTGACATCTCTCTAGCAGGTCGTATTCTTGCTAATTTCCCTCAATACTTAACAGCTGAACAGCGTATTGATGATGCTTTGGCTGAGTTAGGTGAGTTAGCGAAAACACCTGAAGCAAATATTATTAAATTACCTAACATTTCAGCATCAATCCCTCAGTTAGAAGCTGCAATTAAAGAGCTACAAGCTAAAGGTTATAAGCTGCCTAATTATCCAGCAGAGCCTAAAACAGATGAAGAAAAAAGCATTAAAGCAACTTACGCTAAAGTATTAGGTTCAGCAGTAAATCCAGTATTACGTGAAGGTAACTCCGACCGTCGTGCTCCAGGCTCGGTAAAACAGTATGCACGCAACAACCCACATTCAATGGGAACTTGGTCTAAAGAGTCTAAATCTCACGTTGCGCATATGGCATCAGGTGACTTTTACGGTAGTGAAAAGTCGGTAACTATTAATGGTGCAACGTCAGTAAATATTGAGTTTGTTGCAGAAAGTGGTGATGTTACTGTTTTAAAATCTGATTTACCTTTATTAGATAAAGAAATTATTGATGCGTCAGTAATGAGTAAATCAGCATTGGTTGAGTTTTTTGAAACTGAAATCAATAAAGCTAAAGAAGAAGATGTTTTATTATCACTTCATTTAAAAGCAACCATGATGAAAGTGTCTGACCCAATTATGTTTGGTCACGCAGTTAAAGTATTCTATAAAGATGTATTTGCAAAACATGCGGCAACATTTGAAGAACTTGGTGTTGATGCTGATAACGGTATTGGTGATGTTTACGCAAAGATTGCTAGCTTACCAGCAGAGAAGAAAGCAGAAATTGAAGCTGACTTACAAGCGGTTTATACAACTCGTCCAGAAATGGCAATGGTTGACTCAGACAAAGGCATTACTAATTTACACGTACCAAGTGATGTAATTATTGATGCGTCAATGCCTGCCGCTTTACGTGCTTCTGGTCAAATGTGGGGACCTGACGGAAAACAAAAAGATACTAAATTTATGATCCCAGATCGTAACTACGCGGGTGTATTCTCTGCTGTTGTTGATTTTTGTCGTGAAAATGGTGCGTTTAACCCAACGACCATGGGTACAGTGCCTAACGTTGGTTTAATGGCGCAAAAAGCTGAAGAGTACGGTTCGCATGATAAAACATTCACTATGACTGGTGCTGGTGTTGTTCGTGTAGTGAATACTCAAGGTGAAACCTTAATTGAGCAAACTGTTGCTCAAGGTGACATCTTCAGAATGTGTCAAGTTAAAGACGCGCCAATTCAAGACTGGGTTAAATTAGCAGTAACTCGTGCTAAAGCCACTAATGTTCCTGCTATTTTCTGGTTAGATGAAAATCGTGGTCATGATGCACAAATGATTAAAAAGGTTAACACTTACCTAGCAGACCACGATACAACAGGTTTAGATATTCAAATCCTTGAGCCAGTAAAAGCTTGTGAATACACATTAGCACGTGCAGCTAAAGGTGAAGATACTATTTCTGTAACGGGTAACGTTTTACGTGACTACTTAACTGATTTATTCCCTATTTTAGAGTTAGGTACTAGTGCAAAAATGTTATCAATCGTACCATTAATGAATGGCGGCGGTTTGTTTGAAACAGGTGCAGGTGGTTCAGCTCCTAAGCACGTACAGCAGTTCGAAAAAGAAAACCACTTACGTTGGGATTCTTTAGGTGAGTTTTTAGCACTAGCGGCTTCTTTAGAGCACTTAAGTGTGAATACAGGTAATGCTAAGGCACAAGTGTTAGCTGATACACTAGATAAAGCGACCGGTGAGTTTTTAGATAAAAACAAGTCACCATCACGTCGTGTTGGTGAGTTAGACAACCGTGGTAGCCACTTCTACTTAGCACTTTATTGGGCACAAGCATTAGCTGAGCAATCTACAGATTTAGAATTAAAAGCGTTATTTACTGATGTCGCTCAATCATTAACAGCACAAGAAGAAGCCATTGTTAATGAACTAAATACAGCTCAAGGCCCAGCGCAAAATATTAACGGTTACTACTTTGCTGATGTAGCACTTGCAGAGCAAGCTATGCGTCCGAGTACAACATTAAATACTATTTTAGCTAGCTTAGTTTAATTGAGTTTAATTGAGCTTAATTGAGTTTAATCAAAACGCTAGATTATTAAGTATGAAGCACTAGCAATGAGTTAAGTTGCCAGTAACTTTTATTGAAAACGATGCTTTTTAGCATCGTTTTTTTATTTGTGGGTTTTGGTATGCGCGGTACTGCCTTAGTTAACCTCAACTTGGTTTAAGAAGTGTTCAGCAAATTAAAAATAAATTTTTATATGCTGACTACGGTGAGATAGTTTTTTAATTCAAGAAAAATTCATGCGCCAATAAGGAGCTATTGCAAGTGAATTTGACAAAGAAGTTAGTAAAAATAGTCGCTATAGAAAGGTTTACTAAGCAGAACTGAGGTTGATTGCTTATTACAGCGCTAAAAAAACACAGCAAATGCTGTGTTTTTGAAATGTATTTACAAGATGAAAATCTTTATTATTATTTCTATTCTATTTCATCGTCTGTTGGTTTTATACTTGCTGCATGATGACCTTTAGGGCCCTCATTAAGTTCGTAATTGACATCCTGTCCAGCTTTTAATGTTCGGTAGCCATCCATTTCTATCGTTGAATAGTGTGCAAAAATATCATCCCCGCCACTATCTGGACGAATAAAGCCAAAACCTTTCGCATTATTAAACCATTTAACTGTTCCGTGAGCCATACATCTACTTCCTTCTATATCCTTTAGTATTTAATTATGGTTAACTTAACCCATAGTTTGTGCCTATTAATAAAAAATTATTCAAATAGACAACAAATTGGCGACTAAAAATCAGTCACTGTTCAAATCGTAGATAAATTATAAAATTAGTCAAGTTAAAACGTGATTTTTTTGTTTTTTTGTTCTATTTATACGCAAAATTAATGCATTAAAAATTACAGCAAAAATAAGCAGTAGATACTAAGATATAAATATGAGTAATTGGAAAGAGTTAATTGATACTCAAGATTTTGTAGAAGAAGAAATCAAGAGTGATTTAGAAGAGCCGGCTAAGTATCACGTGTTTTTATTAAACGATGATTACACGCCGATGGATTTTGTGGTTGAGGTGTTACGACAATTTTTTAATAAAAATGAAGAGGAGGCTACAGAGATAATGCTAACGATTCACTACCAGGGTAAGGGCCTATGTGGCACATTTACTGCAGAAATTGCAGAAACCAAAGTGGATTTTGTTGAACGCTTTGCTTATGAACATCAACACCCGCTTAAGTGTGTATTAGAAAAAGCCTAAATTTGTAAATTGGAGTACCTATGCTAAATAAAGATTTAGAAGTTTCATTAAATTTAGCCTTTCGTCAAGCTAAAGAATCACGCCACGAATTTATGACAGTAGAGCATTTATTGTTGGCATTACTTGATAACCCTTCTGCCATAGAAGCGCTTAGTGCTTGTGGCGCAGATTTAGTTCGATTGCGTAAAAGCCTACTTGATTTTATCAGTGAAACAACCCCGATGATTCCGTTGGGTGAAGAAGAGCGAGAAACCCAACCAACATTAGGTTTTCAACGTGTTTTACAGCGTGCTGTTTTTCATGTTCAATCTTCAGGAAAAAGTGAAGTGAGTGGCTCTAATGTACTTGTCGCTATTTTTAGTGAACAAGAATCTCAAGCTGCTTACATTTTAAAAAAATCAGACATTAGTCGTTTAGATATTGTTAATTATATTTCACATGGTATTGCTAAAATAGATGATGGTACTTCCAGTCAACCACTTGATGGTGAGTCACATACGGAAGAAGAACCACGTACCATTGAGAACTTTTCAGTTAATTTAAATGAAGAAGCGATAAAAGGTAATATAGACCCTTTAATTGGTCGAGATGACGAACTTGAGCGAACATTACAAGTTTTGAGCCGGCGTAGAAAGAACAATCCTTTATTTGTTGGCGAAGCAGGTGTAGGTAAAACGGCTATTGCAGAAGGTTTAGCTAATTTAATTGTCGCGAAAAAAGTTCCTGAGTTCTTAGCGGATGCAACTATCTATTCTTTAGATATGGGAGCGTTACTCGCTGGCACTAAATATCGAGGTGACTTTGAGAAGCGTTTTAAATCATTACTTAAAGAGTTAGAAGCGGATAAAAACGCAGTACTGTTTATTGATGAGATTCACACTATTATTGGAGCAGGAGCTGCATCGGGCGGTATGATGGATGCCTCTAATTTAATTAAACCATTACTTTCCGCAGGTAAGATTCGTTGTTTAGGCTCTACAACATATCAAGAATATCAAAGTATTTTTGAAAAAGATCGCGCATTAGCGCGCCGCTTCCAAAAAATAGATATTGCTGAGCCAAGTGTTGCTGATACCACTAAAATTTTACAGGGATTAAAAGATAAATACGAAAACCATCACGGTATTCGTTATACCAATAAGGCTCTACATGCGGCAGCACAGTTGTCCGCCAAATACATTAATGAACGTTTTCTACCTGATAAAGCAATTGACGTTATTGATGAAGCTGGCGCTAAGCAACAATTAGTTGCGCCGAGTAAGCGTAAAAAAGTGATTAACAACATTGATATTGAAAGTGTTGTAGCAAAAATGGCCAGAATACCTGAAAAATCAGTTTCTTCTTCAGAAAAAGATGGTTTAAAAAATCTTGATCGTAATTTGAAATTAGTGGTATTTGGCCAAGATAAAGCTATTGACGAATTAACCTCAGTGATCCGCCTCTCTCGTGCTGGTTTAGGCAATGAAGAGAAGCCTATAGGCTCATTCTTGTTTGCAGGACCTACTGGGGTTGGTAAAACTGAAGTAACTCAACAATTAGCGAAAATATTGGGCGTTGAGCTCTTACGTTATGATATGTCAGAGTACATGGAGAAACACGCTGTTAGCCGTTTAATTGGTGCTCCTCCTGGTTATGTGGGGTATGAGCAAGGTGGCTTATTAACAGATGCTGTTATTAAGCATCCACATGCGGTTGTTTTACTCGATGAAATTGAGAAAGCCCATGAGGATGTTTATAATATTTTATTACAGGTGATGGACCACGGTACTCTAACGGATAATAATGGTCGAAAAGCTGACTTTAGAAATATCATCCTAGTATTAACGACCAATGCTGGTGTACAAGAAACGGTAAGGCAGTCAATTGGTTTTAAACAACAAGATCATAGCTTAGATGCTTTAAGTGAAATTAATAAGGTATTTTCGCCTGAGTTTAGAAATCGCTTAGATAATATTGTCTGGTTTAATCATTTAGGCACTGATGTTATTCAGCAAGTAGTTGATAAGTTTATCGTTGAGCTACAAGCACAGCTGGATGAGAAAGGTGTATCGTTAGAGTTAAGTAAAACAGCTAAGCTATGGTTAGCTGAGCATGGTTACGATAAAGCCATGGGGGCAAGACCAATGTCACGCTTAATACAAGAACACTTAAAGAAAGCACTTGCCAATGAACTGCTTTTTGGTGAACTAACACAAGGTGGAGTGGCGAAGGTTGATGTTAAAAAAGACAAACTCGTGATCAACTTTGAAAACAAGAAAGAACTTATTGCTGAGAAGTAATTACGGAGTATTCCTTGTCGAGAGGTAACTGTCGTTATCGATGAAAATAACCAGGCGTGCAGAAAAAGCTCTATTTAGTAATAAATAGAGCTTTTTATTAACAATCTGTCTCGTCCTGAAATGTATTAACAAAAGGATGTTAATACATAGAAATGAGAAACACAGAAACGAAAAAAGCTACGAATAGTCGTAGCTTTTTTCGTTTTACATTATGTGGCTCCCCAAACTGG
>NZ_JAHKPW010000003.1 GCF_018860755.1 Colwellia sp. D2M02 | reverse complement strand
CTTTTTCTAATTTCTTCGTTAAATTTACTTGCAATAGGCCAGCTATTGACGCGAAATTTGCCTTGCTTATCATATGAAAAGAAGAAAAGCTATTAAGCTAGAGATTCAGAAAAATAATTTTTTCTGATATTTCAACTTGTTAAATATCTCTTAAACCGAGTTCAGGTTATTTAGGTAACTATCTTTATGCTTTTTTACGTGTTCTTTATCCGCTATAGATTTACTTTACAGTGTGTTTATTAGTTTGCACGCATCACTTTGATAAGGGCGACTTTAATGGCATGCGTTGACGAATATCAGCAAGGTGCGCTGGATCATATACTGCACTAATAAAGCCCTCTCCCTGCGCTAAGCAAGTAAGAATATCACCCCATGGACTAATAATCATTGAGTGTCCCCATGTTTTTCTACCATTTTCATGAGTACCTTCTTGTCCTGCTGCAATAATATACACTTGATTTTCTATTGCCCTTGCTTGTAATAAGGTTTGCCAATGTGCTTCGCCCGTGACTTGAGTAAAAGCACTCGGTACCGTAATCACGTTGGCACCTTGTTGACTTAATTTTTGAAATAACTGAGGAAAGCGCAAATCAAAACAAACCGTTAAACCAATATTTACTAAGGGAGTTTTAACAATACTAATATTACTATAGTTAATAGCTCCGGCTTGGGTATAACGCGACTCGCAATAGCTTTGCGTATTATCAGTTACTTCTACATCAAACAAATGAATTTTATCATATCGCCCAAGCTGTTCACCTAGTGGTGAGAAAACACAGCTACTGTTGGTAAACTTATCATTTTGAGAGCCCAATATTGGAATAGTGCCAGCCACCAAGTACACTTGAAATTGTTTAGCTAACTTTGCTAATTGCTGATGTAAATACTGATTATCGGCAGTTTTTTGCGCTAAATTGAGCTGTTCGCTATCTTTAGCGCCAAACAGTAAACAACATTCAGGCAGTACTACAATATGTTGGTGATTTTGTGAATCAGAAGCTAATTGCTGCTCAGTTAACTGGCTCAGCTGCTTAGCAATACTTTGTAAGTTAATCTCAACATCAGCACACGATGATAACTGTATTGCCGAGAGTAATACTTGGCTATTGGGTTGCTCTTGCATAGTAGAGGTATTAACCATTCAGTTTCTCAGTGCTAAGACCATTAGTCTCTTGCTGTTGTTTATTTTTCTGTAGCGATTTATCGTGAAGTGGTGATTTATACTGCTTTAAATGCGGTGCTTCATTATTTGGTAAGTTTATATTGTGCTGGCTTTCCAATTGCTGCTTATCATTTGCTGGAGTGCTGTTACCTTGATAATCAGCGGTATCAACCATATCCGTTTTATCACCGCCAACACTGACATTTTTCATTTTACGATCAATCATTTTAAAGTCAGGCTCATTAACCGTTCCTGTTAATGCAAAATTAAACTCTGACACTACTTGCGACTTAATGACTTGGTCTATAGCAACCCCTGCCAAAAAGGTCACGGGGTTTAACGTTACAATCCACGCCATAACGGGCAAACTTGAACTCAAGTTCGGCTTATATGACATATTATAGTTTAGCTCGCCGTTAATTAAGTGAGTATTTCCTGTCATTAACAGATTACCCGCAGTGCCATCCATTTGGGTATTATTGGTATATAACACGCCTTCTCTCACCTGATAGTCACCTTTAATGCTGCTATAAAACATACCGTCACTAAATATATCTCGAAAATCTAACGTCAGTTTTCTCACCAAAGATTGTAAACTTAACACAGAAAAAATACGGGCTTTGTCTGGTACATCGGCTAAATAGCCATCATCTAGTTTTGCCTGAAACTTACCATTAAGCTGTGCTAAGTCAAATTGATGAACCCCGCCTTGCCAATCTAAATTAAACTCCATTTTACCGCCGCTATCACGAATAATAGAGTCATACCCCAACGCGCTTAGTTCGTGCTCAACACTATTTATAGCCATTTCACCTACAATAGTGGTTTGTGATATATCGCTATTTTTAAGCCATGTTAAGGCGAAGTTTATATTGGCTTGCTCTCGTTTAGCAGTAAAATCAGGTATTTTCAGCACATCACCATCACGCTCAAGCGTAAAGTCAACTTTGCCTAAATTAAGTAACCCTATTTGACAACGATCACAATGCAGCTTAATCGGCGGCATATTAGCAAAAACACCATCATCATAATGCTCGTCGTCAAAAGAGTTTTCGATCGTTGCGGAGCTGTCATTAACAGTAGCAATGTCACTTAGGTTCTCATTCTTTGGCTGTTGATTAAGGTGAATAAACTCAGCATTTACTTCAATACCTTGTTCAAGCCAATCAGGATAAAACTTCACTTGGCTGCGTGTTTCTTTGGCATTTAGCTGTAATAGCCACCAATCTTGTTTATCTAAGAGGTTAAAACTTACGTTATGTAATTTTTGTCCTAAAACATCAAGCTCTGCAACGGTACCTCTAATACGCTCAGGAGCTGATAGTAGCGGTTGGTAGTTTGCTGATGGGTCTCTTTTATTATCATTAATACTATTAAGAACATCACTAATAAAAGGTTGCCAGCTTGCAATATCGGCTTGATCTAACTTAGTGGTAATATGAAAGCCATCCATAGGTAGCAACATAGTATCGTCACCTACCACTAGGTGCGCACGAGAAAAAGCGCTAGAGTCGTGATCTAGAACCCCAAAAAAGCTAAGTTGTTCATTATAATCGACTGCGATTTGTGACTTGTCTAATTGTCCACTCACCTGAGCAGTAAAGTTTTTGATAGTGGTCAGGTTTTTATGATAAGGGGCAGGTAAATCAAGCGCCGTGTTAGTCAAATCTGATTTCAGATTGAAGTCATATGAAAAGCCCCCTTGATTGTGCTGATGGAGCGATAACTTCCCCTGCCAGTCTATATCACCACTTAGATATTTCGTGAGTGATTCAGGTATATGCTGTTGCCATGCTTTGGGTTGCCAGTGTGCCGACAGCATGATATCAGTATCATAATAATCAGGCTTATTTGCACCTGTCACCGCAATATTCAGCGGTAGATCTTGCCATGTTAATGATAATGCTTCGGTATTAATTTTATCGTTAACAAAAGTTAACTGGCCAACAATATTGTGCAGTGGTATTTCTGGTGCGGCGAGCTTCATACTATTATTTGAAAAGTTAATTAAGCCACTTGCAACAACGTCATCCAGTGCATTTAACGGTAACATTAACTCAAACTGTCCTGAAATATCACCACTAACTCCAAGGTAGCTTAAGGCACTACCAACACTATCTTTTAAGGGGCTCTGCGTAATTAGCTGGTTAACATGCTTTGCGGCAACTGAACTAATAGGTGCATCTACCGTAAGCACTTGCTTGTGGGCTAAATCATTAATGCCAACTTTAACGCCTTCTACATCAAGCCCACTTAGGCTTCCTTCTCTTCCTGTAATTAACATAGCATTATTAGTGAAATTTAAATTGGCGGCAAAGTTAGTTATTGCTGGCCATTGCTCGGCAAATTTAAAAGTACTATTTGTTAACTCGGCATCAACGACAAAAATTCCGCTACCGTCTGTGTATGGAAAACTTTTTAAAGGCCCATTAAGTAAAACTTGTGCCTGTGTTAACTGCCCAGCAATAATAGCGTTATTCAAGTAACTAACGAGATCCTCGCTCATGATTGATAATGGTAAGTACTTACCTACCATACCGGCATCACCATCACTAACATTAGCTAATAAAGCCATAGTGACACCCTCATTTTGAGGAGCGGTAACACGCACTTGTGCTGAAAGATTAATCGCACTAGAAACAAAGTCCAATTGATTAACCTGTAATGACCAACCTACATCACTAAAGTCGATATTAGCCTGTGCCGTTAACGTTTTATAAGGGAAAGGAGCAACAAAATGCTCCGCAAAATCTAAAGAACCTTGCTCTGCTAATAGGTTTACTGTCAAATAATTATCAACAAAACTTAAATCACCTGAAACATTATCAAGCCCTGGAATACCTTGACTAAAATGATTAGAGACGCCAGAAAAATCGCTATAAAGCGAAAGCCCTCCTTGGGAGTACTTTATAAAAACATCGTCTAAACTACCGACTAAAGCTAACTTCTCTAATAAGGCATGTTGATTTTTATCTTGTAAAAATAAGGGAGGTAAATGACTAAATAGCGCTAAATCAATACTTGAAAGGTGTGCACTAAAACTATCTCCTTGTTTCGCGAGGTTTATTTTTATCTCTTGCGTTACCTCGTCATTGATATGCATAACAAGCGGTGTGCTGAATAAGTCGAAATGATCTTTTGTTGAGCCTCTACTCAATAATAGCTGCCCTTTTTCAAAGGTCAGAGTTTTATCGCCTGTTTCAAGCAACCAACTGATAGTGCTATCGCCTAACTCAACCTGTAAACTGTTTAACGTACTACGTTCTACGTTAAGCCAAGCAGAAAAGTTAATATCTGTTGCTGCTTTTTCACCTTCTAATGCTAATACTTTGTTTAACCATGGCGTAATATCAATATGATTCGCTTGTAAATACAGCGGCCCCGTTAAATTATTAATATTATCACCTTGCAAGTTAACCTTTACTTGTAAGTTATTACTACTTAAGCCATTAACTACCACCGTACCTTCAGCCTGGTGACGATCATCTTCATTTGACCAATTAAGTTTATTAATATGAAAATGGCGGTCTTTTTTATCGTCTCGAACAATAATTTGACTATTACGTAAAGAGAATTGGTTAATACGATTTAGAAAAAGGTTCGCTATGATTTCAAAATTATGATTACTTGCATCAGCAGAAGAGCTTTCTTGCAACAATTTCTGGTCAAAAACAGCATGAGCACCCGACAATACTAAATTATCGGAAATGAGTCGCCCTGTAGTAACCGAACGCCAAAAATCAATTTGCACAGCTAACTCTGTAATTTTAAATTGTGCTTGCTCACTATCAAGTACAATTACATCGCCAACTAATAAGGTAGGGCCTACTCCTTGCCAAGTCATTGCTAACGAACCGATCGTTAGCTTAGTTTGGTTTTGATTGTTAATATAATTTTGAAAGTCCTCTTTGTAATGAGGGACATAGGGAAGGAATAAACGAAAAGCACTGATCAACACAGCCACTAATACCACCAAAACGGCAACGGCTTTATAAAGTCGGTTTAACCAACGGTTGGATGTGCGAGCAATACTCATGAAACGGTGTACTTTCCTCTAATTTTTTCTGTATTGTGGATAATCACAACATCTAATAGCATTATAACCTCATATCGCTACATCATCACGACATCAAATTGTTCTTGATTATACATGGTTTCTGCTTTTACTGTGATTTGCTTACCAATAAATACTTCGACTTCACCTAAATTATGACATTCATCGTTAGCTAAAAATTCACAAACAGCATTTGATGCATAAACAATAAACTTATCTGCATCGTGAGCACGGTTTACCCGTACAATTTCACGCAATATTTCAAAGCAAACCGTTTCAACCGTTTTTAAATTACCGCGTCCTGTACAAACGGGACACTCACCACAAAGTATATGCTCTAAACTTTCGCGAGTGCGTTTACGGGTCATTTCTACTAACCCTAATGAAGAAAAGCCATGAATACTATATTTGACATTATCTTTGCTCATAGCCATGTCTAGGCTGTGTAGTACTCGTCGTTTATGATCTTCATCGTGCATATCAATAAAATCGACAATAATAATGCCGCCTAAATTTCTCAGTCGCAATTGACGCGCAATCGCTTGTGTTGCTTCAACATTGGTACTAAAAATAGTGTCTTCTAAATTGCGGTGCCCAACAAAAGCCCCAGTATTAATATCAATAGTGGTCATGGCTTCGGTTTGATCAATGATTAAATAACCACCTGATTTTAATTCTATTTTTCTATGTAAAGCACGTTGAATTTCTCGCTCAACAGAAAACAAATCAAAGATAGGGCGTTCGCCTGGGTAGTATTCTAATAGCGGTGTTAACTCTGGAACGAATTCTTTAGTAAAGACGACAAGTTGATCAAAAGTAAGTTTAGAATCAATACGAATACGTTCTAACTCAATACCAACAAAGTCTCTTAAGACGCGTAGCGATAATGACAAGTCTTGATATAAAGGTAACTTCATTTGCTTACGTTTTTTACGTTCAAGTACCTTTTGCCATACACGACGAAGAAACTCGGCATCGTGTTTTAATTCCAATTCACCTGCCCCTTCACCAGCAGTACGTACAATAAACCCTTGTTTATCATCACAATAAGGACTAACAACCGACTTTAAACGCTTACGTTCATTCGCATCTTCAATGCGTTGAGAAATACCTGCATGACTAGCATTTGGCATTAACACTAAATAACGGGAGGCAATAGTAATATCTGTTGTTAAACGTGCGCCTTTAGTACCCAGAGGATCTTTCACCACTTGTACCATAAGTTGCTGGCCTTCATGAACAAGCGCCCTAATATCAGGCACTTGATCAGTCTCTTCATTTAAAATCAGCTTGGAGTTAATATCGGAAGCATGTAAAAATGCAGCTTTATCAAGGTTAATATCAACAAAAGCGGCTTGCATACCTGGTAAAACACGAATGACTTTACCTAAATAAATATTACCAACAATCCCTCGTTTGGCTTCTCGTTCTATATGAACTTCCTGCAAAGAGCCATTTTCAATAAGCGCTACGCGAGTTTCACTCGGGGTAATATTAATTAATAATTCTGCGCTCATGAATATCCTTTATTGCTCGTTGAAGGTAATGAGATTATCTGTAAACTTAAACTGCACTTACTTTATAGGTATACGTTATCATTGCTTTAAATCTATATTAACTATACCAGTTATCGAGCAAGCTTTACGTAATAACCGGTAGCTAGTTTTGTTGTATTGCTGAAGGTAACCCCATTGTTTTTAATAATTCAGCAGTTTCGTACAAAGGCAAACCAACCACTGCTGAATAACTTCCGGTCATTGAAGTAACAAACTGTCCTCCAATACCTTGAATTGCATAGCTTCCCGCTTTATCTTGTGGCTCACCTGTATGCCAATAAGCGGTCATTTCTGCAACACTTAGTACTTTGAACTGTACGTCGGTTGTTACTAATTTCGTTACAATTTTATCCGCAGCAACAACGGCAATAGCCGTTAATACTTGATGTTTTTTACCTGACAACAAAGATAATGTATGAATACAGTCAGCTAAATCAGCAGGCTTACCAAGAATTGCATTATCGATAACCACACAAGTATCTGAGCCTAAAACCAGACTTTGTGCTTGCGTAAATGATGACAACGTTGAGAAGACAGCTTCCGCTTTTTCAGTAGCTAGCCTCACTACATAGTCAGCTGCTTGTTCAGATTGTTGTACCGATTCATCAATATCACTTATCTGTATTGCAAATTGATAGCCTAGCTGCGCTAACAGCTTCTGTCGCCTTGGTGATTGTGACGCTAAAACAAGCTTTTTATCTGTCATAATTTCTAATCTATTAAACTAATGTTCTACTATTTAATCTTAAAGTGGCGACGTACTCGGCGTAATAATAAAAATACCCAAGGCCATAAAATAATACTGGTAATAACGGGGTATAAGTAACTCGGCAAAAACACCGCATCACTTAAAAAGCGCTGTAACCAAAAAACAATTAAGTGATAAAGAGCCGCCAATACACCAATAATTAAAGCCTGTTGCCACACTGAAAAGTTTCGAATTTTTTGAAAGTTAACCACAACAATATACATAGTTAATGCCATGGCTGCCGCGTGAATTCCTAATGTAGACCCTAGCAATACATCAAGTAAGAACCCCATCAACCATGCGGTAATAATGTTAATTTTACTCGGTAACGCTAAACACCAATAAACTAAAACAATCAAAACCCAATCAGGACGAAAAGCATCGAATGCTAGTGGCATTGGCATAATGCTAGCCATCAATGCGATCAACAAACTAAAAATAATAATAATGCCGTTATGAGAAAACATTAAGACTTATCACCTGTTACATTAGATTTTTTTGGTGCAAAAATACTGGTAGCTTTATCTTCCGATAGTAATAGTAAATAACGTAAGCGATCTATTTTCGCTACAGGTTCACTATAAATTGTCGCAAACTCGCCTGATTCATCCGCTTTCACATAAATAACCTTAGCAACAGGGTAACCTTCAGGGTACTTTCCTCCTAAACCTGAAGTTACCAATAAATCACCTACTTGAATGTCAGCACTATGAGGTACAAAATTATGAACAAGTCGGTCTATTCTGCCACTACCTGAAGCGGTCAACCGGATACCATTACGCTGAACTCGAATAGGTACAGCAACGGTAAGATCTGTAATTAAAATAACGCGTGAACTGTGTGCGCCAACTAATAAAACCTGCCCAACAATGCCTTCTTCATCAAGTACTGGTTGCCCTTCATAGACACCATCCTCAGCACCTCGGTTAATCACAACTTGGTGGCTATATGGGTCACTATCAACAGAAAGAATAGTCGCAACCATTCTTTTTATTTCACTGCGAATAGGAGAAGACAACAATAAGCGTAGGCGCTCGTTCTCTTGCTTAATAATAGCGAGTTGCTTTTTCTGCTCGCTAAAAAGCAATTCTTTTTCTTGATACGCTTGGTTTTCAGCCATCAATTGTTGGCGAGTGACTAAGTTATCTGCTGCCCATGTAATCATTTGTTTAGGTGCGTTAGCCATAAACTGCAGTGGACTAACTAACGACTGCAAATAACCACGTACTGTATCAAAACTCGCCATTTTATGATCAAAAAATATCAAGGCAATAGAACAACAAAGCACCAAGACAAGTCGGTGCTGAGGAGAGGGTCCATGTTTAAAAATTGGATTCATAGAATAAAATTAATAGCTAAGCAATACATCTATTATCAGTATTACTCATACGAGAATAAGTCGCCGCCGTGCATATCAATCATTTCAAGGGCTTTACCACCGCCACGTGCTACACAAGTCAGTGGGTCTTCAGCAACAACTACTGGAATACCGGTTTCTTCCATTAATAAACGATCAAGATCTTTTAATAATGCGCCACCACCTGTTAACACCATACCTCGTTCAGAAATATCTGACGCTAATTCTGGTGGTGACTGCTCTAATGCCACCATAATAGCGCTAACAATGCCTGATAATGGCTCTTGTAAAGCTTCAAGAATTTCATTGCTGTTAAGAGTGAAACTACGAGGAACACCTTCTGCAAGGTTGCGACCACGCACTTCTATTTCAATTAACTCTTCACCTGGATAAGCAGAGCCAATTTCATGCTTAATTCTTTCAGCCGTAGCTTCACCAATTAGGCTACCAAAGTTACGACGAACGTAATTGATAATAGCTTCATCAAATTTATCGCCGCCAATACGTACCGACGATGAATAAACCACACCATTTAATGAAATAATACCAACTTCGGTAGTACCACCACCGATATCAACAACCATAGAGCCAGTAGCTTCTGATACAGGCATACCTGCACCAATTGCAGCCGCCATTGGTTCATCAATTAAATACACTTCACGAGCACCAGCGCCTAAGGCTGATTCACGAATAGCTCGACGCTCAACCTGCGTTGAACCACAAGGAACACAAACTAAAACACGTGGACTAGGACGTAAGAAGTTATTACTGTGCACTTGTTTAATGAAATGCTGTAACATTTTTTCAGTGACAAAAAAATTAGCAATAACACCATCTTTCATCGGGCGAATTGCTTCGATATTGCCAGGCGTTCTACCTAACATCTGCTTTGCTGCAGTACCGACTGCTGCAACACTTTTTGACCCACCGGAGCGGTCTTGTCGAATAGCAACAACTGAAGGTTCGTTTAAAACAATACCTTGATCTTTAACATAAATAAGGGTGTTAGCGGTTCCTAAATCGATAGAAAGATCGTTAGAAAACATACCGCGCAATTTTTTAAACATAGCGTTCAAATGTCCTATAAAAAATGGAGAGTTAATTTGACCGAAAAATTATTCTTATACAGATCAGTCAATCATACCTTAGTCTTACGATAATGTGTTGCTTTTTTACAGAAAAATAGCTAAGAAACATCACTTTTTTAAAAGATCTTAACGAACTAAAATCACTGATGATTTGTCAAAAGTTAACGCGCCTAAATACAAATTTAGGCTACAGTAACAAAGCGAGGGAAGAATATATTGCTTTTAGCGTTCAACTTCTCGCTGATAAATAATACGATCATTACCACGAAAAACACCAAAGGTAGCAACAGCAGTAGGGTTATTGGTAAACAAACCGTCATCATCCCAGTCATATTGCAACCAAGGCGCAATAGAATACTCCACTCCAACCTTGCCTTGCAAAATGCCATTACCAGTAGGCGCCGTTAAATAAATATCGCGCGTTGACCCCTCAACAAAGCTACCACTGCCGCCCTCAGCACTCGTTTTATTTTTATTTAAAGTTATCGTGTTTAAGTCAATTTTGCTGCTATCCCAAACAGTACACTCATCGTCAGAGTTGACAACATAGTTACCTGTTGTTGCCAAATATTGTAGATGTAATGGTTGTGGCAGGTTTGAAGTTTCAGGGCCAAAACTATTTTCAAGTATTGCACGACCAAAACGTACTTCTTTTCCTGCTGGGTTGAAGGTAATGACAGTATCAGCGTTTAAAATAGGCCCTAATGCATCAGGATCGCCATCGGCATCATTTGCACTAATAAGATCGTCATCAATTATCGACGCTAAACTTAAATTTATATCCGATGTGAACGGTGGTATCTCTGAATTTTTTTCATGTAAGTAGACAAAATGATCATTAACACTGTAGCGGTAAGTTAATGTTCCTAGTGGCGCTGCTTGCTCAATTAACTCACCATTACTATAAGTAGCTACTAAGCGCACTTTATTAGTAGTATCAACACCATATCGTGATGCATCACTAATAGGAAAATCAACCTTAGTATTCGTCCCGCTCCCATCATCAACTTGATAACGATTTATACCCGAAAGTGGTAATCTCATAAAGTCACCACGATAATTTTTTGTAGTACTACAAACACCTGCTGGGCATAGCGAGGATTTAGCGGTTATTGACAATTGTGGCTGCGTTAAATATTGCAATGTACCTTTAGCTGTAGCTGTTAAATCACTCATTTGCCCGCTATAAACGAATGGCATATCGGGGTCAACGCCTGTACAAACAGAAGCAAGAATGCCGTCATTCACAATACTTAACTCAAAATGATCAGGGGTAAACCTTCCAACATTTACTACCTGTCCTTGAATATTGCCGTCTGAACAGACATTACCACCATTATCACAGGCATCTAAATAATTACCACTGCTTAAATTAGCCAACAGCTCAATGATGCCGACTTCACTATATGTGTAAGAATTATCAACCGTGCTACCACTAAAACTATTGCTTGTTTCGGTGGATAAATCTCCTGGCGCTGCACCAGCATCATTAGGTAGTAATAAGTTATGCGTAACGTCCAATGCAGGAGCTACAAAATGTTCTGCTACGCTATTACCATTTACTGCAGTAAAATTATCAGGAACACCATCAGCATTGTCATCCTGACCATTTTGCCATTGCACCGCAGTGGCAGTCATCGTAAATGCCTCGCCAGCTTTTTTAAAAGCGCTCTCACTAGCATTTTGCGCAAAGGCGTTAGCACTATTGCTGTCGTTATTAAAGTTTAAAGCAAAGGCAAAAGGACGCACTACATAAGCATTAGAGCTGCCTTTAAAGTCCAATATTTTTTTATTACCTGCATCATCTTCTACCTCAACAAATTTTTGCGCATTCAGGATTAACTTACCTGCATCGGGGTATTGTATGGAGAAATACGCTTTAGAGTCTGCACCAAAACGCAAGCTTCTCCCTGCTGCAGATTGAGCAATAGCATAGGTATTACCATTATTAGTGAGTTGGACAGCGTTGTTACATGAGCTACTGTCACCATGACAGCTATAAGAAAGATTAACATCAACATTGCTATTCTCAGGAAATGCCGCAACACAGCTCGCAGCATTATCACTTGTTTTTACCGCCTGTAAGTATAAGGACCTCGCTTTAAAACCTTCATTAGAGGGTTTACCTGATAACTGTATTGGGATCACAGGGTAAGTATTAACTGTATTACCAAAAATAAAACCGCTATCACTAAAGGCAACATTACATGGCGTTGTTGCACTACCTTTACATTGATAAGCTTGATCTAAACTTAACGCCGCATTGCCAACCGATGTGTAAGCATAACTAATATTAGTACTACCACCCGAAACGGTTAAACTACGATTACTTACGCCATTAACCAATAATTCAACATTGAAATTGTCAGTATTTAGAGTACTACATGCTGAGTCTGCGCAGGCTTTAATGATGATATTATCTGCTTGGCAAGTTAACCCTTGCGCATCAATGGTATCAATTTGAAAATGATCAAAGGTAGGGCAGCCAAAACTTTCATTCATATCGGCTGTAATTTCACTTTGGGCTAAAACAAAGTTGTAAATACGAACTTCGTCAAACTTGCCATTAGCCGAATAATTTGATGCAAGAGCTCCATTATTATTACCACTATAAGTCGATGAGTTATCACCAAAGATAACATTACCTAAATCTTTAATAGCACCTGAAGTATTTCTATTTGCATTAATACGTAGAGTGCCATCAACATATAACTCAAATTGGTTGGTATTAAAATTCCAAGTAGCCGTTATGTAGTACCAAGTATTACTACTTCTTGGTGATATCATTGGCTCCTCAATAAAAAAGTCACCGTCAACATCATCCTCAAACGAGAAGCGCAACAAGCCGTTCTTCATAATATTTAAGGCGAAATATTTGTTACCAACTCCCAAGCCAAGGTTTAATGAGGCGTCAAATAGTGTCCTTTCGCCACCATTATAGCCTCCTTGATCCCAATGAGTATTACCATTAAACCAAAAACTAATAGTCCCCATATTACCTACATCATCAACTAAATTAACATTAGATGAAAAGGCATTATTAGTTTGTGAGCTTGTATTAGTACCGTTACTATCAAATCCTCGACAATATTTACCTTGAGCAACCGATTGCCCACCTATATTGCTAGCGTGATTATCGTTACCGCTGGTATCATCAATTTGACTATTAAAGTTATTTTGTTCAAATTGATATAAACCCACCAATAAAGGGCAGCTAACAGGAGTACGAATACTGCCATCATAGTTAAATTGACTTGCTTGAAAGTTATATATTTCGTCGACATTGCTCGCACTTAACGGGCCATCAAAAACCATGAACTCATCTAAAGGTGCTCTAAAGCCTTGAGCATTATTAGTGTTTACTGCATCGTATGATGTACCTATATACTTAAGCGTGCCGGTTACAGAGCGGTTAATGGTGTCCACTAAAACACCGTCAATATAAAGCTGAGTTTGACCAGCGTTGTATACCAAAGTTAAGTGGTGCCATGAATTATCTAAACTGGCAAAAGAATAACTACCATTAGTCGCTCCCGACAAATTATAAACTCCCCAACGCCAACTATTATTGCGGTCTAAATACAATAAATCACCACCACCACTCATAGAGCCTAAAATGTAATAACGGCTACCAGAAGTTATTGTTGGCTTTTTAAACCAAACTGAAACAGAATAGTTTGTCGGTAAGGGGACGGCTGTTTCTATATAGTGCCTTTGATTTGATAGGTTTACCGCACTTTGAATTTGCCCTGTACTTTCACGCTCAACCCCATTAAAAGTTCTACCCGAAAAGTTCCCTGTACTATCAATTATTTCACCGACAGCGCCAGTATAACTACACTCATCAAAGTGGTAATCAAGTATTGGCTCAGGCGTTATTACAGGAGTATTGTCGCACATACCGTTAAAGTCAGCGTTATTAATAACATCTTCATCGTAATTAATCGTGACTCTTGCATTAGTTGAAATACTTCCCTCTGCAGCCACCGCACCATTAATTTCAATACCACCGGGGCTATTACTATCGTGAGGGTCATCAGGATTTCCTGATAGACTAATTGCGCCTCTAGCATAAATAATGGCGTTAATTTTAGTGTCGTTACCACTAATAGACATACTACCATTAGCAATAATAATTAAATCTTCAGGGTTCCCATCAACATTTATTTGAGCATTGACCCAATTAACCCCGTTAGCAATATAGAGTCTTGCTGTAGTTTCACTGGCAGGTGATGATGATACAAATATTTCTTGTTGCGCAGCATTACTTTGATACTGCCCATTACCCAAATTTAACGTTTGAGGATTAGCAAGAAACCCATCGGCACCACTAAAGTGAGGGACATTGATGAATACCTTATCAGGGGGCAATAAATCATGAGGCATTGGTGAACTCGGAAATATATCAAGGCACTCAGCTGCATAAAGCCAAGGCGCAGAAAATACCATGAGAAAGATAAAGCTTACAATACGAAGCATTTATAAGCTCCTCGCTTCAACTTGAATAGTGCGGCTACTTAGTACTACATCTTTAGTATCACTGGTTATAGCACCGCTACCACATTCACCCGTACTGGTTAAACGATAATACTTAATGAGTGTATCTGGGTCACTAAAGTACAATTGGCAAGTCGCGACTGCTTTGCAGTGGTACAAGCCTGGTATATCTATACCTGTTTCAGGTAAGTTATATGTTTTATCTACTGGGCAGTTATCAATAATAATTACCGCAGGGTTAGGGTTTAATGGAAATAGTTTTTGTAAATGCGCTTGCATACCTGAGTTTGCCGCCATCAATGCTCGACTGCCAATAACTTCTTGAGCTATTGTTTCACTACTACTTGATAAAACGCGCATCAAAGCAACCCCTAATAAGGTTAAAACAATAATAATAAATAATGCCAAAATTAACGCACTCCCTTGTGAGCGTTGCTTTTGTCTACTTAGTAAAATTACTTGTTTAACCACGAATAAACTCCATTAGTACTAGCACTTCAATTTACGGAATATTATTAATATGAATCGCATGATCAAAAATAACGGTTTCTGTATCACGGGTAAAGTTGAGCTTCATTTGCACTACCGCATTACGTTGTAATGAAGCTGGTAACACTGTAAATGGTAGGTTATTTTTATTAAAAAAAACATTTTGTGCCATTAAGCTGTAGTTACCATTTAGAATATTACTATTTGGTGGTAACTCTTGATTCTGGTTGAAATTGTAACTTGAATAGCGATTGAGTACGCCATGTTCTACACAATAACTTACTGGCTCATTAAAAATAAATGCCCTACTTGTTGGCGAATATTCCGCAAAATTAACATTACCCGCAGTTAAATTAATAACAGGGTCAAGATAACTAGCAATTGTAAAAACCTTACTGATATTATCATTATGGTTTTGATAAACATCTTCGGGCGAAAGTGGATAAACGATAACTCGGTCGCCACAACTATTACAGACATAATTGGCATTTTTTAAGGTTAAAAAAGGAATAACCGTTAAGTTATTGACAGGGGCATCTGGTATAACCGCTAGCTTTGTATAAACGGTACTAGCAACAATAGGTACAAATTCAAGACATTGCTTAGTAGGATTTGTCGAGTTATCAACAGCAACTCTAATACTGTTAGGTACCGCATTACGAATCTCTCGATTTAAACGCTCAATAGCAAAACGGGCGCTTGAAGTCAGCTCATCGCGTTCAGTAACATTCACATAGGTTTGGGTACTTAGAGTAATAAAACCGCCAATACCAACCGACATAACCCCTAAGATAATAATAACGATAATCAGCTCCATTAAAGTGAAGCCGTTATTTTTGTGCTTAATATGATTGCGGTTAGCTTTTACGCGCGCTTTAGCTACATTAAACATCGCCATTAAAAGTTTGCCTTATGGGTAGCAAATTTTATTTCTGTACCTAACGGAGTAGTAACAGTGACAACAATACGCTTAGCTAAAGTATGCGCTAAGCCTAAGTCTTCGCCAGCATAGCTAACCTCTACACTGATAATAAAACTGCTGTAACTATTATCGAGTGCAACCCCTTGCACATCCCTCTTTTCGTTATAACCATTGTAGTCATCAACATCATTATAAGTACTACTATCGTTCGCGGTTTCACCTGCTGCTGCTTCAAAACCTAAATCGGCCTCATCGGTGCAGGAGTTAGTACCGTCACCTGGCTCACCACAGCGAATACGTCCACCCGCCATATCTGATTTGTGATCAAAAGCTCGGCTACTAATATCATTTAACATGCTTTGCCCTAATTCTGCGGCTTTAATTTGCAAAATGTTATCTGCGCTCTTTTCTTCGGTTGGCGCAATTAATGATGAAACTATCGCCAATGCAATAGATAACACAACAATGCCAATAATAATTTCAACTAGAGTAAAACCACGCTGTTTAACTAAGCTTACTGAAGAGGTAGATAATGAAGATTTAAAGCCCATGAATATAACCTTCAGCTTCAATTTTAATGTCTAGGCTTTCAACAGCACTTGTAACCGTAATAGTGCAGCCACCATTACAATTACTAGTGGGATCGCTAGGGCGACCTAACCAATCAAAACGAACAATAACGGAAGAATTACCGCCAATTGAAAAGGTAATATTATTACCTGATTCAACAATATGACCAGTTAAGTCAGGTTGCCAGCTAGCCCGCATAATATTTTGCTTTGTACAATCGGTTCTATCATCAACCCCGTAACGTTGCGCTTCAATAATAAGTTGATGGCAATAATGACTATTTGAATCAGTTTGCTGCATAGCGCGTTGTTGAGTTAAGCGCAGCGCCGAAATTAATTGTGCGCGATGGGTATGTGCTTGATAGCTGTTAGTGCCATCAAATTTAGGCAATATATTAATAGCCAAAATCGCCACTATAATAATAACGGTGACTAATTCTATGGTAGTAAAGCCTAGATTATTTCTCATAAATTGATTTTTTTAGACAAAAAAGGAGAGCTAGGCTCTCCTTTTTTAATAAGAATAAAGACTAACAACCAGTAAACACCGTTATGGTTGGTTTGGCACCAACAGCAGTTGCTTCAATATACTGAACAGAACATGCATCACCAGCTGCTGGGCTAGCTGGTTCTTTGCCGTTAGCATATACTGCATAAATTGCTGTAGCTCCATCACCCTCTGTACCTATTTGTGCAACAGTAAAATCATTGGTTGTATCAATATCTAACATATTTCCCCAATCCGTACTATCGTTTGTTGGATACCCATAACTAATCGCCACATCATTTGTTGAGTCTACAGAAACTTCTTTACCATCTGAGAATGGTGCATCTTGATCGCCAGCAATTAAAGACTTAGAGTGAACGAGTGTTGATGCACTTTGCATTGACGCTTTAATAGCTTTTAGTGTTGCTTCATGTGCATCAGCATTAAGATTAATAAACTTAGGTGCTGCGGTAACCGCTAAAATACCTAAAATAACAATAACTACCACTAATTCGATTAAAGTAAAGCCTTGTTGCTTTTTCATTATGTATACCTACTACTTATATAAAAGTTAAAATTAAAAACGAGTTGATATTCCATTCACTTTATATTGCTAAGAGTTTTAGGCGATAGCGCCAATAAAACCCGTAGCAATTCATCCCTTATGACACGACTAACTATTCAATTAATACCAAGACAGAACTGTTTGCTGGTTGGTAAGTGAAACTATTACCTACAACAAGATTTGCAGGGTCTACATATAAACCATTAGCATCTCTATTTAAGGTATCTTTTAAATAGTAATGACACAATGAAGTAGAACTACTACCCGACTTACTGGCAAAGTAATTAATACCGTCGCCAGTAGCACTATTCAAAGTCGTTAAGCTAGAGGTAATTGTTGGTGGTTGCTGTAAAATATTTTCCCAAATTTCAATACAATTTTCTACGCCAAAACCACCACCTAAACCGCCACCGTCAGTTAAACCAACGACATAGCCAGGTCTTATTTGTGGAGTTGTTGTTGTATTTTCTAAAGTTAAAATTAACTGAGTACCGTCATACGACACTGTATTATTGGTTCCTGTTTGTGGGCGACCTTCTGCTTCCCATTGTGAACGTACTAACGAAACACCTGTAGCGAAGCCACCCGCCATACCTTCAATATTAGCTTGTTGTGCCTGTTCAGTTAGATCAATAAACTTTGGAATAGCAGTAACCGCTAGCAAGCCTAGAATAACCACCACAATCACTAATTCAATTAAGGTAAAACCTTTTTGTTTACTCATTTCTTTAGGTAAACCCTTTGAATAAATATGCATACTTACCTCACAAACACTCAAAAATTACAGTAAACAGCTATAAATCAGTAGCCTATCTACCATGTCTTATAAACTATTGTAGCAACAATTTATAATAAAATTCATTCATTTAATTGTATATTTGTAGTGCATATTACAAATTAAATCAACTTATTAGCAATTAATTAGTTGTTAACACCAAATTAATTATCATTACCGTACACCTGAGTCACCTGACCCGTCGCACTGTAGTATTCAAAATAATCGCCTGTTGATAAAATATATCGGCATTGATGATAATTACTCAAGCGCTCATTGTGTATTTCTATTGCGGCAACAGAAAACTTCATTAATGACATTGGCATACTCATCGCTAACTGCCAAATATGTTCACATGCCGTAATATTATGCTTAACTAGGCTGCTTCTTTCGGTATCAAGCCAGCCTTTTTCGTTTACACTTACGCGCACAACACTTGCTGCTTTATCTTGCTTAGCAACACCTGACAAACTCACAACAGGCGGCCGGTTATCCATTTGCCATTGAGCATGTACAACAACCACAGTATTTTTAAAGTTTTGCGCTAGGGTTTTAAAGCCCGCTTTGGTGATATTTTCTTCTTGAGAAAAATAATAGCCAATAAATAATTTCATTAAAAAGCCCAATAGAATAATCACCAGAATAAACTCTGCAACTGACTTTTCTCTTTTTTCTGAGCTTTTAGATGTTTGCATAATAGTATGCTTGCACTTAGTTAACGTTAATGGAACATTAAAATATATATGTTAGAGCTATTACTTACCTTGCATTGCTGACGCCATATCCCACATTGGTGTGAATATCCCCAATGCTAACACCAACACCATCACAGCAACGATAACTAACAATAGCGGCTCAATTCGGGCGGTTAAGGTGCTTAAGTCGTAATCAACTTCACGTTCATAATAATCGCCAACCTCTTTAAGTAGGTCGTCCACACGCCCAGTTTCTTCGCCTACTGCCACCATTTGTAAAACAAGCGGTGTAAATAAAGTACTGGCAATGGCTGAGCGTAAAAGACTTTCACCGCTTTCAATGGCGACACGCATCGCAATAATTTTTTCTTGCATATAGCTATTATCAACAGCATCAGCGACTAAATTCAAGCCGGTAGTCATTGGCACCCCCGCTTTTAATACAATACCAAAGCTATGAGAAAAGCGTGCTAAAACAGAGCGCTCAATTATACTGCCAATAATAGGTAGTTTAACTTTTCGCTTATCCCAATGAAAACGCCCTACAGGTGTTTTTAAATAGCGTTTAACACCCAAAAAAGTAACAACTAACACCAGCAGCATATAAGGCCAATAATTAAGAAATAGATTAGAGCTGGCAATAAGAAAACGTGTTGCAAGTGGAAGATCTGCACCAAGCTTGGCAAACATGTTAGCAAAAGTGGGAATTACAAAAATATTTAAAATAACAATAGCAGCAGAGAGAGCAATAACAACCATAGACGGGTAACGTAACGCGGTTTTAATACGTTTTCGGGTTTGTTGTTCGCGCTCTAAATAATTAGTAAGCTTTAAAAAAGACTCATCAAGTTGCCCAGTGTTTTCACCAACGTGTATTAAAGAGACAAAAAGAGAGTTGAAAATATTAGGGTGCTGATTAAATGCAGATGATAAGGCATAGCCCCCTTCAAGTTGCTTGGTAATTTCAGTTAACGCTTTTTTTAAACTCACTGAAGTACTCGACTCTGCCATGCCCTTAATTGCTCGTAAAATCGGCACACCTGAGCGCATTAAAGCATACATTTGTCGACAAAAAATAATGAGTTCATCAAGAGAAACTTTATTAAAACCAAGTAATTCCATTACATCTTGATTGCCCGAACTCTGGTTGGTGCTATCCGTTTTTTTATTAGCAGCAACTATAGCAATTGGCGTAATACTTTGGCGAAACAGCAACTCAGCAACGCTGGTAGAGTCTGCCGCATCAATAGTTCCTGAAACTTGACTACCTGCACTGTTACGACCTGTATAATTAAATGTTGCCATTATAAATAGACCTTAGCTGCTGCTTTTCATTAGGCGTTAATATCAACGGTTTCAACTAAGCGTAGCACTTCTTCGACAGTAGTTATTCCTTGCAGCGCATAATCAAATGCTGCGTGTGCTAACGGCTTAAACGTAGGATTAGCTTTTGCTAATTGACTAAAAGCGTCGCTATCATCACGTTTTAATGCCGACATCATCGCCTCATTCATTTCAAGTAGCTCAAAAACACCAATACGCCCTTTATAACCGGTATATTGGCAAGACTGACAACCTTTACCATGAAAGTACTCGGCTTGATTTGCTTTGTCACCCGCTAAATGGGTTAACCATAATAGCTCTTGTGCATCGGGTTGGTAGCTTTCGCTACATGAATCACATACTCTGCGCACTAATCGCTGCGCAATAACCGCTCTTAATGAACTGCCAACTAAAAAGCCAGCAGCTCCCATGTCAATTAAGCGTAAGGCACTAGTAATAGCATCGTTAGTATGCAATGTTGATAGCACTAAGTGACCCGTTAATGCGCCACGTAAACCTATTTCAACCGTTTCTTGGTCACGCATTTCACCCACCATCATAATATCGGGATCTTGGCGAAGCGCGGTACGTAAAACGCTTGAAAAAGTTAAGTTTATTTTAGGGTTAACTTGTACTTGATTGACTCGTGATAGACGATACTCAACAGGGTCTTCTACGGTAATAATTTTTTTACTAGCCTGATTAAGCTCACTTAATGCCGCATAAAGTGTGGTGGTTTTACCGCTACCGGTTGGTCCGGTTACCAAAACCATACCATGAGGGCGTGATATTTGATGACGAATTCGCTTAATTAAATCGGCTGGCATACCCGTTTGCTCAAAGGATAATAAACCTGCTGACTGGTCAAGCAAACGCATAACCACCGACTCACCATATTGCACTGGCATAGTAGACATACGCACATCAATACTATGACCTGAGATTTGAATATTAAAGCGACCATCTTGCGGTATACGCTTTTCAGAAATATCTAATCCTGCCATTAGCTTTAAACGCAGTACCATCGCTGAGGCTATTTTATTTTCTTTTAAAATACTCTCTTGTAAAACACCATCAATACGTTGGCGAATACGCAATTGCTTTTCGTCTGGCTCTATATGAATATCTGAAGCACGCATTTGCACGGCATCTTCAAATACTGACTGCAATAGTTTACCAACTGTTGCATCACCGGTTTCATCAACAAAGCTACTTGAAACATCAAACGTCGATGATTGCTCATATTCTTCTTCAAGCTGACTAGCAAAAGATTCGATATCGGCTGTACGGCGATATAAACCATCAAAGGCTGAGAATAACTGCGACTCCATCACTACAGCTAACTCAATACTTTTCGGTGCCAACATGCGTTCAAGCTGATCTAAGCCACTTAAATCGGCTGGGTCACTCATACCTAGTAAAACCGAGTCACCTCGATCTTCAATAATTAACGCGCGTAAACGCCGAGCATGCACTTCAGGTAATAGAGCTGCAACACTACTAGGAATTTTTCTTTGGCTTATATCTAAAAAAGGTACTTCAAGCTGCTGTGCCAAAAACTGTAATAGTTGGCGTTCGGATAAATGCTGCAACTCAATTAAGGTGTCACCGAGTTTTCGACCTGTGCTTTTTTGGCTATTAAGCGCTTCCATTAGCTGCTCATCAGAAATGATATTTTCATGAACTAATAAGTCGCCTAAGCGCATTTTTAATTTAGGGGCAGCCATGTATTTATTCTCCTAAAGCTACAATGCGTTGCTGCGCAAAGCTTGCCGAATCTGTTGATAGTTCACCGCGCTGTAGTGCTAATTTATATTGCGCTATCGCTAAATCAAATTGACTATTTTGGTCGTAAACAATAGCTAAACCTAAATACCAACGGGCACTATTAGGTTGCATTTTAAGTAATAATTTATAAGCGTTAATTGCTGCCTCATATTGAGCTACTTGCTGTGCGGTATTAGCTAAAAGTATTTGATAGTCTTGCTGCTCTAGTTTTCTTAGCGGTATTAATGCTTGATACGCTAAAGAGACTTTATTCTGTTTGAGTAGTATTTGTGCCTGTAGCATACGTAAACCACTATTATTCGGGCTTATCGCTATACCTTGCGCCAATAAATTTATCGCTTCTTGCCACGCTTGACGACCAAACCATAACGCAGCAAGTTTTTTTCGCGCTAGCACTTGTGTGGCATCAATAATCAAAATATCTTCAAATAATTGCTCAGCCTTAGCTATTTCATTACGGTTAATCGCAGCTTCTGCTTGTGTTAACTTTTGTTGTACCAACTCAGCAGAAGTAAAATGCCGACTCGACACTAACATTTTTGCTTTATTAGCCGGTTGAGTTATTACTGGCTTATCGACTTTAGGTTTAGGCTCTATTGCTTTGACTCTGTGAGGAGGTATTACGGGTTGCTCAGTAGCCGCAACGTCTTCAACACTAGTTTGCTCTTCCTTATATTTCATTATCTCTTGCTTACTAGGCAATGCTCTTTGGGTTGTACTTTCGTTGCTCAGTGTACTTTCATCTGTACTACTCACCATGGCTTTTTCGGCGCTGGTGTTTTCGGCGCTGGTATTTTCAATTTTTTTAGTATGAGCAACCTGAACTTCATTTACGGTTTCAGGTGCAGTAACAGCAAGTACTTTGGCGGTATAATTTTCAATATTTTCAGCTTTTAAGGCGTTATTCTCGCTCACTAAAAACCAAACATATAAACCTACAGCGTTACAAAGCAAGATTACTGCTAAAGTAATAGCGATAAGTTTTACCGAAGAGCGCGGCGCAGGCGTCATTACTGGGGTAGCATTAGGTGCTCCTGGCTCTGGCGATCTGTCTTGTAAATCTTTTAACATTTGATTGATAACACTCACAGCTTCATATCCCATCCGTAATAACTAAAACCAGCCACAAGTAATACACTCACACATAATATAAAACTTAAAATCATACTAAAGCGAAAGAAGTGGGACGATGAGCGGTTAATAGATTCAGTGTCTTTGATAGCAACTTTTAGCTGCTGAACACTCATTTGATAGTGCCCTTGCCCATAACTTAGCATCAACATTTTATGACATAAAATATTTACCAATCTTGGAATTCCTTGACTTGCCTTAGTAATTTTTTTACATAGACTTTTCGAAAATAACGAAGCACCTTTATATCCTGCAACTTGCATTCTATGTTGAATATAATGATTAACTTCGGTTTCATTCATCGCCCGTAATGTATAAGAAAATGTAATTCGTTGATGTAATTGGCGAAAATTATTTTCATTCAACCTAGTATCTAACTCGGGCTGAGCAAATAACACCACTTGTAATAATTTACGTGTTTCTGTTTCTAAGTTCGTAAATAACCTTAATGCTTCTAAGCTTTCATCAGGTAAGGCTTGAGCCTCGTCGAGAATAAGTACAACGGAACGACCTTGACCATGCAACTCCAGTAAGCGACTTTGAATCCGTTGAGTTAGCAGTTGAGAATTCATACGCTGTGCTTGTTTTACACCTAGCTCTAACGCAACGGCTCGTCTTAATTCATCAGGATTTAAATAAGGGTTAGGTATATAAGCTGTAACAAAGTGCTCGGGAATTTCATTTAAGAGCTTACGACATAGCAGGGTTTTTCCTGTACCTACTTCACCAATAACTTTAATGAACCCTTCGCCAGTTTTAAGTGCCGTCATTAACACAGCTAAAGCTTCGTTATGCGGAGTAACACCCAGAAAAAAGTTGGTATTTGGTGTTAGCGTAAAAGGTAATTCGCTTAAACCAAAATGATAAAGGTACATAGTTATCTCTGTTTATTACGCTATTTTCACGATGATTACTTAAAAAGTTAAGAGAGCTAAGCTTAAATGTGCCTAAGTTAGCTCTAGTGAATTAATGCAGCGTTATAAATTAATTACACGCTTGTTGGTCACCTTGGCAACTTTCTTTATTTTCTGGATACCACTTTTTCAGTAAGTCACGGGCATCTTGTAATTGCGTTTTCCAGGTATCTTGGCCAACAACCATTGGCTTAAGTAATATAATTAACTCTCGTTTTTGGCTAGTAACGCTCTTACTTTTAAAGAGTTCCCCTAAGTATGGAATGTCGCCTAACAATGGCGTTTTTGATTCGTTATCAATAGTATAGGTTTCAATTAAACCACCTATAACCACAATTTCACCTGACTTCGCTTTAATAATAGTGTCTGACTCACGAACACTACTTAACGCTAATGGCAGCACTAATAGTTCGTTACCGAGTTTAATCGATTTATTTTGTTCGTCTGTTAGCGTCACTGACGGGTGAACATGTAAAATCACCCCACCATCTTTATCTATTTGCGGGGTAACGTCTAAAGCTATGCCAGAAAAGAAAGGCGTCAATGTCACCTCTGGGGTTGTTGTGGTTGCCGTTCCAGTGGTAGTAGTGCTTGAAATTTCAGTGACAAAATATTCATCTTCACCCACTTTAATAACCGCTTTTTGGTTATTAGTAGCGGTAATTCTAGGACTAGATAACACCTGAACATTACCTTGGGTTTGCAATAGGTCAATCACACCACTAAAATCTGGTCCCGAAAAGCTTAATGACGTACTTCCACCTATTTTTGATGATATAGAGTTGCCCGCTATTTGACCCGCAGTATTAAAGGTAAAGTTGGTATTACCTAGACTACCTAATACTTCATCCCAGCGAACTCCTTGTTGGTAATCATCATTCAAAGTTACTTCCATGATTTTTGCTTCAATAATAACTTGGCGATGCAGATGCGCTTCCGTATCGTGAATAAATTTCTTCACTGCATTAATTTCTGATGGCAAACCACTAACAGTTACTAAACCCGCTAATGGTGAAACAATCACTGAACGGCCATTTTCAGTACCAACAAAGCTAGTTAACGTATCTTTTAGTTCTTGCCAAAAATCAGATTCATTTTCGGTATAAATGTTAATGCCGCTCGTTGCATTTTGATTATTCTGATTGTTATTGTTGTTATTACTGCCACTATTTCCGTTACTGTTATTATTGCCATTATTATTGTTGTTATTCCCGCTATTAGGATCGTTTTCTGAAACCCCTCCAGAATTGATACTGGTGCTAGAAGTGCCATAGCGTTTTAAAAATAAATAATTTAAAGCAATAGTTTCGGTGCGAATACCGGCAGGGTAAACCTGAATAATATTTTCTCTTTTAACTATTTCAAATCCGTAAATTTCTTGAACAACATCCAAAACCTCACTTAAGGTAACATCAGTTAAGTTAAGAGATATTTGCCCGACAACATCAGGGTGAATAGCAACACTATAATTTGAACCTTCAACAATAGCGCCAAAAAAGTCTTTCGCGGCAACATCACTGGCCGACACTTGCAACCTTTTTTCCGATAACAAACTATCTTTAGCTTGTTGCATGCTTTGTTGCATTAACTCTTGTTGTACTGAGTTAGGAACAGACTCCAACGGTTTAGGCGCGTGTAAAGTCGCGGTTTCATTAATCGCTTGATCAAGGTTATTTTTGAATTCACTTGGTTCTTTTGGCACACTTTGACAACCAACCAAGGTTAATAACAAGCTTGAGAGCACTGTACTTAAAGTAGATTTTTTTATAAAAGTTGCTGTTTTTGTCATTATTAACTTGTCACTTTTTTAAAAGCATTAAACCTAAAAGGTAGATCAAAATCTACCTTAACACTTTGTTTTTAAAAATATAAAGTTTTATATTTTCGTCATCACTATGTAAAACGACATTATCATCATTAATTTGTGCTACTTGATACTGCCCTAACGCGGCTCCCTGCTTAATTACTTTTCCATTAATAATTGCCATAGCCACATTATCACGGTGAATAATCGACTGTAATACCAGTTTATTTTCAGTAATAGTAGACGCCGCTTCACTGGCAAACGGTTTTGTTGGATCGCTGGTTGCGTGAGCCACCTCAAAAAAATTGAGCGATATTAACAAACAAAGCAATAATAAACGTTTATACACCCACAAACTCCTTTTTAGAGCCTAAGCTATATATTTCTATCGATAGTTCATTTAACGGATAGTCTTTTACTTTAAAGTCAAACTCTTGCCAAAAAAACTTCCACGAAAGTTGCTCTAGCTGATGTAAATATTGTTGTAGTGCAAAGTAATCTCCCTCCAACTTTATTTTTATGCCATGTCGATATAAATTTAAACCAATGTTTTGAGGGGCTTTATTATCAATTTTCTCATCGCCATTACTCACGGTTGAAGTTAACTGAGCAGTGGATGACTTATCATTTTGTTCGCTAACAACAGTTAGTAGCGGCTCAGCACCTATTAATTCAAAAGACAATAACTCAACCCCTTTAGCAACATTAAGTAGGTCAAGTAAGGCATAGCGCATTTGTATTGGGTTAATAAGTTCTGACGTAAGCGCGAGTAGCTGTTCATCAATTTTCGCCAATTTATGTTCAAATGCTGATATTTTTTCACGTACAAGGCGATTAGGATCTTGCTTTAACGCTTGTTTATACTCATTAATAGATAAAACCAAAGTGCGGTTATTTATTTCTAACTGTTTTATTTCATTAGTAAATACATTATTAGAAACCATTTTATTATCGATGAAGAAGTGAAATATTACCAAAGTAATCACAACCAACCCCGTTAACATTATCAATATTTGCTCGCGAGGAGTAATTTCTAAATACTTTCGACTATATTCTTGCCATTGTTTTTTCATTATTCACCTGCTGCAATTGCGCTAGAGCTAACAATAAACGTTGTCATATTTTCATCATTTTTTGCAAGTCTAAAATGAACAAAGTCTTTACCCGATAATAAGGTAGATTTTTCAAAACCTGACAACCAAGCAGGTACTGTTTCTGGTTTTTTAGCGATACCAGCAAAGCTCATATCATCATTACTAATAGTAATATGCTGCAAACGAATATCACGATGATGCAATTCAGCTAGTTCAGTCATAGCCATAGAAAAACCACTAACAAATATTTGCTTAGTGTCGGTAAGCTTAGTTAGCAATGTATCTTTATGTTGTAATAATAATTTAACGGTTGTTAACTTTTCTTCTAATAAAGGATCCGCTTTACGGTTTACTAATCGTTGCTCTAAGTCTTCCATGACTTTAGTTTGGTGTTTTTTTTCTAACGCTAAAGCACCATGTTTTTCACTTAGGGCAGCGTACTGTACATTGACGATAATTGCCCAAAGCAGCATAAATAGTAAACTTACCCCCCATAAAGCAATTACTCGCGGTAACGTCAATAACACTTGTTCAGGTAGTAGCTCAGTTTGCAGTAAATTTACGCTATATTTACCCGCCATTACACACCACCTTCTAGCTTGTGAGCCTGTGGTTCAGATATTGTTGCTTTTTCAAGTTCGACAGCTGCCGTATTATCAACGATACTTCCGAATACTGCACCTAATGCCGCCGCATACTCTCTTTGTTCATGATAAGGCTTAGGTAAAGCTAATAAGGTTACAGGCACATTAGTGTTTTCGGCTAGTTTACGAGCAAAAAAGGCTTCTAATTTTATCGGGACTAAAACTTTTAGCTCTTTAATAGGAGCCTGCTTTAATTGTCGCTCAAAATAATCCGTTGAACGTTGTATTTCTAAACTCAGATTATCAATAATATGACCCGCTAACTCTTCTTCTGTGTTATTAGCAAGCTGCGCAAACCCGCGTAGTCGACGATGAAAAAATAACTGCCCTTGTTTAACAATCAGTATCAGAATTTCCTCATTCGGCTGCTGACAAACTAATAAACACGCATCATTTTGTTTGGCGACTAAATTAGCAAACGCAAATTCTGGCGTAGTAATGCTAATTAAGCTCATATCACCATCGTTTATAGTTGCGACTAATTTTTTAAGTTCAGGTACAGCAGCACAAACAACATTAATTTTTTCTACGCCGCCTGAAAGCACAGGTCCATCAAAGTAATCAAGCACCATATTTTCTGGTGAAACAGAAACAAGATCTTTAACTTGCCACTTCAGTGCAGCGCAAATTTCACTGTCGGGAACGCTAGGTTTATCTACTTGTACGATTTGCGTTTGGCTAGCATTTAACACCAAATGAGCTTGCCCAGCTAAATTATGTTTATTATCAAGTTGTTCAATAGCCAGAATAAAGTCTGAATTAGCAACCTTACCTTCATCAAATAAAACAGTATTACTCTGCTCAGGCGTTTGCGCCTCGCTTTGGCTTTGGCTTTGGCTTTGGCTTTGAGGTATTGAACACAGTGAAATCACCTGTTGTTGCAAGGCAATACCAATAACCTGAGCAGGTTGTTTTTTGGAGAATAATTTACTTATATGTGTTAATAATGACATTTATCTGTTTTATACCAATTCTATTAAATTTAAGCTGAAACAGCTAAAATTAGCATTAATCCATTATCCTTAATTACCCATAAGGTGCAAGTGATTTCCTATTTTTCCTTGTTAACAAGCAAGTTACATCAACACAAGCATAGTCACCATGAAGCTAAAGAACAACTTTTCAGCACTAGAAAAAATTAATCACCCACTGTTCACTCAACATAAAGTGCAAGTAGAAATTAAACGAGATGACTTACTTCACCCAATTATCTCAGGAAACAAATGGCGCAAACTAAAATACAACTTAGAACACCTAAAAAAACAAGGTTATAGTGGCGCTTTAACTTTTGGTGGTAGCTACTCAAATCATATTCATGCTTTTGCCTTTGCATGCTACCAATTAGGCTTGCCTTGTTTGGGCATTATTCGAGGCGAAGCACAATATGAAAATAACTACACCTTAAGCTGGGCAAAACATTGGGGCATGCAATGTCACTTTGTTGATAGAAAAACTTACCGCCGCCGTTTCGATGATGATTTTTTATTAGAATTAAGCCAACAGTATCCTAATTTTTTTATCATTCCAGAAGGGGGTAGTAATAAATTAGCTGTTGAAGGCGTAAGTGAGGTAATAGCCGAGCTAGCACAACAAACACAGTTTGATACTCTTTTAACACCTGTTGGCAGTGGTGGCACTTTAGCAGGGCTTATCGATGGCGATAGCCAATTGTTTGAAACTAAAAGTCAGCATAAGTTATTAGGTATTGCGGTTTTAAAACAAGCAGAATATTTAAGTAATGAAATAAAGGCACTGTTGAGTGAACAAGGAAAAACCCACCAAAACTGGCAGTTAATGACGCAATTTCATCGCGGTGGTTATGGCAAATTTAGCCCTGAAGATCTTACCCGTATCATTCGCTTTAATGAACAAAGCCAATTAACCTTTGAACCGGTATATTCAGGTAAAATGTTGCTCGCGTTACTCGACTTACTTGAACAAGGTTACTTCAAGACGAATGAACGTATAGTATTATTACACACTGGCGGCTTACAAGGTTTAGGGGGCATGATAGAGCAACAACGCTTGCGCGCGAATGATTGGCCTAAATTACCGCTCCCTTAACGCTCACCGAATGATCACCTAATGATCACTTACTAAAATTGTAAACGATAGCGACCTTGTGCATCCGCCCTACCTAAAAAAGGTAACGCCGACTTTAATTGTTCAGGAAATTTAGCCCCAGGTTTTAAGTGCCCTTGCCCTGTCGCGGCAATTTTGCCACGCTGCGCGCTTACTAAGGCAGTAAAGCTTAACCCTAAATCATTGTTAGATGACACTGTCGCCGCTAACTTTCCTTGTTCACAACTTAAGTCTGCCGCAAACTGGCCTAACTTGATATTTTGTTTCATGGCAATAACACCGGCTCGTATCCAATTCACATTGCCCTGCGCTTGCTGGCACTCATAAGTACTTAAAGAGATAGCTATTGAAGATAGCTGTAATTCAGCATCGCCTTTTGCAGTAACAGGTAATGGCAACTTTAGTTGCTGAGCAATATCATTAGCTTTAACATATAAAGTAACATCAGAGAGTTCAAGCGTACTTTGTGATATTGCTAACGTCAGTTCACCTTGTGGTCCAGGTAAAATATCATTACCAAAGTGGATATTTACCTTGGGTGTTAAGGTAAATAAAGACCAAAAGCTGAGCTTTGTGTTGATTTTTTGAATATGATTTTGATTAACCACCACTTGCGCTATTTCACCTTGCCACACAGTACCCGAAACACCCTGCACATTAATATGATTAGGCAATTTAACGCTGTTAATAACAAATGCTAACGGTAATGTCGCAATAATAAAAACTAGATAACTCATCAAAAAAAACGCCCCAAGGGCAAACCACTTTTTCATTAACACTCTCAATTATTATGCTTAAATTCTAAAGCTTATTGTATATATTGTAATAACATTGCGATGAACAATACCATTAGCACTGTGATTAATGCCTACTTAACTGCAACCGTCTTACTTTCACTTCACCTGAGCGATCAGCACGCGCTAAGTCGATTGACTCTACGTGTATTTTTTCATTATTCACTAAATGTTCTAACCAAAACAGCAGTTGGGTAAAAGGAACGCTATCTAACCATACTTGAATATCATCACCTTGAGGTTGAACACGCGTTATGGTTAATTGATATGAATTAGCGCTACGGTTAACAATGCCTGACAAACTGCCCTGACTTTGACTTGAGCCGCCTACACCTTGTGCACGTTTATAACGTTGTGTATTTTCATTAACCCAAGTCAACAATGCCTGTTGCCTTACCAGCTTTTTATCCGCATTAATTAAGTTGCTATTAAGCGGCTGCCAAATCGCACTGTAAAATATGAAAATAGTAATCACTGCTGCCATTGCTGCGATCAACGCCTGCTCACGACTATTTAGCTGTTGCCACCATGCTTTCATTATGATGTTTCCTTTACGCTTATTTCACTTTGCGCGAAGCAAAGTACCAAACAACTCTTATTGATGTGAGCTATGTTTATTGAAGTCATACTAGCCTTTGCTCCGAATAATAAATGAGCCAGAGACCACGTCACCTTGAGCATTTTGCGCACCAAGCTTTACTGATAAGTTTTGTTGCTCAAGCGCATTTTTAAATTGCTCAAATGCTTGGTAGCTATTTGCGTTTACTTGTAAACGTAGCTCTTGGCGTTTACCATCAAACTTAACCGTATCAGGCTTTAAGGAAGGTACGCTATTAAACGCTGGCTGTACTTTCACAAATAACGCTAAAAAACCTTCACCATTATTAGCTGCACCTAACTGCGCTAGTTTCTGATTTAATTGCGACTTTATAGTAGAGAGACGAACACGCTTAGTATTAGGGAAAGCCTGTTTATAGGTGTTGATAATCTCTTCTTCTACTGCCACTTGTTGTGCGTTAATTTGCCATAATTGCACGCCCTTAAACCCTAAGTTGAGTAATAAGGCAAACATTGCAACACCCGCTACCCACAGCCATTGTTTAGCATCACCACTGCGCGCGTCTTTTACTTTGTATTGCCCTTGCAATAAATTAAATTTAGCTTTGTGAAAATTGCGTGCCAATAATGCCAACGGTAACTCTTCAGGCATTGGACTTAACCTTAAGTCATCACTGGTTGGCAAAGGTGAGTAATTTTCAATAATCACTTCATCTGAATCATCATTGTCACCTGAAGATTCCTCACCACCTTCGCTTTGCTTAAGCGTACTAAATGCTTGGCATTGCAATTGCCACGTAGCTAAGTCAGCGGTGAAGCCTTGCCAAGCACTTTGTCGAACAATAACTTGTTCATGTTGATTGTTACCTAAGGTTATGGCCGACCAATTATTTTCAGCCAGTGGCATTGCCAGTACTTCAGGTAAAAAAGTGCGGCTTTCAATATTGGCTTCAGCCAACCAAGTTAGCCATAGTGCCATTTGCTTGTGACTTACCACCGCTGTAAAACAGTTATGCCCTGCCACGTCATTAGCTTGCTCGTGATAAGCAAAAAATAATTGCTCAACATCTTGCGCAAGTGCATCTTCAAGCATATAAGGCGCAGCTAAACGCATCGCACGAGTTGATTTAGCCGGTACGGTTAGAGCTTTAAGTAGTACATCACAGCTGGGTACAATAATATTTACTGTCCGCTGTTGAGCTTTTTCAGTTAATTGGCTTAATTGCTCGGCATTTGCCAATTCACCACTGGCAATTATTTCAGGCTCATTATGCGTTGCATTAGCTAAGATCAACCAATGAATAGTGTTATGCGCTTGACTACCAAGGCGTATAAATAAAGTTTCTGCCACTAGTTACGTCCTATTGTACGACTAATAATTTGAATTTTTTGATCGCTTTTTACTTGCATGATAGAGGTTAAATAGAAAAAACTATCACTAAAGTCTGCATGACCCTTTAATGAAAAGTATTCACTATCAATAGTAAATTGTGATTTTTGCCAATCTTCCAGCGCTATTTTACTAAACTCTGGCAAGCTATAAAAATCTTCAATTTTTTCAAAGCCTTTTTCATCTCGTGCAGATAATATTTGTTGTGCTTCATCTAGCGTTGAACCGAGCAATGCTTGTAATAATTCTGCTTTTTCAACATCTAAGGTATTAATATTAATTTTATGTGTGCTGCTTTGCGGCAAAACACAAACATACGGTTTTAGCGCTAAAATAGCAGGCACCGTAAAATGCTCAATTAAACGTAATTCGTTGACACTCGCTAAGTAATTATTCGCCGCTAAATATGAAAATTCTCGACTGGCATAGTCATCATCTTCTGCACCGTAATCACTGATAAAGCCATCATCGTCAAGCCAATCACTTAATGAATCAGCCATGGCTTCGGCTTCATAACTACTTACCCCATCAATAGCTAATGCCACCAATAACTTTTCTAAAGCAATACGCGCAGGTAATTTATCATTAGGCGTTTTAGCCGCTGGCGAAGCTGAATCTACTGATTGCTGCTTACGTAATGCGTTTAAGTTTAAACAACTTTGTAAATCAGTAATTTCACCGGCAATATTACCAAAAGCTACAGGGTAACTAGTTGCGCCTGCCGCCCAGGGTTGTTTTAAGTTAGTTACGCTTTCATCACCTTTAAACGAAGCGATGAGAATACGTTTAGCAAACTCTTCGGCTCCCATCGCATACCAATATGCCTGCTGGTTAAAGCTAGCATTAACACTACGCTGCATTTGCATTTGCAAGCGCGTTGTCATTTGTGAAGCAATAATGGCAGCAAGCGCTACAATCAACATAACCGTAATTAAAGCAACACCTTGTTGTGAATAAGCCGACTTAGCAGTGGCTTTTATAGTCTTACTAGGCGCTAACTTATTCACGGATTGCCCCCTGCATCAGTACTTTGGGCTTCACCTGCAACTAAGAATTGTCGACGAATCAAACCAAAATCACTGGTTTCAATTTCAATGGCTATCGCTAAAGGTAAATTATTACCTGACCATTTATTCTGCCATTTTTTACCATCGTAAAATTCAAAAGCGACACTTTCAACTAATGCAATCAAAGGCCTTATTTTCGGAGCTTCACCAACCACTGCATCAACAAAGTTATAATGCAAACGCTCTAGAGTATTATCAACTAGTCGATAAGCAACACTTTGAAGGTCACTACGCGGCAACAATAACCCTGGGTTAGTCCAACCATGACGTACAAAAGCAATAGCTTGTTCATTCGCTAAAAAGTTATCGTCACTACTAAGTAAAAAACTATTACCTGGTGCTTCACCTTCAATACGCATAGTACGCTTGGCTATTTGTAAAAAGTCGCGCTCTATCAATAAAAAAGCGCGTTGTAACTCATTTTGTCGCTCACTACGCACTTTTGAATTAGCATCGCCTTTTAGTACGGTATCAAAAATAGTAAAGCCAGCAAGACTTACCACCGAGAAAATAGCAATGGCGATAATCAACTCAAGCAGTGTGAACCCTTTATTATCTGCTTTATTAAGCACAGCACTGTGATGAGTAGCGCTTTGATTAACAGACAAACATCCTAAAACAATATTCATTTAGGGCGCGTCCTGTGCAATGTAAGTCATAACACTACTTAACGCTGACTCATCATCAACATCAAGACGTACTTCCATGACAATAGCGCGCATTTCGTTATTGTCGGTTTTAATCACTTTTTGCAACCAAAACCATTTACGCCCCGCCATTTCAACCTCACCTTTGAGGTTGTTTTTAGGTGGCCAAGCAGTACTTAAGTGTGCGCTTACCAACTGGTTTGACGCCACCCAACCAGCAAACATTTTTTCTTCAAGGTAAGCAACATGACGGGCGTTATTATCAGCAACACCAACTAATGCCACACCTGCAATAGCAAAAACAGCCATAGCCAACATTACTTCAATTAAAGTAAAGCCACGTTTAAAGCGTGTCTTTAAGAGCAGTTTATTCATCAAGCATCGGCCCTTGCGTAGTTAGCGGTACGCTATATATTCCTGTAACTTTATACGCAAAATCAAGAACATTACCATCGGCCATCACTTGTGGGGATTGCTCGCCAAAACGAAAAGTAACACTAAAAGGGGTAATATCTCCGCCAGAAAGAATATAAATTTGCGGAATAATTTGTTGCTCTTGCTCTTCTTTTGATAGCAGCGTGAACTCATCTTCTGCTTTTTCTTTAAAGGTGTCTGCGTTAAACAATAACGGCTCATCTATTGGCAAGTCGTCAAGAGCGACTTTAAGTTCGACCCCTTCAGGTAACTCAACATTACTAAGCCAGTTCTGCTCAGGAATTTCAGCCCAACGCGTGCCGTCATAACCTAAAAATTGATAACTATTTTTTTTGATCACTACGCCCAACTCAATGTTGTTAAGCATTGAATAGTCACTTGCTACTTCAAAAATAGCTTTAAAGCGATCACTTGACTCTTTTAATAAGTCTTCAGGACGATTACCGGCAAAAGTAAATTGCACTAGCGTAGCCACAACACCAATAATGGCTACGACTACCATAACTTCAATTAAGGTAAAGCCTTTTGCGACAATAGCTCTGCGTTGTAGTTTACCCATCATATTTATTATCTGTTGCCGTGCATTTAACCTAATTGCTACAGGTTACTGAAAGTCACCTAAATTCCAGTTACCAATATCGTCTTCTGTGCCTGCTTCACCGTCTGGTCCTGCAGAGAAAACATCCATTTTTCCATTTTCGCCGGGATTAAGTAATACATACTCATTACCCCAAGGATCTTTAGGTAAACGTTTAATGTAACCGTCTTCAGGAAAACGACGTGGCTCAGGTTCAACATCACTGCGCTCAACAAGCGCCTCTAAACCTTGATCTGTTGTTGGGTAATCGTAATTATCCATTTTATAAAGACTTAATGAAGTCTCAAGCGCTGTAATATCTGAAACAGCTTTTTGCATATTAGCGCGCTCTTGGCTACCCATTAAATTTGGCACAACCATACTCGCTAAAATACCTAAAATCACGATGACCACCATAACTTCTAATAAGGTAAAACCTTGGTTTTTTTGCTTATTCATAAATTTCCTTACTCGTTAATTACTATTTTTGAAAAATTTAATTGTTATTGAAAAACAGTGTGACTACACAATATTCTGTTAGTTAATAGTTAACCGCCAACTAAGCTATTTAATTGTAAAATTGGCTGCAAAATGGCCATAACAATAAACAGTACGACACCCGCCATTCCTACCATAAGGGCAGGTTCAAATGCTTTAAGCGATATCGCCACTAACGCTTCAAATTCTCGATCTTGGTTATCCGCTGCACGCCCAAGCATATGCTCTAACTGACCACTTTTTTCACCGCTGGATATCATATGCAACATCATCGGCGGGAATAACTTGGTTTGCTCTAACGATACACGCAAGCTTGCCCCTTCGCGAACCTTATCTGTGGCTGAACTAACCTGCTGTTTAATATGTAAATTATCTAAAACCTGCCCTGATATACGCATACTCTCTAATAGCGGCACTGCACTTGCGGTTAATATACTTAACGTGCGGGCAAAACGTGCTGTATTAATACCGCGAGCTACTTTTCCAACCCCAGGAATAATTAATAAACGTCGATGAAATGCCAATTCAAAGGCTGGTTTCTTCATTAATTGTGAAAATAGCAGCATTAATGCAGCAATAATTACGACAATAACCAAACCGTAATTTTGTAAAAACTCACTACTGGCAATTAAAAATTGTGTGGTACCTGGTAAGCTCTCACCCATATGCTCAAATTGGCCAATAATTTTAGGGACAACGGCAGTTAATAAAATAGCAATAACGCCAATGGCAACCACGGTCATAATAATGGGGTAAACTAACGCTTGGATCAGCTGAGAGCGCATTTGCTGGCGTTTTTCGGTGTAATCGGCAAGGCGATTAAGTACTTTATCTAAATGACCTGACTTTTCACCTGCCGCAACCATAGCGCGATATAAACGATTAAATATTTTAGGGTATTCACCCATACTTTCAGCTAGACCGTAGCCCTCGGTAACTTTAGTACGAACTCCCATAATCATACTTTTGATACGATTTTTTTCACATTGCTCCGCGACCGCAATCAATGACTCTTCTAATGGCAAACCTGACTCAACTAAAGTCGCTAACTGGCGTGTTATTAACGCTAATTCACTGGCCGAGACCTTACCGCCACCACTGCCTGAAAACAGTGTTGACTGTTCGTTTTGTTTTTTGTGCTTAGCTAAAGTGGCATTAACTTCAATTGGCATAAGCCCTTGCTCACGTAATAAATTACGCGCTTGCCTTGGCGTATCGCTTTCAACAACGCCTTTTTTAGTTTTGCCTCGGCTATCAACCGCTTGGTATTCAAATGCTGCCATGATTAGTGTTTTCGGTTAGTCTTCTCGAGTAACGCGTAAAACCTCCTCTAAGGTTGTTTGCCCTAAAAGCACTTTATCAAAACCATCTCGTCGAATACTCGCTGCAGAGGTACGCACATATTTCTCAATGGCTTGTTCTCCATGACCATTATGAATAAGCTCACGCACATGTTCGTCTACCGGTAATAATTCATGAATACCCATACGACCGCGATAACCTTTGAAGTTACATTTTTCACAACCTGTCGCGCGATAAATAACAGCGTCGCTATCAGTATTAAGGGCTAATAAGTGTCGCTCTTCTTCATCAGGAGAATGGCTTTGCTTACAATGTGGACATAATGTTCTTACTAAACGCTGTGCTAAGACCCCTAATAAACTTGACGATAACAAGAAAGGCTCAACCCCCATATCTTCCATACGAGTAATTGCGCCTGCTGCGGTATTAGTATGCAAAGTAGATAACACTAAATGCCCGGTTAAACTCGCTTGTACCGCTATTTGCGCCGTTTCTAAATCTCGAATTTCACCAACCATAACTACATCAGGGTCTTGTCGCAAAATAGCGCGTAAGCCGCGAGCAAAAGTCATATCAACTTTAGTATTTACTTGCGTTTGCCCAATACCTTCAATGGCAAACTCTATTGGGTCTTCAACAGTTAAAATATTACGCTCTTTAGCGTCAATTTGCGTTAAGCCAGCATATAAGGTGGTACTTTTACCTGAGCCAGTAGGGCCGGTTACAAGGATAATGCCATGAGGCTTTTCAATGAGATTAGAGAAATTAACGCGATTAATATCGGTCATGCCTAAATCTTTAAGATCAAGGCGGGCGGCATTTTTGTCTAATAAACGCAATACTACACGCTCGCCATGCCCTGTTGGCATGGTAGATACACGCACATCAACCGCACGACCACCAATGCGCAATGAAATACGACCATCTTGTGGAATACGCTTCTCTGCGATATCAAGCTTAGCCATAACCTTGATACGAGAAACCAGTAATGAGGCTAATTTACGGTTAGGCTTTAACACCTCACGTAAAACGCCATCTACTCGAAAGCGTATTTGCAGTGCGTTTTCAAAGGTTTCAATATGAATATCAGAGGCACTTTCTTTAATCGCTTCGCTCAACATAGCGTTAATTAATTTAATAATTGGCGCATCATCTTCATTTTCGAGTAAATCTTCACTTTCAACCATTTCATCAGCAAGCGAGTACAAGTCAACCTCGTTGCCAATATCTTCCATCATTTGCTGTGCTTCTGAAGAGTCGCGTTGATAGGTTTGTGTTAATAGCAACTCAAAAGCATTCGCCGATAAAATATTAAAGCTAAAAGCTGTTTTAACGATACGACGTACTTCTAAAATAATATCGAAATCAACATTCTCTAAGCAGTGCAGTACGTACTTTTCTGCGCGAGGCTCACTATTTTCATCCAACTCGTTAGCGGTTAACAATACGCTATGGCGCTTAGCAAAAGCAAAGGGCAGCAACCAAGTTCCCATTGGCGCATCATCATCACTTACTTGCTCACGTAGCTCTACTTTGACATCACCCTGCTCAAGTACAGCGGCTAACCCATCATCAGCTAATACGCTGTCACTATTGTCAGAAGGAGTATTTACGTTATCTGTCATTATTCTTGCGCGTCCTTGGTTGACAGTTTTTCACTAAGCTCACGCGCTTGCTTTTCAGCTGCGGCTTTTTTAGCTTCAATATCGTCTTGGTATTCTTTAAATGACGGTGGTAATGTCAGCTCGTCTTGCCACTGAGGTAAAATAGGCATATTTTCATCACTCATCAGCGATAAGCCTTCTTCGTGTTTACGAATTTGATCCGCACGAATGTAGTTATATTTGTTTTCACTGATATCACGCATTAACGCAGCATCACGCACTATAGTGGCACGTAAAAACACCATTAAGTTACGCTTACGGGTACTATTACTGGTTGACTTAAATAAGTGACCAATAATTGGGATATCACCCAACAACGGTACTTTTTGTACGCTTTCTTGCACATCTTCATCAATTAAACCACCCAATATAACCGTGTCGCCATTATCGGCCATAACCGTGGTTTTTATTTCACGTTTGTTAATTGAAATATCAACGCCAGTAGTACCACTAACTGATGAAACTTCTTGTTCAATAATTAGTTGGACTGCATTACCTTCATTGACTTGTGGGGTAACACGCAATTTAATACCCACTTCTTGACGGTCTACGGTTTGGAAAGGGTTAGCATTATTATCACCCGTTGCAGAGCCAGTAATAATGGGTACTTCTTGACCAACAATAAAGTAAGCTTCTTCGTTATCTAAGGTGGTAATACTTGGTGTCGCGAGAATATTTGAATTGGTATCGGCACTCACTGCTTGTACAATAGCGCCCCAATCGTTTTTCATAATACCAAACATCATACCGCTTACTGTACCTAAGGTTTTCGCGAGTAATGAGTAATCGCCGTTGGTACTTTCTTTATTATAACCTGGTTGCACCACTTCCCCGTTACTTGGACTAAGTACAGGTGGAACATAAGCCCCTGGTATAGATTCAGCAGCTTTCGCACCTGCCGCGACCTGTGAAATACTCGCAGGACCATTAGTAAACTGAGTAAAGCCGCCTTGCTCGTTGTACCATTGCACTCCTAAGCTAACACCGTCACTTTCAAAAACTTCAACAATAATCGCTTCAACAAGTACTTGAGCACGACGCACATCAAGCTGTCGAATAACCGCTTCAAGTGAACGTAACATATCTGGCTGGGCAGTAATAACTAAGGCATTAGTCGACTCATGCGCATCAATACTTACTTCACGCTTTGACGAGCTACGTGCTTTAGGTTGACCTGCACTTTCTTCTGAGGCGATAGACTCACTAACACCTTCAAGCACTTTTACTAAGTCTTCTGCTTTAGAATATTTTAAATAATAAACACGAGTATTACCGCTAGTTTCTAGCTCATTATCAAGGCGTTTAACGAGGTTAGCCACACGTTCTCGCGCTTTAATTTCGCCGCTAACAATAACGCTATTAGAGCGATCATCAGCAACAATAGTTGGAATAAGAAAGGTAGGTTGTCCTGCTTTACCGGTAGCGGTTTTATTCATCGCTTCAATAATACGTACCATTTCACCAGCAGAGGCGTATTTCAATTTAATAATTTGTACTGCCTGATCACCTGCTCGGTCAACTCGCTCTATAATATTGACCAAACGATTAACGGTTGAAGCCGTACCAGTCAACATAATGACATTAGCAGGGTCGTAATTAACCACATTACCACCACCCGCTTGGTCTGATAATTGACGTAACAAAGGAACTAATTCACGTACAGTAACATTTTTAACTTCAACAACACGGGTAACCATTTCATCGCCAATAATGCTGCTTTTGCTACCGACAACTGGAATAGCAGCAGTTTTAGCATCTTTATTACGGATAATTTTTATGATGCCGTTATCCATAGTTACCGCTGAAAAACCATAAACTTCAAGCACGTTTAGAAAAAATTGATAATATTGATCTTCTGATAATAAGTCGTAACTGCGTACATTAACTTTACCGCGAACTTGCGGGTCAACAATCATCGTTTTCTTTAAGTTTTTACCTACAATATTCACAAACTCAGTAATTTCAGTGTCTTTAAAATTAGGTGAATACTGTGTTGCACTTACCTGACCTACATAGCATAAACCACTAAAAGCAATGGCTGTGCTTAATATCAGTAAAAAACGTTTAATCATTATGTTATCTCTATATTCTTCTGGTGTTGTGCTAATCAAAAATTTGATAATTAAGTACTAAGGACATTGGTACCGATTGAGTACTTACGTCTAGTTAAGGCTAAAAATAATTTCTACTGTGTTACCGTTACGATCAATTAAAAGCGAGATATCAGTCGCTTCTTTCATTTCGGCTAATGCCTGCATTGCTTCATCTGGCGCCGTTAAATCATAACCATTCATTTGCAGGGCAACATCGCCAGACTTCAAACCTGCCTGTTGAAAAAACTCTGGGCTTTTACCAGCACGTAATGAGTAGCCAATAATTTCACCTTCTTTCATCACTGGCTGTATATTTAAATAATCAGAAATACTACTCGGGTCTTGTGATATTTCATCGCGCAACTCTTGCGCGGTGGCAATTAAGTTAGCGTTACTGCGATTATCAACCACACTATTTTCAGCGGTAATATCATCGCGGCGACTAATAGTGCGCGCCGGCTCTTTATAGTCAAAGCCGTCAAGCATGAGTGTTTCTAGTTTACCTGCGTGTTTTATTAAAACACGATCCATCAATACTTGCGCTAAACTCGCCCGTGTTCCTTTAATTAACTCATCAATTCCGTAAGTTTCTTGCTTACCTTGATACTGTATAATAGCCGCGGCATTTTCAGGGTTATCACTAGCAACAAGACCAGAGAGAGTTAAGTTCAAACGTGTTTGAGGTGCGTCTTGTACTGCGACAACTTCAACTTTTTCTTCAGTTTTATTGTATTGCCCAAACAAATGAAGCTGCTGTAGTGGTGATAAGTCAAAATCTTGCTCTGAAGCTTGTCCCTTAAAAGAAGTTTTAGGCGGAACAGTAACACTACTACTGGTTGTATTGGGTAATGAAAACCAGGTAATTTGAGCACTTAAATAAGCAATATAGGTGACTAAAATAAGTAGACATATTTGCGCTACCTTGCGCTGTGTCTTTGTTGCTTTTAAAAAAGTAAAGACGGTGAAGGCTGTTATGTTAGTTGGAAATTGCATACTACTCTTAATCAAAAGGTGACGTTTACGTGTAACTTAAAATGTGACTTCTTTATGAGGTCAAATGTAAATGTAATTTATTCTCTTTAACTCACTGATGATACTTGACTCTATAACAAGCTACAAGCAATGCAACAACAAGACAAGGCATAACTTAACAAAGATGTAACAATTAAACTATTATTTAGAGAAAGCCAGCATAGTCTATAGCGAAATAATGACACTTATGTTAATTTGCGCACAAATTTCCAGCGCTTGATCAAAGTAATTATTCATCGCGGTATGCGTCTTAAAATGTGTACTCACAAACAGATAAATCCATGACTAATTTAAAGACAACAGACAAAGAGAACAGTTCCACACGTTTAGATAAGTGGCTATGGGCAGCGCGATTTTATCGCACCCGCGCTATTGCTAAACAAATGATTGATGGCGGCAAGGTATTTTATAATGGTCAACGCACTAAATCAGGCAAAGCAGTTAGTATTGGCGATACCATAAAAGTACGACAAGGCTTCGAAGAAAAAGAAGTTACAGTTATCGCCCTTGCTGATAAACGCAAAGATGCTGATTTTGCACAAACCTTATACGAAGAAAGCACAAACAGCTTAGCGACACGTGAAAAAAATGCCTTAGCACGTAAGCAAGGGATTTTATTAAGCCCTGCTAGCGACACTAAACCAGACAAAAAGCAACGCCGTAAACTACGAGAATTTAAAGAAAGGATATAACACCATGAGCAACTTTAATGTTTTAAACCGCTACCTATTTACTGATGCCCATGCCCGTGGTGAGTTAGTACAATTAAGCAGTAGCTATCAAAGTATCATTAAAAACCATAATTACCCTGAAGGGGTGCAACGTTTATTAGGTGAACTACTTGCCGCTACTTGCCTTTTAACCGCAACCTTAAAATTTGAAGGAGATATAACCGTACAGTTACAAGGTAATGGTCCTGTAGGTTATATGTCGGTATCTGGCGATAATAATCAACAAATGCGCGGTATTGCCAAACTCACTCAGACCACTGATGGTTCAACACTGCACGAGTTAATCGGCAAAGGTACCATGGTAATAACCATTAGACCTAAGCAAGGTGAAGCATACCAAGGCGTTGTTGCTTTAGAAGCTGATAACTTAGCCGACTGTTTAGCACATTACTTTGAGGTATCTGAGCAAATAGATACAAAAGTATGGCTATTTAGTGATAGTAAACAAGTCGCTGGCGCCTTAGTGCAATTATTACCTGACGGTGATGGTAGTATTGAAAATAAAGCACAGCAACAAACAGATTTTGAGCATTTGTCGCAGTTAACAAATACCATCAAACAAGAAGAGATCTTCAACTTAGAAGCCGAAGCGCTCCTATATCGTTTGTATCACCAAGAGAAAGTCAGTCTTTTTGAACCTCAACAAGTCAGCTATTTATGTGGTTGTTCAGAAGAAAAATGTTTATCTGCCATCGCGCAAATTGAGCCAAGTGAAATTAAGGCTATTTTAGCTGAGCAAGGTAAAATTTCGATGACTTGTGATTATTGTGTCACGACTTATGACTTTGATGAAACTAGCCTAGAAAGTTTCATTTCGAAAGTTAAGCATTAAAAAACATAGTAATTGCCTTTATATTTAGTGTTCTCTTAGCAATTTTTTTGCTCTGGGCAAGGTAAAGGCAATTATTAAAAATAAAAAAACATTAATATCGACTACAATAAATACCCATAAATTACATTAACTTAACAAAAACACACTCCTTTAAAGCTCTTCTCTTTATCACTATTCATGATATTTATAGTGAAAACTTTCAATTTAAACTAACTTTTACTTTCGTTTTGTTTCCTATTCCCCTAAAATACCCACTAAAGAGCCAGTGAAAACTTTCACAAGCACTTTCAAAAACCATTCAGCACCATAACCCAAAAGTAAAATTTGTCATACTTAGGAGTGAATTCGATATGACCGCCCAAGAAAACTCAATTGATTTGTCGCAATACGGCATTAACGATGTATCTGAAGTTGTTTATAACCCATCGTATGAGTTACTTTTTAGTGAAGAAACTAAAGCGAGCCTTGACGGCTTTGATAAGGGCGTAGTCACAGAACTAGGCGCTGTAAATGTCGATACTGGCATATTTACTGGCCGTTCACCTAAAGATAAATACATTGTGCGTGATGACGTAACTCGCGATACAGTTTGGTGGTCTGATCAAGGTAAAAATGACAATAAAGCAATGACTCCAGAAACTTGGGATCATTTAAAAGGTTTAGTAACCACACAGCTTTCAGGTCAACGTTTATTTGTTGTTGATACTTTTTGTGGTGCTGATGAAGCAACACGTTTAAAAGTACGTTTCATTACACAAGTGGCGTGGCAAGCGCACTTTGTAAAAAATATGTTCATTCGCCCTTCGGATGAAGAATTGAAAACATACGAACCTGATTTCGTGGTAATGAATGGTGCGAAAACAGTTAACGATAAGTGGCAAGAACAAGGGTTAAACTCTGAAAACTTTGTAGCATTTAACTTAACTGAAAAAATTCAATTAATTGGTGGTACTTGGTACGGCGGTGAGATGAAAAAAGGTATGTTCTCAATGATGAACTACTACCTACCATTGCAAGGTATCGCTTCAATGCACTGTAGCGCTAACGTTGGAGAAGATGGTGATACCGCTATTTTCTTCGGCTTATCTGGTACGGGTAAAACTACCCTGTCAACCGATCCTAAACGTCAACTAATTGGTGATGATGAACACGGTTGGGATGATAACGGTATATTCAACTTTGAAGGTGGCTGTTACGCAAAAACAATCAACTTAAGCAAAGAAAATGAACCAGATATTTATAATGCCATTCGTCGTGACGCATTATTAGAAAATGTAACGGTTGATGCTGATGGCAAAATAGATTTTGACGATAACTCAAAAACTGAAAATACCCGTGTGTCTTACCCTATTCATCATATTGATAATATTGTTAAGCCAGTTTCTCGTGCAGGACATGCTAAAAAAGTTATCTTTTTAACCGCTGATGCTTTTGGTGTTTTACCACCCGTAGCAAAATTAACGCCGGAGCAAACTGAATACTACTTTTTATCTGGTTTTACTGCAAAATTAGCAGGTACAGAGCGTGGTATTACAGAGCCAACCCCAACTTTCTCATCTTGTTTTGGTGCAGCTTTCTTAAGCTTACACCCAACACAATATGCTGAAGTATTACAAAAGCGTATGCAAGCCGTTGGTGCTGAAGCTTATTTAGTTAACACCGGTTGGAATGGCTCAGGTAAACGTATTTCTATTAAAGCAACACGCGCTATTATCGACTCTATTTTAGACGGTTCAATTGATGAAGCAGAAACCACAATTATCCCAATGTTTAACTTAGAAGTTCCAAACAGTGTTGCCGGTGTTGAAGGTGATATTTTAGACCCTCGTAATACTTATGAAGACAGTAACGAATGGCATAACAAAGCAGTCGATTTAGCAAACCGTTTTGTTAAAAACTTCAATAAGTTTACAGATACAGACAATGGTAAGTCATTAGTTGCAGCAGGACCGCAGCTGTAATTAGTTGTATGAAACTGCGGTAAGTTTCATGAGCAAAAGTAAGCCACTAACCGTTATAGTTAGTGGCTTTTTTATACCACAAACTCACTCTAAGCGGTAGGCTGAAGTTTATCATTATACTTCAATCACATACTTACACCCCTTATCTTAAATACAAATAAAGCAAACTTGACTGCCCTTGATAATTACCTTAGGTTAACGCCATAAATTATAAGGACATAAATATGATCACCTCGATGAAGTTTGTTTTTACACTTATTATCTTAGCTGTTTGCACTAGCGCTCACGCTAAACCAGCAGAAAACCACAAGCCACTGCCTTTAGAAGTGTATAGTGCCCTCCCTCACAAAAGTATGTTGACTGTATCCCCTAACGGGAAAATGCTTGCTTATAGAATGACTGACGATAAACAAGATCTCTTTGTTATTGTTGATACCGTAAAACAAAAACTCATCGGCGGTTTGAATATCGCAGAAATTCAGCCTGAGCAAGTTTACTTTATTAATAATGAACAGTTATTGTTTGTAGTATCTAAACACCGAAGGCTTTACGGTTACCAAGGAAAGTATAATGTTAACACTGCTCTTATTTATACCATTGCCAATGAAAAGCTAAGCCCTTTATTACGCCCAGGTGATGGTATTGCCACTGGCCAAACAGATTTAGGCAATGTCATTGGTATTTCTACTGATGGTAACTGGGCTTACATGCCTGCTTTAACAGGTAAAACTGGTGCTGTACTTAGATATGATTTAATGGCGGTAAACTTACAAAACCCCGGTAGAAAGCCCAGAACGCATATTAGAGGCACCGAGGACACCATAGATTACTTTATAAAGCCAAATACTGACCAAGTACTGGCACGTGAGCGTTTTAATAATGATGATGACCTGCATACCATTGAGGTACGCAAAGATGATAAGTGGCAGGTAGTCTTTCAAGAAAGTACTGAATACACTAAAAAGAGCTTTACTGGAGTGACCGCTGACGGCAAGTCTTTAGTCATGTTAAAAAATAGTACAACTCAAGGTAGCGCGTATTATTTACTTTCATTAAATACTGGCAAACTCTCTAAGCCACTTTTTCTTAAAGAAGGTAGTGAAATCGCAGCAACTTTAAGCGATATTAATAGAGTAGTGGCTGGTGTCCGATATGCTGGATTCAAACCAAGCTATGCCTTTTTTGATGAAAACACCCAGAAAAAACTACAACTAATACAGCAAGAACTCCCTAACAGCTCTATTTATATTAGTGACTACACTAGCGACTGGAAAAAGGTTATTTTTCATGTTGAAGGTGACGGTCTGGTCGGCGACTATCTTTATTTAGAAGACGGGCAACTGGGACATGTTGGCTCTATTCGCCCAGATATCAGCTGGCAAGCTGTCAATAATGTTGTTGAATTTTCATTTAAAGCAAGAGATGGCTTAGTCATTCCAACCTTGCTTACCATTCCAAACAGTGCGGTTAATAGTACCGAAAAGTTACCGGCAATTATTTTACCTCATGGAGGGCCTGAGTCTTATGACACTAGTGATTTTGATTGGCTTAGCCAATACTTTGCTAGTCGTGGTTATTTAGTAATACAGCCACAATTTAGAGGATCTAAAGGCTTTGGCGCTGAGTTTACCTTAAAAGGTAGAGGTGAGTGGGGTAAAAAAATGCAGGATGATTTGACTGATGCGGTTAATCAATTAATTACCATGGGAGAGATTGATGCCAATAAAGTTTGTATCGTTGGCTCAAGTTACGGTGGTTATGCCGCACTAGCTGGTGCGGCTTTTACTCCAGAGGTGTATCAATGTGCAATTGCCATCAATGGGGTAAGTGATATTGATTTTATGATGAAAAATGACCGAGATACTTATGGCAAAGAACACTCTGTCATTGCTTACTGGGACGATGTATTACGTACTAAAACCTTACCCGATGATTACTTCGAAACGATTTCACCCATTAACTTTGTTGATAACATTAAGGTACCTGTTTTATTAATTGCGAGTGAGCTTGACAAAGTAGTCAGCCCTAAGCAGTCTTCAAGAATGTATAGCGCGTTAGAAGATGAAGATAAGAATGTCACTTACGTGGAACTTGAAAATGAAGGGCACAATTTGCTTAAAGCGCAAAGCAGATTAAAAATACTTCAAGCCATTGAGCAATTTATTGGTCAGCACAATCCAGCGAATTAAAACTATTGCTGATAATAAAAAGCCATCATTGAAGATAGTGATGGCTTTTTCAATAAATAAACTTAGCTAATCTAAACTCAATTTAAGAGCGATTTAACAAATTGAATAGCAACAAAATTATTTTTCTGAATCGCTAGGGGCTTATTTAAGCTTTAAAGGTATTCTTTAGAGGTAATAGTATTTTAGCTTGCAAGCCGCCAGTTTCCTTATTAGATAACGATATTTTACCACCATGAGTGTCAACAATACGCTTGATAATTGCTAAACCTAAGCCGCTACCTTCAGTGCCTCTTGCAGTATCACCTTGAGTAAAAGGTTGAAATAAACGCTCAATATCTGCTTCAGGTATACCAACACCATTGTCGCTCACAATGATTTGTGCATAACCTTTTTCTTTCGCAACACCTGTGTAAACTTCAATATCACCTTGGGTATAACGCAGCGCATTTTGCACTAAATTTGCAATAGCACGTTTTACTGCAACATGTTTAAGAGGTAGTTGTGGACATTCTCCATCATAAAAAGCAATGTTTCTATCTGGCGGCGTTTCTACGTTTAGCACTTCGGCGACTAACACATTAAGATCGCCAAGCTCAGCTTTGTCTTTAGAGTCGTGACGCAAGTAGTCTATAAACTGATCGATAATATTATTCATATCATCAATATCCTGCTCTATCCCCTCTTTCAAAAAGGCATCTTGTTCTTGCATCATTTCACTTGCTAAACGAATACGAGTCAGTGGTGTTCGCAGGTCATGAGAGATGCCAGCCATGAGTAAGTTTCGATCTTGCTCTAACTGCTTAATACCTTTTGACATATGATTAAAGGCTTGTGTTACCGCAATTATTTCAGAGGTTCCACGCTCCGCTAAAGGCTCAGGGAAATCACCACGTCCAACATCTTCAGCAGCATTTTGTAATGATTTTAGAGGCCTATTCAGCTGGCGAACAAAAACCCAACCACCAATTACACTCAACAGCCCAATAATAACCAAAAATATAATTAACGGTGAGTAGTTACTTTTTTCGGTGCCTAATAAAGGAATTTTAACCCATAATTGTGGTGCTTGTGGCGCACGAATCCAAAAAAGGTGCTCATCTTCTATTGATACTCTCACTTCGGTAGGGCCGCCGAGTAAGGCAGACATTTGCTCAGAACGATAAGGGTAATAAGCAGAAGTGGCTAAACCAAGCTGCAATGCATCTTGCTCATAATAAACGCCAATACCGGTTTCATTATGAAATGCTTCAGCCATTTTAGGGCTCAACTCTGCATCTTCAATATCAATAAATACAACACGTACTTGTTTGGCTAATAATTGATTGATTTGTTGTTGGTGTGGTTCAAAAACATAAGCAGCAAAGGCACCATAAAAAACCAGCTGATTAATAAAAAGAAGCACACCGATTAATAAAACGGTTTGCCCAAAAGCACTACGAGGTAATATTTTCATTGCAACTCAATTCAAGCGAACTTATGTAAAAGTCTGCGCCGAGAATGAATAAAAATATTCACGGCGTTAGCGATTACTTATTACGCAGTAAGGCCATCAGGCACAAAGACATAACCTAAGCCCCATACTGTTTGTAAATAGCGAGGTTTAGCGGGATCGTCTTCTAACATACGACGCAAGCGAGAAACTTGTACGTCGATACTACGCTCAAGGGCTGAATAATCTCGACCACGCGCTAAGTTCATTAATTTATCCCGAGAAAGTGGCTCTCTTGGGTGAGTAACCAGCGCTTTTAATACCGCAAATTCTCCACTGGTGAGCGGCATATTCACGTCATCTTTTTGCATTTCTCGTGTTGCTAAATTAAGTTCATAGCCACCAAAGCTAATAATATTTTCTTCTTGGGAAGGAGCGCCTGGCGCCTCTTGAACACGACGACGCAATACCGCCTTAATACGTGCTAGTAATTCTCGCGGGTTAAATGGCTTAGGCATATAATCATCAGCGCCTAACTCTAAACCAATAATACGGTCTACTTCATCCCCTTTAGCAGTAAGCATTACAATAGGAATGTTATTCGAGTTTTGGCGTAAACGGCGACAAATTGATAAGCCATCTTCTCCAGGTAACATTAAATCTAACACTAATAAATGAAAGTTTTCTCGTTCAAGTAAGCGATCCATTTGTTCTGAGTTAGCTGCACTACGCACCGTAAACCCTTGTTCAACTAGGTACCGCTCGAGTAAAGAGCGTAAACGCATATCATCATCGACAACGAGAATTTTAGGTGTTTCTTGGATCATGTTTTACTCACTTTACTTATGATGAAAATCGCTTAAAGCCACACTGTTTAAAAATAGTGAACGCTTAATAAACGCTAAAAAATTAATGTTACTATAAGTGAAATTGCTAACAAAGAGAAAGTCGCAAAAGTAAATCCTAGCCGCCATTTGTTACAATTTATGAATTAAACATGAAAAACAGCCAAATTACTCAACACTTAACATAGCTAAGGTTATTTGAGGTAGTGAATAGCTTGCTCAGTTACACATTGCGTGAAGCTTTTTTTGCGCTCAGCATGAGACAAGTTGTTAATTGCTTTTCTAACAAACTGCATTTTTTGTTGGCGTTCTTCATCGGGTAAGTGAGAAAGCTGTTCATGAAAACAACCCAGTAAGCCAAAATTCAAGGCAGTGTCCGACTGCATCGTATCTTCTTGTAAACAAAGAATGAGTTTTTCAGCTAAAGTATCTCGGTCAAGCTTAGTAACTAGGTCACTCAAGCTATAGTCGGCACTATCAACTTTGCGCTCTTTATTACACATGAAAAATATATCAGCTACGGCAACAACCGGAATGATTTCTCGGTGCTGTTCTTTGAACCTGTCTTTTAACCAAGCATTATGCGCCGCTTCACTTTGCTGACTGCCTATTGCTGCCGGACTGCTCGCTGATGCAAAAGCTGATAATGACGAGAGTACCAATAGCAAGATCAACATTAATGAAAGTATATTCATAGTAGGATTTCTCCCTAATTCTTTTAATTTAATAAGGGTATTGTGCATTAAGCATAAAGCTAAGTATAGTTAACTTATGTTGGAAAAATGTTAGAAACTCTATGATTAATCGAAATATTTATATATTGCTAGCGATAACTTTCGGCTTACTTGTTTTTTGTCAGAACGCGAGAAGCGAAACTGTTGAAAATAAACTAGAAGCGCTAATGTTAACGCACCAAGGTAAAGTCATTTATTTAGATTTTTGGGCATCATGGTGTGTTCCTTGTAGAAAATCTTTCCCTTGGTTAAATGAGATGGAAGAAAAATATAGTTCACAAGGATTTATGGTGATAAGTGTTAATCTTGATAACGAAAAGTCTTTTGCTGAAAAATTTTTACAGGAAGTCCCCGCTAAATTCACTATTATTTATGACCCCAAAAGTAGCTTAGTCAAACCTTTTGCAATCAAAGGTATGCCAAGCAGCTTTTTATTTGACCGACAAGGTAATAAAATCAGCTCACATGTTGGTTTTAATCAGCAAAAACAAAAGCAATTTGAACTTGAAATAACTAACGCACTTAAGCAAGTACGCTAATTAACCTGCGCTCAACTTAACAAATATAAACAACCAAAGTGCAATAATGGCGCTTTAATTATTTATATTAGTTGTGCTCGTTAAACCGCTTCTAACAACAGCGCCGTTGTAATGCTATCCATATATAAATGCGCTGCGCCAATTAATGCACTATCTTCTTGTGTGCTTTGTATTATGATTAAATTATCAATAACACTTTTGTATTGAAATCCAGCCAAGTTACGCCATAACGGTTCAATGAATAAATCAAATGATTTAGCAACAGAGCCGCCTAAAACAATAACTTGTGGATCAACAAGCAGTAATAAATGGCTAATCGCTGTTGCGAGATGTCGACCAAATTCATCAAAAGCAAGTAGTGCTTGTGTATCGCCTTGGCGTGCTTTTTCTGCCAATACACTGCCACACTCTTGATAATGGGTTTTGAAGAAGTTACCAGAGCAATACTCATCGAATGTGCCATCAAGGTAGGGAATACCACCCACTTCCCCAGCACAGCCGTTATGGCCTTCATAAAGTTTGTTTTGCAAAACTATACCCGAGCCCAGACCTGTCCCTAAACACAGTCCAATCATGTCCTCAACACCACTTGACACTTTAAGTAAGTGTTCACCCTTAACAAAACAGTTAACATCATTATTAACATAGACGGGTAAATGAGTTAGAGCCTCTAAATCACTCTTTAATGTGACAGTGGTCCACGACTTAATGTTTACGGCATCAAATACTATGCCTTGCTTCACATCGACTATGCTAGGCACACCGATAGCAATGGCATAGGTGTCTTCAACCTTAATTTCATCAATACAGGTTTTAATAAATGCTATTGAGTCTGGCAAGTTCATTTGTGCATCGAATGGCTTATAAATTTTGCGTTCAATAACGCCATTTCGATAAAGACCCAAGTTAATTTTTGTGCCGCCAAGATCAATTGCGACGATAGAAAGTTGCTTCATAAAAAACCATAAATTTATTTATACGTACAGTAAGTTACTGATATGCATAAGAGGCAGAACAATAAGTATAGTGCGCTATTCTGCCGTAAATTCAATTCTATACGCATATTTATCTATCACATTAAAGTACTATTCTATCGGGGTTGACACCTTAAAATAGTACAAAAGAACAAAGTTTTGATTGTGATATTTACCTGAGTAGGTACAGGTTTAGAAAAGTAATAAAAAAGGCATTAAGCTATAACTATGTTTAGCTTAATGCCTTTAACTTAATAGGCGTGAAAATCACAATAAAATATATTGTAATAAACAGACTTAATGGCTATTCAACAACCGGTAAAATACGACCCGCACGTTTTGAGTCACGAGTACGTGCGCGCACTTCTACATTGCCATCAACTTCCACTGGCGCTTGATATATTTGCCACGCTGCGCCGTTAACTCGGTACTCAATCGGCAAACCTTTAATCGCGGTATTTGCAATTAACTTACCGTTTTCGATAACTGCTCCAACCGTAGGAACACGATAGAAAACATTATCTAGCTCAAGTTTAGGTAACTCTTTTTCACCTAAAGCCGCTGAGAAAGCCAACCATTGTTCATCTCGCTGTTGCTTTAATTGCTCGGTGAAAACACCTGAGGTAGGACTAAAACTTTGTCCTTGATAGTTATAAGGCACTTGCCAACTTGCTTGATGCCATGCTCGCTCCGCTAAAGAGAATAAACGCGGGTAAAGCATATATTCTGCTTGCTCTCGGCTTCGCATGGTTTCACCCCAAATCTGCCCTTGTATTCCTTTTACGGTAAAGTTTTTAGGTAAAGGTTGGTGGGTTACCTTACCTTGTTCATCGCGCTGTACTTCATCATTAACAGTAAAAGTTTTACCTAAAGTGTCACGGCGAAACTCAGCATGAATAGGTAAGTTGTCAGGCATAAAGTTGAAGATTGTTCTTGCTGTCACACGTCTAGAGGCCCATTTGTAGCCTCGCTCTTTAGGATCAATTTGATATGGAAAATCAAAATACAGTACATCGGGTGTTGATAAAACAATGTTCCAGTTTCTATGCGCTTGCTCACTTACTTGCTTATGAGCTCCCCACGGTAGCGCATCCCAAATATATGAGTACACACCACTTGGCATTTTATCTACTTGGGTTTCTTTTAAACCGTCGTTCCAACCACCAACAGCAATACCTTTGGCTACAACCATATTCGAGACACGTTCAATGAAATGCGCACCTAAATGCTTGCTGTCATTAAATTCATTACTGTCATCGGCAATTAACGCTTTACATACTGGTGAGTCAACCCACGCACCTGCGGTTTCATCTGCGCCAATATGATAAAGCGCTAGTGGATGACCTGCCTGCTGATGCATTAATTTTAAGTCTTCAAGTACGCGATCAACAAAGGTGTATGTTGACTCCATACAAATATTTAAAGTGTTATCGTTATAATTTTGAATTGAGCTATAAACCGTTTTGTCATCAAAGTCTGTTAACAAGTAACGCAAAGCTTCAGCTTCGTTTTCTTGTTTCATGTAATGATGGTAGCGTGCTTCCATTGCTTTAATGGCTGCACGAGAGTGACCTGGCATATCAAGTGAAGGGATCACTTGAATGTGATGTTTGGTGGCCAGCTGCAAAATTTCTTGGTAATCAGCCACACTATAGTAACCATCACGCTCAGTAGCACCAGCACCACCTAATTGTGGCTGTAAACAGTTCTTATCAGATAAATCTAAACAACGTTTAGCCCCAACTTGCGTTAATTCAGGCAAGCTTGGCATTTCTAAACGCCAGCCTTCATCTTCAGCTAAATGCAAATGTAGCTTATTCATTTTATAAGCTGCCATTTGCCTTATTAACGAAAAAATAAACTCTTTTGATTGAAAGTTTCGCGCTACATCAATGTGCTGGCCGCGATATTCGTAATGCGGTTGATCATCAATAACCACTAAAGGAATATCAGTACTACCTAAAGTCACTAAACTCGCTAAACTTTGTAGAGCATAAAAAGCTCCTGTGGCATCTTGCGCTGCGATAGCAATACTGTTTTCACTAACACGCAATTGATAATGCCCAGCTTGCCAGTCTGCTGGTTTTTCAGCATTTAAGCTGATATTAACCGAAACGGCATTATTACTCTCTGAACTTTCGTTGATCCCCAATAGAGCTAAACGCTCAAGTGCCGCCGATAACTCTGGGTAAGTGACTTCTCCCACTAAGTTCAATTTAATGCCGTTAGCCAATGACAAACGCGCTGACTCATCAATAACCTGCATTGATTTAGGTGTAGGGATAATAGCAAAATCAAGCGCTTTTTTATCAGCTGGTGCTAATTCAGGCTCATTTTGGTAAAGCCAAGCGGCTGACGCATATTGGTTAATATCATCAGGTGCAGACTTAATTTGTTTCACAGTATCACTAAAAGGCACTACGTAAGGCTGTACCTCTAAACCAGTCTCTTTATCAATTAACGTTTTAGTACTTTCAACAACCGCTGGTGCTAAACCATTAGCTGAAAGCCAGTAATTAGGCATTAATTCCGACTCAGTAATTAAGGTACTTTTAACCCATAGTTTTATTTTTTGGGTTTCTCCGGCACTAAAGCCCGCGAAGCTATCTTTTGGCGAAATAACATGAATATCACCATTTAAATGCACCAACTCAAAATCACTACCTTCACTAGCATATACAGGATATACCTGTGAATAGTTAAGCTGCCATGGTGTATCAATCGTTAAGTTGTTAGTTGTACCCTCTGGCACACTCAATAATATTTCAGCACCATAGCAAGTGTCTAAAGGCTTACCTTCAAAATCAGGACAGTCAGTTTCGATATTACTTAAAAAATTATATTTAACCACTAGCTTATTAGCTAATTCATTGAGCTGTTGCTGCGGACTCATAGCCTCAGGTTTTTCAACAGTGCTAGTATTAGGGTTTTGTGAAGGTTCTTTTTCACAGGCGCTTAACAATACTGTGGTTAATGTTAACGCTAATAGTGTCTTTTTATTATTCATATACGGTACTACATTAAGTGAATGAAAACGGTTAACTATTGGTAACCGATGCTGAGGCTTTAGTCTCTTTTTTAAATAAATTAATGGTTTTATTGTTAACTAGTGGCTTAGCCCAAAAGCCAATAGCAAAAATATACGCAATTGTGAGATAAACTACCACCATACCAACACGTAAGTCACCACTAAAGTCCGCAAGTAAACCAACCAGTGGTGATGCTAAACCGCCACCAACAATACCTGTACATAATATACCGGCAAAAGAACCGTGATGTTCCGCTAATGAATTTAACGCTAATGAGAAGATAACTGACCACATAATAGATAAAAAGAAACCGACTAATGGGAAAGCAATAAGCGCAACATTGGCACTGCCGAATAAGGCGCAAGTTAATGAAATTGCCGCGCCCGCTGAAAATAGTTTTAATACCAAACGACTATCCAGTACTTTTAATAAAGCCAACCCTAAAAAACAGCCTAAAGTTAGCATTAGCCAAAAATCACTGACGGTACTTACTCCTACGGTCAGTGGATCTAAACGATGATAGCGCTCTAAAAATAATGAAATTGCATTAGCTACCCCTTGCTCTGTTCCCACATAGGCAGCAATACCAATAAAAAATAAGATAACCGTTTTATTTTGAAATAACTCAAGATAAACCGCCAACGCGCCAACCGACTCTGCTTCATTGCGTTCAACTTTAGGCAGCTTAATTAAAAAGATCAGCGCTAACATTACCACTGAAACGAGGGCAAATAACCAATACATAGAGAGCCAAGTCATATTGCGAGGAACAATGTCACTTAAAAGTGCCATCACACCGGTACTGTTTGACTCGCTCATACCTTTGACTAAGCCTGAATAAACTAAAGGACTAACCGTTGCTGCAGCGCCAAAAAGTAGCTGCGCTAATACTGAATAAAAAGCAAAGTTATCTTTACCTGCACTAACACGTAATAACGGATTAATTGCCACTTGCAACATCGCCATACCTGTACCAATACAAAATAGTGATGCCATTGCCATTAAAAAACTTGGCACTAAAGCAAACAGTAATGAACCAATAGCAGACAATACAAAAGCACCGACTAATACAGGTTTTTCACTATATTTATCAACTAAAAGCCCCGCAGGAATAGACATAATGCCGTAAGCGGCAAAAAATGAAAAAGGTAAAAACCCCGCAAGCGCTAAACTAATATCAAAGTCTTTCACTAACGCAGGAAATATTGGCGCCATAATATTGGTAATAAAAGAAATCGCAAAGAATGTCACTAGTACTAAAATGACAGCAACGGTATTGGTTTTCATATAAGCCTCTGATTATTATATTTATTAGCATATCAAATAACTGAAGTTCTAATGTGAATCACCAAAACACTATCAAGTAAATAATGTTACACACATTATTAAAGTCATAGGGAGCTTGTCTACATTATGAAGCCAGTTTGATTTTTCCTCACTCTGCTCTATTCTGCCTTTAAAAAAAAGCTATTGGTGCACTTTTCAATCATCTTATGGTACTTTTCTATCACTTATGGTTGCGGTAAAAAAAACCACCATATTCAAAAATCTCGTTATTTCACTTTATTTTAGCCAATAAAAAAGCCTATTTCATTGGCTAAAATAGGCTTTAAAATGTGATATAAAATGATTTATATCATAGCTATCAACGATTAAGCACTCGGTGCTTGATGAAGATGAACATCTCTTTGAGGGAATGGAATTGAAATACCTTCTTTATCGAAAGCAAGTTTAACATTTTCCATAAAGTCGAAATAAATGCCCCAGTAATCAGCAGCATTTGCCCAAGGGCGAACGAATAAATTAATTGAGCTATCACCATGTTCACCAACCCAAATATCATTTGAGTGATCTTTTAAAATACGATCGTCAGCGTCAATCATCGCTTTTAATAGTGCTTTTGCTTTAGCAATATCATCGTCATAACCAATGCTAAATACCATATCAACACGACGAGTACCATTAACATTAATGTTAGTTACACAGCCATTAGATAATAAAGCATTTGGAATGATAATACGTTGGTTATCAAAGGTTTTTAAAATGGTATTGAAGATTTGAATTTCTTCAACTGAGCCAACATGGCCTTGTGCTTTAATCGCATCACCGTTTTTAAATGGACGGAATAATAAAATTAAAACGCCACCAGCAAAGTTAGCTAAGCTACCTTGCAGTGCTAAACCAATCGCTAAACCAGCAGCACCTAAAATCGCAATAAGTGAGGCCGTTTCAATACCTATCATTGAAGCAAAAACGATAATTTGAATTGCTTTTAATAAAGTACGTAAAATACTTAATAAAAACTGGTGTAATGTCGCTTCTACTTGTTTTTTCTTTAACGCTAACTCAACTAAGCTCACTAACTTGTTGATAATAATGTTGCCAACAATATAGACAACAATAGCCATTAAAAGCTGTACGCCGTATTGCACTGCCATTTCACTTAATGTAGCGGCATAACCTTCTACTTGCTCGATGCTAATATCCATTGATAATGGTATCCTTAACTTTTTAAATTAACGTTAGTAATCAACCTAACGACCAAGTTACAATTGTATGCTTTTTGTTAAAATGTGTAAATATATTTACCACCTTAAGCCATACTCTACCGCCCCGACCAATCAAGGAACTATTGTTAAAATGGCCAGCGTACGTTCAGTGTTAACTCACACTATATTCAAAGTAATTTTAGCGTTATATCTCTCTCTTTATTTTCTTATTTGGGCGATATCATCCCCCGTTACTAAACACTATCTTGAACCTGTTTTACATGAATACGGCTTGGTGCTTTCACAAGACAGTAGTATCCGCTATAACCCGTTTATGACTGAGCTGCATATCAGCGACTTCACACTAACTACCCAAGCATCTCAAGAAAAGGTATTTTCTATTGGCTCACTCACCCTACAATTACGTTTGTGGGAAGTACTATTTGATGATGTACTCATTGAAGAATTCACCCTAAATGACAGCTATATTAAGATTGTTCATAATCAAGGGAAATTAACAATAGCCGGCGTGGAATTACCCGAAAGTAAACCAGCAACAGACCCTAATACCCCTGTTGAGCCTGTTGAAACCTCAGAGCCAACAGCACCGCTACCTTATCAAATCATTTTACCCGAATTTTTAATTTCTCAATTTCATCTAGATATTATTAATAACGATATTCCTCATGAAATTACCATTAACGACTTTGCCTTACGTGATGTAAAAGCCACTGAAAAACATCAACAAGGGCAACTATTTATCAACGCATTGTTAGATACAACTGCCTTACAGTTAAAAGTTGATGCAAACCTTGATAATGCCCTTGGTGATATAAACAGTGAAATTACTCTGGATAATTACCCGATTGAACGACTACTACGTTATGCACCACAACTTAACGAATTAAGTGGCGTGCTTTCATTAAACGCTAAACAAAAACTTACTTTACAAGCGTCAGGGATCGCTTTACATATCGAGCAGGCAAATATTGCTAATAATAATTTAATCGTTGTTTTACCAGAGCAAAGAGTATCATTAGATAATGTTCAGCATTCAATTACTGATTTAATATTAACAATCAATAATGGTGAAATAGCGCAATTAGACGGTACGGGGTCTATCGCATTTAATCACTTTACGGTACGCAAAACCGCTGACACCGTTAAACATCAGCAAGTATTCAGCGCCGAGAAGCTTGCAATTGATAATATTATTTATCATCGTGAAGAACACCCAAGTATAAAAATAGCCGATATTATTTTCGATAACTTAGTTTTTTCAACGACTAATGAAACTAGTGAGCTTGTTAACAACGAAAAATTACCGCCAATTGTTAAGCTAAAACAATTAGTAATTGATGACATCAATCTTAATGAACGACGATTATCAATTGACACTATCACCCTCGATAGCTTGCTAAGCCATGTCATTATCAATAAAGAAAAAGAGCTAATAAACCTCGTTAATTTAGCCAGTAGCGAGCAAGTTGATGAAGTAGCGCACGCAATTGAAGCGCCTAACGAAAATACTCTTGAAGGAGAAACCATTGCGACACCTTCGCCTGAAGAAAAAGCACAACCTAATTTTATCTTTAGCCTAAATAAATTTCAGCTCGTTAATACCAATGAAATATTCTTTATTGATCATAGTGTTGATCCTCATTACAACTCTGATTTTTTTATTGATACCTTAACTCTTGAGCACTTAAGTAACGATCAAGAGAAACAATCTCAGCCAAGCCCTTTTGTTTTTAAAGGCCGTAATAATAAATATACCAACTTCAACTTAACGGGCTTTATTCAACCCTTTGCTACAACACCAATCTATAAAATTTCAGGTGACTTTAAGGAGCTATCTTTACCAACTATCTCGTCTTACTTAAAAGACTCAACAGGTTTAGAAGTTAAAACAGGACAATTAAATATCAACCTGGATGTACTATTAACTGGCGATATACTTGAAGGCGATACCACATTGTTATTACAAGGCTTAGAAACAGCTATTGTTGATGACGATGAAGTTGACAGTATATTGGCTCAAGGTGCATTGCCGCTTAATATTGCGATGGGTATGTTAAAAGATGGTGACGGTAATGTAGAGCTTGGCTTACCATTAAGTGGCTCAACCGACGACCCTAAATTTGGTGTTAGTAGTATCGTGACCTTAATTACGCAAAAAGCAATTATGAGTGCCACCCAAGATTACTTAGTGAAAACCTTTGTGCCGTATGCAAATATAGTATCGCTCGCGATGACTGCGGGAGAATTTGCCTTAAAGCTACGCTTTGACGACTTACCTTATAGTGCAACGCAAATAGCACCCGGTGAAGATCAACAAGTGTACTTAACACAATTTATTGAGTTAATGCAGAAGAAAAAAAGCACACGTGTCAATCTATGTGCAGTAACAATACCAGCTGACATTGGCTTACCTAACGGTGAAAAAGTTACTGACAAAGGCAATAAAAAGCGTTTAACCGCATTAGGTAATGAAAGAGCCAGCGCATTAAAAGATTACCTTATCGAACAAGGTAATATTGAGTCTGCACGTTTATTACTGTGCACACCAAAAATTGACAGTTCAGCTGAAGCGTTACCAAGAATTACTATTTCAGTTTAAACGCCAGCAAAGACTGACACGAATAAGCGAGGGGCTGTTGATCTTTCGAGATTGTTTTTGCAGCGAGTTGTTAGGTATTTATACAA
>NZ_JAHKPW010000009.1 GCF_018860755.1 Colwellia sp. D2M02 | reverse complement strand
CCTGAACTCGGTTTAAGAGATATTTAACAAATTGAAATATCAGTAAAAATTACTTTTCTGAGTCTCTAGCTTGATAGTTTTTCTTCTTTTCATATGATAAGCAAGGCAAATTTCGCGTCAATAGGGAGCTATTGCAAGTAAATTTAACGAAGAAGTTAGGAAAAGTAGCTGCTAGAGAAACATTTGTTAAGCCGAGCTCAGGTTAATTATTAATGGTGTTGTTCGGCATGGATAATAGTATGTATTAGCTGCTTAGCTTGCTCTAATGAATTACTATCAATAAAAATATCTTTAATATTTAATTCAACAGGTAGCAACTCTAACCAGCGGGCTATCACCCAATTGGGTTGATCAGTAAACTTATCTTGATAGAGGTTACGTAAATCATCACTTTGTTTAAATACTTGTGCTAGCGATTCAGATAAGTCGTGCGTAACATGGTCATGTTCACTTAATGGCCAGTGTGCTATCGCTGTCACTTCACCATAGCGCAGCTGATCTTTTTCTACAGTAATTTTAGTGACTTTAAGTAATGACTTACATTTCACATCAATAATTAAAGTGCCGTCTTCGTCTTGGTCAAAATTAATGATTTCAACCCAGCTTGCCCACCTAACTTCGGGTAGGTTAGAAGTTGCGTCGTTTAATAGAATAGCGAAGCCATTTTCCTTAGTAGCAATACGTACCATTTTAAGATAGCGTTGCTCGAAAATACGTAAGCGAGTGACTCCGTCAGGTAGTAAAAAAATAGGCAAAGGAAAAAGCGGTAAATTCATAGTAGATGTCCTTGGTTGATTCAAGGTTTAATACGTAACAATTGGGGAAAATGATCAATGGTTTCTTAAAAATGGTGACCTGAGTTGAGAGGGGAGTTATGTTGCGAGTTTTCATTGAACGGGTAATATAAAGCCGCTATTTAAATTATTATAAGTTATAGGAACTTAAATAGCGGCTAAAGCTTAACTTGAGCTCTTGTTATTTACTCTGCGATCACAGTGTCAATAATATGAATCACGCCGTTGGTTGCGTAAATGTCAGTCATAATTACATTAGTGTCGCCAATCATTAACATACCCGTTTCAGCGTTAATACCTACTGAGATCATGTCACCAGCAGCTGTCGTTAACATAGTGCCGTTCGCACCATATGCCGCAACTGAATTAATTTCAACATCACTGACCACATGTTTTAATAAGACAGATGTTAAAGCGTCAGTATCGGCTAATAAGGCGTTTAATACCGCAGGGTCTAGTTTGGCAAAGGCATCGTTAGTTGGTGCAAATACCGTAAAAGTAGCCGTTTCATCGGCTAAAGTAGTCACTAAGTCTGCTGTTGTTAGTGCATCAACTAGTGTGCTTAAGTTAGTGTTTGCTACAGCAATATCAACAATACTATCGGTCGGTGTGCCTTTGGCTGTTGGTGGTAGAATTACATTATCAACTACATGGATAATGCCATTGTCAGCCATAACATCAGCAGCACTTACTTTTGCGCCGTTGACAAATAACATACCGTCAGTAAATGACAATGCCACTTGAGCACTATTTGCAGTAACAACTTGGTTATTATCAGAGCTAGCAATTGCAACTGCGGCATCAGACATTACCTTACCAGGCACAACATGGTAGAGCAGAATGTTTGAAAGGGTATCGGTATCATTTAATAACGCTGCTACAGTACCTTCAGGTAGCTTGGCAAAAGCAGCATCGCTTGGTGCAAATACGGTATAGTCAGTGTCTAAATCCGCTAAAACGGTATCTAAACCTGTTGCTTGAAGTGCTGTAACTAAGGTGGTGAAATTGCCATTTTCTACAGCGACATCTACTAGGCTCATCGGTACTGTCGGAAGTTCAACGTCAGCAACAATTACCGCATCAATTACATGAATAATACCATTGGTAGTGTAGATATCTTTAGTGACAATATTGACTCCACCAAAGGTCAGCATATCGGTTTCGCTGTTAATATCTATGGTTATATTAGCGCCTGAAGCCGTTTCAACCATAGTGCCATTGAGCGAGTAAGCAGTAACAGAGTCAACTTCAGCATCAGCAATAACATGTTGTAGTAAAATGTTTGTTAATACCTCTTGGTCAGCAATAATGGCTGCTAAGGTTTTTTCATCTATCATGGCAAAAGCGGCATCAGTAGGGGCAAAAACTGTAAATTTTTTACTGGTATCAGCAAGTACTGTGTCTAAATTTGCAGCTTGTAGTGCTGTGACTAAAGTCGTGAAGTTACCGGCAGCAACGGCGGTTTCAACAATATTACTTGTTGGTGTGCCCATCTCTGCTGGTGGCATTAACACCGCATCAATCACATGAATAATGCCATTATCAGTGGTTAAATCAGTAATGGTTACTGTGGCTGTATTGACTAGTAGCATATCTCCATCAAGTGACAAGCCAACTGAGTCGCCATTGACCATTTCAACTAATTGACCTGCACTGGCAATTGCTGTGGCAGCATCCACTTCGCCAGAAATAACATGATAAGTTAAAATATCAGACAACCTATCAGTATCAGCTAAAAGAGCGGTAACTGCTTCTTCGCCTAATAAATCAAAAGCGTCATCGGTTGGCGCAAATACGGTAAACTTAGCATTTTTATCAGCTAAGGTCGCATCTAACCCTGTTGCTTGCAAGGCTGCAACTAAGGTGGTGAAGTTGCCATTGGCTACAGCGGCATCAACAATGGTTACGGCTACGGGCTGTTCTGGTGGTGTTGAGTTGTTATTATCGTCATCATTACAGGCTTGCAGTAAAAATAAACTCGCAATGGTAATACATAGGGTTTTAAAATTTTTCACTTGTCTATCCTCGTAGGTTAATCTCAAGTTACCCTACGTGAGCAAAATTTAATTAGATCACAAAAACTCAAATAAAAAGTATATTTTTTAAACTGAACTAAACATAACGTTGACGCGTATATTTAGTTGTACAGCGTTGATGATATAGCCATTGGCGCATTTATTACGGGTTAAATACCTATAAACATAAGTAACTCTGGCGCTTTTTATTTGAATGATTGGCCAGTTAAAGGGGGCTAAGGTGAAGTTTCTTATTACCGGTGGTACAGGCTTAATTGGTCGAGAACTTATTCGTCACCTTTCAAAAGATGATGATGTTCAGATAACGGTGTTAAGCCGCAATCCAGTGAGAGCTGCTCAGTTGCTTGGAGAGCATATTAAACTTATTACTAAGCTAGGAATAGATGCTGTTGAGCAGCAAAATGTCGTCATTAACTTAGCAGGAGAGCCTATAGCCGATAAGCGCTGGAGTAATGGACAAAAAAAGGAAATATGTCAGAGCCGTTGGCAAATAACTCAGCAATTAGTTGATTTAATTAAACGTGCTAAAACACCTCCTGCGTTGCTTATTTCTGGTAGCGCCATTGGATTTTATGGTCGTCAGGGTAGTCAAGAGATTGATGAGGACTTTACCGATTGTCACCATGAATTTTCACATCAATTGTGTAAATGTTGGGAGCAAATAGCTTTAGGCGCTAAATCAAACTATACCCGTGTCGCCCTATTAAGAACCGGTATAGTGTTAGCTAGAAACGCTGGTGCGTTAGCTAAAATGCTGCCTGCCTTTCGTTTGGGTTTAGGCGGAAAAATAGCGAGTGGTGAGCAAATCATGTCGTGGATTCATGTTGATGATATGGTGCGTGCTATTACTCATATTATTGACCATAGTGAGTTACAAGGCGCAATAAATATGACCGCACCAAACCCAGTAAGTAACCTTGATTTTTCTCAAGCTCTCGCGCACGCATTATCGAAACCATGCTTTTTACCTATGCCGAGCATTATGGTGAAATTATTGTTTGGTGAAATGTCAGACTTATTAATTTATGGACAAAATGTTGTTCCGAATAAGCTTAAACATAGTGGTTTTAGCTTTACTCAACCAACACTTGATGGCGCATTGGCGAATATCTTGATTGATAGAAGATCAACGTAGCTCTTCCGTATGGTAGGCTTTTATTTAGCAACTTTACGTTACATTAGGGCACTTTCTTAAAGGCTGTTCTTTATCAAAAAATAAGGTGATTTCAGCCACTTCAACACCGAATTTTTTCATTACGGTACGGTTGAATACACGATGTTGATCTATTTGATACATCCAATCATCAAGGGCTAAATGATAAATGTCATCGTCCACCGGTACCGACAAAGTATATTGCCACTGAAACGCAAAGCCTTGTTGCTGACCTGAGGCTGTGCCTATAACATCTTCAGCCTCACCTTGATATTCGCCGTTGTCGAGCTTTGTTAATTGCCAATTACGCTCGGTTACTTCACCGTCGTTAAAGTAAAACACTTCAGCTAGTACACCATTATTACCTTGCCAAGTGCCGTTAAGCTCAACACAGAAACGGCGAGTAACATTATCAGAGTAATCTTGCACCATGCCCCAAGCGGTTAAGGACCCTGTGAAATAGTTTTTAATGTCGAGAGTAGGGCTCGTTTGTTGATACTGTTCTATATCAGCTGAACAGCTAAATAAACCAGTCACTAATAGTGCTGTTGCTGTTAATTTGGTTAAACGGTTCATATTATTTATTCTCTCCAATTAATTTAGCGCGTAATTTAGGTTGGCTGGTATTGGGGTCTAACCAAATCGCAGTAAATAATGGCCCAAAGCTAGCGTGTGCAATAGTACCTATATGATTGCCATTAAAATAAAAGTGACTCAGGTTATTATCGATGAGTAAAGCTAAGCTATCGTCAGTTTTAATATCTGGCCAAATGGCTTCAAGTACAGGAATAAACTTATTATATTGCTCGGCAGTTATAGCTAAGTGCTGCCATTGTTCTATGGTACGAGTAATTAGATCTTGCTTAGTAATATCACGTAAATATTGAATTTCGAATAATAAAGACGGTGATTTTTCGGTCATGCCATTATTATTGGACTTGACTAGGTACTCACCTGACGGCGTATATAAATGACTATGATATATATCCCAAAAGAGTACTGAAAACTTGGCACTGCCGACCAGTGTTAGCGGCTTTTGTTGTAATACTTTAGCTAGATTTTTTAAGGGCTCTTTAGGTGCTTCTTCGATAAGCGTTGCTGTGTTTGCCTTAACATTTATTGTAGTTAATTGTTGGGCGTATACGCTTTTAATAGAAAATATCACTAAAGTAAGTAATAGGAGTAATGCCAGCAATACTTTGCTTATTTGCTTATGGGTAGTGGAATGTTTAATCATGATCCCTCTCGGTAGCATAAATTTTATCTTTGAGTACAAATAATGACACCATCAGTAATGCCCAAATAATGGATAAGATCATATAGGTAGTGAACAGTTCATAAGTGAAAGTCACCGCATGTAAGTTAGCTCCAGCAACGTAACTCAGTGGTGGAAATAGCAAGCCACAGGTAAACTGCAATGCTTTTGATTTAGCTAAAAAGCTCAAACTATGATGTAGCGTTGCAGCAAAACATGCCCATAAAACCATTAGCCACAAAGGGATAAAATAAACGGTATTAAAAGTAAAAATGTTCAAATGCATCAACACAGTATCTATGACAATACCGATAATGCTCACCACAACGATTAAGCTCAGCTCAGCTTGCCTTTGATTTGCTTTATAAAAGTGTATTCCTAACCACAGCAAAGCTATAACAATAAAACTATTGCCATAAAGCACTAAGCCTAACCACGATATATTAAAGCCTAAAATATTTAACCACATAACGACTATTGTTGATGACCTTTACCTTTAATACGTAAGAAGTCACAATAAAGATTACTTATAAAGCCATTATGTGAGAAATAGAGCACTATTGCTTTTCGAGTATTTTTAATAACTGCCAGTAACGCTAGGACTTAAAGTTGAGCCTATAAAATAATACCGTCAGTAATTTCAACATGCGGCATATTTTTTATCAGAAGTAATTAAGGAAAATTAGTGAGTAAAACCATAGCGAAGCAAGTAAAAATCACCGTATTATTGTGTTTGTTTATCGCCACTACCTGTTTAGCGCAAGAGCTACGCATTCCGGTTAGCCAGTTTGATCATTGTGGTAAGCTTGTGAAGCAGCCTCCAGCTAATTTAGCTCAGCACTTAATGCCTTTTTCAGAGAAAATGTTAACGCATACGGGTGTATACGTTTTAGAGGAAGATACTGAATCGTTACTTACCCGTGCTTGGCTCAGTGAAAATGCCGAGCAGACTATCGACGTACAATATTTTATTTTTTCTACCGATAATATTGGCCTAATCGCAATAGATTACTTAATGAAAGCCGCAGAGCGTGGTGTAAAAGTCAGAGTTTTAGTGGACGATATAATGGTTGAAGCCAACGGTGATGAGTTACTCAAGCTTGCCGCGCATCCTAACTTTGAAATTAAAATATATAACCCAACGGCAAATATCGGGAAAAATATTGTTGATAAGCTGATCAGTATCACCACAAACTTTCATGGCTTAAATCAACGTATGCATAACAAAACCTTCACTGTTGATGGCAAAGTGGCTATTACAGGGGGTCGTAACTTGGCAGATGAATATTTTGGTTATGATCATCAATATAATTTCAGAGACCGAGATGTAATGTTAATTGGCGGTGTGAGCACTGAGATACAACGCTCATTTGATCAATTTTGGCACCATGAACTAAGCGTACCTATTAATAAGTTAGTGTCTATTAAGCAGAAATTTTCCACAGATTATTCAGCGTTGCATCAATATGCCTGTAACCCCGATAACTTTGTACCTGAAGTACGTGCAGCAATAGCCGACTTACCTAATGTATATAAACAGGTTCAACAAGCGGGTGATTTGCACTGGCTTGCGGGCGTTGAATATATATCTGATGTGCCTGGAAAAAACGCTGGCGATGACTTTTTAGGAGGGAGTGGCTTATCAACTCAGCGACTGATCAGCTTACTAAAACAAGCCAAAACCTCAGTAACCATACAAACTCCTTATTTAATTACCACCTCCGTTGGAAAAAACTTACTTAAAGCGCTAGTTGCGAGAGGCGTTGAAGTGAAAATATTGACTAACAGTCTCGCTTCAAATGATAACTTAGAAGCATTTAGCGGCTACCAGCGCGATAGAGATGACCTACTCGATACCGGTATTGCACTTTATGAATTTAAGCCTGATGCTCAAATTCGAAAAAAGATTATGGCTGATGTGATGCAAGGTAAGCTCGCTACTATGCCCATTTTTGGTTTGCATGCCAAAACACTGGTGATTGACGATAATATTAGTGTTATTGGTACCTTTAATTTTGATCCGCGTAGCGCTAACTTAAACACTGAAAGTATTACTATTATACCTTCGATAGAAATCGCTAAAAAAGTGAAACAAGGGATGTTAGAAGAAATGGCCCCAGAAAATGCATGGCGTATTACTAAAGACTTTAACCCCGATCATACTGTTAGTCGCACCAAGCGTTTACGCGTTAAGCTTCGACGTATCGTCCCTAAAAATATTTTATAGTGATGTTAATTGTGAGCAACCTAATATGTTAGGTTGCTCACTAAAGTGATGTTTTATATCAAAGGGTAATATAATTTAGAACGAATACTTTACCCCTAAAGTGGCATTATGCCAGTTATTTGATCTAAAGTTGGGTAGCATTTGGTAATCTATAAACAGCCTATAGTTTTTGCTAATTTCATAGTCTAAGCCTAAGCCATAATTAGCGCCATCCGGTGAGGTATTGCCGCTGCCGTTATATGATGCAAGTATATTTCCTGCTTGATCTATTACTTGCCAAGTACTTTCAGTATTAATCTTAGTATTTGTGAAACCTACCAACCCATAGACGTTAAGTGAATTAGTAATAGGGTAGCTTACTTTTAAATTAACCGAGCTTTGTAATGCTATTTCGCTTGAATATTGAACCTGATAGGCGTGCTGATTGGAAAATCGTAGAGGGGTGTTTTGAGAGTGAGAAGCATCACTTGAAATTCCTGTAGCAAGCCTACCTTCTAATGAAAAATACTCATTGAATTGGTAGCCTAAAATACCACCAATAGTTTTATATTCATCATTAAGGTCAGATACTTTTTGGTAACTAACGAAGCCCCCGAGGTAAAAATCGTCAACAACATCAGCCTTGCTAGAAAATGATTGAATTATTGTAATTAAAGCTATTGGTATTAATAGTTTTTTGGTCATGTGAAATCCTTTTATTTACATGTATGGTAAGTCAGATATTCTCACTTATTTTTAAGAATTGAAGTGCTAATTAAGCCGAGCTCTGGTTAAGTATTTACATTACGATGACTTGTTGTGAAATCAAAAATTCTTAACGTAATATGGATAATAAACACCCTAATTCATGGTAATAGAGTTGTTACTTTAGAAAAAGTTCACTTTGATTTTAATGAGTTACAAAAGATGGTGACTTATACGCATGATTTCAACCTAACAAATCAAACTAAAATAGAGCGTAAGATGGTCAATACTCATTAACTTCTTTTCCTAACTTGCGAAATTTTTTATCACGCAGTGCCACTAAGAGTAATTCGCCATTGTCATCCACACGAAACTCACCATAAATTGCTGTTGTTAACTGCTCACCAGTGCCTTCTTCAAAGAAATAAGCATTAGTGGCAAAGTTTACTCGTCCTCGGCGTACCCTAAATTGCAAAGGAATAGTTACAGCAGTTTTACTTGCTTGTGTTGCTACTGTAGCTGTTAGAGGTATAGCGGTAGTAGTTAATGTCGAATTAGTAACTAAGGTATCGAGCATTACTTTATCGTTAATTGTAATGCTAACAAAGCTTGCTACTTTATTTTCATTAATGGTGACATTAGCGAAGCCATTTAGTGATGCGCTGTACTTATTGTCATCATTTAATAATAGGTTGCTCGTTAATGTCGCGTTAATGTTATCGGCCATCGCAAAGCGTAGTGCCATGTAATCACCTTGCATTAATGAACGAGGATCTACGGGAGCTAACTCCAGATAAACGACTTGCCCTTGTGCTAATAAGGTTTCTTTTTGGTATATGCCCCAGTTAATGATGGTAAGCGCGATAATAAGGGTAAGTAGCGCGACAAGTTGGTGAGTATTCGATATTTTATTTTTCATAAGCGCCTTTATGGTGATTATCGGTTAAGGCTAAGCGTGGTAATACTTTTATCAGCGCTAATCGGCATACTAGAGCAACAGCGCCCAGTATGAATAATAAGCCCGCTTTAAAAAGGAGCGTTTCTTCCATATAGTAATAATACGATGAGCAATACACTAGTAACGAAATGGTGCCAAGCCCTATAGCCACACGGTTAGATTGATTAAAACCAAGCAGCATAATAATAAGTCCTGCCAGTACTCCAGGTGCTTTGAAAGTAATAAATGCCAGTATTAACGTTATCAGCATAATGGCAATTGCTAGCTTATCATTAAGCTTAATACTATTTTTCTGTAATAATTGTTGGTTGGTAAACAGTGCTGCGGCAATAAAAATTCCTTGAATTAACCAAGGTGAGATAGTGATAAGGTAATCATCAGCTGTCGAGATCAATGCAAATAAATCTTCGCTCAAAAATTGCTGACTATTTAAAGCCAGCATAGCGATAACTAGCCCATAAAATACACCTTTATTACGCTGATAGTGCTTAATAAAAGTAAATTCACGTAAGCCTAACCACACGATTGGAAATATCAGTGTACTACCTAAAATGTAAGGTTGTCCGTAGCTAATTAATACTATTTCAAATGCGGCAACAGCAAAGGCGGTTGAAAATAAACGATGTAAAAAGCTAGGCATTACATAGGCTAGAATAGCTTGTAATACACCTAAAATAAGCCAAGAGTTATGATCAAAATTTTGAGAAAATAGCGCCCAACAAAAAAGTGCTTGTCCAGCTAAACTAAAAGCTAAAGCTAAGTGCTCAAAAAACTCACTTTTAGGTGTACTTAATATGGCGTAAGTACCTGAAAATAAAGCAAAGTTCATAATGAAGCAGGCGATAGCTTCTTCCATAAAAAAGCTAAATATCGCTAAAATAAATGCCAAAATAAAAATCGCGCCTAACCAACCTGACATGGCTAATAAAGCTTTAACATACCAAGGTGAGCTAAGCGTATTGCGAGTAGGATCATCACCTTCAACAATATTCGCATCGCTCAGTGCTTGCCATAAGCGACTCTGTTTTGCTGTTGTCATCAGTTCATCTCCTGCTGCACTTGTTTGAGCCAAAACGCTGAGCCACTACCAAGACCAATTACTATTATAGAAATCAACAGATATTCAGCGCCATCACCGCTAAAAATAACGCCGTTGCCAACTAACGCGGTTAAAACAACAATACCTGATAAGCAAGCACCTGAAAGCATGAATAAATCAATGCTAACTTTACGATATAACCAGTAAATAGCGCCAAGAAACACTCCCCAAACAGGCAGCGCGAGTGTGTGTATTATGTAGTCATCAACAATGGCTAATAAGGCGTTTTCTGTTATTAAAGTGCCAGTCACTAAAGCGATAACTCTTATCGCCCAAGTTTTTTTCATCCACGTTCTTGATAAGCTGAGAGTGTGCCAACAGGCAAAAATAAAGCTGTTAAGGCCAATAAAGAGCCATAACGGGTTTACTTTATTGGTAAAAAATAAGGATAAAGGGTTAGTGTTCACGTCACAGTATAGCGCTAGCGCAATATTAAGCAGTGCTAACCAAATTATCCATAAGCTGGTAAAGCGAGCAATAAGTGCCCAAGGTAAAATGAATAGCGCCCAATTAAAAAATAATTGCCAAGGATCGGCACCAGTTTGGTAGGTTTGACCAAATAGTGCCATTAATGCACCTAATAATAAGGTTGCAGTAATCAGTGCGCCATTGCTTGCGTTAGTTTGTGGTTTAGTTTTTACATACACAATAATGGCGAATATTAATGATATTTCAACTAAAGCGAATTTAGCAAAACGGCCAATTTCAGACCAGTTATGAGCAATAAAAAAAATAACAGATAAGCCGAGTGATACACAGCCTAACCACAGTAATAGTTGATTAATAAAATCAAACCAAGCTTTGGGCGCAGGATGAATATTCGCAATATTAATGGCTTGCTTAATATTATCTTTAGCAATTTTTTCCTGCTCAATGAGATTAACCAACTCACCTCTAGATGATTCCATGCCTAGCTGTCCTTTATTAAATCACTTTAATGAATGCTGAAACTTATAGCGCAGCTATCTTATGGTATTTTGGCCACTTATGTCACGATAATGTCGTATTCATCACCGATAATTTAGCTTAACTGTAAGATAAATTTACTAAAAATTAATACCACCTACAGGCCATGCTATGATAACTTTTAGTCTCTTTTGGCTTAGTGAATATTGCTTGATTAATATTTCAGACTAAACCTCAAAAATACTGTCTATAGTTACTTTAATTCTCTAATTTTTACCAACTGATGTGAGTAAATAATGAATAAAATTTTCAAAGTTATTGCCGCTTTTTTTGTTGTGATCATTCTTGTGGTTGCATTGATCCCTTTCTTTATTTCTAGTGATGATATTGTTAAGCAAGTGAGTGAACAGGTTCAGACAACAACGGGCCGAGTACTGAGTATTGATGGTGATAAAAGCTTTTCGGTATTTCCGTCATTGTCACTGCAACTAGAAAATGTACGCTTTAGCAACATGGAAAGTGGTAGTAAAGCTGACATGGTAACAATGAAAGCATTGGCTATTCACATTCCTTGGTTGTCACTTTTTTCAGGGGAACTGATTGTTGAACGCTTTGTGATTGAGCAACCGAATATTTTATTAGAAACCGACAAAGCAGGAAAAAATAACTGGCAGCTATTAGCAGCAACAGCAGAGCCAACAGCTTCTGATACTAGTGCAAGTGGCTCCTCAACCTTGCCTGAGCAATTTGACTTGAGTTTAGGGCAGGTGGAAGTTAATGGCGGTAAGTTAACGTTTATTGATCATCGCACCGATAGTACTACCGTTATTGATGAGCTTGAGTTAGCGTTAGTGCTGCCTTCGTTACGTGAAAAGTTTACTTTCAATGGTAGCCTTAACTATATGGGCGAAACCTTTGATCTTGAAGCTAACTTAACAACACCGGCTAAGCTCATTAATAATCAAGCCGTACAAGTAGAATTAGCGTTAACATCATCAATTGTAAACCTTAATTACCAAGGTGAACTACTTGAGTCGGGCGCAACCATTAAAGGGCATTTAGCCTTAGATACGCCGTCAGTTAAAAATATTCTTGCATGGCAAAAGCAATCTGTCGCGATGAAAGATAATGCCCTAAATCAATTTAGCTTTAATACCGATATGCACTTTAGTCAAAATACTTTAATGCTGGCGAAATTAGACGCTAAGTTAGATGAACTAGCTTTTACAGGGCAATCGGCATTAACACTATCATCACCATTACAGGTGAATTTAGACATTGATTTGGGTGAGTTAGATCTTAACCCTTACCTTGCTGATGCTGCTGAAAATAGCAGTAAAGCTGCGCAAAGTGAAACGGAAAACGACACTAATAAAGAAGCGCAGCCAATTGTTTGGGATAACAGTACTATTGATTTATCTGCACTTAAGCAACTGAATGCCAATATTAAACTGAGTTCAAGCAAGTTAATATTTCGAGAAATAAAGTTAGATGAAAATGAAATACTACTTAAGCTTGAAAATGGTAACGCTAAAGTAACCTTAAATAAATTTAATGCTTACCAAGGTAAAGGTAGTGGCGAAATTAACCTTATTAGCGCAGTAAAGCCTTACAAAATTAGTAGTAAGTTCTCGTTAGAAGGCATACAAGCTAACCCGTTATTAAATGATGCTGCGGGTTTTGATAAATTGTTAGGGCAAGGACAATTTAGCTGGAATATTAATACTCAAGGTCTAAGCCAACGTGACTTTGTAGAAAAACTCAATGGTACTTTTGGTTTTAACCTAAGCGACGGCGCTGTCAAAGGTGCTAATCTTGCGGCGATTGCACGTAGCGCCGAAAGTCTACTGAACGGGGATGTGAGTAACGTTAGTTTAGATAAGAACTTTGATCAGGCACAAAAAACTGATTTTGCCTCGTTTATTGCTAACTTTACTGTGACTAACGGCGTTGCTAGTACCAGTGACTTAGCATTAGCAAACCCCTTTATTCGTGTTAACGGCCAAGGTGGAGCCGATTTACCTAAGACCGACATTAACTTTAAAGTGCAAACAAAGTTAATCGCGTCTGCCGATGGGCAGCAAAGTGAAGGTGATAGCTCAGGAGTGACCATTCCAATGAAGATTACCGGGCAATTCCACAAAATAAAAGTAAGACCAGACGTTAGCAGCGCTACTAAAGACAAAGTTAAAGATAAGTTAAAAGATAAATTGAAAGGTTTATTCAATTAGGCTCAATTTATTTTAAGTCGTTTAAATCACCATGTTACTTTATGATTACCTAGTGCGAAATTAGCTGGGTAATCATAATTACCTACCACCATTTTCTATTTTATTTATTCGATAAAAATATCAACCTATTGTTTTAATTAGTTTATTGGTAATCCCTGGGCTTTGTTGGTATGAGCCGCTCCTTCCCTGTCACAAATTTTTCATTATGTTACTTTTTGTTTGGCAATCAGACTAAAGACATATTGCACATTTGTACTTTTTACTTTATGTTGAATTTGCTCTGCTAACAGTTTTGTTACAAATAACTATATTGTTAACGATAAAATATTCAATAAAAATATAACAAATGAATATGAGCAGCATAAAGTAAATAATCATTATGAGGAAGTTAAAACATGAAAAATACGTTTAAGTACGGCATGCTCGCATTTTCTATTGCCCTATCATTAGGTAGTGCATCCGTTGTTGCGGCAGAGAATGAAGATAAAGATATTTCAGATAGTGCCAAACATTCCGATATAGAACGAATTATCAGTATCGGTACGCGAATATCGAATAGAACGGTTGCCGATAGCCCATCACCGATAGATATTATTTCATCCGAAGCGATTAAAAACTCAGGGGCGACCAGTACACCTGACATGCTTCGAAAATTAGCTCCCTCATTTAATATGAACAACACCACCACATCAGACGGGCAAGATTTAATGCGCCCAGCTACTTTACGAAGTTTAGGGCCAGATCAAGTACTGGTGTTAATTAATGGTAAACGCCGACATCAACAGGCGGTTGTTGCCGTACAAGAAAATGTTGGTCGAGGAAGTGCTGGTACCGATTTAAGCTCTATTCCTATGACAGCCATATCACACATTGAAATATTACGTGACGGTGCTGCAGCACAATATGGCTCAGACGCAATTGCGGGCGTTATTAACTTGGTACTCAAAGATACAGAAGGCGGTACAGTTTGGGCGCAGTACGGGCAAACCAGTGAAGGTGATGGTGAGTCTACTGAAATAGGGGCTAACTATGGTTTAGCTATTGGCGAAAAAGGTATGTTAAACCTTACCTTTGAATATGCAGATAACGGTGAGATGAACCGTGCCACACCTACCACATGGTTTGGCTCAATCGATGAACCTCGCCAATTATTATTAGTCGGTGAAGCTGAAACTGAAATGAGCAGCTTGTGGGCAAACTTTTCGTATGAGCTTGGCGAAGAAAGCGAATTATATGCGTTTGGTGGCTTTACTAGCAAAGAAGGGGAGTCATTAGGCTTTTATCGCCCCGCAGCCGATAATCGCGTATGGAGCTCAATATACCCTGACGGGGTAACACCTAAATTAGGCTCAAAATCAGAAGATTATTCGATTGCCGTCGGCTTTCGAACCCAAGTATCTGATTGGGAACTCGATGCAAGTATTGTAACCGGTGAAAATAGGTTTGAATTTAGTAACACTGAATCGCTTAATGCTAGTTATGGTCCAGATAGTCCTACCTCAGCATACGATGGTGCTTTAGTTTATAGTCAAACGACTTTCAATATTGATGCTGTTACTGAAATAGATTTAGGGTTTTACTATGAAACCTCATTTGCCTTTGGTGCTGAATATCGCATCGATGGTTTTGCACAAGAAGCCGGTGATGAGGTGACTTATGCACGCGGTGATACTTATTGTGCAGAATCTGTAAACCCAACAGGCGACCCAACAATGACCAATTGTACGGGTGGTGATATTACCACTCCGGGTATGCAAGGATTTCAGGGGTATAGCCCTGAAATGGCGATTGATAATGATCGAAGCAGTTATGCGTTATACTTTGATACTGAAACTTCTATCACTGAAGATTGGTTAGTTGCCGCGGCTGTTCGTTATGAAAATTATGACGACTTTGGCAGCACCGTTATTGGTAAATTATCAACACATTTAAGCGTAACTGATAATTTTGCTATTCGTGGCTCTGCTTCTACAGGTTATAGAGCACCAGGTATGCAGCAAGCTAATTTCACTCAGCGTTCTATTTCGTTAGACAATGGTGTTTTAGCTGACTTAGTTACCTTACGCCCTAATGAAGCCTTAGCTGGCGAACTTGGCTTTAAAGATTTAGAGGAAGAAAATTCGACTAATATCTCATTTGGTATTGTGTATAACATAGGAAATTACTCATCAACACTTGATGTGTATCAAATTAATATTGATGATCGTATTGTTTACTCGGGTAATATTTCTCGTGGTATAAACAATGATATTGATAGTTTTTTTGATAGTCATTCAGGGGCTGGACAAGCGCTAGATGGTGTAAAAAATGTATCTGTTTTTACTAATGCTATTGATACTGAAACTTTTGGTCTTGACTGGGTAAACCAATATACCCAAGAGTTAGAGAGTATGGACATTGTTTACGAGCTTTCTTATCACCATAATGATAATGAAGTGAGTAATATCAATACCTCATCAACTATTGTTCCAGATGATATTGTTTTTAATGAAGGTCAAAAATACTTAGTTGAAACAGCTCAACCACAAGATCGTGCTTCTTTATCGGCGATGTTTGATTTAGATAATTGGTCGGTTACAGGGCGTATGACTTATTACGGGGAAGTGACTTCTGCCTCTTACGGCACTCCTAAAAATACATGGGGCGCTAAAAGCCTATTTGATGTAACTGCACAATGGCAGTTAACAGAAAGCTTGCAAATTAGCGGTGGTATTTTGAACTTAACAGATGAATATCCAGACGAGTGGGGTAGCAATGGAGCACCATTTACTGAGCTTGGCTTTAAATATGGCTGGACCAGTTTTCCATTCTCACTGGCAGGACGTGAATACTACTTAAGAGCGTCATATAGCTTTTAAGCTACTTCATTCATTAAGTTGATATTTACTCAGCAATATAATAGACCGTGCGGCTAAATACCAAAGCCAGTAGTTATTAACTACTGGCTTTTTTCTATTAGTTTTACAAGGCTAGCATAGTAAAACGTAATAAAAGCTTAAAACTCAAAATGACCATTAATGCAAACTTCAACTGATAATCCTCACCTTTCATCGCGCAATACTATTTATCTCGCGCTATTTAGGCTATGTTGCTAAGTAACGCTAAAACGGCTGCACGGTATGAGCCATAACATTATTAAATCAATAGGTATTTATATGAGTCGCGTATTTACTCAACTTTTATTGGTGGCTACCGCCATTGTTTCGTTAACCGCATGTCAGGTGACACCTGAAAAAATTAGTGCTGATCAAGCATTTGATAATACAGTGCAACAGCTATTAGATCAGCGCGCTAGTAAAGGTGCTTATAAAGTAGAATCGCAGGATGATAAGAAAAGCTATTGGCCTGATTTATCACCACAACATTTACAGTTACAGTTTGAGCAGCGACAAGCATTAGTCGCGCAGTTTGAACAAATTAATCAAGCGGAGTTGTCGGCTGACAATAAAATTAACTACGCTATTATTAAAGCGCAGCTTGATAACCGAATTGCGAATTATCAATTTAAGGCTCATTATACTCCGCTTAAATCAGAGTCCGGCTTTCACTCTAATATTAACTTTATTATTGACGGTACTGAGTTTAAAACAGAGCAAGATATTGAAAACTATGTTAATAAAGTGGCAGCAATGCCTGCCTATTTCCAACAAAATATTTATTGGATGCGTCAGGGCTTAGCTTCAGGTATTACCCAGCCGCAAGCGGTATTAATTGGTTATGAAAAATCCATTAGCGCTTTTATTCCTGACAATATAGAACAGTCAGTATTTTTTAAGCCTTTTGCTTCAGTACCTAAACTACTTGATCAAGAATTAGTAAAAACGCAACGTGCTAAGTTAGCGAAAGTATTATCATCGCAAGTCATTCCGGCTTATGAAAATTACTACCAGTTTTTTACTCAAGAATATTTCCCTAATGCTCGCCAAAATATAGCGGTGTCATCAATCCCTAATGGCCGAGAGTTTTATGAAAATAGAGTAAAACACTTCACGACAACCGATATGACAGCAGACGAAGTACACCAATTAGGGCTACGAGAAGTCGCGCGTATTCGTGCTGAAATGGACGAAGTTATTATTAAAACAGGGTTTAAAGGTAGCTTTGCTGAATTTACTCACTTTTTACGTACTGACCCACAATTCTACGCAAAAACACCATTAGAGTTAATCAAAGAAGCGTCGTACCTTGCAAAGCAAATCGATGCGAAACTTCCGTCATTATTTAAACATTTACCGCGTACACCTTATGGCGTAGTGCCAGTGCCTGATGCAATAGCACCTAAATACACAACTGGTCGTTATATTAGTCCAGCAACAGATCGCCATTCGGGATCATATTGGGTTAACACTTATGCACTAGATAAGCGCCCACTTTATGTTTTACCCGCATTAACTTTACACGAAGGGGTGCCAGGACATCATTTACAAATATCGCTTAATAGTGAGTTAGATAACTTACCATCGTACCGTCAACATGCCTATATTTCAGCGTTTGGTGAAGGCTGGGGCTTATATTCAGAATGGTTAGGTATTGAAGCAGGTATTTATACTAATCACTACAGTGACTTTGGACGCTTAACTTATGAAATGTGGCGTGCAGCACGTTTAGTGGTTGATACCGGTATGCATATGCAAGGTTGGTCGCGAGCACAAGCGATGGACTTTATGAAAGATAATACCGCGCTATCGCTTCATAATGTTAGAACAGAAATAGACCGTTATATTTCTTGGCCGGGGCAAGCGTTATCTTACAAAATTGGTGAAATCACCATTAGAAAATTACGTAAACGAGCAGAAGCAGAGCTTGCGAGAGACTTTGATGTAAGAGAGTTTCATTATCAAGTATTAAAAAATGGCTCGGTGCCGCTAAGCGTACTTGAGCAACAAATTGAAGACTATATTCAACAAACTAAGCAAGATTCGACACAGGCTAAAATAGAGCAGTAACTAGCATAAATGATGACTTGGCAAGGAAGTTGAGTCATTTATTAAAGTAATAAACCTGAGCTCGGCTTAAT
>NZ_JAHKPW010000013.1 GCF_018860755.1 Colwellia sp. D2M02 | reverse complement strand
CCTTGCTTATCATATGAAAAAAAGAAAAACTATTAAGCTAGCGATTCAGACAAGTAACTTTTGTTGATATTTCAATTTGTTAAATACCTCTTAAACCGCGTTCAGGTTAACCATTAAACTTATTTTTCGATGTTGGCTGCTTTTGCTAATAACTTAGCTTTTTCTTGTTGCTTATCTGTGTTCACCATTTCGTTTGATGGTAATGACGAAATACTTGTATGTTTAAGTAAGCTATTCGCTAATGTTTGTATTTCTGAGTCTATTGTTTTTTGTAGCTGCACATTTAGCTCGTTCATTATTTGCTTCCCTTGCGTAACCACAAAATCACTCACTGCGGCCTCAACTGATGACGTTTGTGTTGCACTTGCATTAACGCTAAATAATGCACCCGCAACTATCGCCATAACCAACGCTGTTTTTTTCATGCCTTTACTACGGTTAATGCCTGTGTCTTTTTGTAAAGTTAATGTGTTCATCATAAAATCCTTCTTGCTCAGTTTTTAAAATATAATCAACAGCTGAGAATAAATTAATGCAATTTTTAGCTGTTCGCGTTTTCGTTGTTACTAACATTACAAGTGTTGTGCCAAAGCCAATTTATTTTTCAAATTATTGATTTATAATAATTAAAAGCAAAAACAATGAAAACACAATAATCACGACATATTATGTCAAGCTATTTTTTGGTAAATATAACCACATAAATTAGTCAAATTAACCACTTTTGTTTTTCCCTAAACAGTGAGATTTAATGACTTCGATCTCGATATAAAAATAAGTAAGATCTTCTAGCAATGAACAGCAATCAGCATCAATACCCTAGAGAGAGTTAAACGTTATTTTGGGAGGGAGTTATAGAGTTATAGAGTTATAGAGTTATTCATACAAAAGGTACTAATACTGAATAAACTCAACTGAATTGAACCTAAATTGAGCAGAGCAAACAGTGAGTGAGCTTAAAAGCCACACACCTAATTAAGAGGTGTTTGAAGGTTGGTGAATTAAAGACTTACGGTAAAAAGTGTATTATGAACAGTGTTCATAAACGACACTCATGTAAATATGTATGATCACATACAGAGCTTGCTTGACAGCATTTAGAAATAACCAGTGAGTCTGCAGCGAAAGGAATTAAGTCGCGTACCTCATCAAAAAAATCAAGAGTACTTATTACTGTTTATAGCTTATCAGCAATATGGTTTTCTAATACGCGTACAACAAACGACATCATAACTAAACATAGTGGTGGCGCCATCATTAATGTGAATAACGTTGATGTATCTAACATAGGATTTCCTTTTATTTACCAATCTATTTGTTACTAAGTTGCAACAACTGTTACAAAGGTTGTGCCATTTAAAATGTTTTTTATAATAGATTGATTATTAAGGAGTTATTTTATCGTTTATTAGTGTGATAAAAACAACCGCTTTCATTGGCAACAAAAAAAACCAGTTATTTGTGTAAAACACTAATAACTGGTTAATTTTCACATTAATTTACAACGCTATTTCTCGATATTGATAATACGATCCCACAAATGGGAATTTACGCTGAGAAACTATAGATCTGGGTTGAGTGCCACCAGTTTTGTGTAAGCATCTGTAAGTATTTTACCATCTGCTCCATCTTTGCCTGCACATTCACTAAGGTGACGACGAAAGTGCCTTGCGCCCGCTAAGCCATTACATAAACCTAACATATGACGTAAAACATGCCATGCGCGCCCGCCCTCACTAACCGTATGATTAATATAATCGACCATAGTATTCATCACTTGCTCACGGGTAAGAATACTATTGTTTTCGCCATAAATATCATTGTCTGCCGTTGCTAGCATATAAGGCGAGTTATATATTTCACGCCCAATCATTACACCGTCGACGTGTGCTAAGTGCTGATTGGCTTCTGCAAAAGATTTAATACCACCATTAATTGAAATAGCAATATTACTGAAATCCTGCTTTATTTGATAAACACGAGAGTAATCAAGTGGTGGTACGTCGCGATTTTGCTTTGGACTTAAGCCACTTAACCACGCTTTACGTGCATGAATAATAAAATGCTCACAACCTGCCTGCGCCACTTGTTCAACAAAGGCATGTAAGAACTCATAACTGTCTAAATCGTCAATGCCAATGCGTGATTTTACCGTTACTGGTACATTAGTTGCCGCTTGCATTTCATTAACACATTCAGCAACTAGTGCTGGCTCTGCCATTAAACAGGCACCAAAGCGGCCATTTTGAACTCTGTCTGACGGGCAACCCACATTAATGTTCACTTCGTCATAACCATATTGCTCGGCAATTTTTGCGCACTCAACCATAGCTTTTACATCACTGCCGCCGAGTTGAAGCACTAACGGATGCTCAGCATCGTTATAGGCAAGGTAATCACCTTTACCATGCAAAATAGCGCCTGTGGTAACCATTTCAGTGTAAAGCACTGTATGTTTAGACATGACACGATAAAAGTAGCGACAATGACGGTCAGTCCAATCGAGCATGGGTGCAATGGATAACTTGTGAGAAATCATATATTTAGATACAAACCTTTGAATTAAAACTGAGATTAGACGCAGTAAATAACGACTAAGATAATTGCGGATTATACGGATATTAAGTGTACTAAACAAAGGAAATAACTATTATTGATTGGACAGATAGTTGCTTTAATATCGCAATAACCTAACTAGAATACTGCAAATGCGTTAGCCTTGATAACTTGAAACAAAATCAATAAACAATCGTATCTTGAGAGGTAATTGCTTTTTAGCAGGATAAAGCAAATGAACTGGTCGTGGAATAGGTTCTTCTCCAATTAATATTCTAATTAAAGTGGAATTATCTAGGTTCTCTTTAAGCAGAGAAAATGGTTGAAGAATTATTCCTTTACCTTGGCAAGCCGCTACTCTTAAGCAATTACCACTATTGCTTACAAATTTACTATCTTCAATCCGCAATGATTCTATTTTGAATTCTTTTTTCAAGCGAGAATGTGTTTGCCAAGGCTTAAATCCTAAAAAGAGGTGTTCCGCAACATCATTAATATTATTTGGTATACCAAAGTCATTTAGATATTCAGGAGAGGCACAAAATATGAGTTGTTGCTCATCAACTTTTTTAGAAATATACGATGCATCCTTTAAATCACCGATCCTAAAGATCATATCAAAATCATCTAACAACACATCGGATAATAAATCCGAAAGCTCTAAATCAATTTGAATATCAGGGTATTTATCCATAAAATCACTAATGAGATAAGTTAACTTGTATGTCCCATACGTTACAGGTGCATTTATTTTTATGCGACCTTGAGGCTTACCTGAAAAATGTTCCATTTCATTCATCAGTTGTTGATACTGTTCAGATAATTTTTCTGCTTTGTACAGATACAACTCCCCTGCTTCTGTTAGCTTTTGACCTCGCGTACTTCTACTTAGAAGCTTAACATTCACTTCTTTTTCTAAAAAGTTAATGTATTTACTTACCATAGTTGGTGATAAGCCAAACTCACTAGCAACTTTAGAAAAACTCTTTTCTTGACAAACAGCGATAAAAATATCAATTGCTTTTATTCTATCCACTATAAACTCTCAGTTAAAACTGTTAACACAAAAACACTATTAATTATTTCATCCTACCAAGATAGACTAGCTACGTAAACGAGTAGGAGAAAAAATGAACACATACTTTATCAGCTTTTTTATTTTGTCCTTAATCACGGTTTCAAGTCCAGGTCCAGCGGTATTATTTACAATTAATAACACCTTGAATTGCCGATTAACTAAAACACTTGGCGGAATTTTAGGGGTTGCTACTGGCATTTTACTCGTAGCGGTATTTGCCACATTGCTTATTATTTTTGCTGCAAATACATTAGACTTTGCTGTTCTGCTAATTAGCATTGCTGGCTCACTGTACTTTTTCTATTTAGCATTTAACAGTTTGCAAAAGAGTGTGCAGAAAGAGATAAAAAAAGACAACCAACTTATTAACTCATTTCAGCATGGTATATTAATCAGCTTATTAAACCCTAAAGCCTTAGCATTTTTTGTTTTTATTTTTCCTTTATATCTAAACGCTAAAACAATTAGCTTTCAGAAACCTGCTCTTTTATCACTAATATTCTCATTCAATGTAATTATTGTTCACAGTATATATACAATAATTTTTACACGTATAGCAAAATCAATTGACCTTAAAAAGCTCACTTATATCTTTAATAAAATATCAGCTGCCCTATTTTTTACATTCGGTGTTTTGTTAATAAAACAAACTATCGAAAACACATCTAATTTATTCACTTAAGAAAACAGAGGTAACTATGATCGACTTATATTACTGGACTACACCTAATGGTCACAAAGCTACAATGGTGCTTGAAGAGCTGCAATTAGCATATAACATTCACCCGATAAATATTAGTGAAGGAGAGCAATTTTCAGAAAAATTTTCAAGTATCAGTCCAAACCAAAGGATCCCAGCAATCGTTGATAACTCGCCAAATGATTGTGATAAAAGTATAAATATTTTTGAGTCTGGTGCAATTTTACAATATTTAGCTGAGAAAACAGGTCACTTAATAGGAAATACAACTGAAGATAAATACAAAGTAATTCAGTGGTTAACTTGGCAAGTTGCTGGACTTGGACCAATGGCAGGGCAGAATCATCATTTTAGCCATTATGCTTCTGAAGAAGTACCTTACGCAATAAAGCGATACCAGAATGAGACAAGCCGTTTATATAGTGTTATGGACAAACAATTAGCATCTACTGAATACCTTGCAGGTACTTTCTACTCTATTGCTGACATAGCGTGCTTTCCTTGGATAAGAATTCATGAATATCAGAACCAAGATATTTCTAACTTTAAGCATCTAGAACGCTGGCTGAAAGCAGTAAGTAAAAGGCCTGCTACGATTAAAGCATTAGAAGTAGCTAAAAATATCAACACAAAACCAACTGTAAATGAGAAGGCTTCAAGTTTATTATTCAACCAAGTTAAGGTGACTACACCACATCAAAATAGCGAGAAATAAACATGATCAAATTATATGAATTAGCAGGTAAAAACAACGTCATTTTTAGTCCTTATTGTTGGCGAGTACGTTTAGCTTTATTGCATAAAAAATTAGACTTTTCAGCTGTGGAAACTGCATTTACTGACATTCAAAAAATATCTGACGGTCAATTCAAAACAGTACCCGTTATCTATGATGGGAACATAGCAATTAATGATTCTTTTAAAGTTATTGAGTATTTAGAAGCTAACTATCCTGAAAAGCCCTCATTATTTAGTTCTCATGAAGGACGTGTTTTATCAACTTTTATTGAAGCATGGGCAAATTCTTTACATTCAGACATAGCCAAAATGGCAATTGCAGATATTCATAGCCATTTGCAAGATCAAGATAAAGCTTACTTTAGAAAAACGCGGGAAAGTTTCTTCGGCAAGAAGTTAGAAGATGTTCAACAAGAAAATTACGATACAGCTAAAGAGAGTTTTCTCTCAAAACTCAGTGTACTCGAAAAATATTTAACCAAAACTGAATTTATCGGGGGAGCTAGCCCACTATACCCAGATTTCATTGTTTTTGGCAGCTTACAGTGGTTATTTACAACTAGCCATACATTTGAGATTAATGAGTTAAGTAGCAACTGCAAAAATTGGTTTTTAAAGATTAGTCAGATTTATGTTATTCAGGGTTGAGGAGCTTAATCTGAAAGTACATAGCATTGATGAACTAGCGGAATAATGCTAACTGAGTCTAAATGAATATTACATACAGGAAATGTGATAACAGAACAAACTAAAATATTTCAACAGCTACCACCATTGGAGATGAACAATGATCACTAGAAAATGGACTGCACCAATACCCACATCTAAGCGTGATGAATATATAGATTATATAATGCAAACTGGCTTTGCAGATTATAAGAGTACAAAAGGTAATATAGGTGCGTTTTTAACGCTAGAAGAAAAAGACAATAAACTTTATTTTACAACACTGACTTTTTGGGACTCTTATGAGTCGATTAAAAATTTTGCAGGTGAAAATTATCATCTGGCAAAATATTACCCTAAGGACGATGATTTTCTTATTGACAAACCCAAGTATGTTGAACATCAAGAAGTCGTTTATGGTAATAGTGAGGCAATAAGGATGGACACATGAAAATAATAAAAGCAGGTCAAGCAGATAAATCCCAAGTTATAAAAATAGTTGAGAGGCTTGCTGATTTTGAAACTCCATACTGGAGAACTGATAAAGAAATTGTAAAGGGTGATTTGAAAGTTATTGAGGCTTACTTTAATAAACGTCAATCAAACCAGTATTTGTATGTCGCAGAGCTAGAAAGCAAAGTAGTCGGCATTTTATTTGTAGAAACAAGACAAGACTTTTTTAACAATAAAAGTTTATTGCATATTTCTATTTTGGCCGTTCCTAAATCTCATGAAGGACTTGGTATTGGCACTAAACTACTTAAATATTCTGAAGAATTTGCTCGCGAATTGAATATTACAAATATTAGTTTAAACGTTTTTTCCTCTAATCAACATGCAAGAGACATCTATATAAATAGAGGTTTTAATGAAGAAACAATATTTATGCTTAAAGAAGTATAAATTAAAACACGCTAGGTAGCCTGTAGATAAACCTTAATTATTCACAGGCTTAACATTATCCCTTTTTGTCCCTTATTAAAACGAACAAAACACTAAACACTTGAATTAAAATAAAAATAACCATTCAATCGCATCCATCGAGCATGGGTGCAATGGATAACTTGTGAGAGATCATAACGTTAAATATAAAGCCTTGGGTTAAAACAAATCACGGCGTTAAGATTAACGCCTATATAGCGTAGATTATACGGGGTTTATAAAGCCTAAACAAAGTAAATGATAGGGTATGAAAAAGCTCTTTGTCACAAGTAATACTGTTAAACGAATACCTGGTTATAAATCTTTCACTTCGCCCATAGCTTCAATATTAACGATTTCAGAGCGATTAAGGGTGATTTTAAAACGCTGTAACTTTTCACCTTCTTTAGTGAGGTGATGAAGTATTAAGTTTATTTGATAGCGCCGCTCAACCGCTTGACCCGATATTTTCTGCCCTTCTAATGAATACAAGCGCCCTGCTCCTTTTTTTAAAAAACGAACAAAGGGCGTTAAATTGAAAGTTATTCTTTGCTGTATTTCGTCATAACCCGGCAGGAATTCTTTGGCTAACACTTTATTATCGCAACGAAAATGAATTAGCCTTGCCGCTTGCTTATTTTGTTGCCGACGCTGTTGCAATAATTCGTTAACCGCTTTAGGCAAGTCTTTGCTTTTAATATATTCCAACCACAATATTTTACTTAAAATACGCTTTTTACTAACGCTATGAGTAAAAAGGTGTTGCCATTTAGGCCGGCCTTTTTGTATTTTTCGCCAAATCAGGTTCGTTAAATCTTCTTTAAAGGTTTCTCGCAAACCATAAATAACACCAAGAAAAGCAATTAAGGCGATGGTGACTTCGGTATAGTTTGAGCGGGCATTTAAAACCAATAACATGACAAATGCCATAATAACGGCCGTAACAACGCCGCGTACTAAACGCTTTAAATTAACGTTTAAGTAGCGAGTCTGCTTTTTAAAAACAACACCGTACTCAATAAGTCGCTGTAGTAATCGCATTTTATTGGTGATGCGATTTGGATCATCTAGCGTAACTTGTGAATTATATTGATTTTCAACGCGGTAATTATTTTCATCTCGACAAAAAGAAAGTAAAAAGTCGCGTTCAACGGTAAAATCACTACTTTTAGGCCCTTTATTTAAGAGCTTTAAAAAGGACTGTTCGATATGCCAACTTAGGTAATTATCAGCGTTTTCAAAGAACGACTTTAATTTGTTGTCTGGCGGAGTATAACGTCTGAGTTTTTTGGTCAGTGAGGTAATTTGTTCAGCTAACTCTAACGCTGCAGGATAAAACTCTTCAGCTTCTTTAAGTTTAAGGGTTTGCTTGATATCGGCATCAAGCGCTATTTTAATTTGATATGAATATAAGTTAAGGTTTAAGCGGTAATCGCTTTGCTCACCCTTAGTTTGACTGATAAAACGGCTGCGTACTAAAGGTAGGTGTAGTTCATCAGCGTAATAAGCACTGTAACATTTTATATTACTGTAAAAGTAATCTTCTTCATTGAGCGTGCTTGGATTAATGCCCATTTCAACGGGTAAAGAGAAGTATAAGTCAATGCGTTGATGCTCTTGAGGCAGCATCTGGTAGCTTAAACTGAAAGATAAATTTTCATCTTGGTTTAGGGTAATTTTTTTCACTCGTATAAATAACTCCTTTAATTAATGCTCCATAAGCTATTTAACTATAACAAATAAATTGGATAACTCCCTTTTATATTTAGTAAAAGGGAGTTATTTACTTTAGATTTTTATAAAAATTTTACGTTGATATAGTTTCAATGATACATACCAAAATACGGCCACATGGCTGAATGCAAAAATAAATGAAGCAAGCTTAGCATCAAATACATTAGCAAGTTGTTGATATAACCACGCATACATGTTGCTATCGCCGATATTAATATGGAAATAAACAATCACTACAACAAACGACAGTACATATACAAACAGTGGGTTTGTTCCGTAAACTAATAATGGCTCAGCAAGTTTTTGCTGTTTCATAATGTCGATTAACCAAATAAAGGCCGCTAACAATAAGCAAGCAAAACCTGTGGTGTAAATAACATAAGAAGAGGTCCACAATGATTTGTTAATTGGTAAAATCAAGCTCCAAAGCGCTCCCAAACCAACAGCTAAACCACCAATAAGTGTTAACTTAATAACACTAGATTTTTTATCTTTAATACTGGTTAAATAACGTGTTAATTCAAAGCCCAGTAACATATTAACCACGGCAGGTATTGTGCTTAATAGGCCTTCAGGGTCAAAAGAAACCCCACGCATAGTGTACATTTGATTAGCACCTAAAATAGCTAAATCAACCTGACGAATAATATTGCCTTCAAGGGTATAAGCACCATCGCCAGCCATTAATAATAATGCCCAGTAACCTAATAGAATAAGTGCTGATGAAATTAATATTCCACGACGATTTAACAGCAGCACCATTGAAGCTGCAATAGCATAAGCAATACCAATACGCTGAAGAACGCCCATCACTCTTAAGTTTTCAAAATCAATAGTGAAGGTAAATACGTTAAGCATAAAGCCAATGAAAAACATGATAAAACCACGTTTTATAATTCTTTTAAATTGCTCAGGGCTTGCTTTATAGTCAATTTTCTTAAAAGAAAAAAACATAGCAGAGCCAATAATAAATAAGAAAAAAGGAAATACGAAATCGGTTGGTGTAGCACCATGCCAGTCGGCATGTAACAGTGGCGCATAGACGTGCGACCAGCTTCCAGGCGTATTCACTAAAATCATTAAAGCGATGGTTATACCTCGAAAGGCATCAAGGGCAAGATAACGAGTCATGCATTCTTCCTACAAGTGAGTAACAATAAAGACAGCGCTGTCTTTATACTAAAGTACAGTTAGTATTGTAAAGTACCCCCTACAAAATGGCGAATGCTTTATTTAACGACACTATTTACTTAAGCAAACAACCTTAATAAACGGCTCTTAAATTAAGTTAACTCATTATAAAGGCTATGTTACACTGCTTTAAACTGTAAATTTATAAACGATAATTAAGTACTATGACGGCACAATCATTACTAATTCAAGCACAACAAGTTTGTCAAAAGAAAGGCGCTCGCTTTACCAAAGTAAGAGAGCAAGTTTTCCTTTTGTTGGCTAACCATGAAGGCGCTGTAGGTGCCTACGACCTATTAGCTGAGCTGAAAGAGCTTGATCCTGCGGCAAAACCAGCAACTATTTATCGTGCGTTAGATTTTTTATGTAAACAAGGCTTTGTTCATAAAATAGAATCAATTAACGCTTTTGTTATGTGTCATCATTTTGGTGAGTGTAACCATCCCGTACAATTACTAATTTGTGATGAGTGTGGGCATGTTGAAGAAATTCAATCAAACAATTTTGATCTAGCATTACGCGCGATGGCAGATACTAATGGGTTTACCATTACCCATCAAATAGTAGAAGCCCATGGTAGTTGTAAAAATTGCCAAGTTAAGCCTCAATAGTTTAACGATTAACTGACTTAGCTAAAACCGTCGTTATTATGACGAATTATGCTTTATCGTAATATTTTCGCTAATTTAGTGGTAAAAAATTACATACTCGCCGATACTTACCCAAGAGAAGTTAAACGAGTGAATTCTCTCAGTAAATATTACAACGGCGAAAGTATTTAATGATAATCATACATAGATATGTTTTAGGTTATTTATATTACTCACACTGCCAATGATTCACGTTTAAAGTGTTAACTATTAAGCTATTTGATTTACATTTATAAAATAACCATGCAAAATCAAATAATAATTAAAACTAAACAGCTAATAAGGCTTGGAAAGCTTCATGAATGTAGAGTTTATAAATCCATTTTTATCTTCAATGCTAAATGTAATGTCAACAATGGCGCAAATGGAGTTAACTCCAGAAAAACCTAAGCTTAAAAAGAATGAAGTAGCTATGGGTGACGTATCTGGATTAATTGGCATGGTCAGTCCACAAGCGAAAGGCTCCTTATCAATTACATTTGATACTCCTTTAGCCTTAGCAACCATGAAAGGCATGGTTGGCGAAGCTCCTGATGAAGTAAATGAAGAGATAACCGATTTAGTCGGCGAAATTACCAATATGGTAACTGGTGGCGCTAAGCGTATGCTCAGTGAAAAGGGCATTGAGTTTGATATGGCAACCCCTATTGTTGTTTCAGGTAATAAGCATATGATTCATCATAAAGCGAAAGGGCCTATTGTTATCATCCCTTTAAAGTCGGAGTTTGGTAAAGCGTATATAGAATTTAGCTTCGATGAGTAATTTTCAACCTCTTAGTAAATAAGCTTTTAACAGATAAACTCTTAAGTACCTGTCGATAATCACGAATAAAAAAGGCATTACACTGTAATGCCTTTTTTGCTATCAAATACAGTTCAAATAATTACCTACTGATAACCCCACCTTGGCATAATGGTTTGCGGTATCTCGAGATGATCGAGTATCCGACCTACCATAAAGTCAGTTAAATCATTTATAGACTCAGCTTTATGATAAAAACCAGGCGAGGCAGGCATGATTGTCACGTTTTGCTGCGATAGACTAAGCATATTTTGTAAATGCAATGTTGAAAATGGTGTTTCCCTTACCACTAAAATTAACTGACCACGCTCTTTAATAACCACATCGGCAGCACGTTCAATTAAATTATCACTCATACCGTGACTAATAGCGGCAACGGTACCAGTAGAGCACGGACAAACCACCATTTTTTTGGGTGCTGCTGAACCCGAAGCTACAGGCGAAAACCACTGTTCTTTACCAAAAACAGTAATTTGCCCTACTTTCGCTTGATATTTTTCAGTTAAAAACGCACTTGCTTTCTCCGGCGATGACGGTATTTTTACGCCTACCTCCGTATCAAGCACAATACGTCCAGCGCTAGAGCACAGTACATAAAGTCGGTAATTAGCCGCGACTAAGCATTCAAGTAGGCGTAAGGCGTATCCAGCGCCAGAAGCTCCCGTAATAGCTAAGGTAATAGTGCCATTAAAGGTTTGTTCATCTGCTATTAAGTTACTCATGGTTTATTCAACTCGTTACCTGACTAGTCATTACGCTAATTAATCACTTAGTGTGTTATAAAAAATATCGGTTTTTATGACGCTTTAATAGTTTTTTTTACTTTCTTCAACGCCATTTGTTTTTTAAGTGGTGATAAGTAATCAATAAACAAAGTGCCTTGTAAGTGATCTATTTCATGTTGCATCACAATGGCAAGAAACTCATCACTAGTTACTGTTATTTCTTTACCGTCTCGGTCTAACGCGCTTACTGTAACTTTGCTAAAGCGCTCAACGTCAGCATAATAACCCGGTACAGAAAGACAACCTTCTTGACCTTTTGCTTTTTCTTCGCCACTCACAATAACAGGGTTCACTAAGACCAACGGTTCATCTCGACCTTCTGAAATATCAATAACCACTACAGCCTCACTACGTCCTACTTGAGTTGCCGCTAAGCCAATACCGTCATCAGTATCGTACATGGTTTCTAATAAGTCATCGATAAGGCCTTGAATAGCCGTTACATCACTTACAGGTTTGGCCTGTTGAATTAATCTTTCATCAGGGGCGGTTAATATTGTTAATACGGCCATGGTTTAAGCTCTCTTGTCTATCTGGTTAATCTGGTTAATCATTATGCTGCTGTAAACTAGTTATTAATTTTTCATGAATGCCTTCAAAGCCGCCATTACTCATAATAACAATAATATCACCAGCCTGTGCTTCTAGAGTAATATTGTGAATTAATGTCATTAATGAATTTTCAACAATACAAGGTGGCTGACATTGTGCAATTAAATCGGTTACTGGCCAGCTTAATGGCTCACCTTGATAAATATAAACATAATCGGCCTGCGTTAGTGAATTAGGTAAGGTGTCTTTGTGAATGCCTGATTTCATAGTGTTTGAGCGAGGCTCTAATACCGCTAAAATACGGCCTGATTTTTGACCTTGCTTGCTCTGACTCGCTAATTTAGCTTTAACGCCAGCTAAGGTACGCTCAATCGCGGTAGGGTGATGAGCAAAGTCATCGTAAACAGCAATATCGTTAATAATACCGCGTAATTCGAAACGCCTTTTAGTGTTAACAAACTCAGCCAAAGCCTCAATGGCAATATGCGCTGGTACTCCTGCATGTCGAGCCGCAGCAATAGCCATTAAGCCGTTATCAATATTAAAGTCGCCCATTAAATTCCATAAGACGGTGCCTTGCACGACACCATTAAAAGACACTGTAAATTCACTGCCTTCTTCGGTGAGCTTGTTAGCTTGCCAGCCTGATTCAACATTGCTCATTTCTGTTGGTGTCCAGCAGCCCATAGCTAAAGTTTCCTCTATCGCGACATCATTTGCTGGCGATAGTATCAAACCATTACTCGGAACCATGCGCATTAAATGATGGAACTGGCGTTGAATATCGCTTAAATCATTAAAGATATCTGCGTGATCAAACTCAAGGTTATTAATGACCAGCGTACGCGGTCGGTAATGTATAAATTTAGAGCGTTTATCAAAAAAAGCACTATCATATTCATCAGCTTCTATGACAAAGAAAGGAGCATTACCTAAGCGTGCAGAGCTAGTGAAATTTTGAGGTACGCCGCCAATTAAAAAGCCTGGCTCGAGTTGCGCATATTCTAAAATCCACGCCAGCATACTACTAGTGGTCGTTTTTCCATGGGTACCTGATACTGCTAATACCCAGCGATCTTTTAACACATTTTCTAATAACCATTGCGGACCTGAAATATAGGGAATATTACGATCAAGCATATATTCAACCATAGGGTTACCACGAGACATGGCATTGCCAACAATAACCAAATCAATATCATCAGAAAAGTTATCTGGGTGATAACCTGAGTTTAAATGAATGCCAAGCTGCTCTAACTGAGTGCTCATTGGCGGATAAACGTTAGCATCAGAGCCACTTACCGTAAAACCCAGTTCCTTGGCAATAGCGGCAATTCCGCCCATAAATGTGCCGCAAATCCCTAAAATATGAAGATGTAATGTGCTGTTTGACATGGTGTAATTAAGCTTTATTGATTAATAGAAATGTTTGAGTTGTACGATTTATAAAATATACAGAGTAATAACAACCTAAAAGCTATCATACAGTGACTATAATACCTGAATTCACTAGCTGATTTAAGGCTTATTTAGGTTCAGTATATTAGACGTTGCACTGTGATAACAAAAATACGAGTTTAAATACTTAATTAACCTTTAGTAAAAATTGTAACCAATACTCATATAAAGTTGATAGTCATTAGGCTCTGGTTTTACAGAGTCAACACTTACAACGGGATGAGCGACACGGTCAAAATACAACATAATGTCAAGTTCAAAATCATCAGTGAACTCAAATTCAAAACCGGTTTTTAAATGGCTGTTCCGCTTTCCCGATTCTTCTTCAACGAACTGAATACTATAGTCAAAAATAAAGTCAGTGCGACTTGATACCGTATATTCGACTAAGGTGCTTAACGCTAGCACTGCACTTTTTTGATCGGCTTGCGCAGCGCTTTGCTCGTATGAGGTTATCTGAAAACTAGGGCCTGCTGTAACATCCCACTGTAAGCGTTTATTATCAACAACATGGTAACCTATACTAGTACCTAAGCTATTTCGTGCTTGTATATTTTGCTGAAAATCACTCATATATTCATAGTCAAATAAGCGGAAAAATATTTGACTATTGTAAAACCAATCGAGCGAGCTAGTTACACGGCTAGCATCGATAATAGGCTGGTCGTTGGTATTAGTAGTTTGTTTACTATAGTTATAGGTAGCTTCTGTTTTGAAGCGTGTGTAAGGAGTACTTCTTTGTGCCACAGCACTAAAAAGATAATCTAGTTGATTTACGTTACCTGAGCTGATATCGAGGCCAAGACTAATCTCTACATCCCATAGTTCACGTCGACTATCTGCCGCAGATGTAATTGACATAAGTTCACTTAATGGAAATTTACGCTCGGTACCATTACTAATTAAAGTGACTTCATTACTATGAACAATTAAAAAGCCTTTAACCACTTCGCCATTAGCAAAACGAATATTTTGATCATAGCGACTACGTAGTTCGCTAACATCTTCCCAATCGAAAGTTTCTAAGCCAAACTCATCGCTATCGAACTCAAGCTCATCATCATACATAGAGATGATATCGCCTTTTAGCCATTCGTCAGACTTAAGTTTTAACCAGTCATGTTTCTGTAAAAAAACAGGTGTCGGTTTTTCCCATGCGGGTAATGTTTCTTTTTCTTGTGCTGATAAATTATCAATTGGCAAAAAACTGATAAAGAGTAGAAAGAATAATATAAATCGGTGCATAATGATTAAGTAAGAACTTTTAAAGTATCTACAGGTAAAATTTTAAAAGTCATAACCTAAACTTACCACTAAACGATAGTCATTTTGCTCAGGTAGTACACCACCAGCATCCGCTTTCGGTTTTTGAGTTCTATCAACATAAAATGTTAAATCTAAGTCAAAATCATTAGTTAGATCAATTTCGATGCCTGTTTCTACATGGTGAATGTACTTACCAGAGTCTTCACTGACAATTTGTATGTCATAAGAAAAGTCATAATCGATATCACTAGTGATTTCATAACTAAAATCTGTGCCTAGAGTTAAGCCAAGTGAAGTGTCGCTTCGGCTCTCGCCAGTTTGCACTTCTTTAAAGTATGTTACCTGATAACTAGGACCCGCATTAATGTCCCATGAAATAGTACTACTATCAATTAAGTGATAACCCATAGCAATACCGTATCGTATACGGTAATCAATATTGAGAAACTCATCACTTAGTAATTCAAAATCAACAGCTCGAAAGTATACTTTAGGATCAAAAAACCAGTCATAAGTCGATGTAAGTCGATGACTATTTGCCGTTATATTGTCTACGTTAGTTTCTTTATCTTTATATTTACTATAGTTAGCGGTGTAATCAGTTTGAAACCGTCCGCTTGAGCTACGTCGCTGCACGCCAGCTTTAAAAGTGTAATCAAGCTGAACAGTATTACCGCGGCGTAAATTAAAACCTAAATTAGCGTAGCCATCCCATAAATCGCCCTCATTTTTGCTTGAACCAGCAATAGACAAAATATCGTTAAGCTTATAATGTTTAACCGTGCCGTTGCTCTCAATACTCACTTGTCCCTCTTTCATCATGAGGTAACCATCAACAATAGTGCCATCAACTAAGCGAATGCTTTGCCAGTGTTTGCTTCGTAGCTCACTAACGTCTTCCCAATCAATGGTTTGTGAATCAAGCTTATCGCTGTCAAACTCAAGCTCTTCATCATACATAGAGATAATATCGCCCTTTAACCATTCATTTGAAGTAAGCTTTACCCAATCAAATTTTGGTTTAGCATGACTTTTCACTTCTGCCGTAAGCTCTGTCTTTTTTATTTTTTGATCATTACTTAATACACAATCACTATAAAAAGTTGTTGTGATAAATATCAAAGACGTTAACGTTAATTTGTTCATAACACATTCCACATGACTAATATAAGAGTCGATTTATGCACATGGCACTCTGACTATTTTGCTTTGTAGAATATGCCATTATCGTCAACAATATTCTAGGGTAGTTCTCAATTCACTACAGTATTTCTGATATTTTTCATTACCTCGACATAGTTAACATGTTTGCAAGTAAATAATTAGAGGAAATGATGTAAATTTATCTTATAGTGATATAGCCAGCACAAAAAACGCACCAAAAAGACACGTAAATACGCTGCGCTGCACCAAGCAGGTGCATAAAGTATAGGTGGGAAATACTCATCCCCTATAAACAGGGGGTTTTAGTCTTGGCATGATTTTAGCTTTACCAAAAGCAATATCATAGATAGTGATGTAATGACGTAAATAATACTTCATTAACAAACAATAAATTATCTATATAACAGTTAACTATATTTTTATACAAAACTAACCGCACTGGAGAAAGACAATATGTCACAAGCAGTTTTTGATTTAATTAAAGAATACGATGTAAAATTTGTTGATTTACGTTTCACTGATTCAAAAGGTAAAGAACAACACGTTTCTATTCCTCATCATCAAGTAAATGAAGATTTCTTTGAAGACGGAAAAATGTTTGATGGTTCATCAATTCAAGGCTGGAAAGGCATTGATGAGTCTGACATGGTGATGATGCCAGATGCAGACAGCGCAATTTTAGACCCATTTGCAGAAGCAGTAACATTAAACATTCGTTGTGATATTTTAGAGCCAAGCACAATGCAAGGTTACAGTCGCGACCCGCGTTCTGTAGCTAAACGCGCTGAAGAATATTTACGTAGCACAGGTATTGCTGACACAGTATTAATTGGTCCAGAGCCTGAATTCTTCTTATTTGATGATGTACGTTTTAGTACTGATATGAGCGGTTCTTTCTACAAAATTGATGACAAAGAAGCAGCTTGGAACTCAGGTACTGAGTACGAAGAAGGCAACATGGGTCACCGTCCAGGCGTTAAAGGCGGCTACTTCCCAACGTCACCAGTAGATTCATCACAAGATTTACGTTCAGCTATGTGTTTAGTAATGGAAGACATGGGCTTAGTTGTTGAAGCGCATCACCATGAAGTAGCAACAGCGGGTCAAAATGAAATCGCTTGTCGCTTTAACACTATGGTTAAAAAAGCTGATGAAGTTCAAATTTACAAGTATGTTGTACATAACGTAGCTCACGCTTACGGTAAAACAGCTACCTTTATGCCTAAGCCATTAGTTGGCGATAATGGTTCAGGTATGCATGTTCACCAATCTCTAGCAAAAGACGGTGTAAACTTATTCGCTGGTGATAAGTACGGCGGTTTATCTGAAATGGCGCTTTACTACATTGGTGGTATCATCAAGCATGCTAAAGCATTAAACGCATTTACTAACCCTTCAACTAACTCGTACAAACGTTTAGTACCTCATTTTGAAGCACCAGTAATGCTTGCATACTCTGCACGTAACCGTTCAGCGTCTATTCGTATTCCAATTGTTCCATCACCAAAAGCAATGCGTATCGAAGCTCGTTTCCCTGATCCAGCAGCTAACCCTTACTTAGCATTTACAGCTTTATTAATGGCTGGCCTTGACGGTATTAAAAACAAAATCCACCCTGGCGATGCTATGGATAAAGATTTATATGACTTACCAGCGGAAGAAGCAGCATCAATTCCTCAAGTAGCAACATCACTTGAAGATGCACTTCAAAGCTTAGAAGCAGATTATGAGTTCTTAACTGCTGGTGGCGTTATGGATAAAGACATGATTGATGCATACATTGCTATTAAGCGTGAAGAGTCACAATTAGTTAACATGACAACTCACCCATTAGAGTTTGAACTATACTACAGCGTATAATCGTTCAAATATTTAATGATAAAGCTCACTTCGGTGAGCTTTTTTTTTACCCAAATATTGTGGTAAAACCAGATAAATAAAGAAAATTTTTTTTGTATTAGTTTTAGTTATATACTTAAATTAAATGGCGTTGCTACTTTACGTCATCACAATCGAATTATTTTTAATGCACAAGGATCATATCATTGCTTACACTCAGGCTATTGCTACTTACATTATTAGTGTTTATTTTTGCAATACCTGCATATTCAGCGACGACTAAAATTTACGTATGGCGCAATGAGCAAGGAGCATTAGTATTTTCTGATACCCCACACCCTGGTGCCGAAGAGGTAAAGAAGACCCAATCTAACATTGTTAACTCCTCTGGTATTGAAACTAAAGAGCTTGATATTAAGCCTGAAGTTATCACCGAAACTTACTCCCTTGTTATTAAGTCTCCACAAGACAATGCCACCATTCGCGATAATACGGGCTCACTCTATGTCAGTGGTGCAGTTATACCTAAATTCAAATTAGGCTACACAGTACAACTATATTTAGACAATAAACCACACCAAAAGCCACAAAAAACGGCCATATTCTCGTTGCAGAATGTCGACCGTGGCGAACATAAAATTAAAATGGAACTACTTGATGATAAGGGCAAGGTTATTGCATCGTCTAAGCCAGTTACGTTTTATATGCACAGAGCTACTGTGAATTAATATCACCACTCGCGCTATTATTTAAAGAGTTACGACACAATCACTTGTAGACACAAGCCTATAGTCATCGTACCAAAAACTTTAAATTTAATTAAATAACGCTGCAAATAAAACCTTTCTTTAGTAAACTAACAAATGCACCATATTGGTGCGACATTAATTTAGCTCGATATGGAAGCTTAAGCATGTATAACCGTAGCGATATTCAAAAGCAAAAATTAATATACCAGCAGGCACTCGCCAGCCAATTAATCACTGCTGTAATTATTTTAAATGACCAACTCCGTATCGTTTATGTTAACCCTGCTGCAGAGGCTTTATTAATTAAGAGTTTGTATCGACTTTATGGAACAACCACCGAATTAATTTTTGCCAATACCAGCATTAATGCCAAACGCTTACAACAATTACTAAATACTGGACAAGAGTTTACAGATAGTGATGTAGTAATAACCTTAAATAAAAGTCATCGCTTTACCGCTGAACTAACTGCATCACCTGTTGAGTTTGAGAACTCCCCTCATGTGCTGCTTGAATTAAAACAAATAGACCATCAAAAACAGATCAGTTTAGAAGTATTCCAACAACAGCAGTGGATTGCCGGTCGAGACTTAATAAAAGGTTTAGCCCATGAGATCAAAAACCCCTTAGGAGGCCTTAGAGGGGCAGCCCAATTATTAAGTAAAGAAATAGGCATTGAACAGCAAGAATACACCTCAATGATTATTGAGCAAGCTGATAGGCTTACCAACCTAGTTGACCGTCTTTTAGGGCCAAATCAACTACCTCAAATCCATGCTCAAAATATTCATAGTGTGTTAGAGAAAGTTTGCCAACTTGTAGACTACTCGCATGATACTTCGGTTAATTTAAAACGCGACTATGACCCTTCTATTCCTTTAGTTGAGTGTGATCATGAAAAACTACAGCAAGCATTATTAAATATAGTCAACAACGCTATTCAGGCAATAGATAAAGAAAATAGCATTACTCTAAAAACTCGTATAGCAAGTAACATCACCATTAACGGCAAGCGTGTAAAGCTAGCCGTTGAAATCAGTATTATTGATGATGGCCCAGGCATACCCAGTAAGATTCAAGATACTTTATTCTACCCTATGGTTTCGGGACGCTCTAATGGCACAGGTTTAGGGCTATCAATAGCACAAACACTAATTAACCAACATCACGGTAAACTTTCATGCCATAGCCAACCTGGCCATACTGAATTTATGATTGTATTACCACTAAAACAGCCCGCGTCGAAAGACATCAATACACGTGAAGAGAAATAACAATGATCACAGAGCAAGTATGGATAGTAGATGATGACAGTTCTATTCGATGGGTTTTAGAAAAATCCCTCGCTAATGCACATATTAGCTGTGCCTCCTTTCAGAATGCTAATGACTTACTCACTGCACTTGATCATGGTCAACCCGAAATCATCATTTCTGATATTCGCATGCCTAATATAGACGGTATGGAATTACTAAAAACAATCAGTGAAGAATATCAGCATATTCCCGTTATTATTATGACCGCGCACTCCGACCTTGATAGCGCAGTAAATGCTTATCAAGGAGGCGCATTTGAATACTTACCTAAGCCTTTTGATATTGATGATGCTATTAGCTTAACTCAGCGAGCATTAGCGCATGCTAAAGAACAAAGTGCAAAGAAAAGTCAACAAGACAATAACTCCCTTTCTACAGGGCTTATTGGTGAAGCGCCAGCAATGCAAGAGGTATTTAGAGCAATAGGCCGTCTATCACGTTCAAGTATTAGCGTTCTAATTAATGGTGAGTCTGGCACGGGTAAAGAATTAGTAGCACACGCTCTGCACTTACATAGTCCTCGCTCTAATGAGCCATTTATTCCTTTAAATATGGCTGCAATCCCTAAAGACTTAATCGAATCTGAGCTTTTTGGGCATGAAAAAGGCGCATTCACTGGTGCTAACGCTATTCGCCATGGCCGCTTTGAACAGGCTCATAACGGTACACTATTTCTAGATGAAATAGGCGATATGCCTTTAGATATTCAAACTCGATTACTCAGGGTGTTATCCGATGGTCAATTTTATCGTGTTGGTGGACATGTTCCGGTAAAAGTTGATGTCCGTATTATTGCTGCTACGCATCAAAACCTAGAGGAGCAGGTGAAAAATGGCGGCTTCCGTGATGATCTTTTTCATCGCCTCAATGTCATTCGAATACAATTACCAAGTTTAAGAGAACGCAAAGAAGATATTGCACAATTGACCCACCACTTTTTAAAGCATGCCGCAATTGAGCTAGATGTTGAAGTAAAAACTGTTAGCAAAAAAGCTGCTGAACATTTACAAAACTTTAGCTGGCCGGGTAATGTAAGGCAACTAGAAAATACTTGTCGATTTTTAACCGTCATGGCCAGCGGTCAAGAAATATTACTAGAAGATTTACCCAATGAATTAACTGAGAAGGCCGAAATAACAACTGAGCAGCAACATTCATGGCAAAGCGCACTACGTTGCTGGGTCGATAAAGAGTTAGCACAAGGGAAAACCGCCATAATAGAGCAAGCACAGTATGAATTTGAAAAAATAATGCTCGAACAGGCGCTTGCTTTTACCCAAGGGCGTAAGCAAGAAGCCGCTAAAAAATTAGGCTGGGGTAGAAATACATTAACAAGAAAGCTGAAAGATTTTGAAGTAAGTGAATAGCTTTACTGAGGGAGAGTCAGCTTACAGCTTTCTTCTACTGTTCACTTGTTGTTGTACATTCATCGTCACATTGCTTGCAGTCATTGCACAACTTAATATTCAAGAAATGTGCAATAATGATAAGACTAGCGCCAGAAAAAATAAAGTATGGCTCTAAGCTTTCTGAGAAGTCATGCTTCATCCAGTATATTGCGACACCAAGGTATAACAAATAAAACGGATATAATTTTTTGTGATAACGCTTAAAACCTGAAAATAAAGCAACTGTACCTAATGCAGCAGTCATTAATAAAAAAATATGTTCCCAAGTGTGATCAGCTAAAAAGCTCAAACCCATTAAGGGTAACACGGGTAATAAAACAGGCAAAAGAATGCAATGTAATGCACATAATGAGGTTGCTGTTATACCAATTCTATCTAACATTATTTTTCCAATATGAATAAATTATTCGCCACTTACGAACATTGATATAATATCACAGTTGATACACTATAACATTAGCTAAATATCAAACTAATGCAAATAGTTTACCTACGCTCGGGAAATAGGAAAACTTAATACGTCGGCAATATCTTCAACGCCTAAAGCAAGCATCACTAGACGGTCAACACCTAAAGCAACTCCCGCACAGTTAGGGAAGCCTTGTTCTAATGCCGCAATAAAGTTTTTATCTATGGGTTTCGTGTCTAATGCAAGTGTACTTCGCTTTAAGTTATCATGCTCAAATCGGCTTTGTTGCTGTTTAACGTCAGTTAGCTCATTGAAACCATTCGCGATCTCAACCCCTTTAAAATAACACTCAAAGCGCTCAGCAACTCTTGAGTCACCCGTAGATATCTTTGCCAATGAAGCCTGAGAACGAGGGAAATCATAAATAAAACATGGCGAAGTCAAACCAATCGTCGGCTCTATAATTTCACTAAAAATAAACTGCAATAATAGATCGTTATCGTCATCTTTTTGGCTATCTTCAATTAACCAATCACTTAACTTACCCTTTTTCTCCAGTAAAGAAAGTAAAGCTTGTTGAGTGGTATTAAGAGGGTCGATAGCTACCACTTTTTCAAAAATCGCTTGGTAACTAAAATATACTGGCTTGGCACAACCTAAAATATCAATCAGTAACGCTTCAACTTCCGCCATTAATTTGAAATGATCAAAGCCGACACGATACCATTCCAACATGGTAAATTCAGGGTTATGATGTCTCCCCATTTCTTCATGACGAAAAGCCTTAGCTATTTGATAAATGCAACCATAGCCTGAAGCAAGTAAGCGCTTCATATGAAATTCAGGTGAAGTTTGCAAATACAAGCACCTAGCCTGATCAGGTAAGCTATCCCCATCATAGTTATATTCGCAGCTTAAGGCATCTAAATACACATCCGTGACCGTACCTTGTGAAAGTGCAGGTGTTTCAACCTCAGTAACATTACGCTCGCTAAAAAAGTTTCTGATCTGTTGTAATATTTTTGATCGTTTTTTAGCATTCTCCCAAGACAGGGTTGTTTGCCAACTCATAATACTCCCCTTTTTACACCCAAATGACTGTAGCTTTAAAATACCTGTATTCACAAGATCAAAAAAGGTCGCATAAGCGACCTTTTTACAAGTATTAATAAACTAATTGTTAGGTACAGTGTTAGTAA
>NZ_JAHKPW010000046.1 GCF_018860755.1 Colwellia sp. D2M02 | reverse complement strand
GCATCCATGTAGCGTCACATAAAAAAGTTGATAACGCAGTAAAAATGACCAACAAACGCTGTCCGAAGGATTCGGCTAAAAGCGTTTTATTCTTTGTTGAACAGTCTTTGCTTAGAATGACTAGGCAACACACTGTCCGCCGCGATTAAAACGCTTTTATCTCGAACAAAATTTAACCGCGAAAGTTCAACAGCCCCTAATGCACTGCTAATATGCTCAAGATAAACTGGGTACTCTATTTCAAACTAATAGTGGTGTGCACAGTTGATCCGTCTTGGTGATCTGGCTCAAACCATCTTGCTGTGACCGATTTAGTATAAGTCCAAAAGCTGACCACTTGTTTACCATTAGGGCCTAAATCACCTAGCTTTGAACCACGTGAACCGGTAAAGCTAAAATAAGCTACTGGGACAGGAATTGGCACATTAATACCAACTTGGCCAACATCAATATCATTTTCAAATTTTCGTGCTGCCCAGCCCGATGAGGTAAATAATGAAGTACCATTACCGTTTGGGTTAGCATTAATAATCGCTATCGCTTCATCTAACGTATCTGCTTCCAGTACACACAAAGCGGGTCCAAATATTTCTTGGGTATAAATATCCATGTCAGTAGTTACGCCAGTAAACAGAGTTGGTCCAACAAAGTTACCATTAGGGTACCCTTCAACTTGACAATTTCTACCATCAACTAATATATTCGCGCCTTGCTCAACACCTGAATCTAATAAAGAGATAATACGAGCTTTGGCTTGTGGTGAAACTACAGGCCCTAAATCAGCATCAAGTTGAGTACCAGGTCCTACTTTCATCAGTTTCGCTCGTTCGACAATTTCAGGTAACCAATTACGGGTTTCTCCTACTAATATCGTCACAGGATTTGCCATACAGCGCTGACCTGCCGCACCAAAGGCTGAGCCTAATAAATCGTTAATAGCTCTATCTTTATTAGCATCAGGCATTATTACCATATGATTTTTAGCGCCCATCATTGCTTGGGCTCTTTTACCATGTTTACCCGCAAGATCGTAAACCTGAGTGCCGATGGCGGTTGAGCCAATGAAAGAAACTGCTTTAACTTCTTCACTGGAGATAAGTTGATTTACAACAGCTTCACCACCATGGACTACATTTAAAACGCCTGCTGGTATACCAGCTTCAATCGCTAACTCTACTAAGCGAATAGTTGATGAGGGATCTTGCTCTGACGGTTTTAAAATAAAGGTATTACCACAAGCAATAGCAGCAGGAAACATAAAGGCAGGTAGCATTAAAGGAAAGTTGAACGCAGTTATGCCTAAACCAACACCCAGCGGCTTATGCAAAGTATAAGTATCTACATCAGTCGCAGCATTATTAGCCATTTCACCTAATTGTAAACGCGTGATTAAGCAGGCATTTTCAATAGCCTCTAACGCTCGCCCTACTTCGCCCACTGCATCAGGTAATGTTTTTCCATGCTCTAACGTCACTAACTCTGCTAGCTCTTGAGTATGTTCACGAACTAGCTGTTGAAACTGCAACATAATACGCATTCTATTGGTCAAAGAAACTTTAGACCAGCTTTTAAAGGCTTCTGCTGCACTGTTAAGAGCCGCAGTGACTTCATCATTTGTTGCCACAGGCACCCGCGCAACAACTTCTTGGGTTGCAGGGTTTAAAACATCTAACCAAGTATCTGATTTTGAGCGAATTTTTTCGCCACCAATAATGAGGGGAATTTCTTTAACTGTCATAGTAAACCTTAATATCAACTGTAGCGTTATAAGTATTATGTGAGGAGATATAAGGCTAAGTTAAGGCTTTAATTTGATAAGTACTAGCTTTAACGTGATTAAAAAGAAGACAAAGAGCATGAAGCATGCAAACTAATATTTACAAGTTAACGCTAAGTATATGTTTACCTTAACGTTAACTTACTCAATGAAATTTATTTAATGTAGAAGCTTAAATAAATTTTTAAGTTCATGATTATTCGTAACATTTACTAGCGGGTAATTTACTAACGAATAATTTACTAATGGGTTATTTACTAATGGGTTATTTACTAATGGGTTATTTACTAATGGGTTATTTACTAATGGGTTATTTACTAACGGCTCATTTAGTTAACAGTACTTTACTTAGTAGTACCTTACTTAGCCGTAACGTTGTGAAGGTAGTGTTGTAAAAAATCATCATAATTACTCAGTGAATTAATATTACCTTTATTTCGCTGACAAACACCCTTTTGGTATTGAAAATTGAATACATCAAACCATAAATCTAACAACTGAGCATTGTCATGTTCACCAAACATATCTAACACTCTTGCGCCAACTTCAGCAGTAGAGAATTGGTACTCTAGCTCTGTTTTTCTAACTGTATAACGTGATTCATCCCCCACAGGTGAATAGTTAACATCTATTGATTTCTGATTAAACGCAGCTTTACCGTCAAAAGATACCATAGGGAATTTATTTAAATATGGGCTCTTACGAAACATTTTTTTAGCTTCTCGCCAACTACCATCAAGCATAATAAATAATGGCCTTTTTCCTTCACCACAGCTAACCTGATTAGTAAAAACTTTGCGCTCTTGTTCAGCATACTCTTGAGGAAAAACAACAAAAGGTTGCCATTTATCGTCATTAAGCAAAGCCAATAACTCATTATTTTCTTCAGTTCGTGACCAAAGATAAGCAAAGGTATCAGGAATTAAATCAGCAATTAGTTTTCCTGTATTGCTAGGCTTTAATACTTCTGTGTCATACATCAGCAATAAAAAAGCCGCATTAGTGTTAATTTGCTCAGCTTTAGGTGCTAATGCACAAATACAAAATGGTTTAGCTAATTGACATAACTCACAGCGAACAACACGTTGTCCTCGTGATTTATAGGTAGTGGTGCTTTGGCTTTTGCGATATAGGTGTAAACGATGTACTGCGTGCATAAAGAGGATTACTTAAAAAAAGACCTTGTGATTATATCAGCACAAGGTCTTAGTGTTGAGCAATAGTTAAGGTTATTGTCTTAGCGCTCGCCTAACTATATTTTATTGATGTTAGGTAATGAATAAATTAAATATTTTTTTGGCTTTAACTCAATTACTTAACACTCACAGTAACAACATTAATGTTAGATAGCGCATCAATCGATGACTTTAACTGCTCTTCAATAACATCTACTTTAGCAATAGCATGACAAAGCTCTTGGGCTTTTGCTTCTATCGCCTCAGTACGGCTTTCCATTTCAACTTCAATGGTTTCACCAAACTTCTCCATGCGCGTTTCAAAATTTTCTCCCTCACCATTGGCTGAGAGCATTTCTTGACCCAACGCAATCAAGATAACCCCCATAGAATTAGTGATAGAACGTTCAACCGCAGACTCTATTTTACTTTCAAATTCATCAGCTTGTAATTCATCATTATCTCCACCAACCGTAAAACCTTTCTCGAGAGAGTAACGTGCTAATGCATCATCACGAATAACTTCTAACTCTTGCGTTAGGTTTTTAGCTAATTGATTACCTTCACCTAATAAGCCATTAAACGCTAAATTTACGCCATCAATCGCTAGTTCAACGCCTTCGACAACCACAGTTTCAACTTGTGGCACAAGTGCTTTAATATTTTGAGAGTATTGGGTCACTAAGGCTTGTTGCTTAGCCGTTAAAGATACTGAGCTGTTATTAATAAGCAGACTTTTATCGTTCTCGATTTTATATAAACTTTGCTTGTTATTATCTTCAGCGAAAAACTCAATAGTTGATTTATCAATATTTACTTGCCCTGATAGATTAACATTACACGAATTATTAGCCAGTATAGGAGTCGCAACAAATAAGCTAGTTACAGCACAAGCGGTTAATGTTTTTTTAAATAATGTCATAAAGATGTCCTTATAAACCAAGTCATTGTGTAAGTGCTTTTAAAAAGCATTATCAAAATACTTAGTTTGAATACTTATTAAGATAAATGGCGTTAAACCACGTAAACGAGTTAAACCGATAACACTGGTTTTATCTATACCAACTAAGGCAGCTTATACAGCTAATACAAATTTAGCACCAACTTTATTTTTACTTATATTTCAGCAACTTAAAAACATTAAGTTTTAATATCGCTATTTTATTGGTTAAACTCACTAATGATTGGTCAATTAACTTAAAGCCACCATTAAATAAATAAGCAGAGGGAATACTACTTCTGCATTTGATAAAGTCGCGATTTACAACGCTCAAATTCAAACGCAAGTTGCTGGCCTTGATAAAGCGCTTCAATGTCTACCTCAGCGCTGATTATTAAAACAATATTTTGATCATAAAACTCATCAACTAACGCAATAAAACGGCGCGCTTCATCATCAAGCTGGCGTAGCTCACTTAACAAATTGCCACCACGTTGATAATTATCTTCAACACCAGAAAACACCGCAGGAACTAAATTCCCTGAGAATGTAGGAACATTACTAATGAGTACCGCCTTATACGCTTTGGCTAATTGTATATAGTCTCTTTGACTGCGAGGACCTGAGCATAAAGCAAAGAAATCAAACCAAATCACCGTTTCAGTTTTATATAAATAACTAATATCACGATTATTTATGATTATTTTTTTAATGACTTCATCACTAACATCTTTGCTAATCCCTTGGCCTGACTCAACTTGATTATTAATAATGTCTGCTTGAGAAAGGCTATCAAGTTGAGTTAACTGTAAAAACCTTTGTTCAAGTTTATCGTTGCCTGCTTGCTCAATTAAAAAGTAATGTCTGTATGCATCTAAAGGTAAATGCTTTTTACGACGATGATCAATATCACCATCAATAGATAGCACATTGCAATATTGATTAATTAAAGCAATAGTTGGTATAAAGCGCTCTCGCTGCAAACCATTGCGATATAACAGCTCAGGTTGACTATTAGAAGTAGCAACTAAAATAACACCTTCTTTAAATAATGCAGAAAACAACCCCGCGAGCAACATAGCATCGGCAATATCGCTAACAAAAAACTCATCAAAACAAAGCAGTTTTATTTCTTTAGCCCATTGCTTAGCAATCACTGCTAATGGATCTGGCGTGCCTTTTAGCCGATTAAGCTGCAAATGAACACCTTCCATAAAATGATGAAAGTGTATGCGTTTTTTACTATTGAGGTTTAAGTTTTGGTAAAACAAGTCCATCAGCATGGTTTTACCACGCCCTACTCTGCCATAAAAGTACAAGCCTTTGATCTTCGCTGATGCTGTTGTACTTTTATCCGCATTTAGTAACTGTTCTGCAAGTTGATTAAGCGCATCTACTGCATTAACTTGCGCTTCATCAAAGCTAAGTTCATTACTATCTAACAGTTTTTGATAAGCCTGCTTCATGCGATGAACTCTTTATGATCAACACTTAGTTTGTTAAACATGAGGTAATTGAGATTGATTAATGGGCCGTTAATTAATGATAAATAGATTATTGAACGCTCGATTAAAAACGTTCAATAAAAGCACTTAAGAAAAACAAAAGTCAGCTAAACCGTTAAGTGACGAATTTTGAAGCTACGTCCTTTCATTTTTCCTTTAGCTAATTTTGCCATGGCTAGTTTAAGTGATGTTTTAGTCACAGCAACATAAGCTTTATTGTCTAAAACATTTATTTTACCTACCTGATCACCTTTAATACCTTGATCGCCAGTTAAAGCACCTAAAATATCACCTGGACGAACTTTTTGCTTTTTACCACCATCAATTTGAATAGTAGCCATTTTAGCTTGAGGACGCGGGTTATTAAGTACTGAAGCTGACGGTAGCAACTCAGGCACTATAGTGTGTTCAAGATAGTCTTCAAGTAAGCCAATTTTATAGCTTTCTTTGTCGCTAAATAATGAATAAGCCACACCTTTACTACCCGCACGGCCAGTTCGACCAATACGATGGACATGCACTTCAGTATCTCGAGCAACATGATAATTAATAACGACGTCTAAACTATCAATATCTAAACCGCGAGCCGCAACATCCGTTGCCACTAAAATAGAAGCGCTTTTATTCGCAAAACGTAATAAAGTTTGGTCGCGATCGCGCTGCTCTAAATCACCATGCAAGGCTAAAACACTAAAACCATCGAAATGTAATGCGTCAGCAACTTGCTGGGTTTCTTTTTTGGTATTACAAAAAATCACGGCGGATTCAACGGGGTTATCAAGTAGTAATAAACGCAAGGCATCTAAACGCTCTTCATCGTTATCTACTTTAAAAAACTGCTGACTGATGGTTGATTTATCTTCACTCACCGACACTTTTACTAATACAGGATCGGTCATAATACTTTGGCTGATCGCTTTAATTTGATCAGGAAAAGTTGCACTGAACAACAAGGTTTGACGGTCGACAGGTGTACGGTCAATAATATTATCTAACGCTGCTTCAAAACCCATTTCTAACATTCTGTCAGCTTCATCAAGTACTAATAAGTTTAAATCATCAAGAATTAATGTTCCTTTGATAACATGCTCTTCAATACGCCCAGGAGTACCTACAATAATATGTGCTCCATGTTCTAAAGAACCAATTTGTGGTCCAAATGGCGTACCACCACACAAGGTTAGAATTTTAATATTATGAACAGCGCGGGCTAGTTTACGAAGCTCTTTAGCGACTTGGTCAGCTAATTCACGCGTTGGGCAAAGCACCATAGATTGAATACGAAAACGTTTTACTTCTAATTTTTCAAGTAAAGCTAAACCAAAGGCGGCAGTTTTACCTGAGCCTGTTTTACCTTGACCAATCACATCCTTACCATTAAGCATATCAGGTAACGATTGTGCCTGAATGGGGGTCATGTCATGGTAGCCAAGTGATGCTAAATTTTTAGTTAAATCAGGCTTTAGCTTTAAATTGGTAAATGACAGTGATTTTTTTTCGGTATTATTTGATGTACTCAAGGTAAGTGCCCCAGTTATGACAAAATACTTTCAAGCGAAAGTTAATGCGCGCATAATAACAGTATTCAATGTTCAACCCTAGTTTATTCAAAATATATGGCAACAAATTCTATTAATTTATCAGCAAAAGTATGGCAAACATTACATAATAATCATGAAAAATATGAACATTATGCGTTAGTTATAAAGCTCTTTAGTATTGCTTTAGTTGTTATTGCTATATCCGTTAACCTACCTACTATGATTAGCTTATTATTGTTATTTACCTTATGGCTACAAGAAGGTATTTGGAAGACTTACCAAGCCAGAACCAGTGATGCTATAATCACGCTAGAATGCGCTATAAAAGATAACGACGACAACATTGCTTGTCGGCTTTATAGTGATTGGCAAGATAACAGACCTCGCGGTGGCGCACTGATACAAGAGTATATTAGCAGCGCATTGAAACCTACGGTGATGTTTCCGTATATTCCTTTAATGGTTATTAGCATTATCGCTGCACTTTAATGTAACGCGCTAATTATCAACGCTATCCAACACCAAAACAGCATTTAACTGTAGATAATAACTTATGAACCGTAAAAAAAAGATTAACAGTATATTAAAAAAGAAAATGAAAAAGATTAACGCAAAATTACATAGTAGTAATAAGCCTAAATATATTTCAAAAGCAGAACGCGAAAAGCAGGCCTTAGCAGCCGATGTAAATAGCGAAAATATTGAGTCTACTGAAAATACGAAAAAAACGGAAAGCTAATAAAGCTAAGCGTTGTTTAGTTGTAGTACGTTTTCAGGAAAAGTAGCTTACGCTGAGGTTTTTCCAAAAAATATCGTAAATATTAGGTATAAAAAAGGGTCGTATTAATACGACCCTTTTTGCTTAAAAACGTTATGTTTTTGTTATGCTATAACGAGGCTTCACCTTTGATTTTTTCTCGCATACGCTGTATCAACAAGTAGAAATAAGGCACAAGTAAGGTACCAAAAACAGTCGCGGCGATCATACCAGCAAGTACTGTTACCCCTAAAGATACTCGAGAACCAGCACCAGCTCCCGTAGCAAATACTAACGGTAATACACCTAAAATAAACGAGAATGCCGTCATTAATACCGCTCTAAAACGCATTTTAGCCGCATTAAGTGCTGCATTTAATATAGTTTCACCAGCGGCTCTTTGCTCCATAGCAAATTCAACAATTAATATCGCCGTTTTGGTTGATAAGCCTATTAACAGCACTAAACCAACCTGAGCATAAATATTATTCGCCATACCAATGGTATACAAAGCTAACATTGCGCCAAACAAAGCTAAAGGTACAGCGGCAATAACCGAAAATGGAATAGTCCAACTCTCATATTGCGCAACAAGAAACAGGTAAACAAACACAATAGCTAGGCCAAATAAAATTGGCGCAAGATTACCTGCTTCAAGCTCTTGTTTAGATTGCCCTGACCATTCATAAATATAGCCTGCGGGTAATTGAGCTGCTAAATCTTCCATAACATCAATAGACTGCCCTGATGAAAAACCTGACGCAGCTTGCCCGGTAATACTCGCACTACGATATAAGTTAAAGTGACTTATAGTAGTTGGCCCTAAAATAGGGGTCAGCTTAGCAAAAGTAGTGAGTGGTGCCATTTCACCATCTTTGTTACGTACAAAGTAATAACGTAAATCGGATGGGTCTTTACGGTACTGAGTTTGTGCTTGAATAGTGACTCGGTAAGTTCGACCAAATTGGCTAAAGTCGTTAATATACAACGAGCCTAACTGTGCCTGTAGTGTCACAAAAATATCAGACAGAGCAACACCTTGTGCTTTCGCTTTATTACGGTCAACCTCTAGAAAATACTGCGGAACATTAGCGCGGTAAGTACTAAATACTTGAGTTAGTTCTGGACGTTGATTAGCTTCATATATTAAGCCGTTCATCACTTGAGCAAGCTCTGCCGGATCTCTACCTTCACTATCTTGAAGTTTAAACTCAAAACCTGAGCTATTACCTAAGCCTGGAATTGGAGGCGGATTAAACACCATAATTTGGGCATCAGGCATACTCCACAAGTGCCCCATAAGTCGTGGAATAGTCTGTTTCAACCCTAACTCTGGTGCAGTACGTTCTTCCCAATCTTTTAAGATAATAATGGCTAAACCATTATTTGAACCTGGCCCGCCAAGTAATGAATAACCACCAACAGTAATAATATCGTCCACCGCAGGATCATTTAAAATAATAGGTGTTACTTTATCCATAACCCCTTGTGTTCTATTACTTGATGCCGCATCAGGTAATTGAATATCAACAAATAAATACCCCTGATCTTCTGCTGGTAAAAAAGCGGTTGGAACCGAAGTTGTTAACCAGCCAGCGCCAAAGAATAAAACCACAACCAAAACGCCTACTCTACCAACACGTTTTAATAAAAATCCAACGGCACTAGTGTATTTACTTGTTGATTTAATAATTAAGCGTTCAAAAGGCATCAACCAAGATATTGGCTTCATTTTTTCAGCGTTTAATAACACAGAGCAAAGTGCAGGACTTAAAGTTAATGCGTTAATAGATGAGATAATTACCGCAAATGAAATAGTAACCGAGAACTGTTTATAAAGCTCACCGGTAATACCGGGCATAAAGCCAACAGGAACAAATACTGCCAACAAAACGAGCGTTGTAGCAATAATAGGGCCTGAGACTTGTTCCATGGCTTTAGTAACCGCTTCTTTAATCGGTAACTGTTCTTCTTTTAGTATTCGCTCCACGTTTTCTATCACAATAATGGCATCATCGACCACGATACCGATAGCCAATACTAAGCCAAATAACGTAATGGTATTAATGGAGTAACCCATTAAAATCATAAAAGCAAAAGTACCAACTAAAGAAACCGGAATAGCTAAGGTTGGAATAATGGTCGCACGCCAGTTTTGTAAAAATAAAAAAACAACAAGAATAACTAACCCAACAGCTTGAAATAAAGTGACTTTCACTTCTTCCATTGAGCGATAAATAAACTCAGTAGTGTCGTAAGGAATAGTATGCTTTAAGCCATCAGGAAAACGTTCAGCCAATTTATTCATTTCAGCTTTAACTAAGGATGCAACTTCAGTCGCATTAGCATCAGGCAATTGATAAATAACTAAAAAAGCAGTTTCTTTACCATTCAAACGAGCTTGAGTTGAGTAATCTTCTGCTCCAAGCTCTAATTTAGCAATATCATCAAGGCGAACAAAGTTACCATCTCTTTGTGCACGAATAATGGTTTGGCCAAACTCTTCAGGACTTTTTAAGCGTCCTTTCGCTTGAATAGAATATTCAAATTGCTGGTTGGGTAATGTTGGGCTTGCCCCTAGTTTACCAGCGGCCACGATCATATTTTGTTCATTAAGTGCTTGCTGTACTTCAGCAACAGTAACTCCTAATGAAGTCATACGTTCAGGGTTTAACCAAGCACGCATGCTATAGGTCATTTCACCCATAACTTCTGCTGAAGCTACGCCTTTAATACGCCCTAGTGGCTCAGTTAAATAATTAGTCGCATAGTTGCTTAAAAAAAGCTGATCAATACTTTCTTGCTCTGAATATAAATTAATACCAAGCAACATTGAGCTAGATTTTTTCTTAACATCAACCCCTTGACGAGTGACCTCTGACGGTAATGAACTTGTCGCTAAAGCAACACGATTTTGCACGTTAACCTGTGCAATATCCCCATCGGTTCCTACCTTAAAATAGACGGTAATAACAGCACTACCATTATTGGAAGCAGAAGACTCGATATACATCATATCTTCAACCCCATTAACCTGTTCTTCTATGGGGCGAATCACCGATTCTTCAACAACTTGTGCACTAGCTCCAGGATAAACAGCGGCAATTTGAACTTGCGGCGGTGTTATTTCAGGGTACATATTTACTGGTAAAACGCTCATTGCGATTAAGCCAGCTAACGTTATAACAATAGAAATAACAAAAGCAAATTTAGGGCGATGTATAAAAGTTTTACTTATCATGAAATCGTCCTATTTAACTTTTCGGTGCTGGCGCACTAGCATCGGTAATAACTCCGGTGATGGCATCAACGGTTTTCATAACGGCTTTTATTTCAACGCCTGGACGAACTTTTTGTAGCCCTTCAACGATAACATTTTCACCATCTTGTAAGCCTTTTTCAACAGCCCACATAGCATTAATTCTTCGACCTAATTCAACAGGTCTTTGTTTAACTAAACTATTATCATCAACAACCAGTACAAATTTTCCTTGCTGACTTTCTTGTACAGCAGCTTGTGGTACTAAAACCATATCCGATTTAATAGTGCTTTCTGCAATCAAAGTAACAAATAAACCAGGAAGAATAATGCCGTCGGCATTAGGGAATTCGGCTCTTAGCTCAACCGTGCCCATACCTTGATCTATTTTAGTATCAGCAAAATCTAATCTTCCTTTCTCAGGGTAAGCCGAGTTGTTAGGCAGTCGTAGGGCTAAATCAATGGCAATATTGGCGGCATTATTTGATTTTTGATGGGTTTGTAAATAAGACACATATACGCTCTCTTCGACTTGAAAGCTAACATAAATAGGATCGGTAATAGTTAAGGTGGCTAGCACATTACTATTTGGCCCAATAATATTACCAATATCGTAATTTACTTTACCAATACTCCCTGTAAAAGGCGCAACAATAGTTGTATAGCTCAAATCTAACTCTGCTTTTTTAACTGCTGCTTGCGCAGACTCAACAGCCGATTTTGCTTGTGACTCCTCAGTGGTTAAGCGATCGAAATCAGATTGAGATATATAGCCATCGCCAATTAAATCTTTCGCGCGTTTTAAATTACGTATAGCATTATCTAGTGCTGATTTACGACTACTCAAATCAGCTTTGGCTGATGCGAGCGCAGTATTAAATTCAGCCGGATCAATTCTCAATAAAACCTGGCCTTTGTTAACAACTGAGCCTTCTCTAAAGTTTCGCTCTAATAACTCGCCTTCAACACGCGCCCGCAAGTTAGCCTCCTTGTACGCCTCTGTTCGAGCTACAAACTCACGATAACTACCAACTTTTTCACTTTTAAGTTGATAAACAGAAACGGCCGGTGCAGGCGCTTTTTTAGGTGCAACATCTTTTTGTCCGCAAGCGGTAAGCGCCAAAGTTAAGACACTTAAGAAAATAAATTTGCCCGATTGATTTTTTTCGAATAAATGCTTAAGCATTAATTGGTTCCTTATAAGAAAAATGCTAAGTTTTTTTATGTGTATTAGATTATTGCATAGCCGATTATTAATGCAGTAATTATTTGTACTCTAAACGTAAAAAAGAGCTAAAGACGAATCTTTAACTCTTTATAGTAGCATTAATTAACAGGGTAAATTACGCTAAGTTCATTCCTTGTACTTTTTCATGGGCAATTTCAGGGGTAGTTGCTTCTGGTTTACTATGTAAGTTAGCTTTAAGCTGACCTTTACGGTGTTTAAGTGCTGCATCTAGCTTTTTACTTGCACTAGCAATGGCTGGAAACATAACATCATCAATACCTGTAGTTGATATTCTGCCACCTTCGTAATTTGTTGTAATTTCAACCTGATATTGGTTATGTACTTTCGAAAGAATAACGTCGAGGGCAATTAAGGTTGGAAAATGGCTCGCTATTTTTGATAGTTTTTCTTCTATATGCGTTTTAATTGAATCAGTAACTTCAACATGATGACCAGAAAGATTTATTTTCATAGGTATTCCTTTTTTACTGTTACTTTACGACGAGTTAGCAAACGGTAATTATATACCGTCTTACTAATAAACCTGAGGGCAAGAAATCATTAAACAAGGGCTAATTAAAAATATTATGCTTTTGTATACGAAAATGATTAATGACCTAACTTTAAAGTAGCGTATAAAGAAAGAAAATACTATGACAATCACGTAAGAAAAAGTTATGTCATGCAAGTCGTTGTTAATAAAATTTATATAATAAGACGAGCAAGAAAGAAGGACACTAAAATAACGTTGATGTGAATTAGCTAGTTACACTAAATTAAGAGTAATTAATTACCACTCAAGTCTCCCTAGTAAATATCTGCTCTTAGAGCTCCATGCTTTAAAAAATAATGTGCATTATCGCTAAAGCGAAAAATCCGGCTAAAATATCATCAAACATAATACCAAAGCCACCAGAAAGCTTTTTATCAGCTACAGAAATAGGCCAAGGTTTAATAATATCAAAAAGCCTAAATAGCATAAAGCCAACTAGAACACTCTGCCAACTGACCGGTATCATAAACATAGTGATAAAAAAACCAGCAAACTCATCCCAAACAATCGCACCATGATCATGAACACCAACATCTTCTGCGGTTCTTCCACAAAGGTAAATCCCAATAATACAGCTCAGTAAAACCACTAAGGCGTAATACATGGTACTAAGCTCAGACATTAATAAAAATAATGGGATAGCAGCCAAGGTACCATAAGTACCTGGGGCTTTAGGTAATAAGCCACTACCTAAACCTAATGCCAAAAAATGAACAGGATTTTTTAAATTAAATTCGACTGGTTTATTTTCAGGTTTTTTTGATGAAGACATGATTATCTCAGTTAATAACAGGTGTAATAATGATCACGAAAAGTGTTCGAAACCAGCCATATTAACTGATATTGCTTTATTGTTTAATGTGGTTGAAATGGTCTGGGACGCATTAATCTGCCCAATGCAGGTGACTGGTGTTCCTGCATGAGATAATGCAGTCTCTAAACCAACTTTATTATCTTCAGATACAGTAAAAAGTAGCTCATAATCATCACCGCCAGACAATGCTAATTTCACAGCATCTTCGGCCAATAAACTTTCGCGCAAAACGGCAGATAAAGGTAATGCATCCAATACAATATTAGCGCCAACATTTGATGCTTGACAAATATGGCCTAAATCTACGCTAAGACCATCAGAGATATCAATCGCTGATGAAGCGTACTCTCTAATAACTTGACCAGCAAGTACACGGGGCTTAGGAAAGTCGAGCTTAGTTCTTATCGTCGAAAAAAGGCTATCTTCTAATTCAACTTCGCCCTTAATATGTTGTAGAGCAAGTGCAGCATCACCTAACTCACCAGTAACATACAACCAATCACCTGCTGAAGCTCCTGAGCGAGTCAAATAACTATCTTTTGGAGTTAGTCCATGCGCAGTAATGGTAATACTTAATGGGCCTTGTGTTGTATCGCCGCCAATCAACTGAACATTGTAAAACTCGCACAATTCAAAAAAACCTGCTCCAAATTCACTTAACCAACCCTCATCAACACTTGGTACTGTTAATGCTAATGAAATCCAGCTAGGCGTTGCCCCCATCGCTGCAATATCAGAAAGGTTAACCGCAACAGCTTTATGACCTATAGCTCTTGGTGAAGTATTCAAAGGAAAGTGAACTCCCGCTACTAAAGTATCGGTAGTAATAACAATATTTTGCTTTTCGATAGGCGCAATCACAGCGCAATCATCACCAATTCCCAGTTTAACTTCTTTGTGTTTGACTGTTTGATTGGTAAAAAATTGTTTTATAAGATCAAACTCTTTCATAATATTTATCAGCTTCGTAATAATTATTCTTGAGGGCGAACAATCTTTACTGTCTTATCTAAAACACCATTGACAAATTTATGGCTATCATCTGCCGCAAATGATTTAGCTAATTCGATAGCTTCATTAATCACGACACGATATGGAACATCAACACAATATTTTAACTCGTATACAGCAACACGTATAATTGCCTTTTCAACATGGTCAACTTCGTCTAATGGGCGGTCAACAAAAGGCGAAATAACCTCATCAATCACTGCAATATTTTGAGTTACACCACGAAGCAATTGTTGGAAATATTCAATATCAAAACGACGTTTGCTATTTTCACTAATAAAGTTCACTTCAACATCTGTTACTGAATTTTGGCTAAGTTGCCATGAATAAACGGCTTGTACGGCAAGTTCACGGGCTTTTCTTCTTGGTGAAGGTTTCACAATATATTTCCACTTTTAATAATGATGCTAATAACTCTATAAATTATAGCGTCATATAAATTAATTAGGGCGTATTAAATACACCCTACATTGACTTAATAATGATGTTGTACGCTTATAGCTGAGCTAAAACATTAACCATTTCTAACGCACCTAAAGCTGCTTCTGCACCTTTATTACCAGCTTTAGTACCAGCGCGTTCTATTGCTTGTTCAATAGAGTCGGTGGTGATAACACCAAATGACACTGGAATTTCTGAGTCTAAACAAACTTGCGCTAAGCCTTTATTAGACTCACCAGCAACAAAATCAAAGTGCGGAGTGCCGCCACGAATAACAGCACCAATAGCAATAATGGCGTCAAATTTACCTGTTTTAGCTGCTTTTTTGGCAACAAGTGGTAACTCATACGCACCTGGAACACGAATTACAGTAATGTCGCTGTCTTGTACATTACCGCTACGTTTAAGTGCGTCAATAGCACCTTCTAATAAACTATCAACAATAAAGTGATTAAAACGTGATACAACAATAGCAAATTTCTTGCCTTTTGCTTCAAAAGAGCCTTCAATAATATTCATTTAAATTATTTCCAATAAAACAGGTTCTAAAAAATTTTCGCAATTCTAGCAAATTACGAGTGACTTAGGTATACGTTTATTCTATTTAACGATAAATCTTATGTAATGAATTACTCAAATTCTTCAAGTAATGCATCAATTTCAGCTTCTTGAGCTTCATCAATAATCACAGGTGGATTGCCATCATAAAGTCTATAGCGCATATTTTGAAAGTAAGCGTTTTTAACAAACTCATAAGGGTCTTCAGACTCGATGATTAATTGCTCTTGATCTCTTATCGCGGCTCGTTTTTCAAGCCCAATAATACTTAGACGCACTACATTAGGCCAAAAATCAATAATCGCCAACGGCCAATACAGACCGTCGACATAATCTCCAACCTCTTCCCTGACAGAGCTTGGCCCGAAACCTGGAATAACTAAATAAGGGCCGTCTCCGACACCATAAGTGCCTAAGACCTCGCCAAACTCTTCTTGCTCTCCTGACCATTCAAAGTCACTCGCAGGATCATAAAAACCGAGTAAACCAATAGTGGAGTTTAGTACAAATCGTCCTGTACTTTTTGCCGCATCTGTTATTTTAAGCTGTAATAAGTTATTAATGATGCTTGCTGGTTCATTTAAATTTAATGCCATATTGTATAAACCAGTACGTAAAAATGGCGGTGTGTAAGTTGTATAAACATCACTAGCTGGTTTAGCAAGATATTTATCTAGATAATCCCAAGTAAATGTCCATAAAGGTCTGTTAATGACTTCTAAGGGATCTCTTGAGTCATTAATAAAACTAGTGTTGGCTGAGTATTCCTCAACTTCACTTTCTTGAGGCGTGCTTGAACAACCTGATAAAAACAGGAACGTTATGAAAAATAAGTATTTATAAAAGGAAGTTTGAACGACTTTCACGAGGCTTGAATCCTTGCCATTTCAGCTAAAAAAACCGAGATACTTTAGCATGTATTGGAGTAAACATAACCTCCTTTTTTAGAAAACCTCTATTGAGAGGAGCATTCTCGAATAAAACATCGAGCTTAAGTGATGGTGCGCTGCCTATGTACAGATAACAACATTTCAGCTTCAGCTATTGGTAACTCGCACTCCTTAACGATTTCATCAATATCTGCTCCTTTCTCCGCCAACTTAAACGCTCGGCTATACAGCTTATCTTGTTCTTGGTTATCTTGTATATTTTCAATGAGTTGCTGTAAGTTATTAGATATCGCTTGCTGTGACTTAATTCGATGCTCTAGTTGCTTCATTACCTGAGAGCTTTCTAGTAATTGAGCATTAGCTGACTTTTGAAAGGTTAACTGCTGTTTTTTAAGTTCTTCATTAATCGTTTGTAACTCTTGTATTATAAGTTCATCTGTTTGCCTTTTATGCGTTAACTCATTTAATTTTTGATTAAACTTATAAAGGAAAAAAACCAAAAAAAGGCTACCAATAGCGACAAATAATAAGGTAAATATAGAAATGATAGGGGGGGTAAACAACGACATTAGAACACTTCACCGTAAACTTAAATAAAACCAGCTAAGCAGAAGTATGCTTAGCTGGTTCGAAAATGACTAGAATTGTTTTAATTCATCCCATTCATCATCAGAAAGTAATTTATCAAGATCAACTAAAATGAGTAGCTCTCCTTCGCGGTTAGAAACTCCTTGAATAAATTGAGCACTTTCTTCATTACCAACATTAGGAGCAATATCTATTTCAGATGCTTTTAAGTAAACAACTTCGGCAACACTATCTACTAAAATACCAATAACTTGCTTTTCAGATTCGATTACAACAACACGAGTATTATCAGTGACATCACATGGCTCCAACCCAAATCGGGCACGAGTATCAATAACGGTCACAACATTACCGCGAAGGTTAATTATACCTAAAACGTATAAAGGGGCGCCTGGAACGGGGGCTATTTCGCTATAACGTAATACTTCTTGTACTTGCATAACATTAATGCCGTAGGTTTCACTTTCTAACTTAAAAGTTACCCATTGCAACACTTCATCGTTAACATCATTTTTTTCATTAGAACTACGTCTTTCGTCTGCCATACCACTTGCCTCTTAATTTATTTAAATAACCGTTTGTATTAGCTTATTTACAGAGTAGCTGCATACAAATTATTTTTCTTGATATATATTACTGCCTTTATCGAGTAACTTAATTAAAGCGCTTACATCAAGTAAGGCACACATCTTTTCTTTTACCAAACCTGCAAGCCACGGTCGCTTATTTTTTGTATCTAACCATTTAACTTCATCTTGTGATAACACCACAGTATCAATAAGGTTTTCGGCCATTAATCCCCAATTACTATCATTTAACATAATAATATATTGATAGTTTAGCGAATCTTTTAGTTTATCATTACATTTTTCAGGCATAACCCATAATGCGGTATCAACAACATTAATTTTTTCTTCTCGGTGCAACATCACACCTTTAAACCATTCAGGTTTACCCATTAAGCTATTAGTTTTTCCAACCTGGTGAATTCCACCAAGCTCAATTAATGGCACAGCAATGATCAAGCCAGCAACATCAAAGAACATTGCTTGAAAGTCCCCCTCTCGATAGGACTTACTTTCTTCTATTATAGCACTTGCTTCACTTTTTCTGGTTGTTAGTACTTTATTTTCTAATATCGGCTCATTACTCTCGACCTTTAGCGGCGGAGTAATATTTTTTAATAACTCGGTTAGTGACTTATTATCATCACCTTTAGCTTTAATGGCAGGTTTAGGAGCTGACATTGCTTTTTTCAACATAGGTTGTTGAACATCTTCACTTGATGACTCTGTCAATAGTTCAGATAGATAGTTTTGCATCAGCTTTTTACTTGCTGTTAACGACTTACTCATTTACAACGTAACCTCTTTTTTCTCGCCATGCTGTTTAATTAAATAGTTTAAAAGGCTTTTATAAGCAATGCTTCCGCGAGAATTAGCCGCATAATCAGACGGAACTTTTTGTGCTAAGCTTGCATTTCTTAAGTTAGTATCAACAGGCACAACACCTGGCCATACTTTATTAGAATAAAGATCCTGCAGTTTTTTAAACGCTAATATTGATGCCTTAGTACGTTTATCAAACATTGTAGGTACTATAGTATACTTGAATTTTTCAGCTTGCTCTCCCTGCATAATTTCTAATGTTTTAATCATACGGTCTAAACCTTTAAGTGCTAAAAACTCTGTTTGCACTGGCACAACAATTCTATCAGCTGCTGCTAAAGCATTAACCATCAGTACACCTAAAACTGGTGGACAATCAATAAGTACATAATCATAATCGGCTTGTAATGTTAGCATAGCCTTTTTTAAAACTAAGCCCATACCTCCTTTATTACCTAAAGAGCGATCTAGCGTGGCTAGCCCCATAGTGGCGGGTAAAATATCAATATTATCGTACTGAGTTGGGCATAAACTCTGTAAAATTTGTTCTTTAGAAGACTCTTGAATAAATAGATCATAAACACTTAAATCTAGATCCTCAGATTCAATACCAAAATAATAACTTAGCGATGCATGAGGATCGGTGTCAACAAGCAGCACACGCTGTCCACGCTCAGCCAGTATTCCGGCTAAAGAGATAGTTGTTGTGGTTTTACCAACACCACCTTTTTGATTCGCTACAGTCCAAACTATCAAAGATTCATCCTAGTTGTTGTTATTATCAACGGAGCTTTCTTTTTGTACTTCAGAGTCAGTTCTTGTCGTAACTCTAATGCCACCATTGCTCAGTTGAAGTGTTTTCACTTTACCATCAGGTACCGATGTACTTTGCGAATTATCTTTATTACTTAATGTCTCAAGCGCTACACTCGATAATACTGGTTGTTTCGCTTTATCAACACCAAACTTAGAAATAGCAATAACCACTTTTCTATTTTCAGCTCTTCCCTCAGCGGTATTGTTGCTAGCCGTAGGGTAATATTGCCCATATCCCTCTATTGCCATTCTATTTGGTGCGATACCAAATTGCTCCAATAACCGAAGAATTGCTGTTGCTCTATACACTGAGAGCTCCCAATTAGAAGGAAATATTTCAGTATTTATGGCTTGGTTATCGGTATAACCTCTTATACGAATAAAGTTACTGCTTTGATTAATAACATTATAAACTACATTTAAAAGATCTTTGGCAGCATTAGTGCTCGATGATGAACCACTAGGAAATAATAATGCACTATTAAGTTCAATTTCTAACCAATCGCCATCAATCTGTAGATTGGCATAACCTGACTCAATAATGTCATATAATGCAGTATTTAATTCCTCTTCTAATGAAGTTAAGTGGCTTCCAATCTTCTCATCAGAAATATTAGAAAGCTGTTGTTTATTATCAAATAGCTCAGGCCCTGCTACTTCTAATAAGCCATCGCCATATAAATTTTTCTTCGATTCATTGGCCTTTACCAGTAAAATATCATTGCTACTTCCACTGTTAATACTGTGGAGATCTGTCGGTTTAAACAAACCACCAAAAGACTCAGTAATAATATCAAACGGTTTTTCATTGACCATAGCCATCGCATAAAGTACGACGAATAGCGCAAATAATAACGTCATATAATCAGCATAGGAGACTAACCAACGATGAACATTGTCAGGCTCTACTTCATGCCGTTTACGACGTACTCGATTCATCTATCCAACCTAAATGCAGACAACTTATCTTCAATTGCGTGAGGATTATCACCATTGGCAAGTGCAATAAGCCCTTCAGAAATCATTTCTCGATACATCGTTTGTTGGTGAATAATGGCTCTCAACTTATTTGCTACCGGCAAATAAATTAAATTAGCAAAACCAACACCGTATATAGTTGCAATAAATGCGGTCGCAATACCTGTACCAAGTAAGGTGGGGTCTGTTAAATTATTCATCGCATGGATAAGTCCCAAAACAGCGCCTAGAATTCCAATGGTAGGGCTATACCCCCCCATAGCTTCAAATACATTAGCGGAGCGTAGGTTATGCTCTCGGTATATATCTAAGTCGAGCTCTAAAGATAAACGTAATGTGTCAACTTCAACGCCATCAACTAATGAGTTCAGCCCTTTTTGTGTATATTGGTCATCAATATCAAGAGCTATATCTTCTAAAGCTAAGTAACCTTCACTACGCGATAGCTCTGCCCAATGTACGATATCAGCAATGCCTTGTTCTATATTATAAACAGGAGGATAAAAGACCCAACGAAGCAATGAAATAGCATGGGTAAACTGCACCATGGATGATTGCAACATCACTGCCCCTAAAGTACCGCCAAAGACAATAATAAATGCGGGTAGTTCAAATAAAGCAGAAAAACTTCCTCCGTCTAAGCTAAATCCTATATAAATAGCTAAAACAGCCAGAACCAGTCCTGCAATACTGAGTTTATCCACGGCTGACTTCCTTAACCATTGAGGGCGCCATTGCATCTAACGGTAAAGAAAGTTGAGATATCCCTGCCTTATCAATAGCTTGTGGCATTCCGTAGACAACACATGATTGTTCATCTTGAGACCATATGGTAGCACCTTTTGTTTTAAGCATTCTGGCACCTTCTTTTCCATCAGACCCCATACCGGTAAGTATAACGGCAAGCACTTTTCCTGAAAAAGTTTTAGCTGCAGAGCCAAACGTAATATCAACACTTGGTTTAAAGGTTATTTTAGGAGAGTCATCTTCTAAAATTTTGATTTTAGCTGCACTCTCTGTACCACTAATAATCATCTGACGACCGCCTGGTGCTAAATATGCGCAGCCGGGCTTTAATACGTCACCATCGGCGGCTTCTTTAACTTTTATCTTACATAATGAGTCTAAACGGCTAGCAAATGCAGCAGTAAAGGCCGCTGGCATATGTTGTACCATGACAATAGGTAATGGAAAATCAGCATTAAATTGCGTGAGTATTTTTTGTAAGGCGACAGGTCCACCTGTAGATGTACCTATAGCTAGTAATTTATACTCTTTACCAGAACTACGTGAAATAGTATTGGAAGACTTTTTGACGCTAGTACCAACCTCTTTTCTCTCAACAATTTTCGTCGGAACTTCGCGAGTTAATGGCCTATCACTTCTCACAGGTGGCGTAGGCTTACTAACCCGCGCCCTTAAATTAGGTTTACGGGCAATCTCTAAAACACGTTGACGTAACAAGCTCCCTGCTTCATCGGTATTTTTAGCTATTTCACTAAACTTTTTAGGAAGAAAATCTAAAGCGCCAGCCTCTAGCGCCTCAAGTGTTGCTTTTGCACCTTGATGGGTTAAAGAGGAGAACATTAGTATTGCTGTTGGTGATTGAGACATTATTTTTTTAACAGCATCAATACCATTTAACACAGGCATCTCTATGTCCATTGTGATCACATCAGGCTTTAATAGCTTAGCTTTATCAACAGCTTCTTGACCATTTACAGCAACACCAATAACTTCAAGTTGAGGATCTTTAGTTAAGATGTCTGTGACTCTGCGTCTAAAGAAGCTGGAGTCATCAACCACAAGTACCTTATAGGCCATTTATTATCTCTGCTTTTTTATATGAGTGATTATAGGTAAGTTGAAGGCGCTCGAAAATAAAGCGCCTTCTATAGCTAACTACGCAGTTTTTTATTAACCGGTGACTTTCTAGCATAAAACTTTAATATGTTTGCTATATCTAAAATAAGTGCAATGCCGCCGTCACTAGTAATGGTTGCTCCTGCCATGCCTGGTGTACCATGAAGTAATCTATCGAGTGGTTTTATAACAACCTCTTCTTGACCAATTAAGCTATCAACAACAAAAGCAACTTGTTGATTACCTAACTGTACAATAACAACATGACCTTTATCGCGAGGCTTCGATGTATACCCTTTGACTAACCACTGATCTAAGTAAAATAAAGGAATAGCCTTTTCTCGAACTATAATGGTTAATTGACCATCAACACTGTTGGTATTAGATAAATCTAAATGAAATATTTCATTGACTGAAGCAAGCGGTAAAGCAAATGTTTGCTTACCAACCACAACCATTAGTGTAGGTAATATAGCTAAAGTTAAAGGAACTTTAATTTCTAACACTGTGCCTACACCCAGCTCAGCGTCAATGTTGACCGTACCGTTAAGTTGTGTGATTTTAGTTTTAACCACATCCATACCAACACCACGACCCGATACTTCAGATATTTCTGTTTTAGTAGAGAAACCTGGAGCAAATATTAAGCTATACGCCTCTTTATCTGACATACGTGCTGCGGCATCCGCATCAAGAACACCGCGTTCTATCGCAATATTTTTTAATTTTTCAGGGTTCATACCTGCACCATCATCTTTAATGGTGAGTAATATATGATCCCCTTCCTGAGAGGCTGATAAAACAACGGTACCTTCTCTAGGCTTACCTATTGATTCACGAATATCTGGTGCTTCAATGCCGTGGTCAACAGAGTTACGTACTAAGTGAACTAGAGGATCGGCTAGAGCTTCAACCAAGTTTTTATCTAAATCAGTTTCTTCACCTTCAAGAATAAGCTTAATATCTTTTTTCAGGCTTCGAGCTAAGTCACGAACAACTCGAGGGAAACGACCAAAAACCTTTTTAATAGGCTGCATCCGTGTTTTCATCACGGCACCCTGTAAGTCGGTAGTCACTGCATCTAAGTTAGTTACCGCTTTAGTGAGATCTTCATCATCAGACACTAGCCCTAAACTGGTTAGCCTATTTCTAACGAGTACGAGCTCACCAACCATATTCATGATTTGATCAAGCCTTTTTGTATCAACCCTAACAGTGGTTTCACCTTGTGATGCCGCTGCTGCTTTCTTCTCTGCGACTTTAGCAGGAGCAGAGCTTACTGGTGCCGGCGCAGGACTTGGTGTTGATGGCTTAGCTGCTGCTGGCTTAGCCGGAGTAACAGGATCTGGAGTCACTGCTGGGGGAGTATTTTCAACTGTATTTTCGGTTGCTGTACTGTCAGTTGTCGTACTTGGGGCATTACCTTTACCGTGTAACTCATCGAGTAGTTTTTCAAATTCTAAGTCATCTATATCATCCGAAGATGTACTAGAAGTGGCTTGAGAGGACGCTGCAACTTCTGAAGAAAAAGCCCCTTGACCATGTAATTCATCAAGCAATGATTCAAATTCATCGTCTGATATTTCATTGCTATCGGTTGGGTTGCTAGCCGTAGGAGCTACATTAACCTCTTCTGATGGCGTAGGAGTTGAAGGTTCCCCACCGCCATGTAACTCATCGAGTAAGCGCTCAAACTCATCTTCGGTCATTTCATCATTTGAGCCTGTATCATTTGAGTTTTCATCATTAATATCGTTATTAACAGCTACCGTAGCATCTTCAACGACAGCTTCAACCGGAGCTGGATCAGCAGCGCCTGCTGAGTCAGGAGTACTAAGGCGATGTAATTCAGCTAATAGTTGCGGGTCTGCAGGAATTAATGGCTGGCTATTTTGCACTAAAGCAAACATATCATTAACCGTATCTAGAGCAGATAGAATAGTATCCATAAGCTCAGGATTAACACGTCGTTGTCCAGTACGTAATAAATCAAAGATATTTTCCGCACCATGACAGACTTCAACAAGCTCATTCAAGCTTAAAAACCCGGCTCCCCCTTTCACTGTATGAAATCCACGGAAGATAGAGTTCAATAGCCCAGAGTTATCTACATCATTTTCTAGCTCAACTAGCTCTTCTGAAAGAGACTCTAAGATTTCACCCGCTTCAACTAAAAAATCCTGTAAAATTTCTTCATCTGCTTCAAAAGACATGCAGCAACTCCCATTAAAATCCTAAACTTGATAAAAGATCATCAACATCGTCTTGATCTTCAACAACATCGTCTCTGTTTTCTGTGTTTACTATCGGACCTTCAACTAAATTGTCACCGACTTTAGGTGTCGCTTGATTTTTATCATCATCAGAAGTGATACCAAAAGCGGTTAACATGTTAATTAAACTGTCTTCAACCTCTCGAACCAAATCAATAACCTTACGAATAACTTGGCCTGTTAGATCTTGGAAATCCTGTGCCATTAAGACATCAGTCATTAAGCCATGTATTAATTGAGTTTCTTTACCTGTTGTTTTAAGTAGTGTGTCAATACCCAAACAAAGGCTTTTGAACTCAGCTAAATCAATTTGGTTATTCATCAGTTTAGTCCAAGCGGGATTAACTGCATCAACTTGTTCTGATATTCTATCAACCACTGGAAAAATAGCTTCAACAGCGTCCATAGTTTTGTTTGCTGCTTCTTCTGTTCTTTCAATAACGTAATTCAGGCGCTCTTTCGCATCTGGAATATCAGCATTAGCCAAGTCACTTAAACGAGAGTCAACTTGGAAGTTCGTTAACGAGTCATGAAGTTGACGTGTTAACTTACCTATTTCTGCAAACAGTTCCGAGTTAATTGGGTTTTGAATTTCTGCAATAATTGCATCGGCAGCATCTTGCTGCCCAGATTCAAGATACTCAACTAGCGATTTTGCTTGCTCTAAAGAGATCCGCCCCATCATAGCTATACTCATGCAAAGTCCTTAATACTTATGCAAACCATATTCTTAGCATATTAAATTCGTATAAAGCTAAAACAGTTATTAACCCAAACGCTCAAAAATTTTGTCTAATTTAGTTTTTAACGTTGCCGCAGTAAATGGCTTAACGATATAACCATTTACCCCTGCTTGAGCTGCCATAACTATTTGCTCTTTTTTAGCTTCTGCAGTAATTAATAAGACAGGGATGTGAGATAAGCTCGCATCAGCTCGTATTGCTTTTAACAAGTCAATACCTTGCATACCAGGCATATTCCAATCAGTTACAACAAAGTCAAAATCTCCACCTTGAAGCATCGGTAATGCTGTGCTGCCATCATCCGCCTCTTGAATATTGGTAAAGCCTAAATCACGCAATAAATTTTTTACTATACGTCTCATGGTTGAAAAGTCATCAACTACAAGCACTTTCATATTTTTATCCAAGGCACCCTCCGGCGAAACATTTAAAATTAATAATGGTGGTATTATTTATACTATCAAACTTATTTTAACAGTGAAGTTAATTGTTATCGATTTAATAGTTTAGTTAATTTTGCCAAGATTGCATACGCGCTTTTAACCTATGCATTGCTTGACTATGAATTTGGCTCACCCTTGATTCACTTACATCAAGTACTTGACCAATTTCACGTAAATTCAATTCTTCATCGTAGTATAGCGACAGTACTAGAGCTTCACGCTCGGGTAAAGTGCTTATACACTCAGCTAACGCCTTTTTAAACGCAACTTGTTCTATATTTAGATAGGGATCATCATCAATATTGTCATCAGTATAACTTAACGCATCTTCACTTGTACCTAAGTCATCTATGCCTAGTATTTTACCTGTACTGACTTCTCTTAATATATGATGGTAGTCATTTAATGAAATATCAAGTTTTTCAGCAACTTCAATATCAGAAACATCTCTACCAAGTTTAGCTTCTAATGTATTGATTGCATCACTTACCATTCGGCTATTTTTATGTACTGAGCGAGGAGTCCAGTCACCGCGACGCATTTCATCTAGCATTGCACCACGTATTCTAATACCTGCAAAGGTTTCAAAGCTAGCACCTTTAGTATTATCAAAGTTATTAGCGGCCTCTAATAATCCAATCATGCCTGATTGAATGAGATCATCGACTAATACACTTGCAGGTAGTCTTGCCAATAAGTGATAGGCAATACGTTTGACCAAAACAGTATGTTGCTCAAGTATCGCAGCTTTATCAATTTGATTACTATAGCTATTCGCTTTTGCCACGTAATAATGCTCTCATAAAGTCGTATGGATTTGAATAAACTAGCTAATTAGCTAATAACTGCTCAATAAAAAACTCTAAGTGTCCTGATGCTTGTTTAGGTATAGGCCATTGGCCTACTTTAGTCGCTAAACTGCTAAATGCTTTAGCGGCTGGGGATTGTGGAAACGCTTCAACAATAGCTTGTTGCTTGCGAACCGACTTTCTAATATTTTCATCAAAGGGAATAACCGCGACTAACTCTAGTGCTACATCTAAAAACCTGTCTGTTACTTTAGTCAGTTTAGCAAAAAGCTGTTCGCCTTCTTTTGGATTTCGCACCATATTTGCAACAACTTTAAACTTGAAAACCCCATGGTCGCGACTTAATAACTTCATTAGTGCGTAACAATCTGTTATTGATGTGGGCTCATCACAAACCACTAACATGACATCTTGTGCTGCACGGGTAAAGCTAAGTACCATATCTGAAATACCTGCTGCGGTATCAACAATAAGTACATCAAATTGAGTTTGCATTTCACTAAAGGCACGAATTAATCCAGCATGCTCTGCTGGCGTTAAGTCAACCATAGATTGTGAGCCAGATGTTGCTGGAATTATTTTAATACCGGCAGGCCCTTCAATAATAATATCATCGAGCTCGCACTCACCCGAGAGCACATGTGATAAATTGCGCTTTACCCTCAAGCCCAACATTACATCAACATTAGCTAGACCTAAATCGGCATCTAAAACGAGAACACGCTTGCCCTGTTGGCCTAATGCTATAGCGGTATTCAAAGAAACATTGGTTTTACCTACGCCTCCTTTGCCTCCTGAAACAGCGATTACTTTAACTTTTTGTAAATCTTGCATTTTTCTTAAGCCACTCGCTTGATCTATCATCAAATTTTTACTTCTATTGTCGTATAAACTAACACGCTACATTACTCCCGCGGGAGCAACTGGCATAGTGCGCACAGGTGTATTATTACCATTTGCTGGCTTACTTGCCATCTTATCAGCAAGAGTAACTAATTTCTCAGCATTTGCAACTTTAATATCTTCAGGAACTCGTTGCCCGTCAGTAAGATACCCAATTGGTAAACCATTTTTTATTGATGTGGTAATTATTTCGCCAATACTAACGCTTTCATCAAGTTTAGTATAAATACACCCTGATATTGGTACTTTTTTAAAGCGTTCAACATTTTCTTGCATAACTCGCTGTTGGGTATTGGCAGCAAGTACCAAGTAATTACGAATAGTAACGCGTGCATTATTAACCAAGTTTGCCAACTGCTCAGCTAAACGCATATCGCGTTGACCCATACCCGCAGTATCAATCAAAATAAGTTTTTTCTTCGAAAACTGCTGTAATAAAGCATCTAATGCCTGGCTGTCTTTAGCAAGCATGACCTGACAACCTATAATTTTACCGTACGTTGCAAGTTGTTCAAAACCCGCTATACGAAAGGTATCAGTCGAAATAAGTGCAACATTATCACTCCCATGAACTTGCGCAAAACCAGCAGCGAGTTTGGCAATAGTTGTTGTTTTCCCAACCCCCGTTGGGCCAACTAAAGCAACAACGCCACCACGATGAATGATATCGTTTTGCGTGGTATTTATTTGCTTAGCGATAAGTTGTGTTGCTTGTTGCCAAGCTTCTGGCTCAGAAGTTTGTGGTGGCACATAACCCGCTATCTGATCTGCTATTTGCTCATTAATTCCTAGTGCTAATAAACGACTTACCAATACCGCGCGCTGAGGATCCTTTTGTGCCATATCTTGCCACATCAACCCAGAAACCTGGTGCTCTAATAGCGCTCGAATAGACATCATTTCTTGTTGCATTTTAGCAAAGTCTTGCGAAGAAACCGCCGCACTTTGGCTTTCTGTTGGTACTGTTTGTTGCGCATTAAACGGAGTTACATTCGCGGTAATATCATCGGCATCTTCATTTAAAACAGTTGATTGACTTAAGCGGTCAGTAAAGCTTTTAAATTGTTGCTCTATGCTTTCATCCTCTTCAGTTAAATCATTAACTGTCGGCTGACTATGTGATGGCATTGGTGTCGTTGTTTGCTGAACTTGACGATTAAGTAAAGCGGATAAGCTGTCAGCATGGTTTTCTTCATTGGCCGTTGAGTTTACTTTTTCATTAACAGTTACATTTTCTGACGCGACACTATTTTGACGTGTTGAAGCACTTTGGCTATGTGAGGCATGATTCCCAATATTAACTACATCGTCTGTTACTGCTCTATTGCTACTGCGCTCATCAAATGAGTTAATACTATTTGCCGATAATGATTGCTCTTGTGGTTGTGTTTTTGTAGTTATTGGCTGGTTGTAATCAACCGCAGCCATTAGCTCAACACCTTCAGGAATTTTTTTTGTTGACATAATGACGGCATCAACACCGAGTTCATCTTTTATTTGTGCTAAGGCACTGCGCATATCTTTGGCAACAAAACGTTTAATTTTCATATAAAACCTCAGTGTAACTAGTCATTACTATGTTATTTGTTATCAAGCAAATTTTTGCTTGGGTCTAACTTACTGACCTATAACACTCACTATTTTTATTTGTTTATCATCAGGGATTTCTTGATAAGAAATAACCCGCAACCCTGGAATCGTATATTTTACAAATTTAGATAACACTGAACGTAAAATACCCGATGTTAATAAAATAGGAACTTCTCCAGACATCTCTTGTTGATGAGCACCATCAGTTAATGATTTTTGTAAACGCTCAGCAAGTCCTGGTTCAATACCTGCGCCGTCATCTCCGGCCATTTGCATAGACTGGTGCAACATTTGTTCCAACTCAGGTGCCAAAGTTATGACAGGGACTTCTTGCTCACCACCAACAAGGTCTTGAATAATAAATTTACGTAAGCTAATACGTACAGCAGCAGTCAACACTTCTGCATCTTGACTCTTAGGGCCGTACTCTACTAAGGTTTGTACTATTGAGCGCATATCACGAACAGCAACACCTTCATTCATTAAACTTTGCAGCACTTTCACTACGGTGCCTAAAGTCAGCGTATCAGGAATAAAACCTTCAACTAATTTAGGATGATTTTTCGCCAGTAAATCTAATAAGTTTTGAACTTCTTCATGACCAAGCAATTGTGAAGCATTATTGGTTAATATTTGGCTTAAATGCGTTGCTAATACCGTTGCCGAATCAACAACGGTATATCCCAAAGTTTGCGCTTGTTCACGTTGATTTTGGTTAATCCAAACGGCATCAAGACCAAAAGCTGGGTCTTTAGTTGGAATGCCTTCTAACTGGCCAAAAACTTGGCCTGGGTTTATGGCTAATTCTTGGTCGTGTCTAATTTGTGCAGAGCCGACATTAACGCCCATTAATGAAATTTGATAACTGTTGGGTTCTAAATCTAAATTGTCTCGAATATGAACTGCTGGCACTAAAAAGCCAAACTCTTGAGAAAGCTTTTTACGAACACCTTTAATTCGACTAAGCAACTCTCCGCCTTGCGCTTTATCAACCAAAGGTATTAAGCGATAACCTATTTCCAAGCCAATAATATCTACATGGTTAACATCGTCCCAATCAAGCTCTTTAACTTCATCTTCTTTTTGCTTGATTTGGGCTTTCTCTTCATGTTCATTTTTTTCAAGTTCAGCGGCTTTATTAATTTTATTACGATTACCTAAAAAGGCAGTACCCGCAATCATTGCAGCAAAAAGTAAAAACACAAAGTGAGGCATGCCTGGAATAACACCCATAACAAACATGACACCTGCAGCAATATACAGTGACTTCCCTTGACCAAGCTGAGCGCTAACTTGCTCCCCCATGTCTTGTGAAGTGTTCTGACGAGTTACAACTATCGCAGTACCAATTGAAAGCAATAACCCAGGTATTTGGGCAACTAGGCCGTCACCTATGGTAAGTAACGTGTATATCTCTACTGCTTCATCAAAGGTTAAATCATGTTGAACCATACCAATAACTAAGCCGCCAACAATATTAATAAATAATATTAAAATACCAGCAATGGCATCACCCTTAACAAATTTACTGGCACCATCCATGGAGCCATAAAAGTCAGCTTCACTCGTGACTTCTGTTCTGCGCTCTTTAGCTTGCTCTTGAGTGATAAAACCGGCATTTAAATCGGCATCTATCGCCATTTGCTTACCTGGCATAGCATCTAAGGTGAAGCGTGCTGTTACTTCGGCGATACGACCAGCACCTTTAGTGACAACAACAAAGTTAATAATAATAAGAATAAGAAATACAACAATACCTACCGCATAGTTACCGCCAATAACTACCGAGCCAAAGGCTTCAATAACTTTACCTGCAGCCTCAGGACCTTCATGACCTTCTAACAGTACTACTCGAGTACTTGCAACATTCAAAGCTAATCGTAAAATAGTGGCCACCAGTAATACCGCAGGAAAAGAGCCAAAATCTAACGGTTTTAAGGTATAAACTGTAATTAAAAGCACGACAAGTGATAAAGCGATATTAAAAGAGAATAGAATATCAAGCAACCACGATGGCATAGGTAAAATAACCATACCGAGTGCGGCCATCACTAATATAGGTGTGCCTAAACCAGTCAGGTGATGAAAGTTCTTTTTATCAAAGCGGTTTAAATAAGCGGGTAGTTGCATTAATACTTCATGTTATTTTTTTGACACGTAATAATAAGAAAAGCAAATCTCGTACCATAAAATTACGTTTAACTTTTATCAATAAAACAAGTCACTTATATCAATATTTAAAATCATCTGGAATGGGTAATGTTTTCGGAATAGCGGTTGGCCTTTTTGCCTTGCCTTTCTTATGCTCATTAAGTTGAAAAATAAACGCTAATACTTGCGCAACCGCGGCAAATAATTCTTCAGGAATATCATCACCCGCTTCAGTGGTATAATAAAGCGATCGTGCTAAAGCCGGTGACTGAATTATTTCAATATTATGTTCTTTGGCTATAGTACGAATATGAATCGCCATTTGGTCAACCCCTTTAGCGATGACAACAGGCGCACCACCAACAGCAGCATCGTATTTCAAGGCTACTGAGTAATGCGTAGGGTTGGTAATAACGACATCAGAGTTAGGCACTTCGGCCATCATTCGTCGTTGTGATATTTCATACTGCGCTCTTTTTATACGCCCTTTAGTTTCTGGGCTACCTTCACTATTTTTATGTTCATCTTTAATATCTTGTTTGGTCATTCTTAATTGCTTGGCATGGTTCCACACTTGATAAGGTGCATCTATCACCACAATAATACCAATAGAAAGCGCTAACACTAAAAACATCCACAATAGCATTGTCGTTGCATGAGCGAAATTATTCGGTATAGATTCTCGACTCAACCCTAAAATTTCTTCAAATAACCCACTGAGTAATAAGTACGAAACAATAAATATCACTAAAAATTTTAAAATAGATTTAATGAGTTCAACAAATGCTTGTACACCAAACATACGTTTAAAGCCGGCAAGTGGAGAAAGTTTACTTGCCTTCGGTGCGGTAGCCGCCCACGAAAAACTCATACCACCAAGCAAAATATTACCTACAAACGCTGCCAGCGCAACAATAGCGAAAATCCACAACATAGGCGCAATAACTAAGGTAACTCCCTCATCAATAATTTTAAATAAGGCATTAACATCCATTGCTTCTTCGCGGCTAAAGCTAAATAATCGCTTCATCATTTGAGCGATAGATGCTGCTAAAGAGCCCCCCATAAGTAACATTGCACAGGCGCAACCAACAAGTACAAAAAAAGTACCTAAGTCTTTAGAGCGAGCTATTTGCCCTTTCTTACGTGCATCAGTAAGTTTTTTTGCTGTGGGCTCTTCGGTTTTTTCACCGCTATCTGACTCTGCCATTTATGCTGCCTGACAATCAATTAAATAGCAGCTAAAATCTAAAGCTCGCTGCCACTGTAATTCAAAATGAGTAAAGAAGTTACCAAAAGTTAACCACATAATAAGTAAACCAGCCATCATAGTGATAGGAAAACCAATAGCGAAAATATTCAGCTGTGGCGCTGCTCTGGTCATAATACCAAATGCAAAGTTAACCAATAGCATCGCGGTAATTGGCGCTAAGGCAAGAGAAAGCGCAGTGGCAAACATCCAGCCTCCCCACTCAACCACTTCTTTGTATTTAATACTTGATAAATGCTCTGTAGGTATTGGTAATGTATCGAAACTAGCAACAATAAACTGTAAATAAGCTAAATGTCCGTCCATCGCCCAAAAAAGTAATGAAGATAAAATAAGAAAAAACTGACCAATGGCTGGAACGTTCATACCACTTGCAGGATCAATTAATGATGCAAAACCAAGACCTGATTGCATAGCGATAATTTGACCAGCTAAGGTAAAGGTATTTACGACCATTACCGTTACAAAGCCTAACATGACCCCAATGATCATTTGTTGCCCTAATAAGATAGCCGTTACTAAAGAGAATAAATTATCCACATTAGCAGGAGGAATAGCGGGCATAATAGCAACGGTGATTGTAATACAAAGAAATAATTTAATTCGACCAGGGATAGTTTTAGCCCCTAAGCCTATCATGGTCATCACCAAAGCTGAAATACGACTAAATGGGAGAATAAAATCAGCAATATACTGATTAATAACCAGCTCTGTAAACTCCATTAAATAATCACACTTGGTATGCTCTCAATGAGCCTAATCGTATAATCCATCAATTTTTGTACCAGCCAATGCCCCCCAAAAATCAACGCTAACAACGTCACAATTAAACGCGGTAAAAAACTTAATGTTTGCTCGTTAATAGACGTAGCAGCTTGGAATACAGCAACCATTAAACCAACCGCTAAGCTAGGTAAAATAATGGCACAGACCAGTATAATCACTAATAACAGCGCATCACCGAGTATATCTATATAAATCTCTGGACCCATAAACGACTCTATTTAAGGTTAATTATATGGTTTAAAATCAATGTTTACTTTCCAATGAGCTAAGTACCTAAACCATAGCTTGTTGCAATAGTACCTATCACTAAGTTCCAGCCATCAACCAGTACAAAAAGCATTAATTTAAACGGTAAAGAGACGATCATCGGGGATAACATCATCATACCCATAGCCATCAAAATACTAGCGACCACTAAATCAATAATAAGAAAAGGAATAAACAGAATAAAACCGATTTGAAAGGCCGTTTTTAATTCACTAATAATAAATGACGGTATAATAACCGTCATTGGTAAGTCTGTAACATTATCTACTTCTTCAATACCCGCCATTTCAGCTAACGTTTGTAAATCTTTTAGCCGAGTTTGCTCTAACATAAAAGCACGTAGCGGTATTTTCCCCCGATCAATAGCTTCAATAGAGGTTAACTCTTCTGCTAAGTATGGCTGAATGGCCGTTTCATCTATTTTATTATAGACCGGTGTCATAATGAAAAGCGTCATAAATAACGTCAGACCAATAATGACTTGATTAGAAGGGGTTTGTTGTAGACCAAATGCTTGTCGTAATATAGCCATAACCACGACAATACGAGTAAATGAAGTCATCATAATGACGGCTGCTGGGATAAAACTCAGCGCAGTCATAAAAATTAAAATTTGCAGCGTTACTGAATATTCTTGTGTGCCGTCGGGGTTCGTTGTCAGTTTCAGCGCAGATAAAGATAAGTCTTCTGCTGACACACCAAAACTTAAACTGGTTAACGATAAAACTAAAATCAATAACGAGATTATTTTTTTCATATTTTTCCTAAATATGTATAGTTTAGTAATATAGTTTTGCGCTTTATTACCTAGCAAAGTTCAATATTTGATGACTTCACTGTTTTCACTTAACCATTCTCACTTAACCATTACTACCTAACTACTTGCATTTAAACAACTACTTTTCTGACTTTGCGGGTTTAGCCCCCAATAGAGATAAAATACTTGCCGGTATATTGTGCTTTTTTAAAGAATCTTTCGTTAAGGTTGGCTCAGCTAGCGGCTCTTCTAAGGTATCAAGTAAGGAGATCTGTTGTGCAGTAATCCCAAGTAATAATTGTTTATCTCCAGCTTGAACCACTACCACACGCTCTTTAGCGCCTAAAGATAAGCTAGTAATCACTTTTAGTTGACTGCCTCCTTGCTGTACCAGGTTAAAGCGCTTTAACACAAAAGCACTGACAATAATTAGTGCCAATACCATTAGTAATGACAAAATCATGCTACCAGCATCCATATTTGCCATAACATGCTTCCCAACTTGTGGGGCGTCTTGCACTAACGCATCGGTGCTTGCGGTATTTGGAGTGAGACTTTCTTGTGCAAATGCAATGCTTGAAAATAGCCCGCTAGTGATGGCTGTGAATATACGCATAATTAAATCATCTTATCCATCTGCTTTTTGCAAGGTTATTTTAACTTTTTAATTCGCTCTACTTGGCTAATAACATCAGTCAAGCGAATACCAAATTTGTCGTTTACCACAACAACCTCACCATGGGCTATTAATGTACCATTAACTAAAACATCAAGAGCTTCCCCTGCAACGCGGTCAAGTTCAACGACTGAACCTTGGTTTAACTGTAATAAATTACGAATACTAATGTTGCTGCGGCCAACTTCCATTGAAATAGTAACTGGAATATCTAAAATGGCATCTAATTTTCGCTTTTCATCACCAGTAATAGGTGCGTCATCTTCAGTTAACTCTTCTAACTCAACGGTTTCAGCATCAAGTGTTGAGGCTTTTGCTTCAGCCTGCTCATCTAATGCTTCATCCCACATACTTAAATCTTCGTCTTTATCGTTACTCATACCCTACGCCTCACTAAAATTCTTATTCAATGCGAAGTAACTCGCTTTATTTTTTATAAATCATCTTCTAAAAGATGGAGCTCTGCGTCACTATCAAGGCGTTTCCCTCCTTTAGTTAGTATCGTTAGCTCAGATTTCACCGACTCTGGTCGTTTAATTTTTTCTTCTATTTTCAGTGCTACATTATCTCGGCTTCGACCAAGCTTAGCTCTGAAGGTAGGTAAGTCTTCAATCAATACTGTAATGTGTTCAGGCATTTCAATAGGAATAATATCGCCTTTTTGCAGCTCCATAATTTGACTCAATGGTAAGTCTACTTCAATAAACTTAGTGTTAACGGCAACAGGAACATCCATAATTTCATCACGTAATGCCTTAGACCAACGCATATCAGTGTCTTCTTTATCACTTTGCACACCGGCATCAAGTAACTCACGAATAGGCTCAAGCATTGAGTAAGGTAGTGCAATATGAAAATCGCCGCCGCCACCGTCGAGTTCTATATGAAATGAGCTAATAACCACAACTTCGGTTGGGCTGACAATATTAGCCATTGACGGGTTAACTTCTGAATCTAAATATTCAAACGACACATCCATTACTGGTGACCAAGCTTCTTTATAATCTTCAAAAATCAGCTTAAGTAACATTTGAATAATGCGTCGTTCAGTTGGCGTGAACTCTCGTCCTTCTATTTTTGCATGATAACGGCCATCACCACCAAAAAAATTATCAACAAGAATGAAAACTAAGCGGGCTTCCATGGTGATTAACGCAGTACCTTTTAGTGGACGAAAGCGCACCATATTCAAGCTGGTAGGAACAAACAAAGTATGTATGTACTCACCAAACTTAATCATTTGTATACCGTTTATTGACACTTCGGCCGTACGTCGCATCATATTAAATAAACTAATACGCATATGACGAGCAAAACGTTCGTTCACCATTTCAAGGGTTGGCATACGTCCACGAACGATACGATCTTGTGAAGAAAAATCGTAATCCGAAGTACCGGTGCTGGACTCAACCGTATCTTCGGATACCTCTTCTTCTTCTACATCATCGACACCGTGTAGTAACGCATCTATTTCGTCTTGCGATAATAAATCACTCACTCAGTATTCTCTTTTTATTAAGGTAAATGAATTCTTCAGTTATTTTTAATTTATTCTTTGAGTAGTAAAATAAAAACTAGCTAATTAATACGTTACTGCATCACAAAGCCAGTGAATAATACTTTTTCTACCGTTTTGTTGCCTTCTAACTCTGTCATGACTTTTTGCACCGCTGCTAGCGACTTCTGCTTTAATGACACTTTACCAGCACTTGTTGCAAGATCTTCTGCATTACTTTGTGAGAAGACCCCTAGTAAGGTACTTTCAATTAAAGGGATATGCATTTTGGCACTTTCTTCGTGCTCACCACCTCGAACAAGTAGCTGCACCCTTATTTCAACAAAGCGATCGCGAGCAGCACCAGGAACATTGAATCTAAAAGGTCTTGGCATCGGCACATATAAAGCAGTTCCCACTTGTGCTGAGCTACTTTCTTCAGGCGCACTTTCACCTTCAGGAGTTTCACTGTCAAGTGCTGAGCTCATTTGTGCATCACTAGCAGGTTTATCGTCTCCCATAAAGAAAAAATAACCCGCGCCAGCGCCAGCTAAAAGCACAACGACAGCTACAATAATAATTATTAATTTTTTGCTTTTTCCTGAGCCTTCTAACTCTAATTCACCATCTTTATCGTCTGCCATTACTCGCCCTTACCTAATTATTGATACTGCAAAAATTTATGTCGTTATTAAATAACCTGAGCTCGGCTTA
>NZ_JAHKPW010000067.1 GCF_018860755.1 Colwellia sp. D2M02 | reverse complement strand
AGGCTCTGCCTTGTATAAACCCCCAACAAAAAGCGGCAAAAAAAATCTCGAAAGATCAACAGCCCCTAGTCCAAACAGAGTTAACACAACATATTTCCTTGTACGGATTAAAAAGCCCTATTCCTTGTACGGATTAAAAAGCCCTATTTACGTGTAAATAAGGCTTTTAAATACCTTCAGTAACAAGTAATAAGTAAATCATTTACTAGCTTTATTAGCCGGCCACAAGAAGGCCGCTAACGCAGGTAAAACAATAATCGCGGCCAGCATATTCACTAAGAACATAAAGGTTAACAGTATTCCCATATCAACTTGGAATTTCAAATCCGAGAAGAACCACGTGGATACGCCTATAGCTAAGGTTATTCCCGTAATTAATACTGCGCTACCTCGCTCTTTTAAAGCCGATAAGTACGCACTATGGACACTGGCACCGGCTTTGAGTTGGGCGCTCATCGTTGATAAAATATAAATACCATAATCGACACCAATACCAACCCCCAAAGCAATAACGGGTAATGTAGAAACCGTTAAACCAATATCAAGCACTGTCATTAACCATTGTGCAAGCGTGGAAACAACATAAAGCGGTAGTACCACAACAATGGTAGCTCTGACACTTCTAAAGCTAATCAAACATAAAAGAATAACCGCGCCATATACATATAACATCATAGGTATTTGAGCTTGCGCTACAGCTTCGTTTGTTGCAGCCATTACTCCAACAGGGCCAGACGCTAATTTAAACTCTATAGCCTCATTATTTAATTCACTTGCTGCAAGTTTTACCGCATCAACAACACGGTCAATCGTTTCAGCTTTATGATCTTCTAAAAAAAGAATAACCGGCATAACACTACAGTTATTATTTAACAAGCCACTTGATGAAGGAATACGTGCAATTGATTGTACTAAGGTTTGCTGATTACGCGGTATTACACGCCACTTAGGATTGCCCTCGTTGTAACCCGCATTCACTAATTTTGAAATTGATGCCAAGCTTACCGCAGATTGCACTCCTGCAATGTTTTGCATTTGCCATTGAAACTTATCTATCGTCGCCATGGTGTTATAACTTGTACAAGCATCGGGTGTTGTTTCAACAATAACAGACATATAATCAACGCTGATCGCGTATTTATCGGTAATTAAAAATGTATCTTGGTTATAGCGAGAAGTTTCATGCAATGCAGGAGCCCCAGCATGTAGCTCACCAATTTTTAAGTTATTACCTTGATAAAAACCAATAACATAAAGGATAGCCGTAAACAGAAGAATAACCGAGGCAATCTTTCTTGTTGAAAAAGAAGCAACGACTTGCCAAAAAACACTTTCTTCAGATAACTGCCCTACTTTAGCCTTAGGCGATATGTTCATGTAAGACACTAATATAGGCAGTAAAATAAGGTTGGTTAAAATAATCATGGCTACGCCAATAGAGGCGGTAATAGCTAACTCACGAATAATACCAATATCGATTGAAAGTAAGGTTAAAAAGCCAACAGTATCCGATAATAATGCTATACCACCTGGTATTAATAAGGCCCTAAAACTCGCTTGAGCCGCCGCTTTAGTTGTTAGCCCTTTGCCAATTTTTTTCACCACTGCATTGATCATTTGTACGCCATGGCTAACACCAATAGCAAAAACAAGAAATGGAATTAAAATAGACATAGGGTCTAAACCAAACCCTAAACTTGATAACATACCCATTTGCCAAATAACGGCAATGAGTGAACAAGTAATAGGAAGTAGCGTTAATCTTATTGAATGAGAGAAAAGGTAAACCATCACCGCTGTAATGGCGATAGCTATAGCAAAGAATAGCACTACACCTTTAGCACCATTTGCCACATCACCAACCATTTTAGCAAAACCGATAATATGAACACTAATATTTTCATTTTCAAAGGTTTGTCTAACATCTTGCTCAAGTTGCTCTGATATTTTTAAAATATCTAATTTTTCACCAGTATCTGGGTTAATTTCAAGTAATGCCGCTTTAACCATGGCACAACTGTAATCATCAGAAACAATACTGCCAACAATACCCGCTTTTTCAATATTCCCTTTAACCGTAGCTAAACCTTGTTTAGTTGCTTGAAAATCAGCAGGAATAACAGGTCCGCCAGCAAAACCGTCTTCCACTATTTCAACAAAGCGAGTACTTGGAGAAAAAACGGATTTAACTTGAATACGATCAACACCAGGAATAAAAAACAATTTATCGTGTACACCTTTTAGCGTATCAAAAAAGCGCTCATTAAAAATGTCTCCTTCACTATCACAGACAGAAATAAGAATATTATTAGCGCCGCCAAAATTGGCACTGTGCTTCATATACGTTTTCATATAACTATGGTTTAACGGTATGTTCTTAGTAAAAGAGGCATCGAGCCTTATTTGTGTCGCTTGAAAAAATAGAAAAGTACTCATGATGATAAATAACATCAACACAAAAATTCGGTGACGGAATAAGTTAATTTCAAGTAAAGATGAGAGCGATTTTTTCATATTATTATTTTCCAAACAAAATCATGACTGATGACGGTTAATCGTCTTTATCTAGCCGATGAAATCAAATATCGATGAGCTAAGTAAGTAAAGCGTACTTAGTGTGACTTACTTTGACGGTAACTTGAGTGCTTTTACACCCACTTCGGATACGGCGATGAGTTTATTTTTAAACCAAACTCCAGCAATTAGTGCTTTCCCGTCACTTTGAATACGAGAGCTGAAATTTTCACCGTCATCAAGGCTCATCAGTACTGTACCGTTATTACCTAAAATAAACATATCGGCGTTATCACCAAAAACAATATCATTAAGTAACGCGGTGGTGCCTGAAGTAACTTGTTGCCATTGAGCACCATTTTGAATACCCCGAAAAATATTGCCCCGTAAACCAACCACCAATAAATTTCCCGCTTTAGTGCGCCCTAAATCAAAAAAAGAACCTCGGTAAATTTCATCAAAACGCTGCCAAGTTAAGCCAAAATCATTACTCTTGGCTAACAGCCCTACTTCACCTAATAAGAATAATGTGCGTCCATCAGCAACCAGACGATTGAAGTGCGGTAAAATATAAGAAATCTCATCAAGGTAAGCGGTTTCATCTTCAGCTTTAAGCTCATTTAAATAATCTTTATCATCAGGAGATAAAAACTCTTGATGAAACTCATTTTGCCAGCTTTGACCACCATCAAGTGTTCTTAATACTAAGCCATATGCGCCAATAGCAACCCCTTCTAGTGGGCTTTTAAATAACACATCCAATAATGGTTTTTCTAGCTCGGGTTGAAAGTGTTGTACTTGCCAATTATTACCGCCATCAGTAGTGTGCAATATAGTAGCATCGTGGCCAACTGCCCAACCAAGCTGTTCATTATAAAAAGTAACACTAGTTAGTGTTGTTTGCACGGGGACATTAGCTTGTTGCCATTGTTCACCGTCACTAGATGTTAAAATATGTCCGTATTCGCCTACTGCAACAACTTTATCATCAGATACTTTTTCAATATCGAGCAATAATGATTGGCTTGCCAGTGCTGATTTAACTGAGGCATTGCCTGAGAGGTTTGTGCTAATAAATACGGTGGGTGTTGCATAAGCGCACAATGGTATAAAACATAGGCTAATGAGAGCAACAAGGAAACGCTTCATATAATAACTCGATTAATTTAAACAATGCACTGGTGAACGTTAATAAAAGTTCAGCAGCTTTAGTGGGTAACTAAAAACGGCTGATAGTTGTCAGCCGTTTTAAAGAGTGCTTACCTGCGACCTTCACGTCTTAATGCAGCTGGTGTGAAGTCTCGTTCATTTAACTCTTGCGAGAAGTCATACATTTTAGCTTCATTATCTAACCCTAAGGCAATATAACGGCGTGACTGGATATCATGATATACATCTAATGTTGACCAATGCGTTGGCACTTCATAGTAGTTAATTGTATGAGAAATACCTACACGGTAAAGCTCATCACGATTATCGTATATATCGGTAACAGCCACTTGCCAGCTATCTTCATCAATATAGAAAACACGCTTTTTATAAGTATGACGCGTATTTTCTTTTAAGTTAGCTTCAACAACCCATACACGGTGCTTTTCATAGCGTACTAAGTCTTGGTTAATATGACCTGGTTGTAAAATGTCATCATATTTAACTTTATCACTGTGTAAACGGTAATCATTATAAGGAATTAATAACTCTTGCTTACCCTTTAGCGTCCAGTTATAACGATTCGGCGCACCATTAAACATATCAAGATCGTCATTCGTTCTTAAACCATCTGATGCTGTACCTGGAGAATCATACGCTACGTTTGGAGCACGGCGTACACGGCGTTGGCCTGTATTATAAGTCCAAGCTTGGCGTGGTGTTTTAATTTGATCCATCGTTTCATGAACAAGCAAAGCGGTACCTGCTAGGCGGGCTGGCTCTGAAATAGTTTGCTTAAACTTAAACAAAATATTTGTTTCTTGAAGCTGCTCAGGTGAAGCGCCTTTAACATTATAAGGTAATAATAGGGTCTCACTTAAACCAACATAAGTATAATCACCTGAGGCGGTCGGTGCTGCTTGCCCCCCTTGACGTACTACACTTTCACCACGGTAACGCAGAGTGTGGTTCCAAATAGCTTCTAAGCCATTCGCTGGAACAGGAAACGGAATTCCCACAGCCGCATTTTTAATACCATTACCACCTTCAACCAGTTCAGCTTTTGTGGCATTCGTTTCAACCGCTTGATAAACATGCTCAGGATAAGAAGCACTACGGCGTGTTTGGTAAACATTCATCTTGAATGTTTCTGGATAAGTTTCAAATAACTTGATTTGTCCTGGCGTTAATAACGCTTTATGTTCAGCAAGGTTACTTGCTGTAATGGTATAAGCGATTTTATCATCTGGATAAGGGTCAAGATGATGATCGCCAGCCGTATATCCCGTAGGAAGTTCAGTAATACCACCTTGCCACGCAGGAATAGAGCCATCAGCATTACCCGCACGAACAGCGCCCATTGGTGTAAGCTCTTTAGATAACTGCTGAGCTTGCTCCGGAGTAATTTTAGCAAAAGCATTACCACTTAAGGCAACAGAAATAGCAACCGACAGTAAAGGGAGCCTAGCCATAGTAGATTTAATTATAGTTTTCATTTAATAAGCTCCTAGTCTTATATAGAGTATTTGATGTTGAAAGAAACGTAGTCGCGATCTTCCATTTGGTTGGTTGTTCCCACACCACCAAAGAAGCCGTTATAAGATAAGTCGGCAGACCAACGACTCTGATAATCAAACGTTACACCTAGCGATACTGATTTTCTATCTTCAATAAACATAAACAGTGGATCAGGTGTTATACCTTTAACATCGTGAGCAAAAATAATTTTTGGTGACATATTAATACCAGCAATCACGTTGGTATAATCAAGTTTAGCAACAGCGCGATAACCCCAGGCAAATTCTGTTGGGAATGGGTTAGTTTCTACGCCATCTTGCAGAGCTAGGTTTAAACCTGGGCTACTAGCAATGCCACCACTTCTTGCTGTGCCAGGACCATTTAAGCGTAATGTCTCTTCTGAAGGCATATCATTAATATTAATACCGCCAACTTCAACAACACCAACAAACTGGCTAGCGCCTAACGTAGGACCAAAAAGGTGAGTTAACGTCATTTGTGCTTGTACCGTATCAGACAATACAAAGCCATTCGCTGAAACACCTGAGCCAAAAGGCTGTCCTGTAGCAGGGTCAACCATTTGTGAAACGCCATTTAATGCATCACCTTTGGAAATATTTGGCTCGGCATTATAAAGTTGTTGTGCCGTCGCGGCAAAAAGCAACTCTACATCGTCAATTTGAAACGGCTCATCTTGTCGATAACTTACTTCACCGGCAACAGCTGTTGTACCAACCGTAGTATTAAAGCTCATCGCATACATTTTAATGTCTTCAGGATAAACCAGCTCTACACGTGAGAAGCTCTTTAAATCGTCATAATTATCTTCAGTAATTTCATTCGTTGCCAAATAACCTAAATCACTGGCAATAGTGGCACCATTATAATCGGCTGTAACACCAGAAAATATTGGTCTGCGACTGTGATAATTTACATGGTACAAGCTAATTTCTGTATCGTTTAGCTCAGGTAAAAACCAAGATAAACGCACACCGTATTGCCCACCATCTTCAGGTTTCTTTTCAGCTTTACTGCCCGGAGCCCTTAACGTTAAGTTACCTGAGTACGCAAGATACATAGCTCCAGCTTGTTCAGTTGTAATGGCTCCACTTCTAACAGCCGCCCCTAAATCATTTAAACCTGAAATAAGAAAGTCTAAGTCCATGTCAGGATTACCACCAAAACCTAACTGAACATTATTATATTGACCACCGTCACCAGCAAAATCATTGGTTGAGAAATAGCTACCCGGTGGTGGTAATACTGTTTTTTCCCAAGTGTATTGATAAAACATTTCAACGTTAAAGTTTTCAGTAACGCCCAAAGATCCCCATAAGGCACCAAAAGGAATAAATGCTTCTTTTAGCTCTGCGCCAGGGGCACGTAAACGCGCAATATCTACTGGGTTAATTTCACTAATACCGTGAGAAATAAGTGTGCTTTCCCCCCAGCTAATAACTTGATTACCCACACGAACAGAAAGTGGCATTTCACCTATATCAAAGTCACCATAAGCATAAGCATCTAACAAACGGATGTCGCGACAAACTTGCTCTTTAGCTTCACCATCACGACAAGGGTCATAAACATTACCTGTAATAGGGTTAGACCAAGCACGATCATCATCCATCATTGCCATATCATAGTAATACATACCACGAACAAAAATACCAAAGCCTTGATAATGAATATCTAAATCATGGCTACCTTTGAGCATTTTCGAAAAGCTCTCACCAGCGTTGTAATTTAAATTACCATTATCACCGTTAGTTGAGTAGCCACCGGCACCTTGAGCCCAAACAGTGTTTTTTGATGGTTCAAAAGCAGGGTTTACCAGGGAGTAATTAGAGAAGTCTAAACCGTTTTGTGCATTATTCGATTTACCTACGTTATCGTTCCAGTTTCTATCTTCTACACGCCAACTTGAGCCAACACTAAAAGTAGAGTCGAAACTAATTTCTACATCACCGACCTCAAATAATGCAGCATTTACGGTACTTACTGTTGCTAGTGACGTTAAAGAAAAAGCTGCAGCAATGCCAACAGCTAAAGGTTTTTTTATAAACCTATTACGAGGGTTGTGTGTCATGTAATGTCTCCCCTATCCCAATTTATTTGTGCTTAAGCACTCTAAGTCGTTATTGTTTTAATACTAGTTAACTTTTTATTTATGGTAACCATCAAGGTGGTTTACGCAATAATTGCATCATTTAACTATGGTAGCAAGCGTAAAAATAACAACTAACTCGCTGTATTTAAATGAATTGCGTTCTATTTAAGCATAATTTCCTGCAAATGTTTTAAACTCTTGTTTTATTATTTTTTTCACGTACCAATTAATAATAGAGTAAGTTCATGAAATAACACTTATTTACTTACTCTATTAACAATATCATCGCATTTCCATGGTCAGACCACTGTTTTAAGCTATTACTCTAAGTTTATTTCAAATAGCTTAAGAAATTTTCGTTAACGCTAGAAATTTATTGTTTTGTGTTTCTAAACAAAAATAACCTTTAATGCCGATACTTGTTACATGTTGTCGTAAGTGCATAGCTGGAAACTGCACCCTAACGCCTGTGGTTGTAGTTGCTACAATTGATTCAACATGTCCTTGATAGTAAGGTAAAAAATCATATGCCGACATATTAATTGTAAAGTAATACTTCATTAGGTAATTTTCTATTCTATAGATTAGTCCAAATCCGCTAAGGCAGTAAGTTAGCTACATTGCCTGGCTTATTCACATAATGCTGCATCAAGCTTTTCTTTAAGATCATTTGATAAGTTACTCAAGCCTTGAATCTTCAATAAATTATCTCTCATCATATTTTGATGCGCAGGTGCAAAGTTTTTAAACTGTATTAACGGTGTAATTAAACGCGATGCGACTTGTGGGTTTATAGCGTTTAACGCCATAACTTGTTCAGTTAAGAATTGATAGCCTCGACCCGTTTTACAATGAAAGTTTTCTGGGTTATTCATCGCAAATGCACCAATTAAAGACCGTGCTCTGTTGGGGTTTTTGAGCGTAAATAATGTGTGTGAAAGCAATTGATTAAGCTGTTCAAATATATCGCTACTGACTTGACTTGCCATTAGCGCAAACCATTTATCCATCACTAAAGTCGTTGATTGCCAGCGACTTTCAAAGTCACTCATTTGTGAGCTAAAGTTATTCAAGCTATATTTAGCACTGCAATCTAACGCTGCTAATGTGTCTGTCATATTAGCATTATCAATACTCTCCGTTGCTTGTATATATTGCTCTTTAGCTAAATATTGATACTTTTCTAGAGTACCTAAATATTGCAAACAAATATTCTTTAAAGCGCGATTCGCAACATCATCAACCAGCTCTTTATTAAGTAAACGGGCCTGATAACACGCAAATAACTCATCTTGTAGGCCGTGAGCAATAAAGGCAGTTAACTTTTTCAGCGCTTTAACTAATGCAATAGGGTCAACTTCGGCAATTAAGCCAGCGGCTTCATCAAAACTTGGCAAGACCAATTGTTCTGCAATGAAGGCATGATCACTGTCACTATGTAAAATATTTTTAAAGGCAACTAATAAATCATTAGGTAAAGTAAAGCTCTTATCTAACGTTAGTTGCTGAACATACGACATTAATAAGCGCTGCCCTGCGTCCCAGCGACAGAAGCTATTATTCGCATGACTAATCAGTTTTAATAGCTCACTTTCACTTTGACTATAATCTAATTTAACTGGCGCAGAAAAGTCAGCTAATAAGGCTAATGTTGGTTTACTGTCTACATTATCAAATACCCAACTTTGCTCTGTTTGCGTTAATTCGAGTAAGTAACTTTGTGTTTCATTCGGTGCATCACTTACTAGTTCTATTTTCATTGGAATGTGTAATGCTTGAGGATGTGGTTGGTTGACGCTTGTAGGTGACTTCTGTGTTAACGTTAATGTATATTTTTTGGTAACGTTATCATACGACTCATTAACACCAACAATAGGCGTGCCTGACTGAGAGTACCAACGCTTAAACTGTGTTAAATCTTTTTCGCTAGCATCAGCCATCGCATTAATAAAATCGTCACAAGTAACCGCCATACCATCATAACGCGCAAAGTATAAGTCCATTCCTTTTCTGAAGTTATTGACGCCAAGTAAGGTATGTAACATACGGATAACTTCAGAGCCTTTTTCATACACAGTCAATGTATAGAAATTATTCATCTCTAATACTTTTTCAGGACGAATAGGATGCGCCATTGGCCCTGCATCTTCAGCAAATTGCTGTGATCGTAAAACTCTAACGTTTTGAATACGGGTAACAGCACTTGAGTGCATATCAGCACTAAATTGTTGATCACGAAATACCGTCAACCCCTCTTTCAGGCTTAATTGGAACCAATCTCTACAAGTAACTCGATTTCCCGTCCAGTTATGAAAATATTCATGGGCAATAACCGCTTCAATATTAAAGTAATCATTATCGGTAGCACAATGATGATCGGCAAGTACAAACTTAGAGTTAAAAACATTTAAGCCTTTATTTTCCATTGCCCCCATATTGAAAAAATCAACGGCAACTATCATATAAATATCTAAGTCATACTCTAAACCAAAGGTTTCTTCATCCCACTGCATTGATTTTTTTAGTGATATCATTGCATGTTGCGCTTTAGATAAATTGCCTTTATCAACAAAAATCTCTAAAGCAACATTTCGACCTGACATTGTCTTATAACTATCACTCAACACATCAAAATCACCTGCCACTAACGCAAATAAGTAACACGGTTTTGGGTACGGGTCATGCCAAGTGACAAAGTGTTTACCATCGGCTAAATCACCGCTATCAACCTTATTACCGTTAGATAACAATTGTGGATATAAATTTTTATCCGCAATAACTTTTGTTGTAAACGTTGCCATGACATCAGGTCTATCTAAGTAGTAACTAATACGGCGAAAACCTTCAGCCTCACATTGAGTACAAAAAGCATTACCCGACTTAAACAGCCCTTCTAAAGCAGTATTTTCTAATGGATTAATTTCAGTCGTTATTTGCAAAGTAAAGTGTTTAGCTTGCGGTAATGAGCTGGCAGGAATAATTAATAACGTGTCTGTTAACTGATATTGCTCACGAGTAAGAGCCTGATTATTCACTACAACAGCAGTTAAAATTAAGTGTTCACCGTTAAGAGCAAGATCCGCTGGCTCTTGCTCTTGGCGTTCAATATCTAACTCACTGTGTACTTGACTACAAGTGTCATCAAGGTTAACGGTTAAATTAACCGTGTTAATAGTAAAAACAGGCGCAGCGTAATCGGCTAAAAAACGTGGTGATGTATCAGTCATTAAAGTGCCTTAATAAGTGAAGAATGTGAGAGTATAATAGCTTGTATATCAATAATGTACGATAAGCCATTTATTGCTAAGCTACAATAAATAGCTTAGCAATATTAATGTTTGAATTATAATACGGAAGTTTAGTATTTAAAACTTATTGACCATTAACGCTGTGGTTTAAGATGCAGTTTTTACCGCAAGCTTTTTAATATTAAAGCCAATAAAGCCATAAATTACCGCTAAAATAGGGTTTAGCCAGTTAAAGAAACAATAAAAGAGGTAATCAAGTGGGTTAACCAATAGCACACCAGACATATATACCGCGCAGGTATTCCATGGAATTAACGGTGAGGTAATCGTTGCAGAGTCTTCTAATGTTCTACTTAGTACGAGGGGATCTAAACCACGACGTTTATACTCTTCTTTATACATACGGCCAGGCATAACGATTGCCATATATTGATCCGCTGTAATTAAGTTAGTGCCAATACAAGTAGCTACAGTACTAGCAATTAAACTGCCGGTAGATTTAGCGGCTGATAATATCGCTTCAACGAATTTTTTCAACATACCTAAATGCTCAAGCACAGCACCAAAGCTTAAGGCACACATAATTAACCAAACAGTGTTAAGCATGCTAGACATACCACCACCGCTTAATAACTTATTTAACTCATCATTACCTGTTTCAATACTAACCCCATCAAACAAGGTACTCCAAACAACCACAATATTAGCCGCCAATTCATCGCTACCGTTAGCAGCTAAACGCATAATCAACTCTTGTTGAAATAATATCGCCCATAACCCACCAATTAACGCCCCAATAGACACAGCAGGGAAAGCAGGCATTTTTTTAATAGCTAACGTTAAAAGTACAATAAGTGGAATTAAATTGAAAAATGAAATATCAAACTGTTGCGCTAGTTGTTTACTTAACAACTCAATACTATCGTTATTTGCGCTTGAGGTCTCAGTTAAGCCGAGAATTAAAAACAAAACAATCGCGGTACCAATTGATGGGATGGTAGTCCAAAACATATAACGAATATGAGCAAACAACTCACTACCTGCTATTGCTGGGGCTAAGTTAGTTGTTTCTGATAAAGGGGATATTTTATCACCAAAGTAAGCACCAGAAATAACAGCACCCGCAGTAATTTCTGGTGATAGCCCTAAGCCTTGTGCAATACCGATCAACGCTACACCTATAGTCGCAGCGGTTGTCCAAGAACTGCCTATACTCATTGATACTATGCCACAAATAATACATGCCGCGGCATAGAACCAACTAGGATCAAGTATCTGTAATCCATAATAGATCATGGTGGGTACAGTGCCTGACAATAACCAAGTTCCTATTAATGCACCAACCGCCAGTAAAATAAGAACCGCGCCAAGAGATAATGAAATCCCCTTGATAATGGCTTGCTCTATCGCGGCCCATGTATGCCCATTTTTTATGCCAATAACTACCGCTACGCCCATAGCAATTAATAGAGCTATTTGGTTGGGGCCGTAAGATGAATTGTCACCAAAATAAAATACCGCGAGTGTCAGCAGCCCTATCATAGTGATAACAGGGATAGAAGCATCAAGCATGCTTGGTGATTTAGGGGGGTTTAACTCAGACATAAAGTGTATAACCTAATTATTATAATTTTAAGACAATAGATTTGACTATGGGGAGCAATAACTACTTCGCATAAGTTTCAATCTAATTGTTGTAATATACTTTGTTACTGCATCAATAAAGCCGCCTCTTGGGCGGCTTTATTTAATATGATACGACTATTTTTTGGCAACTTTTCCCAAAGAAATAAAATCGAAAGTGATTCGAGCGGTTTCATCTAAAAATGGATCTAGATCTTCTAGTTCATCATCTAAATCATCAAGCTTAGCAATTTTTTCTTTACCTAAACTCACTAGCTGCTCGTTCACACGTATTAAACGTTTAACTTTACGCTCTTCACGCTCTGTTTTTCGCTGCTCTAAATTTAAGGAAACTGTTTTATCATCTTTTTCTGCTTTGTACTCGCTAATATCATCAAGCAGATATTTAAACTCTCGATTACTCTTAATACGCTCTTGGTATTGAGCGGTTAAATAAGCAATATCTTGCGATAATTCATGCAATGGCGTGTATTGTGCTTTTTTAATCTGATCCCAAGGCAATGCGTTTTCTTCTTTACTCTCACCCCAATCTTCAGGGTCTACTGCTGTAGGGAAAGCAATATCAGGTAGAACGCCACGGTGTTGCGTACTACCGCCATTAATACGATAAAACTTGGCAATGGTATATTGAATACTGCCAAACGGTTTTTCGTATAAGTCATAAACGCGACCTAAACCACGGTGCTGTTGAACAGTGCCTTTACCAAAGGTATGCTCACCAACGATAACACCACGACCATAATCTTGAATTGCCGCTGAGAATATTTCTGAAGCAGAAGCACTGTAGCGATCAACCATAACCGTTAACGGGCCATCAAAATAGCTAACTCCATCTCTGTCACGATTTACTACAATGCGATTGGCGCCATCTCTAATTTGTACCACAGGGCCTTTATCAATAAATAACCCTGTTAATAACGTCGCTTCCGTTAAGGAGCCACCACCGTTACCTCGTAAGTCGACAATAATACCTTCAACATTTTGCGCTTTGAGCTTAGTTAATTCAGCATTAACATCACGTGATAAGTGATTATAAAAACTAGGAATAGTAATAACCCCTAATTTTTTACTATCAGGCTCATTTGGGTTTTCTAAATACACTTTTGATTTAGCCGCACGGTCTTCTAGTTTAATAATATCACGAACAATAGAAACGATTTTTATATTCGCTTCATCATCAGAATCAGCGGGTAAAATTTGTAAACGTACAGTTGTGCCTTTTGAGCCTTTGATAAGCTCAACAACATCATCTAAACGCCAACCAATAACATCTTCAAATTCATCATTGCCTTGAGCAACGCCAACAATACGATCTTTTGATTTAAGTTGTTTAGATTTATCAGCCGGACCGCCAGTAACAACACGTTGGATCACAGTGTAATCTTCAACAGCGCGTAACTCTGCACCAATACCTTCAAGCTGTAAATTCATATCAACTTGAAAACGTTCGGCATTACGTGGCGATAAATATGAAGTATGTGGCTCAACAACGCGCGAAAAACTATTCATGACTAACTGAAATGCATCTTCACTTTCACTTTGCTTTAATCGCTTTATCGCATAGTTATAACGTTTAGTTAAAACTTCTCTAACTTTTGGCCACTCTTTATCGGTTAATGTTAAGTTTAAAGCGTCAGACTTTACCTTTAAGCGCCATAACTCATTAAGTTCAGCTTTATCAGCAGGCCATGGTGCATCTTCTCTATCAAATGAATAAACTTCATCTTTTGTAAAGTCAAAAGGGCTTTTTTCGCTTTCTTCACCTAATAAACTGATTGCATATTCATAGCGCTCTAAACGTCTTTGCATGTTTAAGTTATAAATATCATAAGCAGCACTAAGTTTACCGCGAGAAAAAACATTATCGAAGTTAGAGCGGTATTTTTGGATACTATTAATATCACTTAACAAGAAAATATTACGTGCATAGTCAAGTTGCTTTATAAATCGATCAAAGATTTCTGCTGAAAGGGCTTCATCAATGGCGATTTTTTTATAATGCGCTCGAGTAAATTGTGCCGTTATACGCTTACTCGCAGTAGCATGCTGACTCTCAGGAGATAAAGTTGGGAGTTCATCGGGTACTGGTGTCTTTTCAAAAGCAAAGACACTCACCGATAAACTTAACGAGATAGATACCGCAACTGCTATACGACAAAATTTTTGCATGCATTAAGCTCCAAAATAACTTCTAAAACACGATAAGAAACGAAGAAAATTAATCTGACATTTATTATTAGCTTAGCTAAATAAAATAATAAAAGTTAGTAAATTATGAGTAGATATTTTCTAATTTCGTTTTAATTATCATACCAGAGTCAAGTTGTACGCTAATATCCTGACCTGAAATTTCAGTAATACTGGCATTCATAGGCGAGTTACCAAGCTGTACTTTTACTTGACTACCTACTTTAATTGTAGCTGATTCAACAGGTTTCAATGGTGCCGCTTCTTTTTTTGCTACTGGGCGTTTAGTTTTTACTGATTTAAACTTAGCTGATTTAGCGTCAGATTGTGGTTTATCGGTCTTTGGACGCGCGGTATCGTTTGTTGGCTTTGCTGATTTTTTATCAACATTTTTTTTGTTACCAAATTTTTCCTGGCTTTCTTTTAATGTTTTGCTGGCATAATTAGCTTGTTCTTCATCAATTTCTGCAACTTCTTTGCCGTCGATATCTACACGAAAAACACCCACTTTAACTGCTTTCAAATAACGCCAGCTACTTGTGTAATGACGTAACGCTTGACGTAAACGCGTTTTACTTACGGTATCATCTTCACTTAACTTTTCAGCTAAATCTTGAAAGATCCCTATTTTAAGTGGTTTTACCGGCCCTTTGATTGAAAAACACTCAGGGAATTTTTCAGTTAAATAGGTGATAATATCTTTAGTACTTGTACGTTTAATTTCAGTTTCCATAATTACACTTTTTACAATTTTAATTTATTTTATTGATACCCACATAAATCATATTTATGTTAGTACAGGCTAATTTGACTCTTGTAGATATTGTTCACGATTCTCGATGACATGTCGACACCAATCGTAAATATCATCTGTTTCGAGCTCCGGTAATGACTCTTGGCCAATCCAAGCATCCCATACTAATTCAAGTATTTGCATGAGTACTTCGCTTTCAATATCTTCTTCTGCCAAATCGTATAACGTATGATAAATTTCATTAATACGTTCAGCTACTTCTTCTTCCTGACCATCCCAGTCACCTACAATTTCTTGGGTAACTAGGTAATCGTGAATTACTACAAACTCTTTCATTCAAATGTCGCTTAATGGTTAACAATATTCACGAACGGCATAACCGCGTTTAGGTATTACTATGGTGTTGTGCAAATGCTTCAACAATTGCCGTTAAACCTATTTCATCGTGCTCATCAAAGCGATTAAAAGCAGTGCTATCAATATCTAGCACGGCAATAATACAACCATCCACTTTAACGGGTAAAACAATCTCAGCATTACTACTTGCATCACAAGCAATATGACCATCAAATTGATGAACATCGCTAATACGTTGTACTAGCCCTGTGGCTGCACAGGTACCACAAACGCCTTTAGCAAAGGGAATACGAATACAAGCCACTTTGCCTTGAAATGGACCTAAAACAAGCTCTTCGTTAATAACACGATAAAAGCCAGCCCAATTCACTTCCTCTAAGTGCTCAAAAAGTAATGCACTTATGTTTGCCATATTCGCAATGATATCAGATTCATCACTAATAAGCGCTTTAGTTTGCGCCAATAGTGTTTGATAAAAGTCTGTTATATTTGTCATATAAATTACAATTCACCTTTAAAGCAGTGTTAGCGCCATTGAAAAGGCGCTAACATACCTAAAAAGGCGACATAATTAAAGCTTTTATCACTTAATTCACTAACTATTCACACAGATAAGCAATAATTTAAGGTTTTATCGCAAATTTCACTAAAACACTCGCACTTATTTCTTGGCTGCCCACTAACGAAGAGTAGTTAACCGACATAGATTCACTCATCATTGCCTGTGCGTAGCGAGGTTGGTAATGTCCTGAAGAAACTTCTTTCAAATAAACCAACTTACCAAGAGTTCCACCTGTTTGCGCTATCATTTTTGTCGCTTTTTGTTTAGCGTGATCAATCGCTTTCATCAATGCTTGTTGATAATAATCATCTCGCTGCTTTACTGTCATTGATAAAGCTGAAATATGGCTAACATTTAATTTTACTATTTTTGCTAAGAATTGGTCATAATCATTAATATTAGCGAAGTTAACTGTAATATAACGACTCAACTCAAAAAGCTGTATTGGTGTTTGGGTATTATTAACATTTTTTCCGTCAACAAAAACACTCCCTTGTTTACCTTGTTGTAACTCTAAACCTTGTACAGTTATTGAAGGCTTTTCTTTTATTAATCGTAAATTAACTTGTGCTGATTTAATGTCTTTTGTGGTGATACCAAGCTGTTTTGCTGCATCAATCACTAAATTCGTTTTATTATCAACAAGGGGATGTAACTTACTTGGTATACGTCCTCGCTCGGTGATTGTGAGTGATAAGCTAAATTGATCTGGTATTGCAATTACGCTACCGTTACCAACAACGTCTATGCCCTCATTGTCATCGGTATCAGCATAGGTACTGTATGAGCAAACACTCAATACTGTCAAAAGAATTAATTGATTAAAATAACGCGTCATAAATAATACCTCTTATAAAGAATAATTACTGTGTTTTGATATATCGAATGAAGTCTTGTTTTTCAGCATCCGACGCTTTTTTCCACCAATACTTTAACATAGGCAAGGTTTCAATGTGGTTAGCAACTTTGTTATTAAATGTTTGCTTTACTTCATTTTCTGTTCTTTTGAGTTCGTTATTAGTTGTACTTGCTGTTGCCACTTGTGCTGCGACATCGGGTGTATCATGTGCAGTGGTTACTGTATTAGCTGTTGGTGTTACCGGCTGACTAACTGGCTCTTGAGCAAGTGTTTTAACTGCCTGATTAACTTGCTGCGCTAGTTTATAGTCATCATATGTCAGTAACTCAAGTACGAGTGTTTGATTATTTTCATCGCTTAAAATAAGCTCGGGATTATGTGAGAATTTCTCTGCTGCCGCTAAATTTTTCACTTTAGGCGTACTTAACAACAAGGATTTCTGCTGCGATAAGGTAAATTTAGCAATGAAATAATCAGATTCAACCAAACGGTCTTCTGCAAAGTCTAAATCTTCAAAAACATCTTTATATTTCACTAATATTGCTTGTTCGCCTGAGGTGAGTTCAACCTGGCTTTTGGTTGAAAAAAAACCAACATCTAAAGGTTTATCGTTCACTGATTTAAGCACTAAATTATCGCTGATTGTTAATGTGGCTGCCGAGACAGTTAATGGCATAGCTAATGAGGCGCTTAAGCTACACGTTATGATAAAAAACGTTGTGATTAAAGTTGCCATCGTGCGGCAAAAGAAGTGAGTTACCAAAACAAAATCCCTATAAATAAATATTAGTATCCTGTTATAAACTGCCTTAAGGTGAATTAAAAGCAAAAGCGTAATTATTCACCATAAACAACCTTAACTCAGGGCGTTTAATTATACGCTTTTGATAGTATTAAAATATATCGGGTACTCTAACCCATCCTTCCATTAACACACGTGCGCTACGACTCATCATTACTTTATCAATTTGCCATTGAAGCTTTGCTTGCTCATTTACCTTAGCAGCACAGCTTGCTGTAGCAGAAACTTTTAAGGTACCAGAGGGGTGACCAAAGTTAATTGTTTTACTTGCGCTACTACTATTATGTTCAATATCTGTATCCTTATGAGTATGACTTGCTGCAATATTTACAACAGTCCCTAACACTGAAGCTGCACTAGCAATAGCCACTGCAGCAGTGCCCATCATTGCATGATGCAGTTTTCCCATAGACATTGCTCTAACTTGTAAGTCTATTTGTGACTGTTTTATTAAAACACCACTAGCACTTTCATAATCACTAGCAGGAGCAACAAAAGCAAGTTTAGGGGTATGCTGGCGCTCTTTAGCTTGTGCGAGCTTATCAATTAACCCCATTTTAAGGGCAGCATAAGCTCTTATAGCTTCAAGCTTTTCGAGCAGTGCTTCATCATTATTAACTTGCTCTTGGAGTTCATTACCACAAAGACCGAGTTCTTCAGCATTTAAAAAAACCGTAGGAATGCCAGCACTAATCATGGTGGCGGTTAGCTCACCTGTAGGAATGAGTTCAACAGGCACTTTTAATTTTTCAATAACTTTACCCGTAGGAAATAGCGCACCTTCACCATCGGCAGGATTCAAAAACTCAATGGGAACCTCTGCGGCAGGAAACGTTACCCCATCGAGCATAAAATCTCCGGTTTCTTGCACTTCACCATTACACATAGGCACATGAGCAACGATAGTTTTCCCTATGTTTTTTTGCCAAATACGCACGACAGCAATACCATCTGTCACTAACTTATCCGCAGAAATAAGTCCAGATGAAATAGCAAACGCCCCTACCGCCGCCGTTAAATTTCCACAATTACCGCTCCAGTCAACGAAAGGCTTATCAATAGCGACTTGACCAAATAAATAGTCGACATCATGGTTTACTTGGCTACTTTTTGACAAGATAACAGTTTTGCTGGTGCTCGAAGTTGCACCGCCCATACCATCAGTTTGTTTTGCATAAGGATCTGGACTACCAATAACACGTAGCAATAAAGCATCGCGTTGCGGCCCAGCAACTTGGCAAGGCAAAGGTAAGTCTGTTAATTTGAAAAACACCCCTTTACTGGTGCCACCGCGCATATAGGTTGCGGGAATTTTTAATTGAGGCAAATAAGTCATAAACCTTTTCCTTACAGTATTGGCTATTTATAGCTCATACTTAAAATAACGATTAACACACCAATACTAATGAGTTGCTTGTGATGCTAAAAAATCTTGTGCGAAGCGTTGTAATACTCCACCAGCCTGATAAATTGATAATTCTTCTGCGGTATCGAGTCTGCATTTAACTTTTACATTGACCCTTTCACCATTAGCACGTGTTATAACGAGTGTTAATGCTGAGTTCGGTGCAATATCGCCTATAATGTCAAATGTTTCAGTGCCATCAATGCTGTACGTTTTACGATTGTCACCAATACTAAATTCAACTGGTAATACCCCCATACCAACTAAATTAGTGCGATGAATACGTTCAAACCCTTGAGCAACTATCACTTCAACACCTGCTAAACGCACACCTTTTGCTGCCCAGTCACGCGATGAACCTTGCCCGTAATCTTCGCCCGCAATAATAATTAATGGCTGTTTACGTTCCATATAGGTTTCAATAGCTTCCCACATACGCATTACTTTACCTTCAGGCTCAACACGTGCTAACGAGCCTTGAATAACATCTCCGTCAGCTTTATTGTCTACTCTTACCATCTCATTAAAGAGTTTAGGGTTGGCAAATGTAGCTCGTTGTGCCGTTAAATGATCGCCTCGGTGCGTGGCATAGGAGTTAAAGTCAACCTCTGGTAAACCCATTTTCGCTAAATAGGCGCCTGCTGCGCTATCGAGTAAAATGGCATTTGAAGGAGATAAATGATCAGTCGTGATATTATCGCCCAGCACTGCTAAAGCGCGCATTCCTTGCATAGTACGCTCGCCTGCTAATGCTCCTTCCCAATATGGAGGACGACGAATATAAGTACTTTTTTCTCGCCAATTATATAAAGGTGGCGTAGTACTTGAAAGCGCATTATTAGCATCGGTAACTAATGGAAACATGGGTTCGTATACTTGACGAAATTGTTCTGGTTTAACGCTTTGTTCAATAACCGCATCAATTTCAGCGTCTGTGGGCCAAATATCTTTTAAACAAACTTTAGCCCCTTGTTCATCGTACCCTAACGCATCTTGTTCAATATCGAAACGAATGGTGCCAGCAATAGCATAAGCAACAACCAAAGGGGGCGAGGCAATAAAAGCTTGTTTGGCGTAAGGGTGAATTCGACCATCAAAGTTACGATTTCCCGATAGAACAGCTGTTGCGTATAAATCACGGTCTATAACTTGTTGTTGAATCTTAGGGTCAAGAGCGCCACTCATACCATTACAAGTGGTACAAGCAAAACCGACAATACCAAAGCCTAATTGTTCAAGTTCAGTTAATAAATTGGCTTGCTCTAAATAAAGTTGCACAGCTTTTGAACCTGGTGCTAATGACGTTTTAACCCAAGGCTTACGTGTTAGTCCTTTCGCGTTGGCATTACGTGCCAGTAGAGCTGCGGCAATAACATTACGTGGATTACTGGTATTAGTACAACTAGTAATGGCGGCAATAATACAAGCACCATCTGGCATGGTTTCAGCGCCATATTCAGCACTTTTTTCCAGGGATGATTCGACAGACGCCTGGGGCGTATCTTGCGTATGAGCAATCCCATTTAAAACTAAATCAGCGGTAGCAACACGGCGATGTGGATTTGAAGGGCCAGCAATATTACGACCAACCGCTGAAATATCAAAACGTAAAACACGTTCATACTTAGCAGCTGTCATACTATCAGCCCATAACCCGGTTGCTTTTGCATAAGCTTCAACTAATTTAACTTGGTTATCTTCTCGCCCAGTTAAGGTTAAATAGTCGATTGTTTTCTCATCAATATAAAACATACCGGCAGAGGCGCCAAACTCAGGAGTCATATTTGCTATTGTTGCTCGGTCACCTAGTGTTAAAGCACGTGCACCTTCACCATAAAACTCTAAAAAGGCAGAAACAACTTTTTCGTTACGTAAAAACTCAGTCAACGCCAAGACAATATCGGTTGCAGTAATACCTTCTTGACGTTTTCCTGTGAGTTCAACGCCAATAATATCAGGTAAACGCATATATGAGGCGCGACCTAACATTACACTTTCAGCTTCTAACCCGCCAACACCTAAGGCAATAACGCCCAATGCGTCAACATGGGGTGTATGGCTGTCTGTTCCCACTAAAGTATCAGGAAAAGCAACCCCTTCTCTGACTTGCACCACCGGTGACATTTTTTCTAAATTAATTTGATGCATAATGCCGTTACCTGGCTGAATAACATCAATATTTTTGAAAGCTTTTTTCGTCCAATTAATAAAATGGAATCGATCTTCATTACGTCTATCTTCAATGGCGCGATTTTTCTCAAGCGCTCCTTGCTCAAACCCAGCGTGCTCTACTGCTAACGAGTGATCAACAATAAGTTGAGTTGGCACGACAGGATTAACTTTTGCCGGATCGCCCCCTGCTTTACTAATAGCGTCACGCAAGCCAGCCAAATCAACCAATGCGGTTTGGCCTAATATGTCATGACAAACAACGCGAGCAGGAAACCAAGGAAAATCTAAATCACGTTTTCGCTCAATCAACTGGCTAAGGGATGCGGTTAAGCTTTCGGGATCACAGCGACGTACTAAGTTTTCTGCAAATACTTTTGAGCAATAGGGAAGCTGCTCATACGCGCCGGCTTTAATCGCGTTAACCGCTTCTTGGGTATCAAAAAAGTCGACATTAAAGCCAGGTAAAGGTTTTCGATGTTGGTAATTCATAAGGTTATCCGGTTAGTAGCTGCGCTTAGGTGCAATAACAAAAGACGATCAGAATGATAAATAGCCAAACCGTAGTTATTAATGAAAAGACCATTAATAACTACGATCAGATTTTTCGTTATCGTTCGTTGATAGGAGTTACAACGCGAGGCTCGCTACCAATATAATCAGCACTTGGGCGAATAATACGGTTATTACTGCGCTGCTCCATAACATGTGCGGCCCAACCCGTTAAGCGTGAACAAACAAATATTGGCGTAAATAATTTAGTAGGAATTCCCATATAGTTATACGTAGACGCATGGAAAAAATCGGCATTACAAAAGAGTTTCTTGGTATCCCACATATACTCTTCACAAGCTACAGAGATATCATACAAGGCCGTATTACCGTTTTCTTTTGCCAGTTTTTCAGACCATTGTTTGATAATAACATTACGTGGATCTGAGGTACGGTAGACCGCATGACCAAAGCCCATAATTTTCTCTTTACGCTCAAGCATTCCTGCCATTTGTATTTTAGCATCACTGGGTGAGCTAAATTGTTCAATCATATCCATAGCCGCTTCATTAGCACCACCGTGTAATGGCCCACGCAATGTACCAATAGCACCTGTTACACAAGAAAACATATCTGATAAGGTTGAAGCACAAACCCGTGCCGTAAATGTTGAGGCATTAAATTCATGCTCGGCATACAAAATGAGTGAAACATCCATCACACGCTGATGCTGAGCAGAGGCAGTTTCGCCTTTTAGTAATCGTAAAAAATGCCCTGCCAGTGAGTCTTCTTCTGAATGGCAGTCTATTTCAATGCCTTCATGACTATAGCGATACCAGTAACACATGATGGCAGGAAATGCCGATAATAGGCGATTAGCTGCAGTATTTTGCTGTGAAAAATCAGCTTCTGGCTCAAGATTACCTAAAAATGAACACCCCGTGCGCATAACATCCATTGGATGCGCTGATTTAGGAATACGTTGTAGCACCTCTTTTAATGCTTGCGGTAAATCACGCATTGCTTTGAGTTCAACTTTATACTGCGCTAGTTGTGCGCTATTAGGTAATTCCCCATTAAAAAGTAAATAAGCTACTTCTTCAAAAGTAGCATTTTCTGCTAAATCGGCAACATCATAACCGCAGTATGTTAAGCCTGAGCCTGACTTTCCAACAGTACACAATTTTGTTTCACCAGCACTTTGACCGCGAAGCCCTGCACCTGAGAGTTTTTTATCGGCTGTGTTCCCTGAATTATCTGACATTTTACTTTCCTCATAATTAAAATAATTAATAGCGATGTTGTATTAATAGTGTTCTTTAATACTAGTTAACGTTACTACTGGTGATTAAAATCACTCTTTTACACGTTATTTTCATCACCAATGCTCTTTTTGTTTATCTTTTACTATTGATGAGCTAGGGGCTGTTGAACTTTCGCGGTTAACTTTTGTTCGAGATAAAAGCGTTTTAATCGCGGCGAACTGTGTGTTGCCTAGTCATTCTAAGCAAATACTGTTCAACAAAGCGTAAAACGCTTTTAGCCGAATCCTTCGGACAGCGTTTGTTGGTCATTTTTACTGCGTTATCGCCTTTTTAGGTAGAATAACTACATTACAAAGGCTCTGCCTTGTATAAATACCCAACAAAAAGCTGCAAAAATAATCTCGAAAGATGAACCGCCCCTAAATACTACAACAAAG